>JAYWHT010000065.1:0-10964 GCA_043777595.1 Spirosomataceae bacterium
TACTATCTGGTTCATGGTTATCTCTATTTTGGTTTTGCAACCTTGAGATAACCATTTTTACCCTTTTTTCAAAATAATTCTACTAGCACAATCCGTTTGCCATTAAAAAACACTAAAAAAATGAAAAAATTATTAGTCATTTCCGCCCACAGTGCAGACTTTGTTTGGCGAGCGGGAGGCGTTATTGCCAAAAGTGTAGAACAAGAAGCCGAAACGCTCGTGGTTTGTATGTCTTACGGCGAGCGAGGCGAAAGCGGCGAACTCTGGAAAGAAGACCCCAATCGGACGGAAGAAAGCGTTAAAATTATCAGAAAAGCTCAAGCCCAACGTGCCGCCGACATTTTGGGTACGCCCGTTCAGTTTTTAGATTGGGGTGACTATCCGATGTTGATTTCGGACGAAAGAATAGCGCAACTCACCCAAATCATTGGCGATTTTGAACCGACAGTAATTCTAACCCACACCGCCAAAGACCCCTTCAACCCCGACCACCCATTAGCCTACCAAGCCACCGAGCGGGCAAGGTTGCTCTCGTGCGGGGCGGGGGTGGCAAGTGCTTTCAAAAATATTGACCCGCCCGCTTGGTATTCGTTTGAGCCACATCAACCCGAAATCTGCGATTTTAAACCCGATACTTTTCTGGATATTTCGAGTGTTTTTGACAAAAAAATAGCAGCTATGAATTGTATGGGCGCACAAAATTATTTGGTAGATTATTATGCCGAATTGGCAAGCCGCAGAGCCAACCACGCCCGCCGTATTTCGGGGCAAAAAGAAGTAAAATATGCCGAGGCGTTTCAGAGCCACGTGCCGAGGGTAGTGAATTCGATTTTTTGAGTGATGAACGATGACGCTCGTGCGGTGATGAAGTTTGAAATTTTTTTAAACCCAAAGTAATTTTATGAAAACAGGAAGCATTCTTTCAGATAAAACACTTGCTTTTGCTATTCGGGTGGTGAAGTTGTATAAATACTTGATAGAAGAAAAGAAAGAATTTGTGATGAGCAAGCAAATACTTCGCTGTGGAACAAATCCTGGGGCAATGGTTCGTGAAGCAATGAATGCTGAAAGTGGATTAGACTTTATTCATAAACTTGCTGTTGCACAAAAAGAAGTGGCAGAAACCACCTATTGGCTTGAACTTTTACAAGCAACAAATTTTTTGAACCAACCCGAATTTGAGTCAATGAAAATCGATGCCGAAGAAATTATGCGGCTACTAAGAAGTTCGATTTTGACAAGGAAACAAAACCTAAACAAGTAATGGATTCATCTCTCATCTCTCATCTCTCATCGTTCAGTACCGCCACCATCTGCGAAGCCCTCGGCAATATCGGCTTTTTGCCTTCGGCTATTAAGCCCATTGCCCAAGGTATGAAAGTATGCGGCCCAGCCTATACCGTACAAACCATGCCCCGCGACAACGTATTACTGCACCGTGCTTACGCCTATGCCCAAGCAGGCGATGTGCTGATTGCCAACTGTTCGGGTTTCTATGAAGCGGGCTACTGGGGCGATTTAATGAGCCTCGGCGCAAAAACCAAAGGCATAAATGGCTTGGTAATAGACGCTTGCGTGCGTGATGCCGATGACATCGAAGCCATGGGTTTCCCTGTTTTTAGCCGAGGTCTGTGCATCAGAGGCACATCTAACCACGGCGATGGTACGCTCAACGAACCAATTATTATTGGCGATGTACTAATAAACCCTGGCGATATTGTGGTAGGCGACCGTGACGGCGTGGTGATTGTGCCTCAAAATCGAATCGAAGAAGTCATCGAAAAAGCCACCGCCCGTGAGGCCAAAGAAGAACATACCCGTGAAGAGCTAAGAAAAGGACGGGTTTCGATTGATATTTATGGGTGGACTTTTAACGATGAGAGATGAACGATGAGTGATGAACGATGGGTGATAAACGATGAGAGATGAACGATGAGAATAGAAAAACTCATCGTTCATCACCCATCACTCATCGTTCATCACCCATCACTCATCACTATGAAAATTGCAATCCTCGGCCTCGGCGAAGCTGGCTCACACTTAGCCAACGATTTAGTAAAAATGGGCGTAAGCGTAACAGGGTATGACCCCAATCCCGTCCGGAAATTAGACGAACGAATTACCGTCAAAAACAGCAATGCCGAAGCTGTCCAAGATGCGGACATTATTTTTGGTACGAATCTTTCGTCAGTTTCAGTCGAAATCGCACACGAATTGAGTGGTGTTTTGCAGCCCCACCAGTTTTTTTGCGAAATGAATACTTCGGGCCCTGAAAAGAAAAAAGCGATTGCAGAAATTCTAAGACCTTCGGGCGTAAAAGTGATAGACCTCGCCATCATGGCACCCGTGCCGCCCAAAGGTATTTTTACGCCTTTGCTGGCCTCTGGCGAATTTACTGCTGAGTTTTCAGAAGCCATAAAACCATTGAATTTAGATATTGAGATTCTTAAAAACAGCAAAATTGGCGATGCGGCCACCCGAAAACTCTTACGCTCAATCGTTTATAAAGGTATAGCGGCCGTGGTTTGCGAAGCCATGGAAGCAGGCAAAGCCTTTGGCATGGAAAGCTATATTCGTGGTCAAATTAACTCTTTGATTGGTGGAAATAATGACATAATTGACCGTTTTGTAGAAGGTAGCCGCACCCATGCCAAACGCCGAAAAGACGAAATGGAGGCAGTAATAGAATTAGCCCCCCCCGCCCCCAATGGGGGAGTTATTGACCTCATTATGAGCAAAGCGGCAAGGGATAATTTGACGAAATTAGTTAATTAAGCCTAATATTTGTTTTGTAATCAAAATATTAGGCTTAATTTTTTGATTACAAAACAAATGACGCTATCTTTGAATCAAAAAAACAATGATTTCGAGAATAATTCAACAACAAATTGAGCAAAATCTATTCAAAAACAAAATTATTTTACTCATTGGGCCAAGGCAAATTGGGAAAACAACTCTGTTGCGAGAAGTAGTCAAAAACAATGTAGTAAAACATTTGTGGCTCAATGCCGATGAACTAGATATAAAACAACAACTCGAAACGGCCACCACAAGTACCCAACTTTTACAATTATTTGGCAGTGCTCAGTTAATCATTATTGACGAAGCACAGCAAGTAGAAAATATCGGGCTAAAATTAAAATTAGTTATTGACACCAACCCCAACCTACAAATAATAGCCACGGGGTCTTCGGCATTTGAGTTATTGCAAAAAAGCAACGAACCACTAACGGGCAGAAAAAAAGAGTACCATTTATTTCCCCTTAGTTTTTCGGAAATGGTGCAAAATACCACACTATTAGAAGAAAAAAGATGCTTAGAAAACCGCTTGCTTTATGGCTCTTACCCCGAGGTAATAAACAATTTGGGGAATGAAAAAGAGGTATTGAAAGAAATAACGAACAGCTACCTTTATAAAGACCTATTGCGATATGATGGCATAAAAAAATCTTCGGTAATAGATAAATTACTTTTGGCGTTGGCTTTGCAGGTGGGGAGCGAGGTTTCTTACAACGAATTGGCTAATACCATCGGCAACATAAACTCTGCCACAGTAGAAAAATATATAGATTTACTCGAAAAGTCTTATGTCGTTTTCAAATTAAATGCCCTGAGTAGAAATTTGCGAAATGAAATAAAAAAAACCAAGAAAATATATTTTTACGACAATGGAATCCGCAATGCTATCATCAACAATTTTAATCCATTGGCATTAAGAAATGATAAAGGGGCATTGTGGGAGAATTTTTTGATCAGCGAAAGACTGAAACGCAACAACTATAACAAACACTATTGCAATACTTATTTTTGGAGAACTTTTGACCAAGCCGAAGTAGATTATATTGAAGAATACGATGGAGCGTTGCATTTATTTGAATTTAAGTGGAAAGCCAATAATGCAAAAATACCAGCCTCGATATTACAAGCCTATTCTATAAATAGTTCTGAAATAATAGATACCAATAATTATGAAAAATTTGTTGGTTAGCTATCATCTTTACCTCCCAAACAATGCAAAAAATCCCCTATTATCAAATCCGTGGCGGTAGCTCAAAGGGTCTGTTCTTCAATGCCGAAGATTTGCCAACCGATGAAACACAGCGCAATGAGCTGATTATCAAAGCCATGGAAGGCTCACTCTTGGGCGACCCTCGCCAAATAGACGGCTTGGGTGGAGGAGCGTCTTTGACGAGCAAAGTAGCCATTGTGAGTATTTCTGACAACCCAGATTGCGATTTAGACTACTATTTCATTCAAGTTGTGGTGGGTAAAGGGCGAGTAAGCACTACTCAAACTTGTGGCAATATTTTGGCAGGAGTGCTACCCTTTGCCATAGAATCGGGTATGATGGCCGCACAAGAAGACACAACGTCGGCCAAGATAAATATCGTCAATACGGGTGGAATCTGCGAAGTAGTCGTACAAACGCCCAACAAAAAAATAAACTACGCTGGCGATACCAAAATTGATGGCGTGGTAGGTACAGCCGCACCCATCATTTGCAATTATTTAGATACAGTTGGCTCAACTTGCGGGGCATTGCTGCCCACAGGCAACCAAAAAGACATCATTGACGGCATCGAAGCCACTTGTATTGACAACGGTATGCCTGTGGTTATCATGCAGGCATCTGATTTTGGGTTGATGGGTAACGAAAGTATCGAGGTTTTGGAAGCCAACGAAAATTTAAAAAAACGCATCGAAAATATACGTTTGCAAGCTGGATATTTAATGAACTTAGGCGATGTGAGCCAGCAAACGATTCCAAAAATGTGCTTGATTTCGCCACCTCAAAATGGCGGGACTGTCAATACCCGAATGTTTATTCCGCACGTGGTGCATGAAGCTATTGGTGTTTTGGCAGCGGTGAGCGTGGCAACAGCTTATTTAGTGATGAGTGAAAAGAGTCATTCATCATTCATCGTTCATCGTTCATCACTCTCAATAGAACACCCTTCTGGTGAGTTTACAGTAAATCTCGAATACGAAATCACTCATCACTCATCACTCATCGTCACAAAGTCGGGCGTGATTCGCACGGCGAGGCTGTTGAGTAGAGGAGAGGTTTTTGTAGAATCAAATTAAACGATGCTGTAAAAAAATCCCTCGCCGACTTAAATCAAAATTATGTGTCAATTTACGCTTACTATAAAACAAAAAACCGTAGCGTTAAATTTTGTTTATTTTTCACATCTACTATTTAGCATCGAAAACCATATTGAAATTTTACCGAGATTGTTGCAATATCAATTTATTTATGCAAAAAAGAACGTAATTTTCTAACAATCAATACTCTACATTTTTAACCGCACGAGCGATTCCGGCATAAGTCTTCATTAGTATTTAAGTAGTATTGTATAAATAAACGGTATTTTGGTTTTTTTTAATATCTCGTTATTTGCTGATTGAAATATTTTTCGTTTTTCACTATTTATATACTCTTATAAAAAGCTAATGGCAATTAGATTTAATTTTTCATCAAAAAAAGGTAAGAGAGAATCGCTTGATTGTAAGATGAAGAATAGCCGCTCAAATCAGAATACGCTTCACAAATAGGGCATTAAAAAAAGCTAACATATTGATTTTCAACGTGTTAGCTTTTAAAAATGTAGCGGGAACAGGACTCGAACCTACTTAATGTTGATATTTGTCATACACCCCCAAAACATACATAACTTACTGATTTTAATGTAGTTACATTTTAGTCTGAATCTAAGTAGATTAAAATAAATTAAGATAAATAAGAATAAGTTAAGGAAAACGCTTAACAAACGCTTAACAAATCGAATTGTAGCAGTATATTTGGTAGTCGAACCTAAATTGATTTTCAAATGGCAAAAGCGTTTTTATACCTACGAAAAAAGACCAACAAAGTGCCTCAATACATTTATATTGGTTTGAGGGTAGGGGTTGAACAAGTGGGGGTATCTACTGGTATCAAAATTTTACCGAAACATTGGAATTTTAAAAAAGGGGAGGTTAGTCAGTTGGCACTCCCTCAGGTAGTACTACCCTCGGCCATGCTTCAAAAATGGCAGTTGAGCGGGTACGACATTATCAGCTTCACAAACGGGTATCTGTACAAACTTTCTAAGTTGGTAGATTCCAAAAGACATTTGCCAAAGCAAACGATTGAGGCGGAGGTAAATAGGTTTTTGAATGGCCGTAACGAAGTAGAACAATTTGCCCACGACTTAGATTTATTTGTACGGGCTACCATTACCGAAAACGCTACACTCACCAAAGACGACCTAACGCAAAGTATCATTGACTATCTGACCCCAAAGGTCGAACGGATTACGCTATTTAAGTATATCCAACAAATTATCGTAGATTCTACAAACGGGCGGAGGCTAATTGACGGCAAACAGGTGAACACTCGAACCGTGCAACGCTACCAGACGACTTTTAAACTTCTTTCTGATTTTCAGACCAAATACAAAACCGCTATTGACTTCGATACGATTGATTTGAGTTTTTATAGTGATTTTAGTTCGTACATGGCCAAAACCAAAGACTATACGCCCGCTACGATGGGTAAGCACGTGAGTACATTAAAAACGTTTTTGAACTCAGCTACACAGGAGGGCGTAAACGTAAATCTAAAATACCAAAGCAAGGGGTTTAAGGCCATTGAAACAGAATCGGATAGTGTTTACCTCAATGAAGCGGAACTACTCGATATTGAACGGCTTGACCTCAGCGCAAACGCCCGCCTCGACCGTGTGCGAGACTTGTTTTTGATTGGCTGCTACACGGGGTTGAGGCATAGCGATTTTACGACTATACAGCCAAAGGACATACGGCAGGGCAAAGACGGTGAAAATTTTGACATTATACAGTTTAAGACCAAAGACCGTGTAACGATTCCGATACATAGAACAGTACGGGCGATACTTGACAAATACAACGGCCAACTACCAGAACCAATCAGTAACCAGAAATTTAACGACTATCTGAAAGAAATTACCGAAATGGTCGAAAGTTTGCAGGTACTTGTAACAAGGTCGATAACCAAAGGCGGCAAAACGATTGAAGACGTAAGACCTAAATGGCAGTTGGTGAGTAGCCACACGGGGCGGAGGTCGTTTGCAACAAATGCCTACGAGCGTGGCACGCCCACGATGTCAATTATGGCCATAACGGGACACCGCACCGAAAAGGCGTTTATGGGCTACATCAAAACCTCAGCAAACAAGCACGCTGAAATTATTAGAGAATACCAAAACTAAAACCAAAATAGAAAACGATGGAACGATTAGAGATTGAAGTAGCCACGCTACAAAACACGATTTTTGAAATAAGAGGACAGAGGGTAATGTTAGACTACGATTTGGCCGCACTGTATGAAGTTGAAACAAAGGCATTGAACCAAGCAGTAAAGCGAAATGTAAGGCGGTTTCCGTCCGATTTTATGTTTCGTCTTTCGGTTGAGGAGTGGGATAGTATGCGGTCACAATTTGTGACCACATACCCAAACCAAAGCAAACGCAATATTCAGATAACACCCTTTGCCTTTACAGAGCAAGGCGTAGCGATGTTGTCGGGAGTGCTGAGGAGCGACAAAGCGATAGACGTAAATATTAGCATAATGCGTGCCTTTGTGGCCGTTCGCAAACACTTGACCGACCACAAAGACCTCCAGCACAAAATCGAAGCCTTAGAGGCCAGCACAGACCAGCGTTTTAAAGACGTGTACGAAGCACTCGACTACATGATAAACACCAACACCGAAAGGACATTGATAGGGTTTGGCCGTGGGGAAGAGGTGTAAAGCCGTAAAATGTACGCAATGGCACTAAACGTGCCATTTGAGGCCGTTAAAATGTTTTTTGTATGGGTTTCTTAAAAAAGCCAAACAGAGCCGTATTTGGCCGTTAAAATGCGAAATACGGCTATTGTTATAAATCATTTAACTACCCCGACAAATTGCCGAAACCACATTATTAAAAACAATATTAAAATTAACATTAGAAATATTTGTTTTTAATGTTAATAGTCTGTATCCTTGCAACGCTCAATTACAATCAAGGGCGGTGCAAGCCGCTGAAAAGTTAGTGGCATTTTTTATGTCATTTCGTCTATGTCGATACCTATAAACGGTGTTGTACTTACCGTGATTGTTTGAACACAATCGTCCTTGATTGGATTGAGCAACGGCAAAGGCAACACCGTTTTTTTGTTGCTACCAAGTAAAAAACACAAAAAAACATGAAAAATCTGGTACAAGTTGAGGGCGTAGCGTGGCCGTTTTGTCTTATTGGTGAGGCAATAAATGAATTGTTAAATAGCGATTTGTCAGACGATGACATACTTGTTAAACTTTGCAATATCAAAGTAGAGGTAACTGTTTTTGATGCTACCTACAAAGGTACTACCAAGTTGGTAGAGGCGTTCGTTTCTGATATACGAAGCATGGCACAACAAATGGCGGAGGCTAAAAATATCAGTTATTAGTGTCATTGAATAAGATTTGACTACAAAATTTAAAAGCAGAAACGGGGTGTAAAGTTTCTTTACACCCCGTTAAATATTAGTATAAAACTTGTTTGGGTAGTGTAAAACAGTGCCAATTAGTGCCATCTTGCGCCAAAAGTGTACAGTTGGGACAAATTTGTTAATTTAAAAACTTTATGTATTTTAATTTGTGCTTTACTTTAAAACAGAAGCACAATGCAAAGTATTATTTTACAAGGTTGCACGGTTGAGGATTTAATAACTTCGATTGAAACCAAAATTGAGCAAAAACTCAAAAAACACACTCCCCCTCCAGCGGTCGCTCCCGACCCAGAGCGTTTCCTAACAAAAAAACAAGTTGCTGAGATTTTTGGCGTCACTGAGGTCAGTATTTGGGACTGGGAACGCAAAGGACTACTAACGGGCTACCGTATTGGCAATATGGTACGATACAAGTATAGCGAAGTAATGGCCAGCCCAAAAATGATAACCAGAAAGGGGGCAAGCAATGGCTAAACGTATTCAACCTCAACAGCAGTATTGTATGGCCACGGGGACGTACAAAGACAATCCAGAATACAAGCCCCGTGCCAACCGCAATGCTACCAACCCAACAACTGTACTGACCGACAAAGTGATAGCGTACATCAAAGCGCACGACCGATGCGATGCGTGGCGTATTAGTACGCAAGGCATTTACAAGGAGGGGGTGGGGTTGGTTCAAAACAAAAGCATGGCAGGATTACCCGATGTAATGGCCAGCCTTTACGGGCGCATGGTTGGCATAGAAATCAAACGGGGGTGTGATGTTCAGAGCGAAGCACAAAAGGCCGTAGAGGCAAGAATACAGGCCACGGGCGGGGCGTACTTGATAGTGTCGGACTTTGAGAGTTTTAAAGCGTTGTTTGACGACTACATAAACAAGAAGTCTAAATCATAAAACCAAAAGGCCGCTACCTCAGCATGGTAACGGCCTCAACAACTAAATTTTATTGACATGACAAATATATCAGAAAATCAAAAACATAGTACACAACTCGAAACCATATTTGAGTATTTGCAGAACAATGTAGCCACGGCCTCAATGGTAACGAGTGCTACGGGTGTGCCTCAAAAGTGTATTACTCGATACAAACGAGATTTAGAAAAGTGTGGCAAGTTGGCCGAAATCAAAAAAGACCGATGCCAACAAACGGGGTTTAGAGCGTGGTACATTACGACCGATAGTAATTTATTCCCTAAACAACCTCAACAACTAAATTTGTTTCAATAATGGAAAAGACTAAAACAAGCTATTTAACTTTTCCAATAGCTATTTTACAGGGAGCGTTTACAGATATTCGTAACGTATGCTACAATGCTATGTATTACGCTTTTTATGTCAAATATACGGAGGTTGAGGACGTTAAAGAAGCTGAGGCATTTATAGGGATTGAGTTTAATTATGCCGAACAAGCACTCAGGCACGGAAAAGGCTTATTTGACAGACACGGCCAAAACTGTACGATGGTGAGCGTAAATAGAGATATTGTTTTTGAGGTTTGTGATAAACCCCGAACAGAGTTTGAGGTAGCTACTTTTTTGGCTTTTTGTGGTCTTCGTTCGATACTCGGCACAAAGGCATACACGAAGACCAACAACGAACATTTAATGTCACGTATGGCAGGGTATAACACCTATCGTGAATTTAAGGAGGCAAAAGTTAAAATCCCGTATTTTGATAACTTTGCCACGCCTCAAAAAATACGTTACCAGCTAACTGAGAAAATTATTAGGCAGGAGTTGTGTTTGAATTGGGGACTGGAATATTACAGTAGTCGAAGTAGGGGTTTTTGCTTTTCGTTTGTTATACCGCATGATAAACTGGTAGAGGCCGTAGAAAAAAATAAGAAGTCGTACAAGCTGAAAGAAAAAAAGACCTCCGAAAAAGAGGCTATCAGAGCAGTAAAAAAACGATTAGGAATATGCGGGTAACTCACCGCAACTACTACCGCAACACTACCGCAACACTACCGCAGCTTAAATAAGAGTTTTTATGAAGTACCGCAACACTACCGCAACTACTACCGCAAGACTACCGCAGCCTAAATAAGATACTTAAATAAGATAATTAAATAAGGTTTTTAAATAAGATGCTTAAATAAGGTATTAGCTTGAAAAAAAAATTGTTTTATTACGTTTGTATTTATTATGTGGATAACTCAATTTTTTGGAGTGTCAAGTTTATTGACAGTTAGATACTTTCTTTCAATGCCATTTTTTAATATTCCAAACTGAGGGGGCGAAATCTATTTGTCGATAGGATTTATATTTTTTGCGAGTGTCAAAAATGACTTGCGAAAGGAGACCGCTCAGAAATGTACGGGGTTGTCTTTGCTGAGGTTGCACCAGACGGCAGGACTTGAAAGCAATTTAGTGATTTTGCCATAAACTTGAAAACAACAACTATTTACAAAATACTTTGAGGAAACTAAGATAAAATGTATGAAAGGACACACTAACAACCC
>JAYWHT010000066.1:0-112145 GCA_043777595.1 Spirosomataceae bacterium
ACACACTATAACGAATACTTTTGAGTACATGATTGTTGGGTGAAAACAACTTACGATAACTCAAAACTGTCGGGTGGAAACACCCGACAGCAACATAATTTTCAAATTAAACAATTATGCAACTATGCAGACGTCAAAAATATTTATAGTACCTTTCTTGGCATTGCTTTGTATTTTACCACTACCATCTTTTAGCCAACTATCAGTCAGTCAGGCTATTGAAATGGCTACCAAAAACAATGGAAACCTCAAAACTACACAGTTAGAGATTGTGGGGCAGCGTGCCTTAGTGCCTGCCGCTTATGATATTCCTCGTGCTGGGCTTGACCTACAACTCGGCCAAACGCAAAGCAGACCGCTGGACTATACATTAGGTTTTATTCAGCCGTTTGCGAGTCGTGCGGTTTATAAATCGCAAGAAAAACTGCTACAAAGCCAAGTTGGGCTGATAGAAAAACGATTGGGACTGGAACAAAACGAACTGGCGTATAGAGTCAAGGAGCAGTATTATCAAATTTTGTTTCAATATAAACTCAAAAGCCTACTGACACAGCAAGATAGCCTCTATCAGACAGCAGCCAAGGCAGCACGGGTGCGCTACCAAACAGGCGAAACCAATAAACTCGAAGCAATGTCGATTGAGACCCAATTACGAGAAATTCAAAATCGAATAGCGGCTTCGCAAGCCGATTTGAATATGGGTTATCGCAACTTACAAGCCTTACTTTTTACGGCTGAATCTTTACAAATAGACACAACGACAGCTCTAAAAAGAAACATATCTATTTTAAGGTCTGTTGATTACGAAAAAACAAACCCGTTGATTGAGGTACTAAAACAGCAAGGCGAAGTAAATAGTAATTTGACCGAAACCGAAAAACAACGGCAAAAACCCGACTGGCGGTTGGGTATTGCCAATCAGTCTGTTACAAAAGAATATGGCTATACGTTTTTGCAGGGGGGCATCGGGATACCGATTTTTAATAAAGCCCAAAAAGCCAGAATCGAGGCCGCCAAAATAAACCAACAAGTAACTGAAAGCCAGCTACAAACTACGCTCAAACAGTTGCAGGTCAATTTAGATATTTTGGAACAACAACAACAGAAGTACGAAAAAGCGTTGGATTATTACGAAAAATCGGCTTTGCCACAGGCTGATTTATTGGTCAGTACGGCACTCAAAACCTTTCGAGCAGGCGATATTGAATATGTAACGTTTTTTCAGAATGTACAACAAGTAGCTCAAATCAGAGAAAACTATTTAGCTAACCAGTTGAATTATAGTCTGATAGTGATTCAGATAGAAAAAATTATGTTACCCACGACTAAGTAATGCGTAAATAATAAAATGCAAAAATGCGTAAATGTAAGAGCCTAATAATCAGATTTTTATAAACACTTAAATTAGACCAACTTATTATTTACACGTTACTAACCAAAAACAATGAAAAACAACCTAAGCGTTATACTTATTACAATTTGTTTGGCAAGCTGCACCAAGCCAGCCGAAGAAACAACCGAAGTACAAGCACCCACCGACCAAATTACGCTCTCGACAGAGCAAACCAAAGCCTTTGGTATCGAGATGGGTAGTTTTGAAACCCGTACTTTACACGAGTACGTGAGCGCAAATGGTACGCTCGAAGCCGCACCCCAAAACTCCGCCTCGGTCAGTTTTCCGATTGCGGGTTACATCAAATCGATTGGTGTCGAAATTGGCCAGAGCATCAAGGCTGGACAGGCACTGGGGAGCGTAGAAAGTATGGAATTGGTACAGCTTCAACAAGATTACCAGCAGACCCTCAGCAAGTTGCGGCTGCAAGAGCAAGAACTACAACGACAAAAAACGCTGGACTTGGAAGAAGTTGGAGCAAAACGAAAACTACAACAAGCCGAAGCCGAATACAACGGCATAAAGTCAATGGCCAGCGCATTGGAAACTAAACTAAAAATGATTGGTATTTTACCCAATTCACAGACCGTCAAGTCTATTGTTTCTGTGGTTTCACCGATTACTGGTTTTGTTAAATCTATTCGTGTCAATATCGGTAAGTCTGTCAGCTCAACCGATGTATTGTTTGAAATAGCAGGTACTCAGCACGCTCACTTTGGTCTGAAAGTATTTGAAAAAGATGCACAAAAAATTAAAGTCGGTCAGCTATTTAGTGTCGAAGGGCAATCTATTACTTGTAAGGTAGCCAGTATCAACAGGTTTTTTGATGCTACCTCTCGCACCATCGAAGTAATTGGCGAAGCACCAAATACGCAAAGTTTGATTTTGGGTCAATATATCAAAGCCAAAATTGACGTAGGCAACCGTTTGGCACAAACACTACCAGAGTCGGCCATTGTCCGCAAAGGCGAAACAGCTTATATTTTTATCGAAACCCAACCGCTTCATTATGAGCGAGTTTTGGTACGCTTGGGTTATGCAGAAAATGGATATATAGCCATAGAGCCGCAAAATTTTGCGGCTTCACAAAAAATTGTCATAAAAGGCGCACAACTTTTGGAGGCCGAGCTGATGAAAGGTGTGGGCGAAGAGGAATAATTGTCAAAACAACTTAGCCACAAAAAATGCAGCAGCAGCAGCCACAGCCCCAATAAGCGTAACTTTGAGTGCGCCAAAAAGCGGTGGTTGGCCTGTGGCTTTGCTTTTGAAATACCCAAAGACAAACAAACAAACTAATGTAGCCACACACGACCACACCAAGCCCTCGTTGGGAGTATCTGTAAAAAAATAAGGCGACAACGGCACAAGTCCCCCAACAATATACGAAATACCGATTGTGAGCGCACTATTTCTGGCACGGGCTGGGTCTGGTTTTTCGAGGCCAAGTTCAAATTTCATCATAAAGTCCACCCATTTATCTTTGTCTTTGCTCAGTTCTTCGGCGATTTCATACTGTAGTTTTTCGGGAAAACCCATGTCGGCAAATACCTCACGTACTTCTTGTTTTTCTCGCTCAGGCACACGCGCCACTTCATCATATTCACGTTTTAGTTCGGCTTCGTAATGCTCAACTTCGGTTTGGCCTGCCAAGAACCCACCCAAACCCATTGCAATCGAACCCGCCACGATTTCGGCTATACCGGCCGTTACGACAATGGCATTGCTACTCACAGCCCCACTCAAACCTGCGGCCAGCGCAAAGGGTACAGTTAGGCCGTCGGCCATACCAATCACTACATCTGTAATGAAGTCCGAACTTGTAAAATGGTGTTCGTGGTGCGTATCGTGGTCGTGTGTGTGCATAGATTCAAGAACTGTGTTTTAGCAAATTGGATTTCAACAGGCAATTTAGCTATATTTGGCCAAAAATAAGAATCAAAAAAACATGAAATACCTTTTAGGATACGACTTGGGCAGCTCGTCTGTCAAAGTTACATTGCTCGACATCGAAACAGGTAAGGCGGTTGCTTCGGCTACATCGCCCGATACTGAAATGGCTATGATTGCCGAGCAAAGTGGCTGGGCAGAGCAACCGCTACCCGAGTGGTGGGGCAATTTGGTAAAAGCCACTCAAAAACTAAAAACCAAGTGTCCGTTTGAGGCCGAACTCGTGGCCAGTATTGGTATTTCGTACCAAATGCACGGCTTGGTAGTGGTCGATAAAAATTGGAAACCATTGCGCCCGGCTATCATTTGGTGCGACAGCCGAGCGGTAGCCATTGGCAATCAGGCTTTTGAAGAATTGGGGGCTGACTATTGTTTGAAACACCTACTCAATTCGCCTGGTAACTTTACGGCTTCCAAACTCAAATGGGTACAAATGCACCAACCCGACATATATGAGCAGATTCATAAAATAATGTTACCCGGTGATTTTATTGCTATGAAAATGACAAGCCAAATCAATACTACCATTTCGGGTTTATCGGAGGGCATTTTTTGGGACTTCGACCAGCAACAAGTTTCACAAAAACTATTAGACTATTATGGCATTGACCGTAGTTTGATACCCGACATTGTACCCACTTTTGGCTCTTCTGGGCAATTAGTACAGTCGGCGGCGGAGACTTTGGGACTAAAAGCAGGCACACCCATTAGCTACCGTGCTGGCGACCAGCCCAATAATGCTTTTTCGTTGAATGTACTCAACCCAGGCGAAGTAGCCACAACGGCAGGCACGTCAGGCGTTGTGTATGGTATCAATGCCGAGCCTCGCTCTGATGCCTATTCTCGGGTCAATAGTTTTGTTCATGTCAATAGTACCGCACAGGCACAGCGCAATGGAGTATTGTTGTGTGTCAATGGCACGGGTATTTTGAACAGTTGGCTACGTCGTTTGGCGGGTGGCTTGGACTATTCTGCCATGAACGACTTAGCAGCTACCGCCCCAATCGGAGCGAAAAGTTTATCGTTTTTGCCTTTTGGTAATGGGGCAGAGCGTATGCTCGGCAATCGGCAATTAGACGCTCATTTGCAGGGGCTTAACTTTAATATCCACTCAAATGCTGATGTGTTTAGAGCAGCTCAAGAGGGTATCGTTTTTGCTTTGGAATATGGCCTAAAAATCATGCGGCAAATGGGTGTCAGTACTCAGACCGTTCGGGCTGGGCGTGCTAATATGTTTTTGAGTCCTGTTTTTAGAGAAGCATTTGCCAACACAACAGGTGCAAATATTGAACTTTACGACACCGACGGCGCACAAGGTGCAGCCCGAGGGGCAGGAATTGGCGTAGGAATGTACGATTTTAAAACTGCTTTTGATGGTCTAAACTTAATAGAAACTTGTGAGTCAGACCCTAATAAACAAGCGCAATATAACGAAGTGTATCAAAAATGGGAAGGTATTTTGAATGAAAAAATAGACTCATAGAAACCCATAGCACACATTTCTATTGGCCTCTATAAACTGCTTTTCGTTTTTGTAAAAATGCCATTATACCCTCTGCCGCATCGTGTGAGCGGCCGAGTTGGTCTTGGTTTATGGCTTCGAGTTCGAGCATTTGAGCCAAATCTGACTGATACGACTGATTGAAAACTCGTTTCATAGCACCAATGGCTTGCGTTGGGGCGTTCTTATAGTAATCAACTAATTGGCCAACAGTGTTTTCTAATTCTGTTCTTGATACGGCTTGGTAAATCAGTCCTAATTGAGCGGCCTCGGTTGTGGGTACTTTTCGGCCTGTGCTTGCTATTTCAAAAGCACGCTGCATACCCACCAGTCGGGGCAAGAAAAAAGTTGAGCCTGCATCGGGCATGAGGCCAATGTTCACAAAAATTTGGCACAAGTAAGTATCGTCAGTCGCAACGATTAGGTCGCAAGCCAGCGCCAGTGAGCAGCCAGCTCCAGCCGCCAAGCCATTCAATTTACAGATTACAGGTTTGGGTATATTTCTGATGGACTCAATCATAGGATTATAGTTAGTCCGCAGATTTTCGCCCAAACTTGCCCCTCCGCTCATACCTGCTTTGAGGTCTGCACCTGCACAAAAAGCCTTTTCGCCTACTGCCGTCAGCACCACAACCCGAACGGCGGCATCTGCCTCAGCCATTTTTATGGCCGCAGTTATTTCTTGTATTAGTTTGGCACTGAGTGCATTATAAACTTCGGGACGATTGAGGGTAACGGTAGCTACACCATCTTGTAGTTCATAAATAATAGTTTGGTACATGACGAGTATTTTAAAATAACGATTTGACGGCTCAATTTACAACAACCAATACGAAGCAACAAAACTAATCACAAAGCCAAGCAAACTACCAGCCACAACCTGCGCCGTAGTATGGGCATTGAGATATAACCGAGCCGAAAGTACAAGCCCCCAAACAACGATGCTGATTAGTAACAAATAAAACAGACTATCGGCATTGTCTTTGACAATAACCGCCCATAGCACCCCTACTGCCCCACTTATACCCACGGCATGTGCGCTGATTTGCCACCATAAACTAATAATACCTACACCTAAAATCGTAACTGTAATAATTGCCAAGACTATACCAATATCGGGTGAGAGGCCCGAAGTCTGGGGTATTTTTATTCCAAAAAAATAAGATACTAAACCATAGATACATACCGTCAAAAAATAAGGAAGACGACGGTCTGATAGTTTTTTTAATTGCATACTATCTATCAGCTTGGCCCGGTACAAATAAAAAACTGCAAGCGATGGTAAAACAAAGGTAGCAACAAACACAAAAGCCCACAGGCTCAGACGGCCATTTAGACCAATAATGTCGACACCTACGACTTCTGGAGACAGATAAAACAAAAAGCCCAACAAAAAGCTGGGCATGAGTAATGGGTGAAAAACTACCGAAACCGTGGTGGCAGTAAAAGCCTTGTTCATTGTGTTTTCTATAACTGTTTACGAAGTCTGGCTACTGGTATATTGAGTTGCTCACGGTATTTGGCTACCGTTCGGCGGGCAATGTTGTAGCCTTTTTCGTTTAATATTTTTTCGAGTTTATCGTCAGAGAGCGGGTTATTTTTGCGCTCTTTTTCTATCAAATCTTTTAATATTGACTTGACCTCACGACTGCTTGCATCTTCACCAAACTCTGTTGAAATACCCTCTGAGAAAAAATATTTGAGCGAATAAATCCCAAACTCTGTCTGAACCGACTTGCTGTTGGCTACCCGCGAAATCGTAGATACGTCCATATCAATTCGTCCAGCTATGTCTTTCAAAATCATGGGCCTGAGCTTTGCCTCGTCTCCGTCCAAAAAAAACTCATACTGGTAGCTCACGATGGCGTTCATGGTTTTGAGTAATGTGTTTTGCCGTTGCTTGATGGCATCAATAAACCATTTGGCGGAATCTAATTTTTGTTTTACAAAAGTAATCGTTTCTTTGACGTTGCGGCTCGTTTTATCGCTTTTGTCGTACATTTCCAGCATATCATGAAACGACCTACTGATTTTGAGTTCTGGTGCATTTTTAGAATTGAGGTGTACTTCCAAAATACCGTTTGTATTAGACACCAAAAAGTCTGGAATCAAATAATGAGCCGCACCATCTTGCCCTTCAATGGCCCCAGGTTTAGGATTGAGCTTGGTGATGACCTTAATCACATCTTTCATCACCTCTTCGGTTATCGAAAGCCGCTTTTGTATTTTTTCGTAGTGTTTTTTAGAAAATTCGTCAAAATACTCCCCTATTATCTTTATGGCTGCTACCACTTCGGGAAGCCGCTGGTTTTTGCGTTGAAGCTGTAGCAACAGACACTCTTGCAAATTTCTTGCCCCTACGCCCGCAGGCTCAAAAGTCTGTAGTTTTTTGAGTACTTGCTCAACCTCTGCTATGGTTACATAAAAGTTTTGAGAGAAAGCCAAATCATTAACAACCGATTGCAACGAACGCCTAATGTACCCGTCAGACTCAATGCTTCCCAATAACTGAATACCGAGTATTGTATCTTTTTCGCTCAATTTTAGGTACCCAAACTGTTGTATTAAGTTGTCGTGTAGTGTAGATTGATTGGTAAGCGGCAACTCTCGCTCTTCTTCTGGGTAGCCCCCATCGCCTTGCATTTTGTAGCCACCGTACTCTTCCTGATGTAGATAGTCATGTATGCTTATGTCATGAACTGGCTCAAAGTCGTCTCCAAATGTATTGGCCTCTTCAAACTGTTGCTCGTCTTCTTTGGTTTGGTTTAGTATTTCTTCGTCCATACCTTCTTCTAAGGCTGGATTGATTTCTAACTCCTCCTCTATGCGCGCCTCCAGTTCGGCAGTTGGTATCTGCAACAGCTTTATGAACTGAATCTGTTGAGGAGACAGTTTTTGTTGCAGCGACTGGTTTAGGCTTAACTTCTGCATACTATTTTGAGAGTGTAGAGATTTCTATCATACTAAAAGACATTTTTGTATTCTTAATCAAATAGTCATCAATTTTTGTGCCATCCTTCGACAAAATTCAAATTTATGGTACAAATAAACAAATATTTTTCAGCACTTTTATTAAAATTTACGCAACAGCAAATATATCAATCAGTTACGCAATTATTTTTATTAAATGGTTTTTCTTTCCTTTACCAATCAACACATATTTGTCGAGAAGTAGAGTAAAATTAAGAGGCATACCTCCATCATTTATTTTGGTCTTATTGATGCTTACGGCATTACCTTGAATGGCTCTTTTTACTTCCCCCTTAGACGCATAAATCTCGCCATTGGTCACCACCGACAGTAAATCTATTAGTGTTGAGCAGGTTTCAAAGTCTGTTTTTTGTATGTCAGTTTGTGGAACTCCCTCAAAAACAGATACAAAGGTAGCCTCGTCCATGGCTTGTAAAGTGTCGATTGTACCTTTACCAAACAGCACCTGCGAGGCCGCTACGGCCATTTCATAGGCTTCAACAGAATGTACACGAGTCGTTACGTCTTGGGCGAGTATTTTTTGCATTAGCCGTTGCTCTGGTGCGCTGGCGTGTTGGGTTTCTATATTTTCAATTTTGGTTTGGTCCAATAGCGTAAACACCCTCAATAGCCGTGGGCAGTCGGCATCTGAACAATTGAGCCAAAATTGATAAAACTGATACGGTGTCGTCATCTTTGGGTCGAGCCATACGTTACCGCTTTCGCTTTTGCCAAATTTTGTACCATCGGCTTTGGTTACGAGCGGTGTCGTGAGCGCATAAGCACGGTATTCGGCGGCATCGTCACTGCCGTTTTCTTTTCGTCTAATTAGCTCTGTGCCTGTCGTGATATTACCCCATTGGTCAGAGCCACCCATTTGTAGCCTTACATTTTTGTTTTTGTAGAGCCAATAAAAATCATAACCTTGCAGTAATTGATAGCTAAACTCAGTAAATGAAATACCTGTTTCTAAGCGTTTTTTGACAGAATCTTTGGCCATCATATAATTGACAGTCAGTAGTTTACCCGCTTCTCTCAAAAATTCTAAGAAACCAATACCCTTAAACCAATCATAGTTATTGACCAACTCAGCCGAGTTTTCGCCACAGTCAAAATCTAAAAATTTAGACAACTGGGCTTTTATACATTCTTCATTATAGCGCAGGGCCTCTTCCGACAAAAACGACCGCTCGGCAGCCTTACCCGATGGATCGCCGACCATACCAGTGGCACCGCCAACCAATGCAAAAGGTTTATGACCACAAAGCTGCGCTTGTTTGAGTAGCATAATCGTTGCCAAATTGCCAATGTGTAGCGATGCGGCTGTGGGGTCAAAACCCACGTACATTGAAGTCATTTCTTTGCTCAGTTGCGCCTCAGTACCTGGCATCATGTCATGGAGCATACCTCGCCAGCGAAGTTCTTCGATAAAATTCATAGTTATTTTGTTATTATTTTAATTCCCCAGATAAATTTGGGGCAGTTCAAATCTGGGGAAACTCAAAATTCAAGCAAATGCACCACATCATCTTTCTTGCAGAGATAAGATTTTTTTTGAGATTGGTAGCTGGCATTTACCAAATTAGTTTGGTCTGTAAAAGTATCAAGCAAAAGCGCATTTTGAATAGTATAGCCAGCAATACCCTCATTGACAGGTATTTCTATATAAATCCAGGTAGCATCGCCTTCTTGTTCTTTGCCAATGTAGGTAAATAGCTTTTTTTGTTTTTGGGGTGTAATCAGTGCAAAATATTGACGAATATACCGCTCAACGAGCTTATCATTTTTGTCGTTGTTTACTATTACTATTTTGGGGTCGTTATTTGCTTTACGGAGTGCTTTTTCGAGGTCATCGGTAAAAAGCCTGATGCTGACTTCAAACGTTTTGTCTTTGGCGTTATATTCTAACCTGGTAATACTGGTGTGAAAGTCGTGAGCAAAGGCAGAGAAAAGTATGGCGTTAGTTACCAAAAAACAAAAAACAAATAGGCTATTACGAAATATTATTTTTTTTCGTAATAGTCTATTTGTTGCTAATAACAGTTCGCTCATCATTAGTATTTTACCTAAAAAACTTAAAAATATCGTTTCCAAACGAATAGACCATCAGGCCAAGTAATATGAACATTCCGATACTTTGAGACACTTCCAAAAACTTTTCGGACGGCTTACGGCCTGAGACCATTTCATAAATCAGAATCAGCGCATGGCCACCGTCCAAGGCAGGAATTGGCAGTAAGTTCATAAACGCCAGTACCATCGATAGCATACCTGTCAAGAGCCAGAATTTTTGCCAAATCCAGACACCACCAAACATTTGGGCAATACCGATTGGGCCACTCAATGCTTTTGAGGCTGCTACTTCGCCTCTAAAAATTTTACCAAAACCCTTGACGTTGTCAATCACAACATTAAAGGCGTTGTTTGTACCAGCTACCAGAGCTTCGCCAATGCCATAGTCGATGTGCGTAGTTTTGAGTAACAATTCTGGATAAAACCCTATTTTACCCTCTTCGTTTGGCCTAACGACCATATTGACAGTTTGGCCAGCACGACTGACGGCAAAGTTGAGGTCTTTATTTTTGTTATTCAGCAATACATCTTGTAACTCATGATAAAACCGCACAGGTTGATTATTGATAGCCACAATACTATCGCCTGTTTTCAAGCCTGCTTTGGCTGCTGGCATAGCTGGAGCAACCTCACCGACTCTGAAAGGCTCAATAGGCTCTACAAATTGTCTGATATTTTTTTTGTCTGATATTTTATCAATCAAATTGTTTGGTACATATACTGTCAGTTGTTCACCGTTGCGTTCGACTGTATAGTTACTGTTGTTTTCGATAAATACCTTTCTAACATCGGCAAAATCGTCAAAAGGCTTACTATTGATAGCAATAATTTTATCGCCTGTTTTCAAGCCTATTTCTTTACCAAATTGCTGGGCTACTATGCCATACTTTACATCGCTGGCTTTGAGGTAATCATGACCATAATAAAGTGCCATACCCACAAAAATCGCAATACCAATAATGACATTGACAGTAACGCCACCCAACATCACGATAAGACGTTGCCAAGCTGGTTTTGACCTAAATTCCCAAGGCTGCGGCACAGATTCGAGTTGCGAGGCATCTTTATTTTCGTCTATCATACCAGCAATATCAACATAGCCGCCAAGCGGAAACCAGCCCAAGCCATAGGTTGTGTCACCAATTTTCTTTTTCCAGAGCGAAAAGTTTAGTACGTTTGGCAACGGAAAAAGAAAATCGAAGAACAAATAAAATTTATTGACTCGCATCTTAAACCACTTGGCCGTAATGTAATGTCCCCACTCGTGTAATCCTACCAAAATCGACAGTGCCAACAGCAACTGTCCTGTCATAATTAGTCCTTCCATTTATCAGTTATCATTTATCACGGGGTTGCCCGTGCGGTTATCAGTTGTTGTCCGCAAAGCGGACAAAATCACTTTTCGTTATTCACTTTTCACTAATTTTTGCGCCATTCGTCTTGTTTCGGTATCTGTTTGTATATAGTCGTCAAGAGTAGGCTGCTGTATAAACGTTACACGCTGCATACAAGTTTCGATGAGGTCGGACATTTGCAAGAAACCTATTTTATCTTCCAAAAACGCTGCCACTGCTACTTCATTAGCGGCATTGACGATACAGGCCAAATTACCCCCCCGATTGAGTGCTTCGTAAGCCAGCGGCAAGTTACGGAAAGTTTCTAAGTCTGGGGCCTCAAATGTGAGGGACGGGTAATTTGCGAAGTCTAAACGTGGAAAATCGGCTTTTAGTCTATTTGGGTAGCTTAATGCAAACTGAATCGGTACTCGCATATCTGGCAGGCCCATTTGTGCTTTGATGCTACTGTCGGCAAACTGCACCATTGAATGAACGATGCTCTGCGGGTGAACGACGACCTCAATTTGAGAGGGTTGCAGCCCAAAAAGCCATTTGGCTTCGATTACCTCCAGCCCTTTGTTCATCATTGAGGCCGAGTCTATGGTTATTTTTGCGCCCATCGTCCAATTAGGGTGTTTGAGTGCTTGGGCTTTGGTAACGTGCAGGAGGTCATCACGGGTTTTGCCTCTGAACGGCCCACCAGAGGCGGTCAGTATTATTTTTTCGATGGGATTATGAAACTCTCCAATCAAGCACTGAAAAATAGCCGAATGTTCAGAATCAACAGGATAGATATTAACACCTTTTTGGGCAGCGAGTGCCGTAACTAAGTCTCCTGCTACGACCAATGTTTCTTTGTTGGCGAGCGCAATGTGCTTGCCTGCTTCGATGGCTTTGAGCGTGGGCAATAGCCCCGAGTAGCCAACCATTGAGGTAAGTACTACGTCGATACAGTCCATCTGAACTACCTCGGCGAGGGCTTTGGCACCCGAATAAACTTTAATATCGAGCGGGTCGAGAGCCACAAAAACTTTATCGTACAGGTCTTCGTTACCAATGACCACTACATTGGGACGAAACTGAGCCGCCTGACGAATCAGTAAGTCAGCGTTTTTTTGGGCAGAGAGTACCTCTATTTCAAACAGCTCGGTGTTGGCTGCTACAACCTCTAATGCCTGAGTGCCGATTGATCCTGTCGAGCCGAGTATGGCTATGTGTCGTTTTGGAAAATGCAATGTTATGGTATTTCGAGAGAAGCCTTCGCTTCAAGCGCAGATTTCTCTAATCAATTATTGGATACAAAACTACTCAAAAAAATTAGAAAAGTTACGCTCATACGATAACTTTCAGGTGTTTAGGGCACTCCACAGCTTAACCACCTCAACGGCTTCTTTTACATCATGCACTCTCAAAATCTGTGCGCCTTTGTGTAGTGCCAGTGTATTGAGAACTGTTGTACCGTTAAGGGCATCGTCGGCTTTGATATTGAGCGTGCGCCATATCATAGATTTTCTGGATATTCCTACCAATAGCGGGCAGTCCAAGATTTTGAAAGCCTCTAAGTTTTTGAAGAGTTCAAAATTTTGACTTACATTTTTGGCAAAACCAAAACCTGGATCAATTACAATATCTTTTTGGCCTAATGCCCGTAGCTGCGCTATTTTTTGTTGAAGCTCAAAAATAACATCGACCGTCAGGTTATTATAGTTGTTGAGTGTTGCCATTGTCTGGGGGTTGCCTCGGCTGTGCATCAACACATAAGGTACTCCCAAAATAGCAACGGTTTCAAACATTTTGGGGTCTAAATTTCCCCCAGAAATATCATTGACCATAGCAGCACCCGCTTCAACCGCCTGCCGAGCAACGCTAGCTCGAAAGGTATCTATCGAAACAGTGGCCTCGGGAAAATATTTAGTAATTTGGCTAATAACTGGCACAACTCTTGCTAATTCTTCACTTTCAGGAATATCATCGGCGTTGGGACGAGTTGAATACCCACCAACATCCAAAAATGTTGCTCCTGCGACCAGCATGGCGTCGGCTTGCCTCAAAGAATCGTCGATTTTGGGTACACGACTACCCGCATAAAACGAATCGGGGGTAACATTCAAAATACCCATGACCTTTGGTGTAGATAAGTTCATGAGTTTTTGGTTTATATTCAACGTTTTTTTCATAATTTCGCAAAATTAAAAAGTATTTTGTCAATCGAATCGGCGAACCATTTGGTAGTCTTTTTGTTTTGTTGAACCACAAAAGCCACAAAAGAAAACAAAAGTCTTTTACTATCATTAAGTGTTAATGTAAAATATAGTCATTCAATGGCTCTACCACTGTTCCGTGGCCTGTGTCTTCACAGGACATTGCTCTGGTCTGTGATACACAATAAATGGAATATAGTCATTCAATAACTCTACCACTCAATCATTCAGTAACTCAACAAATGTCTCAAACAGAACACGAATACCGCACTATCATCGAAAGTTGTAAAGATATATTTTCAAAAAAAAACAAAGACTACGGCCCTTCGTGGCGTATTCTGAGGGTATCGTCTATTACTGACCAGATTTTTATCAAAGCCCAGCGCATCAGGACTATTCAAGAAAATGGGTTTTCGAGAGTGGCTGAGGGCGAAGTGCCTGAGTTTATTGGTATTGTTAATTACTGTGTCATGGCCTTGATTCAGATAGAACTCGGCAACGACAAAACCGAGCTGACGGCGGCAGAATTGACCGACAAATATAACGAACAAATAACCAAAGTCGTGGCTTTGTTGTTTGACAAGAACCACGACTACAACGAAGCCTGGCGAGATATGCGAGTGAGCAGCATGACCGATATTATACTAATGAAGTTATTTAGAATAAAGCAAATAGAAGACAATCTCGGCCAAACGATTATTTCGGAGGGTATATCGTCTGGCTATCAGGACATTATCAATTATGCTGTTTTTTGTTTGATAAAACTACAATGAAAAAGCAAATCAAAATATACGTCCACCCCAACGACCCTTACTTGGAGTCGCTTGCCGTAGGTCGTGCCGAAAGCCCTGATAGGCGGTTTATTCGCTTTTTTGAAGAGCGTAAAAAATTTAGAGAAATAATGGGAATCGAACATAAAGTGATACGAAAGATTGTTATCAAGAAAGCCGAATGGATTTAGAAAACAATGAATTTTTGCTTTTTAGTAAATGTGCCGAAGAAAACCAGCTAACATTTATCGTAATTGGTGGGTTTGCGATGTTTTTGAATGGCCTAAACCGTGCAACGAACGATGTTGATATTTGGATAAATCCTTCTGTAGAAAATGGTCAAAACCTAATTAAAACGCTGATTTGCATGGGTTATGAAGAAGAGGAATTAGGCGATTTGAAACTTTTAGATTATACCCAGCCACAGGTATTTGGTATCAATAATGAGTTAGATATTCTCACTTTCGTTCACAGTCGTTTTGACTTTGACGTTTGTTTTAAAAGAGCCAGAAGTTGTAAGAATGGACAAGGTAACACCATATTTTTTTTACATTTAAACGACCTTAGAGACCTAAAAATAACAACACAACGCCCGCAAGACATGAGAGACGTGATTATGATTGACGATTTTTTTAATACAAACCATTAACGCCCCATTAACAAGACCACACTTTTTTTAATCATAAATTTGTAGTTCAATATCAAAACAAACCAAATGAAAATCCTTGCCCACGTAGTCCGTATAGCAGTCGGTTGTCTTTTTATTTTTTCGGGATTGGTCAAACTCAACGACCCGACAGGTACACAAATCAAGCTCGAAGAATATTTTGAAGTCTTTGCAGCCGACTTGCCTTCATTGCATGGTTTCTGGACGGGAATGTTGCCCTACGCCATTCATTTTGCCGTTTTTATGTGTGTGTTTGAGGTGGTGCTGGGTGTGGCGTTGTTGGTTTCGTACAAAATCAAACAGACAAGCTGGCTGCTGCTGGCAATGGTCGTTTACTTTACGATTCTGACTTTTTATTCAGCCTATTTCAACAAAGTAACTGACTGTGGTTGTTTTGGCGACTTCCTCAAACTCAAACCTTGGGCTTCGTTTACCAAAGACATTGTGCTGTTGGTACTTATTCTATTTATATTGTGGCAGCGCAATGTTTACTCGTCGCTTCGTACTGGTTCAATCGTGTCGCTGTCGGCATTGGCTTCTTTGGGACTGGCTATTTATGCCATTAGTTTTTTGCCACCTATTGATTTCTTGCCCTATAAAGTCGGTAACAACATACCTGCCCAGATGCTACCGTCTGAGCCACTGCGCTACAAATACATCATGGAAAAAGATGGTAGAACAACTGAATTTGAAAAATACCCAACCGACACAACCTACAAATACAAAGAAATGGTGTTGGTAAACGAAGAGGCTCGCCCCAAAATTACAGACTACAAAGTATGGAACGACAGTGGCGATTTTACAGCAGAAACCTTCAAGGGAACAAAGTTAATGCTGATTATCAAAAACTCAACCGAACTCAACGTAGCCAGCCTGGCAGAGATGCGAAAGTTGATTGAAGCACTCAAAAAAACAAATATTCAGCCGCTCATACTAACCTCAGAAAGTGAGAAAGCTATCAACGAAATCAAAAAAGCACATCAGTTAGATGTTCCTTTTTATTATGCCGATGCAACTGTTCTCAAAACCATCGCTCGCTCAAACCCTGGGCTGTGGCTACTCAAAGACGGCACAGTAAAAGGTAAATGGCACTACAACTCAACGCCAGATGCCGACCAAGTGATGGCGCTGGTGCAGTAATCAGAGAGGTTTGACAACTTTCAAAAAGTTGTCAAACCCAAAACAATCCAACCCATGAACAAACGTACTTTTATAAAATCTGCTTTGAGTGCGCCTTTTTTGGGAGCGGCATTTACCGACTTAATGGCTCATGCCCAACACACCAGCCCCAACGCACTATCTGACGATGAGGCATTTTGGCAAAAAATAAGGGCTGACTACCGACTCAAACCCGACTACATCAATCTCGAAAACGGGTATTATTGTATGTTGCCACAAACGATATTAGAGGCACACATTGAGCAAGTACGAGCCATGAACTACCAAGCGTCGTTTTATATGCGTACTCGGCAATTTGACGACAAGGCCGCCATCAGGCTACGATTGGCCACGCTGGTAGGCTGCTCGCAAGAAGAGTTGATTTTGACCCGCAATACAACCGAATCTCTGGATACCATTATTTCGGGAATTGACTGGAAAGCGGGCGATGAAGTCGTGATGGCACAACAAGACTATGGCTCTATGAAAGATATGTTTCAGCAACAAACCCAGCGGTATGGTGTTGCGTGTCAGGTTGTTTCAGTGCCAAATCACCCAAAAAGTGATGCCGAAATAGTAGAGCTCTACGCCAAAGCCATTACGCCCAAAACCCGCCTGCTGATGGTCTGCCATGTGATTAACATTACAGGTCAAATATTACCCATTCGGCAAATTTGCGATATGGCACACGCCAAAGGCGTGGAAGTAATGGTGGACGGCGCTCATGCCGTGGCGCAGATTCCTGTTAATATTGCTGAATTGAATTGCGACTATTATGGCAGTAGTCTCCACAAATGGCTCAGTAGCCCGCTGGGAGCCGGGATATTGTATGTAAATAAATCAAAAATAGAAAAACTCTGGCCTGTCTTTGCAGACAATGGTTTTGCCAAAACCGACATTCGCAAACTCAATCACACGGGTACGCACCCTTGCTCAACAGACTTATCGGTCATAGCAGCACTTGATTATTATGAAAAATTAGGCCCTGCTCGCAAAGAGGCACGCCTTCGCTACTTACAAAACTACTGGACGAGCCAAGTCCGTAACCTACCAAATATACTGATCAATACCCCTGCCGATGCGGCTCGCTCGTGTGCTATTGCCAACGTCGGAATCAAAACACTTACACCTGCCCAGTTGGCCAAAACGCTATTGGACAAATACAAAATCTATACTGTAGCCATCGACTACGCCAATGTGCAAGGCGTGCGTGTTACACCCGGGCTTTATACCTCCACCACAGACCTTGACCAGTTTGTGAAAGCACTAAAAGAACTGGCGGCTGGCAAATAGACACCTCATTGTCAATTACTTTCTTGCAAACGTCAAACTACCCCACGTACTTTGCCAGTCGGCTTGTGGGTTGTCGGTGAGCCGTTGCATGGTTACGGTACTGACCATATAAACGCCCGTGCCTTTTTTGGGTAATAGAAAAGTAGCAAAGCCTTGTTTGTCTGTTGTACAAAACTCTATTTCGGTTTTGCCCTCAACACGCCTCCAACAGCGCACAAGTATATTGGTCATATTGGCATCGTTGTATCTGAACTGGCAAGTCAGCGGTTGGTTTTTGGGCAATGAATACGGGTTTTGAGTTGGTTTGATGTCCAACATCAAATCGCTACGCATGGTAGCCGTCTCGTCTATTTTTAGCCCTACTTGTATGATGGTTTTGGCACATCGACGGTAGAGTTCTCGGCCATTGCGCTGCTGTTCATTGTTTTTTTTACGGTATTCGAGGGCATTCGTTAGACCATCTTCTTTGAGGTATTCTTCAAATTTGGCAGGTTCGAGTTCTATAAAAGTTCTATTGGTAGCTAGCGTAAAAACGTGAGTGCCCGCCTCAGCAATTTGATAATCAGGTATTTGTATCGAAGAGTCTGACTGAATAATGGCCAAGGGCAACCATTTTTTATCAGTACGAGTTTTTAAAACTTCAACTCTACGACTGCCTCCTCCCCAGCGTTCACCTTCGTAGTTTTCGCCAACAAACATACTTAGTTTTATTTTATCGCCTACTTTTGGAAAAAAGTCAGACGGACTGAGCCAAAACTCGTGGGCGAGGGCGAGGGTGGCGACAAATAATAGAGCGATGGTTAGTGGTTTGTTGGGCATTGTTGTATTTTTCTTGAATTTCGTTATTAAATTCCTTCGAGTAACCTTTCAGTTCTTTTACTAATTTATACACTTGCGTAGATGGATTGTGCTTTGCAAATTTTTCTCCAATATTATTATCATTCAACTCCTTAGCCCATTTTATAGCCGAATCTATGCTTCCAATTTTTTCTAAAAGCAAAAACATATTTGGGTCATTTTTGGTATATTTAAAGGCTTTTTTCTTTTTACCTAATTTTTGATTTACTGCTTTTTCAATCGCTTCTTCATATTCATCTCTACTCATTGCAGTTACTCTATTATGAAAATGTAAAAGATACCAAAGTTCAAATGCTTCATTGCTCCAAGCACATTTTATGTTATTGGCCTCTGCTTTTTTGATAGCATTATTGAATGATTGCGATTTAAAGCTATCTCTATCAAAAACAGCCCAAACACTATCATAATTTTGGGTAGATTTATCTCTCAATTCAATAGCTTTTTCTACTACTTTGAGGGTACTTATACCACCACCCTCAAATTCAATATCATAAATCACTTTACCTACTTTTTTGGGAAATGCCCTAAAATAATTAGGCTCGGTCTTTTCACCTTCGCAAACAATCAGAAAGTAGGCAACAATTTCTTTTGGCTCTTGCTTTTGCTTTTTGTACGAGAATTGTTTTTTTAACGCATTATCTATCTTAATAACCCTTGCCATACCTTTTTTATATTAGTTGGTGATAAAAGGTATCGCACCATATCTGCCTCTAATATAGTTTTTTTCTATATTAGCATCACTCCTAACCTTAGTGCCATCTGGCAAATTAAAATCATGCAGTGAGTATAAATCTGTTTGCTCTGTATCGTCTTTTTCGGTGAACCATATTTGATCTCTCCTAAAAGTATCTATACTCAACAAATTAGTATCATGCGTAGCAAACAATAATTGTGCATTATTTGGGTTTGTTGATGGATTGTTAAATAAATTGATAATATAGATAGTAATTAAAGGGTGTAATTTGGCATCTAATTCATCAATAATCAATATCTTTCCTGAAATCAAAGTATCAAATATTGGACCTGATAAATGAACAATTTTATTTGTCCCTGCGGATTCTTGCTCATCAGCATCAAATAAAACCTCACCAACAATATGCCCATTTTTATCAAATTTGTTATGAGTGGTTTTTAAAGTTAGCTGTGTTTTTCCAGTCAATTCTTTTACCAATTTTGACTTTACATTTTTAGGCAATTCATCAGGAAGATTCAGAGGATTAAATTCTGATTCTTGTATTGTTAGTTCTTTAAATCCTAATCTTAAATTTTGAAATAAAGCGAGTGATTCAGTACAACCTTCAAGTTGTTTATGAAGTACTACCAAAGAAAATACATTATAATCTTTGTGTTCAAGACCAGATAACACGCCAACGTTTTTAAACCATTTAAGTATTTTCTTTGAAATTGCCCCTCGTAATTGGGCAATCAAAGAAATAAATAATCTGTTATCATTTGTTGCGGTTTCGTAGCCTTTTCCTTCTTCAAATTTATCTGTAACAGCAATACCATCTTTGGTTCTTATAAAAAGCGGTTTCTCAGTTTTTGAGTTATTTCCAACAAAAAGCCACTCATTCACAATTTCAGTCTGGTTATACTCAAACCCATAACGGTATTTTACTTTATCATCAATAAAAATAACCTCAAAAAATGTAGGGGCATATTCACTTTCTGATGACAATAGAAACGGACTGTAATCTAATTCATCTGAATCATTCAATTTTACGGAAAGCAACACATTATCCCTCATTCGGTCCAAGGCTTTAATCAAATTGCTTTTACCACTTGAGTTAGCACCATAGACTACCACAGAACGCAGTAATTGATGTTTATTTTGAATGAATACATTGCTTTTTAACTCAGAGATACCTTTTGCTTCAAAGGTTAGGGTTCTTTTATGATTAAAAGAAAGAAAATTTCCAACGGTAAATTCTACTATCATTGCATATAAATGAGCTTATATTACATTTTACATAACACAACAACGCTTATTTTTTATATTTATTTCAATAATTGAGACATTTTCTCAATTATTGAAATAAATATTCTTACGCATCATACCCCAACACAGGCGAGAGCCATTTTTCGCAAACATCTAAGGGTAGCCCTTTGCGGCGTGCATAGTCTGTTACTTGGTCTTTTTGTATTTTGCCAATCGTAAAATACTTGCTGTCTGGGTGGGCATAGTAAAAACCGCTGACACTACTGGCTGGGTACATGGCGTAGCTTTCGGTGAGGGTTATGCCTGTACGGTCCGCATCGAGTAGTTTCCAGAGTGTCGCTTTTTCGGTATGGTCGGGGCAGGCTGGGTAGCCTGGTGCTGGACGAATACCATCGTATTTTTCTTTGATTAGGTCTTCATTACTAAAACTTTCGTCTTTGGCATATCCCCAAAATTCTTTGCGGACCCGCTCGTGCATGAGTTCTGTAAATGCCTCCGCCAGACGGTCAGCAATAGATTTGAGCATAATAGAGCTATAATCGTCGTGGTCGGCTTCGTATTTTTCTAATAATGGCTCAATGCCCAAGCCAGTCGTTACGGCAAAAGCACCGATAGCCCCCCCCGCCCCCGATGGGGGAGCTAAGGCAGCCCCCATCGGGGGTTTGGGGGCAATAAAATCACTTAAACACAAATTGGGAAGTCCTGCCGCTTTTTGGTTTTGTTGGCGTAGGTGGTGCAAAACAATAGTTTCACCATCTGGTGATAATATAACAATATCATCTGCACAAATAGCTCCCCCATCGGGGGCGGGGGGGGCAGTTGGATAAAACCCAACCACTGCATTGGCCTGTAAAGATTTATTTTTGATGATGTCGTTGAGCATCGTCTGTGCATCATCGTGTAGTTTTTTGGCTTCTAAGCCTACCACTTCATCGTCAAAAATTTTGGGATACTTTCCACTTAATTGCCACGTCTGAAAAAACGGTGTCCAATCTATGTACTTCGCAATTTCTGCCAATGAATAGTCATTAAAATACTTATTGCCAAACCACTGTGGTTGCACATTTTCGTAAGAGTCCCAGTCAATTTTGGTTTTGTTGGCTCGTGCTGCTTCTATGCTTATGTAGTCTTTTTCTTGTTTGCGGTTGGCGTAATCTTCTCGCAGTTTGGCATATTCGGCCTTGATGTCGGTGAGTGCTTGTTTGTAAGTTTCTTCGTTTTGGGTCAATTTACCTGCCACAGGCACCGCACGGCTGGCATCTAAGACGTGTATCACTGGCCCTGAATAATGTTGGTCAATCTTGACGGCCGTATGTATGCGTGAGGTCGTTGCGCCACCAATCAAGAGCGGAATAGTAAAGCCCTGGCGTTCCATTTCTTTGGCCACGCCCACCATTTCGTCCAAACTCGGTGTTATCAGACCCGAAAGCCCAATAATATCGACATTATGCTCACGGGCAGCGGCCAAAATTTTGTCAGTTGGCACCATTACACCCATGTCTATAATTTCATAATTGTTACAACCCAACACCACGCCTACAATATTTTTGCCAATGTCGTGTACGTCGCCTTTGACGGTAGCCAATAAAATACGAGGGGCAGCCCCAGCCCCCCCCGCCCCGCGCGGCGTACCGTCCGATGGGAGAGCTTGCTGGTAGGGTACTTCAACCGTTTGGGCTAAATCTGATTGTTTTTTTAATATTCCTATTATATCATCAAGTACAATATCTAATTTGTTAATTACTTCGTCATTTGTAAAACGTATTACTTTATACCCTTCTTTTTCAAGCCATTCTGTACGTTCTGCATCTGAAATTTTATTTTCTGGCAATTGATGAATAGAGCCATCAACTTCAATAATCAGTTTTTCTTTCAAACATATAAAATCAGTTATAAACTGACCGATTATATACTGTCTTCTAAATTTATAACTTTCAAGTTTTTTAGTTTTTAGGGCTTCCCACAATATTTCTTCGGCTTTTGTAGGATTATTTCTCATACGAATCGAAAAATCTTTCAGCAAACCATAAGTAAATGGGTCAGCCTTTTGCCAATAACTATCATCTTTCAGAGATTTAGTTCCCCCATCGGGGGTTAGGGGGCTATCTCCGCCTCTGGGGGCGGGGGGGGCTGCATTGGTGGCTTTCTCTTCTTCAATATACGGCAACAAGTACGCTACCGCTTTTTTCATTACCCTTGCCGATTTTACGACTTGCGGCAAAAACATTTTGCCAGCACCAAACAAGTCGCCCACTACGTTCATACCGTCCATTAGTGGCCCTTCGATGACGTGCAGCGGTTTTTCTACTGATTGACGGGCTTCTTCGGTGTCTTGGTCTATAAACTCTGTGATGCCTTTTATCAGCGCATATTCCAGGCGTTTATTGACAGGCTCGCTGCGCCAGGCTACGTCGGCCACCACTTCTTTCCCTTTCGATTTGACGGTTTCGGCAAACGTTACCATTCGCTCGGCGGCATCGTCACGGCGGTTCAAAATCAAGTCTTCGCAATGTTCCAATAAGTCTTTGGGCAAGTCGTCGTAAAGCCCCAACTGCCCTGCATTAACAATGCCCATGTCCATGCCTGCCTGAATGGCATAATACAAAAACACGGTATGAATGGCCTCACGCACAGGCTCATTTCCACGAAACGAAAACGATACATTGGACACTCCACCGCTTACTTTGGCGTGCGGCAAGTTGGCTTTTATCCAGCGAGTTGCGTTTATAAAATCAACGGCGTAGTTGTTATGCTCTTCGATTCCTGTACCGATAGTCAGAACATTCGGGTCGAAAATAATATCTTGGGGCTTGAAGCCTACTTGATTGACCAAAATGCCATAAGCACGCTCACAAATCTCAATTCTGCGCTGGTAGTTATCGGCCTGACCCGTTTCGTCAAAAGCCATCACAACCACTGCCGCACCATAGCGTTTTACTTTTTGGGCGTATTCTACAAATTTCTCTTCGCCTTCTTTGAGTGATATTGAGTTTACGATTGCTTTACCTTGCAAGCACTTTAAGCCAGACTCAATAACCTCCCATTTTGACGAATCGACCATAAACGGCACACGGGCAATGTCGGGTTCGGCCATGAGCAGGTTACAGAAACGATTCATAGCCTCAACACCATCAATCATACCCTCATCGAGGTTGATGTCAATAATCTGTGCGCCACTTTCCACCTGTTCACGAGCTATGGCCAGAGCTGCATCGTAGTCGCCTTCACGAATTAGCCGAGCAAATTTCTTTGAGCCTGTTACGTTACAACGCTCGCCAATATTTACATAATTGGTGAGTTCGGTGATATAAAATGGCTCTAAGCCAGATAGTTTCTGAACATTATCTTCTACTGGCACAATCCGTGGCGCATATTTGGCCGCTACCTCAGCAATGGCCTTGATGTGCGCTGGCGTAGTACCACAGCAACCACCGATGATATTTAAGAAATTATCTTTTAAAAATCCGTCGATAATTTCAGCCATTTCGACAGGGCTTTGGTCGTACTCCCCCATTTCGTTGGGCAAGCCAGCGTTAGGGTGTGCCGAAGTCATAAAAGGGGCTTTTTCGGCTAATGTCTGCACATAAGGCCGCATGAGGTCAGCACCCAAAGCACAGTTTAACCCTACCGACAACAGCGGTAAGTGCGACATCGAAGTCAAAAACGCCTCAGTAGTCTGGCCCGACAATGTACGCCCAGAGGCATCGGTGATAGTACCAGAAATCATAGCCCCCCCCACCCCCGATGGGGGAGCTTTTTTACTTGTATTTAGCATTTCCCAATATTGTCCTTTGATGATTGGGAACTTTGTTCTATCAATCAACTTAGCCCCCCCATCGGGGGCGGGGGGGGCCGTTATCGCATACAACGCCGCCTTGGCGTTAAGTGTATCAAAAATAGTTTCGACCAAAAGCACATCTGCACCACCATCAACAAGGCCACGGATTTGTTCTGAATATGCCTCAACCAATTCGTCAAACGTAACAGCCCGATAGCCTGGATCGTTTACGTCTGGCGATAGCGAAAGCGTGCGGTTGGTTGGCCCAATAGACCCTGCCACGTAGCGGGGTTTGTCTGGATTTAGAGCCGTATATTTGTCGCAAGCCTCACGGGCAATGCGTGCCGACTCGTAGTTGAGTTCATACACCAGATGCTCCATGTGGTAGTCGGCCATGGCGATTGACGTACTCGAAAAAGTATTGGTTTCAATAATATCAGCCCCCGCTTCGAGATATTGCTCGTGGATTTCCTGAATCACGTCTGGCCGAGTAATTGACAGCAAATCGTTATTGCCTTTGACCTCGTGCGGAAAATCAGCAAACCGCTCCCCTCTATAATCGGCATCAGATAATTTGTATTCCTGAATCAACGACCCCATTGCACCGTCAAGCACAAGGATTCTGTTTTTTAATACTTCTTGAATGGTAGGTTTTTGCATTGTTTTATTTCAAAAATTCAGCGAATTTTTCTTCAAATTCTTCTATTCTAATAATGTTTACAGTAGGAAAGTCAATGGTTTTAAGTACGTTAAAATGTTTATCATTTGTAATGAGCCAATCGGCATTTGAGGCTGTGGCACAATCCACGAATTTATCGTCGTCGGGGTCGGCTTGAATGAGGTTGAAAGCAAAATATATATCAATTAAGTGAACATTAGTTGCTTGTTTTAGTGAGGCCAGAAAATTATTAGCGGTAAATAAATCATACTTTCTTTTTAATACCTCTTCGTATTCAAGTATAATCTCATTGGTCAAGCATAACTCTATTTTTTGATCAATTATGGCATCAATTAACCAATAAAAAAGTGCTTTACTTGAAAGACTACTGACAAATACATTTGTATCAATGACAACTTTCATTGGTTCTCTTCATTGATCCATTCGTCCATCATTTCATTGGTATAACCTCTTTCGTCCCAAGTACGGTCTGCTGCTGCAACGGCTTTTTTCATAAAATGACGAGCCAATACATTTCTCAACTCTAATAGTTCATCATCGCTGATATTAGTTGAGTAAACTTTCAATAACTCTAATTGTACATTCGACAGTGGTTGTTGGTTTGCTGACATAATCGTAACAAGTTTTTATTTTTACTCAAAAACATATTTCATACCCCTCACGTTCACTTTTGGCAAAGTTCGATTTTTTTCAAAAACATCGTACCTTAACAGTTAAATAACCACAACTGACTTTATTTTTATGATAAACTAAAACACAAAATTAAATCAAAAATCTTTTATAACCACTTAAAATAGATGAATAGTTTGCAGAAAATAATTATTTTAGATAAATTATATTAAATAAATATATTTTCTACTTATTATTGTTTAATTTTATGCTGATATTCAAATACAAGCCGATACTTTATCTAATCTAAACCCAATAATTATGAATCCTCCCTATCGCTCTATGTACGGCCAGATGGCTTATGTTGTCTTTGCAGGGCTGTCACTGTTGCTTGTCCCTAATCTATTACTGGGTATTTTTGGGCTTGAGCCTGCCCGTGAAATCTGGATTAGAGTCATGGGATTGCTGGTGCTGGTACTGAGTTTTTATTATTATGCTATGGCCAAATATGGCAACGATAAGGTAGTGATGGCAACTGTTTTTGGACGATTGGCCTTTTGTGCTGGCTTAGTTATTTTTGTGATAGTGGGCTTAGTAAAACCTGCACTTATTGGCTTTGCCTTACTCGAAACAGGGCTGGCTATTTGGTCGTGGAGAGAGGTACAAAACAGATAAAAATTTCTATCAAATGCTCAAACTCGACACAACCGACCAAGCTATTTTGCAACACCTACAAGAAAACGCCCTGCTGACAACCAAAGAACTGTCGTCAAGGCTCAATTTGTCTTATACGCCTGTCTATGAGCGAGTACGGCGTTTAGAAAAAGAAGGTGTCATCAAGAAATATGTGGCGTTGGTAAACCGTGAAAAAATTGGCAAAAACCTCATTGCATTCTGCAATATATCACTCAAAGAACACAGCCGAGCCAATGGCGAAAAGTTTGTAAAAGCCGTGCTTAGTTTTGAAGAAGTGGTCGAGTGCTATAACATCAGCGGTGGTTATGATTTTATGCTCAAAGTAGTAGTAAATGGCATGCCCGAATACCAGCAGTTTTTGATGAATAAACTCGGTACATTAGATAGTATCGGCAACACACACAGTATTTTTGTGATGTCCGAAATCAAGCATGAAACGGCCTTGAAAGTATAACCAAGATACTTATTTGATGTTTATTTCTTGAAAAATTCCTTTAAAATCGGACTTAAAACCCCACTCATATTTAGCCCAAAAACGAAGATTAGCTACTTGTAAATTTTTATGGTTTTGATTACTAAAAAAAGAAGCTACCTCGGCCTGTGTGCTTACCTTTCGATTTATTATTATGCCCCCTCTTAATATTTTATCTATCACTCTATAATTTTCTTGAACGCCATTTTTGTACGTTACTGTACAGTATAAATAAGGTGGCTGAAACAACAAGCGAGCGATTTTGCCCCATAAACTATACTCAACATTGGCCATAAACTGTATTGGTTTGTCAGAGGCTATAACATCAATTTGTTTATTGAGGCCAAAGGTACTTTGTTGTAACAACCTGTAAGTCAAGTCTTTGATTTTAGTATTTTTTGTAAAAATCAAAAAACTATGCGACTGCGTAACAATACTATCTGTAATCTGATAACGGCGCAAAAGGGCTTTGGTGAGGTCGGTTTCTACCCAAAATGGATTTTGGTCTCTAAAACCCTCAACTCTATACAAAACCGTTTGTGGGGCTGTGTTAGACAGGTATTTTTGGCCATTTTTGGCCATAAGCCAGTCGCTATTGGCCTGATAAGACTGAATAACAGGCCGAGGGTTATAGCTTAGTTTGTTAAAATAAATATAGTCAACGTCGGTTGGCACAATGTCTGTGGTGGTTGTACTGTATTTTTTCAGGTAAGTACTTGGTAGAGGTCGTCGATTGATAGCATGGTTGTTTTCAAAGTCGTAACTAACCATATTTTTGATGTATTGGTAAGGCGTTTTGCTGGCTATTATTTCTAAAATAGCGGTAGTAGTTAGTTGTTTTTGGAATTTTCTTTCAATATCGTCCGACACAAAACTAAGTACATAACTGTTTGATGATCGGTAGCGAATAACTTGAATAGCAGCCAATTGCAACACAAAAACAACAACAAACAAGCGAGCCACTGAGCGGGTCATTACTTTTGGTGTAAATAAATAAAGTAACACTACCAACGGCGGCATAAAAATATAATAACCTAACAGATTGGGAAATGAAATAGCTGTATGCGCTTGTTTGAAGTCTAAAAACCAAGCAATAGCAACAAATATAAATAACAAAATCAGTTTTTTATCTTGCCAAATAGTCTTGAAATACAGCCCAACTACTACCAAAACCGACAGCAAGATGAGTATGGTTACTGAAAGAAAAAACAGTAACTCGTACTTGGTAACAATCACAACGGCCATCGCATCTTGGTAGGTATCTATAATTTTGAGACTGGCCGACAGATACGCCACAATGTCCACATTTAAGCCAAATGATAGCAAATAAGTGGTAACTAATAAAGTGCCGAGTGCAACAAAAACGATTTTGAAGTCAAACAATCGGCAAGCCCAAAAATAACAAAGCGTCAGCGTAAACAACAGATATACAATGATACTCAAATTGACCTTGACATAAAACAACAGTAAGGCACACATCGACGCACACAGCAAGCTCGCTATTTTTTGGGTTTGTTGAGCGTGGAGCAGCCAAAACAAGAAAAAGTAAAAATAGGTAAAAGATATATCCGAAATAAACCCCCAAGGTAACAAAATACAGAGTGCAGCCAAGGCTATGTTTTTCCACTTTTCACCAGATTTTTGAAAACCACACCAAATCATAAACAAATAATTGAGTAAAGTACAAACTTGAAGCGCAACCAGCACAAGAACCGAAATATTTTTGGGTAGCAGGCCAGTGTTAAGATAACCCAGCGGACCATAATTAAAAATAAAATCACGACCAAAAACTTTTCCGCTCTCAATCGAAATCACCAATGCCTCTGCCCACGAAGCATCTAAACCAATGTCAGCGTAACCATAAGGTGAAAAAATTAAGGAAAAATAAACAAGGCCAAAAAAACATAGAAAGCCATTTTGTTTTGTTTGGTTCGACATAGTTCGTTGTACTAAAAAAAATAATTTAGAGTACAAATGTACGACAATCAGTAGCTGATTTACTAATCTAACCGCTGGCTTATTGTACCATTTTTGGCAGTATTCCGCTGTCGGTCATTTCTGACATATATGCGGCTTCCATCTATATCACCGACTTTGGTGTAGTTGGTTTTTATCCAGTTTCTGATTTCTGGCACCACCTCGTGGCCATGGCACTGCCGTTCTTGATTACCGTACGAATCTACAAAAACTGGCACATTGGTACGCTTCATGTCTTTGAGATATTCGTTGTAAAGAAACGCTTTTTGGGACTTATTATACGGGTCAAAAAGTGTAAAATTCCATCGTGTTGCTTGTACCAGCTTGGTTTCAAGATGAAAACGGCTTCCACTACCCCAAACAGCTAATGGCTCGTTGGACTTGGTATATTTTGAAATTACCTTACTTGTAGCAGATACAGAAAGCGGTCTGATAGGTTTGGTTGTTGATATATACGAGTTAGTAAGCGGATAATGACTATTAGAAAATACAACAACAGACACGACCATTGCTACAATAATCTTATTGAGGGTATCGGGGAGTAGTTTACTGACCGAATTTAGTAACAACACTAAGACAAAGCCAGTTGGAAAAATCAGAAAGTTGAGATAATGGCCAAATAAGAACCCTGTTTTAAAGACTGAAAAAACACTAAACATGACCAACGAAATCACAAAAATAGTTGGCCAATATACTTTTTCAATCGCCCGCCTTTGGCCTCTTTGTATTACTTGTCTTATTATTTCAGACAATAAAACAAGTCCTATCAATGTTGTAAATATCTGTAATATGACAATATAATCGGTGTCTTCAAATAATACCTTGCAAAAATAATTAACATCAAAAATAAAAAATTTACCCACAGAACCATAGCCCAGATTATTGGTAAAATAGAGCAATATCATATCATCAAAGGTCTGATTATAGAGCGTAAAAGCACAGACTAACACCAAAAAGCAAACACAACCCAAGCAGATAATGGCTGTGTACCTAAAAAACGATTGGGGTGATTGTTTGTAATACTTAACAAATAAAAACGCTACTGAAACCAAAATACAACAAAAGCCGATGGGTGTGGCCTGTAACTTTGCAAAAATGGTAATCGGGGCAACAAAGCCATTTAAAAATAGCAATAAATTGGTTGGTTTGGGCAAGATGTAAATACATGAAAACTGCCAACAGAGTACATTTATCAAACACATCGATACCCATTCGCTGTTGTAATGAAGCATATCAATTGAGTTGATTATTCCCAAAAAAGAAGCTACAAACAACAGGCTAACAAAGGCGTATTTGGAAGAAAATAAATTTTGGACAGTATAAAAGAAAAACGCCAATGAACCCGACAGCAGCATCGTTCCCACAATTCGGGACGAAGTATAATCAAACGGTTGTGCAAATAACTTACTAAAAATCACTAACGGATAAAAATTAAAAGGGCCACTCGTCATACCATCAACTTGCCCCCAAAAAGTCATATTTTGTCCCAAAGCCATTGCCCCAGCAGTTATTTCGCTTTCATCTGGATGTATATCTTGATTAAAAACGATAAATGGCAGCCTCATTAGCACCATCACCAGAATATTAAGCATAATATATGGCACAATAACTATCTTTTTTGATGCAAGAGAAGGTCTTATAAATACTCCAACGGCCACCACAGCAGCAAGCAAAAAAAGTGTATTAGCTATCAAGAAATATACTTTTGGGTTATTGTCAAAGGTGATGGGCATGTTTTCGACATTTATTTTTAGAGCCAATTCATTTCCCAAAAATAAAAATTTTTATAAATTCGTACAAAATCTAATCGTATTTTTGTCTTTAAATTTATCTAACGGAGAAAATACTGTGAAAATAGCTGCCATAGACATAGGCTCAAATGCCGCCCGATTACAAATCTCATCTGTGCTGACTGACGGCGGCCAAGTGAGTCTTAAAAAAGTAGAATATGTGCGTTTTCCGCTCAGGCTGGGCCACGATGTATTTAACTATGGCCACCTAACACAAGAAAGCATAGACCGGACAGCCAAACTCATGGAATCTTACAGGCTACTAATGGAACTCCACGAAGTTGAAAGCTACATGGCTTGCGCTACGTCGGCCATGCGGGAGGCTACTAACGGGGCTGAAGTTGTAGCACAAATCAAGGAGCGAACAGAGATAGAAATCCATATCATTGATGGCATCAGAGAAGCCGAACTTATCAATAATGTCGTTGTTACGGCATTAGACAAAAATCAATATTTGCACATTGATGTTGGTGGCGGTAGCACAGAATTAAATGTTTATTTTAATAAAATCAAAACGGCATCTAAGTCGTTTAAGATTGGCTCTGTACGACTACTCGAAGGCAAAGAAACAAAAGGTGCTTGGACTAAAATGCAAGATTGGATAGGCTCTCACATTGATTCTAAAAAGCCTATTACTGCCGTTGGCACAGGTGGCAACATCAGTAAATTATTTAATTTGGTATCCAAAACGTCCGAAACAAGCACAACTCTCGAAGAGCTGGAGCGCATAAGAAACTACATTGCTTCGTATAGTCAAGAAGAGCGAGTAAATAAACTGCGCCTCAATGCTGACCGTGCCGATGTCATCGTACCAGCCTCCGACATTTATATTTCGGTTATGAAGTGGGCAAAAGCAAATACCATCTTGGTACCCGACTTGGGTCTCAAAGATGGTATCTTGCAGTTGGTGTATGAGGGAGTAAACAATGAAGTAAATGAACAATGAAAATAACAATTTTTATCATATTCAGTAATTGAATTGTCTAACATACAATACCCAGACAATTACTTTCATTTCTTCATTTAGGGCATTATACTCATTTATTCCTAATCTGGTTCGCCGTCGTCGGCTATGTTTGGTTCAACTTTATCGAGCAGTGCATCTTGGGTTTTATCGACGGCTGCCTTGATTTTGGCTTCGAGTTCGTCCATCAGTTCGGGGTTATCTTTTATTAAATCTTTGACGGCATCACGGCCCTGCCCGAGGCGAGTTGCACCATAACTGAACCATGAACCTGATTTTTTGACGATTTCTAATTCTACCGCCAAGTCAATAATTTCGCCTGCCTTCGAGATACCCTCGCCATAGATAATATCAAATTCTACAACCTTAAATGGTGGTGCTACTTTGTTTTTGACAACCTTTACTTTGGTACGGTTTCCTGTTATGTTATCGGCACTTTCTTTGATTTGACCGATTCGACGAATATCCAGACGTACTGACGAATAATATTTGAGGGCGTTACCACCTGTTGTAGTTTCGGGGCTGCCAAACATGACACCAATTTTGTCTCTGAGCTGGTTGATAAAAATACAACAGCAGTTAGTACGGTTGATTACGCCCGTAAGTTTACGCAACGCCTGCGACATTAGGCGTGCCTGTAAGCCCATTTTACTGTCGCCCATGTCACCTTCTAATTCGGCCTTGGGTACGAGTGCGGCCACGGAGTCAATCACAATAATATCAATAGCCCCCGATGCGATTAGATTTTCGGCTATTTCTAAGGCTTGCTCGCCATTATCTGGTTGAGAAATCAATAGATTGCTGGTATCAATACCCAATTTTTTGGCATAAATGGCATCAAAAGCATGCTCGGCATCAATAAACGCTGCCATACCACCCGCTTTTTGTGCTTCGGCAATACAGTGCATAGAGAGTGTAGTCTTACCAGACGACTCTGGGCCATAAATTTCTACCACACGGCCACGTGGCAAACCACCAATACCCAAAGCCAAGTCCAGTCCCAATGAGCCTGTCGAAATCGCTGGAATATCTATTACTTTGGTATCGCTCAAACGCATTACGGTACCTTTACCATAAGTTTTGTCTAATTTTTCTAAAGTTGTTTGGAGTGCTTTTAGCTTATTTTCTTTTTCTTTGTCGGTTGCTTGTGCCATGATTGAAGTCGTAAAATATGTAAGTGTTAAACTGCTCGAAATATACTGTAAATATATAAATTTATAACCAAAAAAGCAAGTTTTTATCTGAAACAAATAGAAAAATCGTCGTCTAATCACTACCTTTGCACATTCAAACAAAGTTCTTTGGCTTTTTTTTTATAAAGAGACGAACCACACCACTCTATGCTTAGTAGAAGACACCTACGAATTAAAGTTTTTCAGGCACTGTATGCACTCGAAGCCGCACGAGATGCCAACCAACGGCTATCAGAAGATATGATTGCCGAAGACTTCAAGCCAGACCTCAACTCTATGGCGCACCAAGATACGGGGTTATTGGAATCATTGACTAAGTCTGCTCTTTTGTCGTTTCAAGAAGGAGTGCTTGCACATACAGTCGTGGCCGACAACATTGACCCAAAGGCTTTTGTGGCTGCCAAAAACGCCCTTGCGCTCTATCAACGAAAACTACGAGAAGACCACCAGCGTATTGCCAAAAATCTAATACCCGAGGTGGACGGTATTTATACAAGCTACGTCAATATTTTACAACTTTTTGTAGAGCTGTCTCAGCTATCGGCCAACGAACGCAATCGTGAATATACCGACTCCGACAATCCACTCGCAAGGGCTTCGGGCTTAGATACAAATCAAGTGTTTGTTGCTCTAAAAAACCACTCGCCACTTGCCAACGATGCCATCAGGCGAGGAATTAGCTGGCAAAATGAACTTAATTTTGTAAAAAAAATATTTCGGGAAATTATCATTAAAGATGAAAAATATCGAAATTATTGTTCGCTAACCAATCATAGCACCGAGGCCGATTTGGAACTGGCGGACTATACATTGAAACAAATAATATTCAAAAACGAAGAAATAGTCGATTATTTTGAAAAAGCGGATTTATACTGGGCCGAAAACGGCGACTTGGTGCGTAGAATGATTGGTCGTACTTTCAAATCAGCATCAGAGATAGATGGTCTCAAACTAACGCCATTAACCGATGCTTGGGACGAAGACCAGTATTTTATGGAAGAACTCTTCAAGCAGACGGTCGATAATGGCGAAGTTTATTCAAAGTACATCAACGAGCCACTCAAAAACTGGGATATGGAGCGGTTGGCACTGACCGACAGCCTGATTTTGAAGATGGGAATAGCCGAAATGATTGGTTTTTCGGGAATCCCTGTCAAAGTTACCATCAATGAGTGTATTGAATTGGCCAAAGAATATAGTACACTAAAAAGTGGCAAATTTGTAAACGGAATATTAGATACCGTTTCCAAGCAATTATTAAAGGACAATATCGTTCGTAAGAGTGGCAAAGGATTGATATAATTCAGCAATTTCAGTGTAATATTATTTGATTTAATTGCCAAAATTATCAACTATACATTATCAATTATACATTAGTACCATGAGCAGTTCATCAAAAACATTAGTAGCATTTTTGGCTGGAATAGCCACAGGTGCAGTAATTGGCATTTTGTATGCCCCAGACAAAGGCGAAGTAACTCGTGATAGGTTGTCGTATAAACTCTCAAAATACCGTGAGCAACTCGAACAACTCATTGCCGATCTCATTGACGGCCAAGAATTACCCGATAGTTTGGCCAAAACCGAAGGTAAAAAAGTAGTGGACGAAACCCGAGACAAAGCAGAGCGGCTACTCGAAGACGTGGACAGGCTGATGGCTCAAATCAAGGGTGAGCCTGCCGCTGCCTAAGTAAACGGAGTAATTAAAAAACATTAAAGCAGATCTACCCATGCGATATTTATTTATAGTTCTGTTGGCACTCAATCTGGCTGCTTGCAGCAACAAAAAAAACCAGAACGAAACAGCTTCGATAATTGAAAAAATGCCAAAAATGGATTTTGGCAAAGACTCAACTGCCTATGATTTTGGTGAACTAACCGATGGGCAAATCGTTGAGCATCAGTTTAAGTTTACAAACACAGGCGCATTTCCGCTCATCATCAACGATGTGCGAGCATCGTGTGGGTGTACGATTCCAGAATGGCCAAAAGAGCCAATTAGCCCTGGTGCTTCCGACAAAATTTTGGTGCGATTTAATACCAAAGGCAAAGCTGGCCCACAGTCCAAAACAGTTACCATTACAGCCAATACCAACCCGTCATATACAACCATTCAGTTTAGTGCCATGGTTTTGAGGCAAAGAGACAGCACAAGACTTAGGCAGTAGCCCAGTTATCAGTTGGCCAACTGCAATGGATATAATATAGAGATAAACATTCATTGCCGCAACGGATTACAAATTAAACATCTGTTACAGTTGCTTGAAAGAATAGAGTAAATTTTAACTGATTTCACTTTTCGTTTTTCACTTTTCACTATTTAAAAATGCAAACACTCTTACTACAAGCCGCTGCTGGCGGTATTAACCCCGCTTTGTTACAGATTCTCTTTATGGGTGGAATCGTTTTGGTATTTTATTTCTTTATGATTAGACCTCAACAACAAAAACAAAAAGAAACCAAAAAATTTATTGACGGTGTCAAAAAAGGTGATGAAATTATTACGATTGGTGGCTTGCACGGCAAAGTAGCATCTGTTGCCGACAATACCATTACAATCGAAGTCAATAACAATGGCACAAAGATGACTTTCGACAAGTCGTCTATCGCTCGTGCTGCTGTATCGGCTGCCTAACTAACTGACAATGAGTAAGCTCATCGGTATTTCGGGTGGTATTGGTTCTGGCAAAAGTGTCGTTTGTCAGGTATTCAGTAGCTTGGGCGTGCCTGTCTATAATGCCGATGAGCGAGCCAAATGGTTGATTCAGAACGATGAATTATTAAAAGCTAAGATTCAGACATTGTTAGGTACCGACGCTTACCTCAACGATGGCACTTACAACCGAACATGGGTAGCCCAGCAAGTTTTCGAGAACTCTGCAATATTACAAAAACTAAATAGCCTTGTTCACCCACAAGTAGCTATCGATACCGACATGTGGGCAAAGGCCAACAGCCACAAACGGTATCTTGTCAAAGAAGCTGCACTTTTCAATAAATCTGGGCAGAGTATAGGTCTTCATAAATTGGTGGTCGTTATTGCACCTAATTTGTTGAAAATCAGCCGAATCAAAGCCAGAGACCCCCATCGCTCAGAGTCTGACATTGCCAAAATCATAGCCAATCAACTTACAGACGAGCAGCGACTACAAAACGCAGACTATGTGATTGAGAATAACGAAAACCAGTTACTCATTCCTCAAATATATCACTTGCATGAATTGTTTAGTAGGTAGCTTTCTGCACTTTTAGGTACAAATCGTTGCCGACGTACCTCAAATCGTAGTAAATCGTTTGAGTACCGCCTGTGGCTTGGGCGTTAGCATCACCTGCCTTGTAGATTGGAAACTTACGAACCATCTGAAAATCTTTGACCTCAAAAGTATCATGACCCATGTAGCCTGCTTTTAATTTGGGTAGGAGTGCCTCGGTTTTGATTGCCCCAAAATCTGACGGATAAAACTCAAAGCCAATAATCTTTCCAAATGAGCCACTGCCATAGGTGCAGCTATATACATAAACTTCAGGCGAGCCGTTGTGGTTGAGGTCGCCAAGTTGGGTATTGGTAGCGTAGCCGTCTATTTTTTGTTTGATATTGAGCAAATATTGCCCATCTCTAAAAACCCTGATATTCAACTCTCGGACTGCTCCCCATTCGGTGGTTGTAACATCAAAGCGATAGTTTTCAAACCGCAGTATTTTTTGGAATCTATCAAGATTTGTTGTATTTCCAAACAATAAAATTGCAATAAAGACAGTCAGTCCATTCTTCATAAGGTTCAAAAACTTGTGAAGGTTGGAGTTAAATGCGGTATTTTTGGGATAGAGCCTCAAAGTCATAACGATTTTTGCTATTTATCTTACAGCAAAAATCGTGCCTTTATAGTTTCTTTGGCAAGATGCCGAACGATAGTCGCCACTCGCAGGATACGAGCGACTACTACACGACAACGTAATTAGGCTACCGCTTTATCTCGCATCTTGACAAATTCTCTAAATCGTCGTGTGGTAGCCATCAAGAAGCCAATTACCAATATGAGTGTGCCAATCCAGAGTAAATTTATAAGTGGTTTTTCTACGACTTTGATAACAATAAAATCTCTTTGCTTACGGCTTACGTCAAAACTAAATGTACCTGTCTGTGGGTCTATCTCCATGAGTTGCAATCTAAGGCCGAGTTGTTCGCTGGTTTCGGGCTTCCGCATCACCATTCGGTCTTGATTGATGGCATAAGTAGGTTCAATTGTAAAGGGTTGCTCTTTGTCAAAAACTCTTATTTGTGCTTTGATGGCTATATCGTTGGGAGTGAGTGTGATGCCCTCGATTTTATCTGTTTTGCTCACATTGTCCAAAATAGCCACATAATCATTCACAAAAAACGTATCGCCAATCATTACTTTCATTTTTTCGGCAGCTCCCCACTCAGCTTCTACTCGTGGGTCGGCTACTTGGTTCACAAACGAATATAAGTCTTTGTTAAGTTCGTGCTTTACGTCTGGCGAAATGACCGTTCCCATCTGCTCGTTCATTTGCGCCCGTGGGTAGAGTGTTGTTATTGAGCCGTTGGCTTCTATGTATTCGACTTCATAATAAACATTTTCTGAATAAACGGCCACTGTGTCGCCTTTTTTGTGGTATGTTTCGGCACCAACGGTAATATCTTTTAGGCAAATTGCTTTAAAATCACCCTCTATTACCTGTACGTCCGTCCAAGGTATGTACTGTTTCATGTCTCTAATTTGGATTCTGGGGCCTTTGTAGGTGAGCATATAGTCGCCCATGCGGGTTGGTTTGCCATACCAGAGCATTACGTTTTCTTTGTTTTCTTTGTTATCGTCTTTCGTGAAAGCCTCAGTATTGTTAATGGCAATACCCGTTCTGTTCATAGACACCACTTTTTGGTAGCCCGACGAAAATAATATACCTATCAACATCAAAGCCACGCCTACGTGCGTGATGGAGCCGCCTGTGATTCTGTAATTGCCTTTTAAAATTTCAAAAATAATTGTCAGATTGGCTACTAATCCAAACACAGCCGTCGTAAGTAGTACCATGTACGGAATTTTATTGACCCCCAAAAACACAAACAACAAAGCCGATACAAACAGCGTAATAATCAAGGGGTTGAATAGCGCCTGTAATTTATTTTCACCTACTTTTTTCCACCAAAAATACTGCCCTATGCCTGTCAGCGCAATAATGACCGAGTAAAACCACAACTGAAAAGTAGAATAATAAACCATTGCATCGGCAGGTGGGGCGAGGTTGGACTTACCACCAAAGGCTTCAACGATTTTGTTCCAGACAGGAATAGACGTAGGTAAAATAACCTGAAAACTGGCTAAACATAGCGCCGTTGCTCCCATAAAAAGCCAAAATTCACGACTATATACACTTGTTTCAGCTTCGTCTGATGGCATGAGTTTCCAAGCCCTAACCGACAAAATAACAGCAACTGCTATAAACGCCAATAGATACAGTAACAACTGCCCCGACAGCCCCAAGTCTGTAAAAGAGTGAACCGAGGCATTGCCCAAAATACCGCTACGAGTCAAAAATGTTGAGTATAATATCAGTACAAACTGAGCAATAATCAAAATAACGGAGGCTTTGAGCGAAGTTGAGTTTTTGCGGGCAGTGAGCATAGTGTGTAGCCCAGCCACCAAAACCACCCACGGCACATAAACAGCATTTTCGACAGGGTCCCAACTCCAATAGCTGTTAAAGCTCAATGTTTCGTAAGCCCAGTATGCGCCCATCAAAATACCCACTCCCAGCACGCAAGCCGCCAGCAATGCCCACGGCAAGGCAGGACGTATCCATTCGGTTACTTTTTTTTGCCATAAACCAGCCATCAAATACGCAAAAGGCACGAGCGTAAGAGCAAAACCTAAAAACAACGTTGGCGGGTGAATGACCATCCAGTAGTTTTGCAAAAGTGGGTTTAGTCCTTTGCCGTCTTTGGGTACAAAATCGGGTTGCATGGCCCAAACAGGTATATCGGGCATGGCTTCTTTGAGTGTCAGGAAGGGCGTACTACCGATTTTAAAATCGAGTCCTGGAATGATTACCCCCAAAATCATCGAAGTCAAAAACGTCTGGACTAACGCATACACTACCATCATCGGCGCTTCCCATTGCTTGTTGGTTTTGATGAGAACAACACCAATAATGGCCTGCCAGAACATCCACAACAAAAAGCTACCTTCTTGATCTTGCCAAAAACAAGAAATCAAATATTGCTTTGGTAGCGACAGCGAAGAGTTGTCGTAAGCGTAGTAGTAGTCAAAACGGTGATTGGCGATAAGATAAAACAACGTACCAACTACCGAAAATATAGCCACAACATGCACATAAAACGACCTCCGAGCGAGGGTTTTCCAAGTGTTTTCGTCAAGCTGATTGGTGGCTGCTCTAAAATAAGCCACAGTAGCGACCAATGCCGTTACAAAAGAAATAATTACTGAAAGATGTCCGAATGAACCTATTGTCATGTTTTTTGGGTCTTGGGTCTTGGGTCTTGGGTCTTGGGTCTTAACCTGCTTCACAGGCACTTTTTACTAACGACCCACAACTCAATACTCACGACTATTTTATGGCTACTTGATTGTCATTGTACTTTGAAGGGCATTTGAGTAGTATTTTTTCGCAATTAAAATGGTCGCCACTGATGCGGCCTATAACAACTACTTTTTCCGAACTTTCCAAATCTTGCGGTTTGGGGCTGTTGTAGATTACTAACTTTTCTACCTGATTGGTGTCGGTCATCATAAACTCAAAGTGATTTGGATCTATGGTTGGGTCGTATTTCATACCCACAATTTGTCCATCGGCACCTTTTTTGAGCGAGCCTACTACATGAATCGCCTTTGAGTCGCCGTCTTTGGCCAATGCCTCGGCATCGGCAAAGCTAACGTAAGTACTGGCATCGCCAGCAGTGGCTACTACCAAGCCAATGGCAACGGCAATGACGATTATTCCGATAATGTGTAATGGTTTCATAGTGTTATAGCTTTATTTACCAGATAGTCTGAACGCCGTAGTCGGCAAAAATGGTTTCTTTCGTTATTATTATAAAATTCTCGACAAGTGATTGAGCAATGAGTGTTCGGTCAAAAGGGTCTCGATGATGGAACTCTAATCGGCTGAGTTGGACGATGTGATTGAACTTGGTTGGTAAAACAGTCATTTCATGTTCAGTAACCCAATTTTCTAAGTATGCCAGATCAATATCTAATTTGAGTTTGCCTAAACTAATTTTGATAGCCAATTCCCAGAAAGTTGCATTACTTACAAAACATTCTGAATCCTCACCTAAAATTATATTTTTAGCTCTTTCTGACAGGTAGGGATTGGCTTCTGAAAACCAAATGAGCGTATGTGTATCTAACAGGTATTTCATAGACTTACATATATTCTTTAAAGTCTTCCAATGGTGCATCAAAGTCTTCTGACACCCAAATTTTACCTTTTAGACTTCCATAACCACTCACTTTTGTAAACTGTTTGGATTCCTTTACTTCCATCAACGAATCAACATAATCCTCAACTGATTGTATTTTGTCGTCAGATAGTTTTTGAATTTTCGATACTAAATCAACGATACTCATGGCTTTATTTGTTTTTCTATTTTCGATATTTTACGGTCAATGTTTATCAAGTAAACAATTATTCCCGCAAAAACAACGGCAATGACCACGACGACTACCCAGATTTTACCGTCTTCACGCAGACGATCGGCCATTGACACCTCTTGAATAACCTTTTGTTGAGCAAAGAGGTTTATCGAAACCAATAAAATAAGAATTAAGGCAGCTATTTTTTTCATTTTTGTTTTACGAAATAATGTTTGTTTGTAAGTTTTCTTTCATCAATATATTTTTTACGTCTAATCTATTTTTCACTTTTCGTTGTAATTTTTGAAAACCAGAGCTTCTAAAATCTGTAACGTTAATTCTTGTGGCAACGATTCGGGCATAGATTGTAAATTACTTTAATTCTGGTTCTAAAACTTCAATCGTTGTTCTGATTTGTTCAGCGGCTTGGTTTATGTCATGCCCTTTCAATTCTACAAAATACGCTTTTTGATCGGTCATATCCAATAGTAAATAATCACATTTTGAACCCTCTTTGATAATCACGCCGTCTATTCGATGCCTACAAATGCTTAGTTTATTGTTCGGATTCAGCCCAGTGTACTTACTACTTGCACGTTTGTCTTTTAGTACTATTTCCGTTCGATTATCACAAAAATCATCGCCTGTTTTCTCAAAAACGCTCATCACTTTATCTCTAATTCAAAAAGTTTATCATATTCTTCGTTGATAATCGCCGAAGCACTATCTATGCTTTCAACTTTTATTAGTTTCAGTTCGTCGTCGATGATACTTTTTATTGTACCATTATTCACAAAATAAGCACTAACATCGCTTGGTTTTAGCCAAAGAGAGCTTGGAATTAACGACCCTGTTTCGGTTGGTTTGGTCTGACCCATTTGGTAGGCATACATCAAGTTGTTGATAGCACTCAAAATATACGGGCTGTGGGTTGTTATCAAAACTTGGTTGCTGTTTTGGTTGGCCAATAGTGCAATAAGCTGCACAATGTCTCTCTGCGCTTCGGGATAGAGGTGAGCCTCGGGTTCTTCGACAGCCGAAAATCCTACACTTTTAGATACTAATTTTTCGAGTGTCAATAACATAATCCAGATAGCTTCTTGCTGCCCCGAAGATGCTAATTTGAGGTTTATTTTTTGGCCACGTTTCAGTACTATTTTTTCAGTATTATCTGCCGAATCGTACCGATAATCACCACCTAATACATTTCCAATCAGCTTTTTAGCCAACGAAATCATAGCTGGAGGATACCAACCGGCCAAATCTAAGTAATGCTCAATACCCCTACTAAATCGTACTTTTGCATTACTCACTGTCTCTAAATAAGTGAACGATGGAATATCTAAATCATTATTATTTGGTCGAATATAACTCAAAAAACTACGACTTGCGGGTGTATATGAATTACTTTGTGTTTTGCCAAAAATATTATTTAATATTTCATCAACCTGAGAGCCAATATCTTGTCTTAGAATTGAATAGTTTATAGAACTTTCACCTCGTTGTTTTTCGATGAGTTCACTTTTGTTTTTGAAATCAATTAGTTTCCTTCTAATATCTTGGATTGCCCCTTCTAACTCGTTACTTAGCTCTATCTCTGCTATCTGATTTTTGTTAATTTGTATAATAATCCAAAATTTAGAACTGAATTTATATTCCAATTTACCATCTTGCAAATCATAGCCAGTAAAATAAGTAAAAAATGCTTTTTTTATTATTCTGATACAGTAGTTAATTTTAAGACTATACTCTAAACTTTTATCTGATGCTATCTGCTTGAAAATATCTTCTCTGAGCCATTTAAAAAAATAAATCGCCTTTGCAATCGTACTTTTTCCACTGGCTTGAGGGCCAATAAATACCATGAAGTCATTGATTGGCAAATCAATAACTTCTACGATAGGTCCGAAATTTTTAATCGTTATAGTTTGCATCAATTTTCATTTAGCTTATTTTCAACCTCACGCAACCGCACTCTGAGCTGTGCAATCCAGACACCCAAGAGCATAAAGCCAATGACTGCCGGATAAAACACCCGCCGCATTTGATTGTCCATATCGTACTGGCCAAATGCTGGGTTGCCGCCATTGCCAGGGTGAAGGGAGTCATTGAGGCGTGGCAAGATAAATATCATGGGTATAAAAACCGCAAAAGCGATGATATTATAAACTGCCGAAATTCTGGCACGCCGTTGGTCGTCTTCCATTGAGCCTCTCAGCACAAAGTAAGCCAAGTACATCAACATTCCGATAGCTACACTATTGAGTTTGGGGTCGTTAGGCCAAGGGTCTCCCCAAGTATAGTTGGCCCAAAGCGAGCCAGTCAAGCAGCCCAATGCACCATAAACAACGGCGGTATTGGTATGTTCGACCGACCGAGTGTCGAACATTAAATCGTTGGTTTTTAAGTATTTGACAGCATTATAGACCGAAATGCCAAGCAACAAAATCATAGCAAACCAGAGCGGCACATGAAAATAAACGTTTCTGATGCTTTCGTTCAATATCGCTCGGCGTGGTACTTGGCCCAATAGTCCAAAAAATATTGTATAGGTTAGTAGTACGATTGCGAGTATTTTCCACCAGTTTTTTTTCATATTATTTAATTTAATTGGGCATTTGCTGAACAAGAACGTAATATTTGATGTAATGCCGTACAGATAGCACCGAGATTGGTAAGCAAAAGCGAGTGTGTGTCTTTTGTAAAAATAGTACCAGACATCATTCCAAACGACCAAACATCACCATTGGTTACGATGCCATATATGGGCAAATCGCTACGTTTGTTAATGCACTGAATCGTGAACATTTCTAAGGCACATTGCGCCCAACCACCATCAAAGTCGTCTTTTTTGGCTTCGACAACAGCCAACAATGGTAGTTCAAAAACTACTTTGCCTCGTTTGGACTGCCGAGCAATGGTATAGTCAGGAATACCTTTGAGGACTTTGCTAAACTCTATACTACGATGACTCCACAGCATGAGGTCTTGTTTGTATTCTTTCCAGACGGTTTTGATAACAGGAAAAATAATCATTTCACAAATAGCTGCTTCTGACACATTGTACGAAAAATTATTTATTACAAATTGTATTTCATCGGCCAATTCTTGTGGTACAGCCACGTTTGGCTCAGTTTTGATAAAATCATTTTCTTGATACATCAATTCGTAAGCTGCTATTACTTCGCCTATGTCCTTGTATTTCCTAAACGCCATTTTTGTCTGTTATTTATTTTCTATCATCGTGGCCAATGTTCCCAAAATCACTTCTATTTGGTCAATATATATTTCGCCTGCCAAAATACTAATTACATTTTGGTTCAATTTTAAAAATTTCCAGTTGCTGCCTGTCGTTACAACCCCGTAGATGGTGTCAAGTGGTTTATTTTTTTGTTGGTTAAATAACTGCGCCCCAATCATTTCTGCTATACACTGGCCAAACCCATTAGCTACATTGTCTTTTTTTGCTTCTACTAATGTAATAATAGGTGATGTAAGTAATAGTTGCTCTTGGTCTAAACTAATGATAAAATCACAGCGACCATTGAGTCCACGCTCTTTGTCGGCGGTTAGTTCTACTCCCGAAAACAGGCTTATCTTTTGTTTGGTACTAAAATACCTGTATAATTCCATTAAAATAGGTGCCACAATAAATTCAGACCGTGCTTTTTTGGTATTGATAGCCAATGCCAGATGAGTATTGTTGGCCAATGTGTCTTTTAGCAAAGGACTCGGCGTAATGTTCTGAACGGCTGATGTACCAAATAAATTTGTAACTGTTTGGATAACAACACCAAAGTCTGCTTGTACTTTTTCGATACTAAATTTATTGTAAGCCATATCTATTTTGTATTTATTTTTAACTTCGCCACAAATACGGGAACAAAATTAGCGACAAAACAGTAACAATAGCATCTAAGGCCAATAAAACTACGATTTCGTCGGTGCTACTGCCACGGTCGAGGCCATCGAGGGCGTTTTTAGATAGTTTCATTACCATCATCAACATAGGCAATATAACTGGAAAACTCAGAATAGCCATCAGCGCAGCGTTGTTTTCGGCTTTAGACGCTATGCCAGCAACCATTGTGAGCGTAGTGGCAAAACCAACACTGGCAAGTACAATACTCAACAAATAAAGTGTCATATCGCCAACTGGATTGCCCATCACAAAGGCATAAAACCCAAAACCTAACAGCGACAGCAGCAGCATTAGCCCCGTGTTATACAAAATTTTAGATAGTATTATTGAGGTTGGGCTGGCCAAGGTGTAATAATAGAGCAACCGACCTGAACGCTCTTGTGTAAAACTTTTGGAGATGGCATTGACGGCCGTAAAAAGTAATATTATCCAAAAAAGCGTATTCCAAGTAACAGGATTGAGCGAGCTACTTTTGGCCTTAAAACTCAAATAACAAACAAAAACCGTACTCACAATATACAACGCCATGCCGTTGAGCGCATATCGCTGCCGCCATTCGAGTCGTATTTCTTTGCCGAGGAGTATTTTGAGTTCTTGCATTTATTTTTTCTTCCACCAAATCACAAAACCGCTGATGGTCATCGTACTTAATCCTAAACTCCCAAAAGTATATAATAGTTTGATAAACAAGCCGCCAAATTTACCGAAGTGAGTTTGTTCCATGAACGCTTCTAATTTTTTTTCGGAGTCGGCATCTTCGCTAAACTCTGTCTTGATAATTTTGCCAGAAACTAAGTCTGTTTGTATTTCTACTCCAAATTTACCCAGTAACAGATTTGACTCTGGCCGATTACCTCTGATGGTCAGCGGATTATCTTTTGACTTTGGATAATTGACCACAACAGCCTCAAAACCTTTTACTTGCGCTTCTGCTTCGGCCAAGGCTTTGTCAATATCAATCGTTAATTCTACTGCTTTGAGTGGCTCTGGCTTAGGTTCTTGGCTGCGTGCTGGACTATCGCCAAAAAGCCGCTCTACTTTTTCCCAGTGCATAAACGACCCCGTAACGGCTATCATAAACAAAAACACAAACGACAATACGCCAGTTAGTTTGTGCAAATCTGAATATTTTAAAAGGGTAGTTCGGGTACGGATTCCGATCGTGAAAACACTCAATAGCGATTTGCGGTAGTACCAAAGGCCAGTAACAACAAGTCCAATCAACGACAAACCAACTAATAATAAAATGGCGTGGCCAGTGTCGCCAAGTGTGAGGTGTTCGTGAACTCTGAGTATTTTTTTGACTAACACTCCATCAAAAGGCCGCTCACCGACTACCGCACCCGTATAGGGATTTTGGTGTACCCAAATACGCTCTTTGCCAATCGACAAAGCGGTCATTACGGCTCTGTCGGGTTTGCCAGTAGCCAAATTAGTAAAATTTAAAGTTGCCAACGGATATTTGACTTTGAGATTTGTTAGCAACGAATCATAAGGTAGTTTGGCTCCACTTGGTGTTACTTTCACCAAGTCGGCATTGAGAGTGGTATCGATTTCGTCGTCAAAAAGCAAGACGATACCCGTCAGACTGAGCATAAGTATAAACAGTCCGGCAATTAGGCCAAACCATTTATGGAAAGCATATACAGTTTTATCAAAATTTGAGGTTTTCATTCTAAGTATTTATGTGGAAATATACCAAGTACAAAATTACGATATATTTCTACATAAATAAAAAAAACGAGATATTTACGACACCACCAAACCACCATCAAGCACCAGCGAGTGGCCTGTCATAAACGAAGCCGCTGGCGAAGCAGCATAGACGATGGCTTTGGCTATTTCGTCGGGCTGGGCAAAGCGGCGCATCGGGATAGCGTTTTGGAGGGCTTCAAAATAGTTAGAGTCATCGTTCATCAGCGCACTATCCATCATGGGTGTACTCGTGAAGGCTGGGCAAACGGCATTGATTCTGATACCGTGCTTGGCAAACTCTAATGCGGCGGTTTTGGTCATACCTATCACAGCGTGTTTGCTGGCATCGTAAGCAACATAATTGGCAAACCCCAAAATACCTGCCACAGAGGCCAAATTGACAATAGAGCCGCTTTTTTTAGACAAAAAATGTGGCAATACGGCTTTCATGGCATAAAATACTCCGTTTACATTTACGTTCATCACTTGTTGGAAGTCTTCATTGGGATACTTATCGGTACGGGTTCGTGGCCCCAATATCCCCGCACTATTGACCAATACATCAATGCCCCCAAATTTATTGATACAGTCTTCGACCATGCGCTCTACATCGTCAAAATCGGTAACATCAATACGGGCAAAGGCTGCCTCGGCCCCTTGTTTTTCGAGTGCTTCGACCATCTCGTTTCCTAATTTTTCGGATAAGTCGGCCAAAAATATTTTTGCCCCTTCTTTGGCAAATAAAAATGCAGCCGCTTGGCCAATACCCGAGCAACCGCCCGTAATCAATACTACTTGGTTCATTGAGTGATTGAATGTGAGAATGAATGAGTGAATGAATATACGACAAAGTTATGTATTTTTACGAAAAATCCAAAAATGGCAATTAAATCCTCTCTTGACAACACAAAAAACGACGGACTACCTCCCTTTGTCAGTTCGTGGCGGCAATTATATGGCTTCGTAATCGCTAACTTGGTTGCAACGATTGCTATATTTTATGTTTTAAAACAATATTTTCAATGAGTCAAATTGATTGGATAGTACTGGTACTGACACTGACCCTGATTGTTTTGTATGGCGTATATCGTAGCCGAGGTACACAAAACGTCGAAGACTATCTCGTAGCTGGCAAGTCCTTGCCGTGGTACCATGTTTGTTTGTCGGTTATGGCTACCCAGGCCAGTGCCATTACGTTTTTGTCGGGACCTGGGCAGGGGTTTTCCAATGGCATGGGCTTTGTACAGTTTTATTTGGGGTTGCCGCTCGCTATGGTTGTATTGAGCATTACGTTTGTGCCTATTTTTCACAAATTAAAAGTTTACACGGCCTACGAATTTCTCGAAAAACGCTTTGATATTCGTGTCCGAATCTTGACAGTTATCTTGTTTTTGTTTTCGAGGGGCTTGGCTACGGGGGTTTCTATTTATGCTCCGTCTATAATATTGGCTACTATTTTGGGCTTAGATGTTACCTATACCAATATTTTTATGGGTTTGGTGGTGCTGATTTACGCCGTTTTGGGTGGTACAAAGGCCATATCGCACACGCACGTGCAGCAGATGCTCGTTGTTACGGTGTCGATGGTTATAGCTGGTTTTATGATTGTTCACCTATTACCTACCGATGTGGGCTTGGTCGATGCCCTCAAAGTAGCTGGTAAGGCTGGCCGTATGAACACCATTGATTTTGAGTTCAATCCCAACAGCCGCTATAATGTTTGGTCGGGCTTGATTGGCGGTTTTTTTCTGCAACTTTCTTATTTTGGTACAGACCAGTCGCAAGTGGGGCGGTACTTGACAGGCAACTCAATAGGCGAAAGCCGGCTGGGACTCTTGATGAACGGCCTCTTGAAAATACCAATGCAGTTTTTGATTGTGATGTTGGGCGTGTTGTTGTTTGTTTTTTATTCGTACAATTCTGCCCCATTGTTTTTTAACAAAACAGAAATAGAAAAACTAAGAGCCACTAAGTACCAGCCTCAACTCGCCACCATCGAAGCCGATTATGTTAAAATAATAAATACCAAAAAACAAACCGTAAAAAACTTACAAACGGCTATTAGTCAGGATAATATCCAGCAAATAAATATCTACCAAGCCCAAATACAGGCCGAAGACAAAGCCACCAAGGGCCTCAAAAAAAACCTAACGGCACTCATCAAACAAAACAACCCCACCGCCGACACCGAAGACCGAGATTATGTATTTCTGAATTTTGTACTGGACAATATGCCCGTTGGGCTAATCGGCTTGTTGATGGCTGTCATTTTTAGTGCTTCGATGGGGTCAATCGCCTCGGCTTATACTTCGCTGGCTTCTACGACAGTGATAGACGTTTACAAGCGTATTTATAATCCTCATATTTCAGACCATCAAACACTCGTGGCTTCTCGTTGGGCTACCGTTTTTTGGGGAATTGTTTGTGTGTTTTTTGCTCAATTTGCAAGCCGTTTTGGCAATTTGCTCGAAGGCGTAAACATCATTGGCTCACTATTTTACGGAGTCATTTTGGGTATATTTTGCGTAGCCTTTTATTTCAAATCTATTAGAGGCAGGGCTACGTTTATTGCTGCCATTTTAACAGAAATCATTGTCATTGTTTGCTGGCAAACTGAGGTCATGGCTTTTTTGTGGCTCAATGTACTGGGTTGTCTGTTGGTAATATTGATTGGCTGGTTGGTTGAGGTTACGAGGCCGCAATAATATTGACGGCAGGTACAAGCACAGAACCCCACCGTATAGACAATCCTACAAATTGAAATAAAATTCGTAGGTCTATGACCTTAACAAACCAATAAAACAAATGGCATTAAGTTGGAACGAAATAAAAGAACGAGCATTGAATTTCTCAAAAGAGTGGGCTGGTACTGCCAACGAAGAAGCAGATGCAAAACCATTTTTGGTTGCGTTTTTTAATGTTTTTGGCATCAGTAGCAAACGAGTTTCGACCTTTGAACACCGAGTAAAAAAACTCGACGACAAAGACGGGTATATTGACTTGCTTTGGAAAGGCACGATTTTGATAGAAATGAAAAGCCAAGGCAAAAACCTTGACAAAGCCTACCAACAAGCCATTGGCTACACCCACGGACTGAAACAACACGAACTACCAAAGTACATTCTTGTATCTGACTTTGAAGATTTTAGGCTCTACGATTTAGAACAAAACTCTCTCCCTGCTGGGGAGGGAGCAATAACTTTCAAACTCAACGACCTTGTTCATAACGTTCAGCATTTTGGGTATTTGCTTGGCTACCAAAAGAAAATTTACAAAGAACAAGACCCCGCCAACATAAAAGCAGCCGAGCTGATGGGCAAACTGCACGACAGGCTCGAAGAAATCGGCTACACAGGCCACCCATTGGAGGTTTACTTGGTGCGGGTTTTATTTTTGATGTTTGCCGAAGACACCACTATTTTTAACAAACAACAACTACAAGAATACATAGAACAACGCACCGCCGAAGACGGTAGCGACCTTGCCAGCAAATTGCAAGAACTGTTTCAGGTACTGAATACCCCGAAAGAAAACCGCTACAAAAACCTTGATGAGCAATTGGCTGACTTTCCGTACGTAAACGGAAAATTGTTTGAAGAAAATTTGCCCACGGCAAGTTTCGATACCAAAATGCGCCAAGCCTTGCTCGACTGTTGTTATATTGATTGGAGCAAAATATCGCCTGCCATTTTTGGTTCTATGTTTCAGAGTGTAATGAACCCCACAGAACGCAGAAATTTGGGAGCGCATTATACCAGTGAAACCAATATTCTGAAACTCATTAAGCCGCTTTTTTTGGACGAACTTTGGGCAGAATTTCATGCTTCGACTGGCTCAATACCCAAATTAAAAGAATTTCACAAAAAACTAAGCACCCTCAAATTTCTCGACCCCGCCTGTGGTTGTGGCAATTTTTTGGTGATTACTTACCGAGAATTACGCCTTTTAGAGTTTGAAGTACTAAAAGCACACCACAAATCTGGACAACAGTTTTTGGACGTGGGGCAAATACTCTGGATAGACGTAGATCAGTTTGCAGGCATAGAATACGAAGAGTTCCCGGCTCGTATTGCCGAAGTGGCCATGTGGCTCATTGACCACCAAATGAATATGCTGGTAAGTGCCGAATTTGGACAGTATTTTGTGCGACTGCCGCTAAAAAAATCTGCAAAAATCATACACGGTGATGCCCTACAAACCGATTGGCAAAGTTTACTGAATCCAGTCAATGAAATCAATGTGGTGGCCAAACATGCCAATATATATTTGGTACAAGAACCACAGCCAGAATACAAAACGGTGAATGTTCAGACAGAAACTTTTGAAATACACAAAGGGCAAAAACCAGTCGAAAAACAAGAAATTAAATTTGATTATATTCTGGGCAATCCGCCTTTTATTGGTTCAAAAATCATGACCCAGCCTCAGCGAGATGCCGTAGTACGTGAATTTGAAAATATCCAAGGAGCAGGGGTTTTGGATTATGTAACGGCTTGGTACATCAAGGCCGCTAAATATATCAAAGGAACGCAAACTAAGGTAGGTTTTGTTTCTACAAATTCTATTGTGCAAGGCGAACAAACCAGCATACTTTGGGGACAAATGCTAAACAAATACAAAATCAAGGTTCATTTTGCCCACCGCACCTTCAAATGGAGCAACGAAGCCAAAGGCAATGCAGCCGTTTATTGTGTCATAGTTGGCTTTGCAAATTACGACACTACCAACAAGCGCATTTTTGACTACGAGGACATTAAGGGCGAAGCCCACGAAATAAAAGCAAAAAACATTAACCCGTATTTGGTCGATGCCAAGGATTTGTTGATAACCAAAAACTCAAATCCTATTTGTAATGTGCCTAAAATGAGCTTTGGTAATATGCCATTAGACGGCGGGCATTTGTTGCTGACGGACGAAGAAAAAAACGCATTTATTTTAAAAGAACCCAAAGCCGAAAAATTTATAAAGCCCTTGATTTCAGCTTATGAGTTTTTGAACGGTGAAAAACGCTGGTGCTTGTGGCTTGTTGGTGCCAACCCAACCGAACTCAGACAAATGCCCGAGGTTTTGAAACGAGTAGGTTTAGTTAAAAAATTTAGATTGGCAAGTATTAGAGTTGTCACGCAAAAATTAGCAGAAAGCCCCTATTTATTTGGTTTTATTTCACAATCACAAAATAATTACGTTTTAATCCCAAGACACTCCTCTGAGAATCGAAAATATATCCCAATGGGGTTTTTTGATGAAAACTCTGTTGTGAGTGATAGTTGCTCGTTTATTGAAAATGCTACGTTATTTCATTTTGGCGTTTTAATGTCTGTTATGCACACGGCTTGGGTAAAGTCTGTTTGTGGTAGATTAAAGAGTGATTTTCGGTATTCAAATGGTATAGTTTACAACAACTACCCTTGGCCAAAAAACCCAACGGAAAAACAAATCAAAGCCATTGAAGAGAAAGCACAGAAAGTATTAGATACAAGGTTAGAATTTCCCAAAAGTTCATTGGCAGACCTTTACGCCCCTTTGGGAATGCCATTGGCACTAATAAAAGCCCACAATGAGTTGGACAAAGCCGTAGATTTGGCATACCGCCCACAAGTATTTATGAGCGAAGCCAACAGAGTGGAGTTTTTGTTTGAACTGTACGAACGCTACACGGCAGATTTGTTTACAACGGAACGCCGCCCGAAAGCAAAGCCAAAGAAATAAAAAAGGTATTTGGCAAAATATGACAATTTTATTTTTTTCTTAAAATAATGGTAAGGCAACAGTGTTCATTTGCCCGTTGCCAAATTTCAAAAATAATAAACTTAAAAATGGTATTGGTGGATACGTTTTACTTTGTCAAAATCAGCGATTTAGAGCGCATCACGCATTTTGGCAGTCAGCCGAGTTCAGCGTCTTTGCTGAATGACATTGGTCAATGAACTAAAATCTGAGATTTTGTTATGGCTGTTTCAAACTTTTAAAGTATTTTGGAGGCAATTATTCCTTTTTATAAAAACTTATAATTCAAAAAAAACATGAAATTAAAACTACTACTACTTGCGCTCATAGTCGGCGGCACGGTATTGGCACAGAAAAAGAAAACAGTGGTACAAATCACGCCTCCAATCCAAAACGCTACAACTCAAAACTCAAAACACTACAACTCGCTCCGCTACCGCAATATAGGGCCTTTTGTGGGTGGCCGCTCGCTGGCCGTGAGCGGTGTGGGAGGCCAGCCGTTGGTTTATTATTTTGGAGCAACAGGCGGTGGCGTCTGGAAAACCATTGACGGCGGCAGTAACTGGGCACCCATTTCAGACAGTACCTTTAAAAGTAGCTCGGTGGGGGCAATAGCAGTGGCTAAGTCAGACCCTAACATCGTGTATGTAGGCATGGGCGAAAGCGATATAAGAGGCAACATCACCTATGGCGACGGTATGTATAAAAGTACCGATGCAGGCAAGTCATGGAAATATTTGGGCTTGAAAGAAACCAACGCAATTGCACATATTGCCGTTCACCCAACCAACCCAGACGTACTTTTTGCGGCGGCATTGGGCAACCACTGGTCGCCAAACAAAGAGCGTGGCGTATATCGGTCAAAAGATGGTGGCAAGTCGTGGGCGCAAGTTTTGGTCAAAAACGACAGTACAGGTGCAGTCGATGTAATCTTTGACCCAAGCAATCCCAGTATTTTATATGCTTCAATGTGGCAATGTTTCCGCAATCACTACATGATGAGTAGCGGTGGTACGGGTTCGGGTCTGTACAAATCTACCGACGGTGGCGATAGCTGGAAACTAATTAGCCAAAATCCAGGCTTACCCAAAGGGCTTCTGGGCAAAATGGGCTTGGCCGTAGCACCCACCAACGGCAACAGACTCTGGGCAATGATTGAAAATAAAGAAAAAGGGGGGCTTTATACTTCAACAGATGGCGGCGAAACTTGGGCGCACGTAACCGACAACCCAAACCTCAAACAACGCCCGTGGTACTATATGAACGTGGGCGTTAGCCCCAAAGACGAAAATCATCTGATAGTACTAAACGTTACGCCCTACAAATCAAAAGATGGCGGCAAGACGTGGCAGCGCATCAACGTACACCATGGCGACACGCACGATGTTTGGATAAACCCCGACAATCCCGACAATTATATCATTGGCGATGACGGCGGCGGCGAGGTAACGTTCAACGATGGTGTACAGTTTTCAGAAATAGATTTGCCAACTTCGCAATTTTATCATGTATCGGTCGATAATGATTTTCCGTACAACGTCTATGGCGCACAACAAGACAACTCGGCCAAGCGCATAGCCAGCCGCTCAGACGATGCCACAATCGGGGGGCGTGATTGGTACACAGTAGCAGGTGGCGAGTCGGGCTATATCGCTGCCGACCCACTCGACCCGTCTATCACTTATGGCGGTAGCTACGATGGCCTCATTACCCGTCAAGACAAAAAAACCAATCAAGAGCAGGTCATAAATGTCTATCCAGAATATTTTATGGGTGCATCGTCTGGCGCACGCAAATACCGTTTTCAGTGGACATACCCCATTGTATTTAGCCCACACGACCCAAAGCTACTGTTTTGTACGTCACAATTTGTACATAAAACCACCGACGGTGGACATAGCTGGGAAACTATTAGCCCAGACCTCACTCGCCACGACCCAGCCACATTGGGCGAAACAGGCGGGCCTATTAGCCTCGACCAAACAGGTGCCGAAACCTACGCTACCATTTTTACGTTCGACGAGTCGCCTATCGAAAAAGGTAATTATTGGACAGGCTCAGACGATGGAATGCTGCATGTGAGCCGTGATGCAGGCAAAAACTGGGAAAATATTACATTGCCTAAAACCCAACTTGGCGACTTTGCCCTGATGTCTATGATAGAAACCTCTCGACATACGGCTGGCAAAGCGTATTTGGCCGCCACTCGTTATAAATTGGGGGACTCTAAACCTTATTTGTTCAAAACCACAGACTATGGCAAGACCTGGACGGCCATCACAGGTGGTATTCCGGCCGACGAGTGGACCCGTGTGGTACGTGAAGACCCCTATAAAAAAGGGTTGCTTTATGCTGGTACGGAGCGTGGGGTGTATGTGTCGTTTAATGATGGCATGAATTGGGAAAAACTACAATTAAATTTGCCTCTCACACCGATTCACGATTTAGTTATTCAGAAACGTGAAAAAGACTTGGTCGTGGCCACGCACGGGCGTAGTTTCTGGATTATGGACGACATAAGCCCACTACACGAAATAATGGACAACAAAGTCGCTGACAATCACTTGTTTAAACCCCGTGATAGCTATCGTTTTCAGGGTGGTGGCCGTTTTGTGATTGATGAGTTTGTGTCAGAAGGTGAAAACGCTCCAAATGGCGTTTTGACTCGCTATAATTTTAAAGAAGTACCAAATGAAGAAGTAAAATTGATATATTTCACAGCCAATGGCGATACTATTATTAGTTATTCGAGCAAAAAAGACCAGAAAGGCGAAGAAATGAAGTCGTCAAAAGAGTTTTATGAAAACCCCAAGACCCGCCGCCCGGGTTTATTGACGGCCAAAGCGGGTATGAATACTTTTTTGTGGAATATGCGCTACCCCAATGCTACCGAAGTCGATGGTACAAACATCATGTGGAGCGGCAGCACTACTGGCCCCAAAGCCATACCGGGCAAATATAAAGTGCAGTTGATGGTAGGCAAAATGTTGGTAAAAGAACAAGAGTTTGAGATTTTGCAAGACCCGCGTGTAAAAGTATCGGTGGCCGACCTAAAAGAGCAGTTCGATTTGTTGATGAAAATTAACACCAAACTATCCGAAAACCACAAAGGCGTAAATCAGATTCGTAAAGTACGTGCCGACATAAATAGTTATCTGAAGGCAGTAAAAGACGAAAACCTTAGCAAAAAACTCAAAGAACAAACCAAAGACATGATGAAGGCATTGGACGAAATAGAAAGTACACTGATGCAACCCAAATCAAAAGCTGGCCAAGATGCACTTAACTTTGCCATACAACTCAACGACAAACTTGCAGGTGTAGGCTCGGCAGTAGGTGCATCTGACAATAAACCTACTAAGCAAAGTTATGAGGCATTTAACGACTTGTCAGTAAAAATTGACAAGCAATTAGAACGCCTCAAAGCCGTCATCGCCAAAGACGTGCCAGCTTTCAACGAAGCCGTGCGGCAGGCCGATATTAAGGCTGTGAATGTGAATTAGGGTTTTAGCGACACCATCGCTCAAAGTGATGGTGTCGCTAAGTTTGTGATTGGGATTCTGTAAAACCTACACACTTTACCATTCAATAAATATTTTTTGTAAAAAAGCACATTATTGCATATTTTTGCAGTCAAATAGGCCATAGTATGTCCACACCTCTCAATTTAAAGTCAGCAGAAAATCTAAGATTAGCAAATAGAATTATCTCAGAAAAAAACGGCCATTACTCAACTTGTGTACATAGTGCTTATTATTCATGTGTTCAGTTAATGCTTCATATTTTAAGGTCAGATTTTAACAAATCAGATGAAGAGATAGACGAAGAAAGCGAAAATGGGTCAAAAATTGAAGGTGGTTTTCACAACTGGATAATAAGTAACATCAATCGAGCGTTCTTCCTCAGAGATAAGAAATACATAGATTCAAGAGATTTTGCTGATAAGATAACTGACTTGAAAAAGTTAAGGATCAAAGCGGACTACAAAAACATAGAAATTAACGAAAAAAAGGCTAAACGTGCAGTAGAAAATGCTGAATCAATAAACCTTACACTTAAAAAATACTTTACGACATGAACCCTACTTTGTTTATATCGAATCAAATAGACAATATCGTTTCGTTATTCCCATATTTAAAAGTTAGATACGAATATGAACCCATGTCTAATTGTCATTATCTTGAAGTATTACCGTTTGAGAAATTTCAAAAAGATAAGGATTACATAGCCTTTGAGAGGTCATTCCGTACAAATTTCATTAGTGCTTATCCATTAGAATCTCTTTGTTTTTTAAGCGAAAATAGCCTTTGTGAAATTGAGAAACCAATGATAGAAAAAGCTGGCATACTTTATGGCATAAATTATCAAGGGCTAATTGATAATCAGATAAATTTACTTACTTATCTGCCAGCGATTGAACAATACAAATCGTTCACTCTGCCTAAACGAGATAGCTATGGCATAAATTTTATAGAAACGGTATCAATGAATACACCTAATAATAACCCCAGTATTACTTTTGGCAACAATAATTGTATCGGAGAGTCTTCATACGCAATGGCAGCCTAACTATGCAACACACCAATCAAGAATATAACTTTAGTAATATCATTTTAATTGAAAGTACCTTCAAAAGACTACCTGTTGTTAATTTTGTATCACCAGAGTATAAAAATGATATTTCAATAGGCATAGAATCACAAAAAGAAGGAAATACGCTTTCTGTATTTTTAACAGTAAATGTATCATCAGGCAATGGTGATATATTAGATGTCGAAGCAAAAGTTAAGATGGCTGGCATATTTCAGAAAAATACGGAAGTTAACGAGATAGACATGGATTCTTTTGGAAAAGTTAATGCTCCAGCCATTATTTTTCCTTTTATCAGAGAACACATCGCTTCTATTTCAAGCAAAGCAGGCATACCTACAATTTTGCTGCCGCCAATAAATTTTGTAAAAATGGCAGAAAGTGAAACTATTGACTAAATCGGTATTATCTCATAGCTCATACTATTAAGCAAACAAAGCGTAGTGATATGATGTTGCTCACCGTAAATCACTTCTCTGTGTGAACAATACTCCCATTCCGTAGTCTGTGTCCTCACCACTACTATTAAGTAGTCGTGAGTTAAATACAATGCTGTTAATCAGTAAGTTATAAAAATTAAAATACCGTATTAGCTTTGAATAAGTACTTAAGTTGAGGAAATGAGTTATTTATGAAGACAGAGGCCAACCGAGTTCTGTGTCTTCACAGAACTCTCAACTTGATGGAAGTGGAAGAACTACGCCAAATACCCTCCAAATTCAATATGCTCATACACATCGACCATTGAAATAGTAGTACCAAGTGAACGCAAGGCGATTGTGTCGTTGGGGCTGGTATATTTTTTGATGCGCCACAGGTCTGGCTCTTCCTGAAAACGGGTCTCGACACTACAACCATCGGTGCTGACCAACACATATTCTTGAAAAGACGGAATCTGTTTGTATAGCTCAAATTTCCCCAGACGGTCGTAAGACTGAGTACTGGGCGATAGTACCTCGACAATAAGCAGCGGGTTGGTAACAATGTCTCGGCGATTGTTCCAAAACTCAGGCTGCTCGCATATAACAAGTGCATCGGGATAAACACCAATATCTGAGGCTTCGATACGGACTTTTAAATTACTATCATAAACAAGAAATTTGCGAGACAATAAAGGTCGCACTGCCCATTTGAGTGCTGCAATTAAATTGGCTGATATAGCACTGTGTACGTCTGTTCCACCCATTACCTTAATAATTTGTCCGTTATAAAATTCATGTTTTTCGAGGGTTTTTTCTTCTCGGCGCAAGTATTCATCGAAAGTATAAACTTTCGACCTCTGCAATGTTCGGACGTTTTTGGAAACAGCAACCATTTTTTTGTTTTTTTGTACACAAATTAAAAAAACTTTAATCTCATAAGCAAGTGAAGTAAATATCCAGCTAACATTAGGTATTTTTAAACACAAACTGATATTCTTTGCCACCTTCTAAGCGGTAGCGTTTGGTACCTAAGTCAGGATTGAAAGATACAGTTGAGGCACTCACAACTATTTTTTTTGTTTTTAGGTCAATTTTAGTAGCCTTACTGGCCGATGGCACTACCACTGGTGGTATGGCAACCAATGCCGCCGAACCCATTGCTTCTTTGTCGGACAAGACTAACTCTGCCTGACAACCCAGCGGTAGCTTGATGTTAATGATTCGATTGCCAAGTTTACCTCTTGACCTAAACAAAATAGGCCCTAACACTGTGTGGTAGCTCAATGAAAGCTGACCAATATCGCCTATTTGTGGTCGTATTTGTACTTTCTTAAAGCCAGCGACAAGTGGCTGAATACCCGCCACGCTGCAGTACATCAAGTATAGTGGCGAAACAGCACAATGACTCCACTGTTGGCTATTGTCTGGCTTCACGTGCCACCACTCCCCTATTGTATTGTTGCTTGTTACCGACTCCATTTCAAACCACTTTGTTCTAAAATCGTCAATAATAGCCTGTGTCGAGCCTGCACGTGCCAAAGCCCAATAACGCCAAGTGGCATTGGCTGGGTAAGATAGACCCAGATTGTCGGGTGGGGTTTCTAATGCTTTTACTGAGTTTTGAGAAAGTCCGTCAGGACAAAGGTCATACAAAACGGCAGTGGCCAGAGAGCGGTCACAGAGACGTATTTCTTTTTCGTCGGCAAGCCACGGCAGATTATTGACAAACATACCCTGATTGGTACTCCAAAAGCTACGAATAGTAGCTATGTGTACTTCGTTGGCTATCGCACGCGCTTTGCGGGCGAGGTCGTCTTTGTCAAATAAATCGCACAGATTGGCAAATGCTTTTTTGAACATTGCCACTATGTAGAGATTAAAGGCACATTGCTTATGGCGTTGCTGCTGGTAGGCACTGTGGTCAATCCAGACAGATGGAATACCGATGTTTTCGACAGGAAAAAGCCCATTTGGCTGTCTGATTGTGAGCAAATATTCAAAAAACTTAGTTAATCTTGGAAACACCTCCGTTAGTTCTGACTTATCGCCAGTGTAGAGATAGTAGTTCCAGCAGTCAAAATTAAAACCTACACCGTGGTCGAGCAGTGGCCCCCAGTCAGTGAGCGAAAGCTGCCGCTGGGCAAGACGTTCGAGTCGGTCGTAGGCAGGCCAACAATCCAAGAAATAACCTTCGTTGGTTATGCCCTGACTAAATGTATTGATAAATCGGGCGTGTAGTTTGGTATCGCCAAAAGCCGACTGAATGGCGTGCAGTTGATGGCTGGCATCACCGCTGTATTGCTGGCGTTCTCGTGCCATGCCGTCCACTATGGTTTCTTGTGCCGAATTATTTACTGTATTAACGCAAGCATCTATTACTTTCTGAATTTTGGTGTCCGAGCATCTTATATTCGGTTGCTGGGGCCACGCATATTGTCGTCGGCGTGCGCCAACATTACTGACAACAACATTGCCGACAGCCCCATGAATATGTAACTGAACCCATCTAAACGACTCGTAGTCAAAGGTTTCGAAGCGATTGATGCCCGACCTGCAGATAAATCGAGTCCATGAATTAAATTTAGTATTCAAAAATGGATTCAAGCCACCGACTTGGTGCGCTTCTTGTACCATAAGTTCGATAGTTGTACCGCTTGGAGCGTCAATCGTAAAAGACGGAAAGCCCACCAACTGTTCACTAAACTCAAAAGTAAGTAGCGCACCTCGCTCACCATCTAAGTTTAAAGTCCAGTTTTGAGCAGTTTTTTCGTTATTGAGTGGTAGTTTTATGATTTGGAAAGCACCCTTGGTGAGCGACTCAAAATACTCGATTGGTGGCCTAAACCAGCGTACAGAGGCAGACTCGGCCAACTGAAAAATAGGTACTTTTGACTCTTCTAACAGTGGCACACTACGCATACGAAGCTGTGAGAGTTCGACTGGCTCACTTAAATCATTGGCATAGTCATCAAAACGCAAATTGATGGCGGGCTTATTGGCAGCACCTTCGAGTTCGCTTGCAGGTAGCCATTCTTCAAACGGGGTAAAATTGACATCGTTCCAGTTTCTGGGGTATAGTCTTGCATCACATTCTTCCTGAAATGCCCTCAAAAAAGACCGTCTGTATTGACCAGGCCGCCAGCTACGGGCAATGTGCGTACCCCAGCTATTGTCAGTGATGATTGACTGGCCCACTTCGTCATAAAATTCAAAATCAATCTTTGCTATAAGACCAGGTTTACCCATTGGCCAGGTGCCTTCGCCATGGCCATAATACAATACCTGCACGCCCAGGACGTTTTTGCCTGTTCTCAAAAATGGCGTAATGTCTATTGGGTCGGCTTCAGCAAAACGAGGGTCGGCGGGGGCAGGTCCAAACTGTACCCGTTGGCCATTAACATAAAATATATAGCGGCTGTCTCCCAGTACATAACCCGATGCTTTGCTTGGTTTGCCCGAAAAGTAAATTTCTTTCCTAAAAAACACCATCGTATTGGCCAAGCAACGCTCCATCGGATACCAAACCCAGCGTGCTGGCGACAAGTCTAAGGCTTTGTTGGCGGCAATCGTGATTGGTACAGGTGTGTGAGCCGCCGTGGTGGGTGGTGTGGCCTCGGCTGGTTGCTGTGGTGCTGTGGGCGGATTCCATAACAAGGAGAGACCGCCTAATGAACCGTTTTTTAAGAAACCACGTCGAGATGGTGTAAAATCCATAGATGTAGCCAAGTAATATCAATACTTGGTTGCTGAGTGAGTTACAAAGATAAGAATCTAACTCAATCAGGCAAATTTTTGTTTGAATTTTTATTTAATCGCTGAATCAACATATTCGTAAAAAGCTGCTCTGTTTTATACAATTCCGCTAATTGGCGCACATTGATGATTTTCAGAAATCGTGTCATGTATTCTTTGCTCAAATCAACTTCTTTTTGTTGAAGCGATAAAGTTTCCTTGAGATTAGCCAAAATTTTCTCGTCGGAAGTTGTCAGGGTATTTATTTCGCTTACTAATTTTCGGTAGCTTTTACGAATGTCTTTTTTCTTGCCGTCAAATTCATTGTAAACAGGCCAAAACTGTTGCCCTTGTTCAGGCGTTAGGTTCAATCTATTGGTAATAAGTGCAATTTTGGTGTTTTCAATTTTTTGAAAACCACCATTTTGAGCCTCAACCGCAAGGCTAATTAAGAGCATAAGCCCAAAAAACAATGACCCGTAACGTATTGCTGTATAGTTTTTCATAGTTATAGTTTTAAATCTCTGACAATTCACCTTCAAGATGTTTGATAATATCTTGCTCCGAAATATCTAATTGATTGACAATCGTGGTGTCAGAATTTGTGTTGGCAAAGTTATTTTCGTTTATCAAATCGCTGGCAATGATTTCGCTATTTTTTAAAAATGTTTCAACAGTTTTTTCATTTACTTGACTAAGTGCTTCTTCGCCAATTGAGTACTGTTTGCTCGGGTACGTTACCCATATCAGTACGCCAATCATAACCGACGAAGCAACCAACAATACCGACCTTTTCCACGACCAACTCATACTAAACATCGGTTCGGGCTTGGTCGCTACTCGACTCTGAATAATCGACGGTAGCTCATCAAAATACCTATCAGGTACTCCAAACGGTATTTGTTTGTCGATGTCGTCTAATTTTATCTGTTTCATTTTATTTTGACACAATAATACAATAAAAGTTTAATCTGTTTCAGTCAATAATTTTTCAATTTTTTGAACGGCGTGGTGATAACTTGCTTTAAGTGCGCCTACCGATGTGCCTGTTATCTGGGCTATGTCTTCATATTTGAGATCGTCAAAGTACCGCATGTTAAATACAAGACGCTGTTTTTGGGGTAGTTTCAGGAGTGCTTTTTGTAATTTAAGTTGGATCTCATCACCGCCCATTAACGAATCTGTCTGCGTTGAGGTTTCTAACTTTTGTAATAATTCTTCTTCAACATCGCCAATCGGCAAGAAAAAACGAAGGCGTTTTTTCTTCAAAAAATTCAAACATTCATTAGTTGCGATTCTATAAATCCAGGTAAAAAGCTGTGAATTACCCTTAAAATTATCAAGACCGTTCCATATTTTGATAAACGTTTCTTGGGTCAAATCATTGGCATCGTCATGGTCAATCACCATCTTACGGATATGCCAATAGACTTTTTGCTGGTATTTTCGTACCAGCAAGTTGAACGCAAAATTACGGGTATCGGCGTTTTCAAATTTCAGTAAGAGTTCTTCATCGGTCATAATTTCTGCTTACACATCTGTAGCGACACCATCGCTGTGAGCGATGGTGTCGCTTATGTTGGCTAATACTTGCCAGCTTCATGCAACTTGGCCAACGACTGCTGTACCAGCGGTTTGTCTTCTGGGTACGTTACACCAAACCATTCGCTCTGGTTTCTGAATACTTTTAATTTACCCAAACCACTCTGAATCAAGTGAGTAGCGACGACAGGAATATAAAATTCAGCTTTGGGAGCGGCGTAGTTCTTGCGGGCATAGTCTTCAAAAAGTTGTTGGGTAATACCAAAAACAGAAGGCTTGAAACCCCAAAAATTCATCGATACAGGTGTTTCGGGGCTAAGTTCGGTTATGGCATCGTCTTCATTAAAAAATATTTTACCATTTTCTGGATAAATTTTGGTACGCTCTGTAACTACCTCCAAATAACCGTCAGCGTCCAACTCACAAACACCACGAGACACCGTACCAAAGTCTGACAGTGTACGTTTGACTTCATAGGCCACCATTGCCTGCTCGCTGTCGTCGGTGCTGGTTGTCAAAAACTGGTACACGAGTTCAAAGGCTTCGAGGCCATAAAAATCGTCGGCATTGATGACTGCAAACGGAGTCTGAGTCTGTGGCCAAGCGCAAAGCATGGCGTGGCCAGTTCCCCATGGTTTTGAGCGTTCGATTTGCCCCAAGTCAGACGGCACATAACTCCCCACGCCCTGAATCGCAAACTCGTAGTCAATTTTGCCACGTAGCTTCGGGCCAAATATTTCTTCAAAATCGTTTCTGAGTTCTTCTCTGATTATAAAAACTATTTTGCCAAAACCCGCCCTAATAGCATCGTAGAGTGAATAGTCGATGATGGTTTCGCCGTTTGGCCCAAACTGGTCTAATTGTTTGATACCACCGTAGCGGCTTCCCATGCCGGCGGCAAGTATTAAAAGGGTTGGTTGCATTTGTTTAATGATTGAATTTTGAATGATTGAGTGATTGAATTTACTAAATATTGAATTGAACCACTCAATCATTCATTCAGTCATTCATTCACTCAGTTATTAGATTTTAACTCATGTCCAACATTCGTTTGACAGACTGGTAGGCTTTGAGGCGAGTGGCTTCGGGTACTATTATTTCGGGTTGCTCGTAGCGCAGGGCATTATATAGTTTTTCCAAAGTGTTCATTTTCATATATGGACATTCTGAGCAAGCGCAGGTATTGTTTTCGGCGGCTGGAGCGGGTATTATTTTTTTGTTTGTCCCCGCCACCATCTGTTTCATTTTGTGCAATATTCCAGCTTCGGTGGCCACTATAAACTCATCGTGTGGGCTGTCAATCACAAACTTTAAAATGGCCGTCGTTGAGCCAACAAAGTCTGCCACTACCAGAATATCGTCTTTACATTCGGGGTGAGCAACGAGCAAAGCCGTTGGGTGGTTTTGGCGCAAAGCTGCTAACTTCTCTCTCGAAATATCAACATGGACAATACAAGCCCCGTCCCAGAGTACCATGTCTCGACCTGTTTTTTTGGACACATACCGCCCCAAGTTGGCATCGGGTGCAAAGATTATTTTTTGGTCTTTGGGTAACTGTTCTACAATTTTAACGGCATTGGACGACGTAACGATAATATCTGACAGCGCCTTGATTTCGGCAGAGCAGTTGATGTACGACAGCACCAGATGGTCGGGGTATTGCGCTTTGAAGTCCGCAAACTTATCGGACGGGGCGGAGTCGGCCAACGAGCAGCCAGCATTGAGGTCGGGAATGACCACTTTTTTGGACGGACTCAATACCTTGGCCGTTTCGCCCATAAAATGTACCCCGCAAAACACAATCAAGTCGGCCTCTGTACTTGCCGCCTGTTGCGACAGACCGAGACTATCGCCAATGTAGTCGGCCACGTCCTGAATCGAGCCGTCCACATAATAATGTGCCAGTATGACGGCATTTTTTTCTTTTTTTAGCCGTTCAATTTCTGCCACAAGGTCAGTACCTGCCGCAATTTTTTCACGGACAAATCCGTATTGTTGTACTTGTTCTGAGATGGTCATTGTAATAATTTGGTTAAATCTTCATCTTCGAGGTGCAATTCAACAGATTCTTCAATGTTATGTGCCAGCTCGTTGAGCGTAAGGGCTTGTGTTACAATAGGCAGGTCTGCACATTCGGCCACATAACACTTATCGCTTTTGTGGATATGAAAATAAATGTTGTGTTTCATGGTTGTTGTAACTGATGAATATGCTTTGAACTTTACAACTGCGAAGTTATCATAAAACCCTCAAAAAAACGTTATTGATGTTATGAAAAAAACACTACTGCTCTTGTTAATGCCATATTTGGCCGCTATGGCTCAAAAATTCCCAGAGTTGCGCTACGAAGACCGTACCTATGACCTCAACATTAAAACAGTATTGATTTATCCAGCCGCCAACAGGCCCGATGACCCCGCTCGGTCGTTGTATTCGCCAATTATAAAACTCAACGATGACCGGCCGCTGGTATTGGAGTTCGACGATTTGTCGGGTAATTATAAACCATTTAGATTTAAAATCAAACATTGTAACGCCGATTGGACTCCGTCTGTACTCAACGAAATCGAATATACCTATACTTATAACGACTTTGCCATCGAAGACTACCGAGGCTCGTTCAATACCAAAGTGCCATATTTTCATTATTTTGCCCAAATACCCAGACTCAAAATAGGCGGCAACTACCTGCTGCTGGTTTATGAAGACACTCGCCCTAGCAAATTGGTTTTAACAAAACGGTTTATGGTCAATCAGCCTGCTGTGTCTATTTTGGCTCAAGTGGGGCTGTCGTCGGGCATTACAGAGCAGCGCACCAAACAACAAATCGACTTTGATATTGACTACAATGGCTACGAGTTAATTTCGCCACAAGAAGATTTGAAAGTGGTAATTCGACAAAATTACAGGTGGAGCAAAATCATTACCAATCTCAAACCCTCCAACGTGCGGTCGTTTGATAACCGAGTAGAGTACCGCCCTTTTGATTTGTCAAATAATTTTTGGGCGGGCAATGATTTTAGATGGTTTGATACCCGAACGGCACGGGGAATGGGGGTGAACGTAGCTGAGTTTGACCAACAACAAGAATATACACTAGCTTATTTACGCCCCGACCTGCCACTTACCAAAGGGACTTTTGTACAGATTGACGATTTTAATGGGCAGTACATTGTCGAAAACCGAGATGCTACCAATAGCGCTTTTGAGGCCGACTACCTAAATGTGGTATTTAGCATCAAAATTCCTGAACTGACCGATGCACAGGTGTTTGTCAATGGTGGTTTTAATGGTTGGCAGCTCAACGAGGCGAACCTGATGACTTATAACGCTCAAAAAGAAATGTATGAAGCAAGTATTTTAGTCAAACAGGGCATTGTAAATTACAATTATTTGATAGTAAACAGACAAACATTGGACGAAGCCAGCACCGAAGGCAACTATTCGACGGCTACCAACGACTACGAAATCTTTGTATATCACCGCCCACCTGCGGCCCGTGCCGATGTATTGGTAGGCTATCGGTTGGTAGAGTTTGGGCGTAGATAGACGGTTGTTGTTTTACTTACGTTCGATTTCTTTTAGATTTGCCAATTTTTTGTTTCTCAAAAACCCGTTAATGTCTTCAAAGTGTTCTACAACTCGCTTGTTACCAAACTCAAACACCTTATCGGCCAAGCCGTTCAAAAAGTCTCTATCGTGCGAAATCAAGATAATTGTACCCTCAAAGGCTTTGAGGGCATCTTTCAGAATGTCTTTGGTACGAATATCAAGGTGGTTGGTAGGTTCGTCCAAGATTAGTAAATTGACAGGTTGGAGCAATAGTTTGACCATCGCCAAACGGGTTTTTTCTCCCCCCGACAACACACTTACTTTTTTATTGACATTGTCGCCACCAAACATAAATCCTCCCAAAATATCTTTGATTCGAGTCCGAATATCGCCTACTGCAATGTTGTCTATCGTCTGAAAAACCGTCAGGTCACCGTCCAAAAGTGAAGCCTGATTTTGAGCAAAATAGCCAATCATTGAGTTATGGCCGAGTTTCATCTCGCCCTCAAAGTCAATTTCAGACATAATGGCCTTGACCATTGTTGATTTACCTTCGCCGTTTTTGCCCACAAATGCTACCTTTTGCCCACGCTCAATAGTTATCGAGGCATCTTTAAAAACGGTATGGCTGCCATAGTTTTTGGTCAGTTGCTCTACTATTACAGGATAATTGCCAGAGCGGGGTGCTGGTGGAAATTTGAGATTGAGTGCCGATGTGTCTATTTCATCGACTTCGACGATTTCTACTTTTTCGAGCATTTTGACTCTCGACTGTACCTGTAATGTTTTGGAATATGTACCCTTGAAACGGTCGATAAACTCGGTTGTGTCGGCAATCATTTTTTGTTGGTCGGCAAACTGCTTTTGTTGCTGCTCGTGGCGTTCACGGCGTAGTTGTAGGTATTGGGAGTAGTTTACTTTGTAGTCGTAGATGCGCCCCATCGTAATTTCTATTGTACGATTGGTGATGTTATCGACAAAAGCCCTGTCGTGCGAGATAACGATAACGGCCTTGGCCGAGGTCATCAAAAATTCTTCTAACCACTGAATCGACTCTATATCAAGGTGGTTTGTTGGTTCGTCCAAGAGTATTAGGTCGGGGTTTTGCAATAAAATTTTCGCCAACTCTATCCTCATTCGCCAGCCACCGCTAAACTCACTGGTAGTGCGGCCAAAGTCTGTTCTGACAAAACCCAGCCCCAAAAGTGTTTTTTCGACTTCGGCATCAAAGTTTATTTCTTCGATTGAATAATATTTTTCGCTCACTTCCGACATTCGCTCAATGATGTTCATGTACGCGTCTGTCTCGTAGTCGGTTCGGGTTTCTAACTGGTGTGTGAGTTCGTCTATTTCGGCCTTCATACCCAGCACTTTCGAGAAAGCCTTACTTGCTTCTTCAAAAACGGTGCAGCCGTCTTCCATTAGTAAGTGTTGCGGTAAATAAGCAATGACGGCATCGCTTGGGGCAGATATACGGCCTCTGGTGGGTTTGTCGGCTCCAGCTATTATTTTGAGTAATGTCGATTTGCCCGCTCCATTTTTGCCCATCAAGGCTATTCTATCTTTTTCGTTGATATTAAATGTTATATCACTAAACAGTGGCCGCCCACCCAATTCTACCGTTACGCTATCTACCGAAATCATATTATTGTGCTAAATGAAGCGCAAAGATACAGACAGTTTTAGATTTTTCACCGTGGTCAGTAAAGACACCGACTGTTAATTGTACTTACGGTCGCTCGGTTCTAACGAGTGATGACTATCAAGCAGGCTCTGGCCGATGCCATTTTATACCAACAATTATAAACTGTTTTTGATAGTAAAAAAATAATCAACTGGCTCAATATCGTAAAGTTATTCGGCAAGAGGCCGCCTAATGGTCGTTACTCGGTAGAACCGAGCAACCGCAAAAGTCGTAACGTTAGAATATCTATTTAGTCATCTCAATAAGGATTGCCCGAAATATAACTTTCAAGTGAGGCAATGCGCTCTTTTTGATCTTTCATAATACTACTCACCACGTCATTAATAGAAATAATACCAATCAACTCATCGGCTTCAAATACGGGAAGATGCCTGATATGCTTGTCGGACATGATTATCATTGCTATTTCGAGTGGTTGCTCGGAGGTAACGGTAATGAGTTTTGAGGTCATTACTTCGCTAATCTTGGTATCGTGCGATGCCTTACCTTGCAAAATTACCTTACGGGCATAGTCTCGTTCCGAAAAAATACCCGACAGTTGCCCATCGTCTATTACCAGCACGGCACCGATGTTTTTTTCGGCCATTTGCACAAGGGCATCATAGACGGTGCTGTCAGATGTTACCGAAAAAATCGCATTGCGACTTTTATCTTTCAATACATTTTTAATTTTCATCATGGTATTAGTTGTTTAGAGCAAACAATGTAGCGTTTTTTTATTGAAAGATAAAAATGCTATCATAAATATTTTTTTTGAGTTGCGAATGTCCGCCTTCGATTGTAGTTTTGACCAAATGAAAGAAGAAACCCCCGTAAAGCCCTCAGAGCTACTCGCCAAGCGTTTTCCGCATCAGCCTACAACAGGTCAGCAGGCTTTTTTTGAAGTTATGGACGATTTTTTGCTCGACACCGAGCGATACAGAGATTGCTCTGTACTAAAAGGCTATGCTGGAACGGGCAAAACGACCATCGTCAGTACGCTTATCAAAGTATCGTCTAAGTTTGGTTTTAAGGCCATATTACTTGCTCCCACAGGCCGGGCGGCCAAAGTAATGACCTCGTACTCCAAGAAAGTAGCGCAGACTATTCACAAAAAAATATACAAGCAAGTCGCAGATGCCTACACAGGTAACTTACAATTTGAGCGGCAAAAAAACTACCACGAAAATGCGCTCTTTATAGTCGATGAAGCCTCCATGATAACCAACGACTCTGAATTTGGCTCTCGTGGCTTATTGTTTGATTTGATTGAGTTTGTGTTTGAAAACGTAGGCAACAAACTCATTTTGGTTGGCGATACAGCCCAGCTTCCACCTGTTGGCAAAGACCTTAGCCCAGCCTTGGATAAGTCGTATTTGGAAACAAGTTTTTATATGACTGTTTTTGAACAAGAACTAACCGAAGTGATGCGGCAAGAAGAAGGCTCGGGTATCTTGACTAATGCTACCGCTCTCAGAAATATTTTGAGCCAAGAAAAACCACAAATCAAGATGCAGACTCGTGGTTTTAGAGATTTTTTTAAGATGACAGGCGACCGCCTTGAAGATGGGCTTCGGTATGCGTACCACAAATACGGTCGTGAAAATGTCATTATTATTACTCGTTCAAACAAATCGGCGGTGCAATATAACCAGTATGTGAGGCGGCAGATCAATGCTGCCGAAGACGAACTCGATACAGGCGATATGCTGATGATTGTCCGAAACAATTATACTACCATCGAAGAAACATCACCTGCGGGTTTTTTGGCCAACGGCGACTTTGTCGAAATCAAGCGTATTGGCCGAAGTGAAGAAATACACGGTTTTAGATTTGTAACGCTCGAACTACAACTCGTTGATTATGAAGACCAGCCGCCTTTTGAGGCCAAAGTATTGCTCGATACACTCTCATCGGCTTCGCCATCGTTGAGCAGCGACGACAATAAAAAACTATACGAAAGTGTAATGATAGACTATCAACATTTGAAGTCAAGAAAAGACCGCTCTGAGGCTGTTCGCAAAGACCCCTATCTCAATGCGCTACAAGTTAAGTTTGCCTATGCGCTCACTTGCCACAAGTCGCAAGGGGGGCAGTGGCCTGCTGTTTTTATTGACCAAGGTTTTTTGCCCGATGACCAACTCAATAAAGAATTTATCCGCTGGCTCTACACCGCCGTAACCCGCGCCACTCACGAGGTATTTTTGATGAATTTTCACAGCCAGTTTTTTGGTGCATAAATTTTATTTTTAGCAAATCTGCACTACTTCGAGAGCAAGTAGATTTCCTAATTTTTTGATTTTTGAAGCAATATGCCCTACACCGATAGCCCAGTGGTGGGCAGGGCCGCAAGCATTCCATTCATTCACAAAACGCCTTGCCCCTATCGAAAATTTATACCTACTATTTGTATTTCCTATTTCTAAAATCGCACCAGCAACACACTCAGCTTCGGCACAAAGTAGCATCAATGTTCCATCTCGTTTTTGAACTACCGAAAGCATCGTAACCGCCCCATGTTTGACAGACATCTCTACCGATAACCCGTTCCCAACTTTTCCATGATATACTTGTAGCGGCTTGACCTTTGTTTTTCCTTCGGCAATGGCCAAATGTCCCGGACCGTCATGTCCCATCAGCACCACGTCGTCTTTAAAATCTATGGCGTAATATTCTGTAAATGAGCCACCTGCACCAAAACTATCCATGATTTTCATGGCTTGGGCGTTTTTTATTTCATACTCACCTGCTACTGGAACGTTGCGGGCTGTCAGTAGCGAAGTTCCCAAAATAATAGAACTCATCGTGTCTTCGTTTTCGGCAATACCTGTTCCATTATAAAAATAAGCCAACGAACCCAAATCGTACTTTTCGACCAATTTATCCAACGCTACCGAAGTTTTGGCAGCTCGTTCCAATTCATGAGTAGAGCAATCTACCTGAATATCAAAGCATTGACTAAACATCGAAACTTTGTCTGTAACTTCTGATGCCGAAACACTTTTTCTCAAAGCCGACAGTTCATCGACCTCAATGATTTCGATATGGCCACCAAAAGCTACAATCTGTTGCGTAAAATCTGTATAAATATCCAACATTCCGTTATAATAATGCCCCATCACACCCATTCTGTTGTGTGCCATGGCATTGGCAACTTTGGCGGCTTGTACCCATTCTTCAATATCATTCCATGCCTCCAAATCACCATGAAGCGTACCCGTAATCTGGTGAAACTTGATATTTGCTCTGCTGAAAACATTGGCAATTTCTGGTACTGGGCAAGCCGAGCAGTACGCCAACCACTCGCCCGTCATACGGGTACGGTCGGTTATTTTATTGAAACTGTCATAATCAATCTGTGCCTCAGGCGACAGATTCAAGATTATGACAGGTACTTTTGCCCGCTGAACAACCGGCAAGACTGTTGAAGAAAGCGCATAAGTGGTTACATACAAAAAAATAATATCAACATCGGCTTGTCTAAATTTATGCCCTGCTTCAACTGCTTTTTGTGGTGTGTCTATCAAACCCAAATTGACAACTTGGGCATCGTAAGCCGTTAGTTTTTGAGCAACGGTTTCAACATAACCTTCCAAACGAGCCTGTAAACCTTCAAACTGTGTCCAATACGCTTCTAAGCCAATGCCAAACAAGCCTACTTTTAATGGATATTTTTGTTTCATTTTTTTTCAATTTTCAATAATCTAACTGGCCCCAAAAGCCCCGAAGGTTCGAGTTTCCAATCAGGTTTGATGGTAATATTTGTTTTGGTTAGGCGTTCATTTTGAGGCTTTCCTCGATCACCAATCAAACGGTTTCGCCATGTATTTACAACTTCTATTTCCAGAATATTCCCTCTTTCTTTCAGCAATCCAGCCACCGAAACTTGATATGGCGGACACCACAAAATGCCCAAATCTTTGCCATTCACCTTTACTTTGGCTATTCCTACATCTTTGACAACGCCTAAATCTAAGACTCCCTGCCCAGACCCATCTGACTGCCCAATGGGAGAATTTAGGTCGAATGTAGTCTTATAAATTGCTTTGCCTGAGTAGTATTTGATGCCGTCCTCTGGTCGGTCAGTCCAGCTAACTAATTTATCAAAAATCACAGATTTAGACCCGCCCCATTTTGTATCAAAATCGACCTGCCAAGAAGTATTTATTTCTTGAAATTCACTAAGTTCTACTGTTTCAAAACTCGATTGAGTTCTTCCTCTGGGGGTTAGGGGGCTGGGAATTGGCTTTCTAAATACCACAAAGACTGAACCATTAGGACTGAAACTCAAATCAACAAAAGTCCTGCCGTTTTCTTGATAAAAATGAGTAGCCTCACTGATTTCGCCCGTAACGGGATTCCATAATTCGGGTTGTTTGCCTGTAATTCTAAAAGCGGCATTGAGTTCTATGACTTCTTTATTTTGATTACTAATAAAATAATAATCGATGTTTTTGGCTTGTCGGTGAATGTAGTCAAAGGTTTTGCCTTTGGGTTTATTGATAAATTCACAATCGGCCAAAACACCTTTTTCTTTCAAAAAAGCCTTTGCCGACATTGACCGAATGTTGTTTGTATTCCATAATTTATCAGCGATTTCTGCTCGCTCTTTTTCGGCTGCCGCACCACCTACCAAACTGGCGGTAGTCAATGGTTTTTCACCAACAATATTTGCCCCATTTGCTGTTAGTTCTTTTATTTTTCGTAAGGCTTTTAGTGATAAAACTTGATGGTCGGGCAGTGCCAAAACTTGATAAGAAACACCGTGTGGAAGATATATTTTGCCGTTTTTGACTGACAAATCCATCAGTTTGTCTTCGTTAATCAAATCATAGTCATAGTCAGGCAATGCCTTGGCGGGGTCGTCGTCTTTGTACCGCCCAATGTTGGGAACGTGGTCGCCATAATAATACAAAACATCGGCCTGCGACGTACCCGACTGCATTAAATATTGGATTCGAGTTAGATATTTAACGAACGGCGTAGAATAATTCCACCAAGTTACATTTGGATTAAAATGCGTTCCTGCAAAATATTCTTGCCCAGGCAACCCCATTTCTTTGGGCGAACACGTAAAAGTATGCAAATAAACAAGATTCAAACCTGCACAAAACTCATGGTCGGCAGAGGGTTTCATGTCTGCCCAAATTACATCGTTCCAGTGTGGCCCAATAGTTGTAAACGATTCAGCACCGACGAGTTTTTTATTAAAAATCTTGGCAGCACTGGCGGCTTGCTTCACAAAAAAACGATCAATATCTTTGGAACGATGTGGCGAAGGCGACCAAAATTCTGACATCATTATTTCAGAGTGTCCATAATTTTTGAGGCCATCAAAAGGCCCAGCATGTGGCCCAGCAGACTCAGGTTGAATACCTATACCATACCGTTTTGAACGCTCGGCAAACACTCGGTAATGATTGTCAGAAATACAATCGCTCAATGTTTTTCTTAAATCGGTCAAAAAACGATTACTTGTTTCCCGGTTTTCAATAATTTTCCCTGCCAAAACAGGCAAATAAAGCAACGGGTTGTAGCCTCTTCTTTTTATAAATTCATCTTCAAATTTATCCGACCAATTCATTCCACCAGCTTCAAAGCTATCTGTTTGCAAGTATTTCAAAGTTTTTCCTGCTCGTTTTCCAATCATTTTAAGCAACGGTTCAACGTTTGTGTCCCAGTAGCGATTAAAATGTTTTTCGCTTGTATAATCAATCACCAAACCTTGCCATTTGCCACTGGCCGTTGATACATCTCGACCTGTTGGTGTGTAGCCAAAACGAATAATTGTCCAGTTTCCTACGGGTGCGTTCCAATTCAAGATTCCATTTTTTACATATTCAGAAACATTCAGCACTTGATTCAGTCGTGCATCTTCTTCATTTTCAGAAGCTGGAATATCTGTCAAAAGTGGACGAGTTTCTGGCACCGACCAGCCCACTTCTCGAGTAGCGGCTTTGTTTTCAAAATCCCTAATTGGCTGCCGATTGGCGACTATTTTGGTAGGAATGGCCAAAACTACAATTTCTTGATAAAAACCCTCAAACCCTTTTGGTTGTGGCAAAACTTGTTCAATTTTTGAGCCACCAACAATATTGATTTCTGAAAAAACGACTTGCTTGGCTGCCTCAGCGAGCGTAATATCTGGCCCGCCCAAATTCCAACCACTCTGAATACTCAGCGACAGCACCAAACCCAAACGCTCGGCTTCGTTGATGGCGTGTAGGTATAACTCTCGCCAGGCGGGCGAACCAAACATTGGTCCTTCGGGAATATCGCCATTGCCCCGTTGGTTGTGGCCGCCTGCATCAAAAATACACGCCCCGCTAAAACCCTTTGCTTTCATCTCTTCTAAATCTCGGCTAATTGCTTCTTTGGTTACGTTTCCATTGAGCCACCACCACCAGCACCGAATACCATATTGTGAAGGTGGTTTCTGGAATGTTTTATCCAAAATCTGGGCTTCTACGCACAGAGAAAAAAATAAAATAAAGAGTAAGAACAAGCTGCGTATTTTCATCAAGATGGTTTTTTTGCAATTTATTGAGAATTATTAGCTAAAAAGCCGTCGTGGGTGTGTGCATACACACCCACGACGGCTTACTTAATTTTCAAAGAAACAACGACTATTCAAATTACTTATTTTGTAATCTGTGTTTCTCTGAAGGGATAGGGGAATTTGAGGTTTACAGTAGTATAAGAATTTGATAAAATATAGGTTTTCAATGCTTTTTCGGCAACACCATGAGCAGCCATTACTGTTGCAGCTTGGCCAGTACGGACTAAGTCAAACCAGCGGTGGTTTTCAAAAGCCAGTTCTATACGACGTTCTTGGGCTACTGCCGCTCTAAACTCAGCCTGCGATGTAATTCTCAATTTCGCATCGGTGGCAGTCGAAGTTTTGGCCGCAAGTCCTGCTCGTGTGCGTACCCGATTGAGCAACACAAAAGCATCGGCACTCGGGAAACCTACTTCGTTGGCGGCTTCGGCTTGCATTAGAAGTACATCGGCCAAACGAGAAATAATAAAATTGTCGCCCGTATTGAAACGCTCCAAATAAGGTGGGTTTGAGTATTTTTGAATAAATGGCACTATTTTTTTAGATGTTGGGTCAGTAAAATTTAGGTTGATTGATGCCACAAAACGTTTGTCAGTTGGCTCGTAGGCATCAATTAGGTTTTGGGTTGGGATATTCCAGCCCGCCGCCGACCCAGCCCCAAGAGCAAAGCCTGTGGCCAAAGTGCCAGAGTTGAACGGTGCAAACGAATAAATAAACGTACTCCATTTACCACCGACACCTTCTATATACTGTACCTCAAAGATTGATTCTGCGCTATTTTTTCTTTTAAAGTTATCGGCATAGTTTGCATTGAGTGCGTAGCCCCCGTCAGCTTCGATTCCTTTGAGAATATCGGTAGCAGCAGCAAAGTTTTTTTGCGACATATACACTTCTCCCAACACCGCCTTGGCAGCACCCGAAGTGGCTCTACCGAGGTCGGTTGCGGTATATTTGGCGGGTAGCTTGGCGATAGCCAATTTAAAATCGTCGATTACAGCAGTCAAAACTTGCGCTTCGGCTACTCGTGCAGCAGTTGTAAAGGCTTCTTCGGGGGTTGTTACTTCTTTCAAAATTAGGGGTACATCACCAAAAACACGGGTCAGATTGAAGTAATAATAAGCCCTCAAAAAACGAGCTTCTCCCTCAATTTGGTTGCGAGATGGTTCGTCGAAAGTAGCCGTTTTGATTTTGGTCAATAGCAAGTTACAGCGACTGATGCCGAGGTAGCTACTGTTGAAAAATGCCTGAAAATTGGCATTTTGGTCAATATCCCGAAACTCGTCAATCTCCTCACGTGGCGTACCAGAGCGGTCGGCGGTGTTGAGTTGGTAGGAGGTATTGTCAGACCGAACTTCACCAAAAAGCCACATTGTGTTGTTCTGAATACCTTGTAGCGGCGAGTAGGCCGAGCCAACGGCTTGCAAAAACTGGTCTTTGGTTTGATAAAAATTGATTGCCGAGCCATTGGTATCGGGCGACAGTTCGAGAAACTTGTCTTGACAAGAAGCCAAGGCCAAAGTAAGTAAGAGTAGGGTTATTTTTTTCATGTCGTTTTTTTATTAAAATTTACAATTAAGACCAACCGTATATGTAGCCGCAATCGGGTAGCTGCCGTAATTTACGCCTGGTGCCAACGAGTTTGAGCCATTGAAACCCACCTCTGGAAAACCACCTTTGTAGGGCGAAACAGTAAGTAAATTTTGTCCAGAAAAATACAAACGTACACCTTTTACATATTGCTTAGGTCTAAAATTATAACCAAGTGTGGCATTTCTGACCATCATGTAGCTGGCATCTTGAATCCAAGCATCGCTCGAACTACGTGAAAACGAGTCGCCTGCAAGTGCCGACCCCGTACTTTGCACATTGCCATTGCCTTGGTTGTTTGCGTCTTTGTATGCGCCCAATATATCGCTGTGCAAATTGAAAACGCCATCTTGATTGTAAGCAAACCGCTTGTAGTAGTCATATATTTGTCCGCCTTGTGCGCCATTTATCAACACCGAAAAGTCCAAATCTCCATAAGTTACACGGTTGGTCATACCCCAAGTAAAGTTAGCATAAGGGTTTCCGACAACGGTTTGGTCGTTGGCATCAATTTTGCCGTCTTTGTTAATATCTTCAAAACGAATACTACCAATAGTCTGGCCAGCACCCCGTGGAAACTTAGCTAAGTCGTCGGCTGAGGTGAAAAATCCACCTGCTTTCTGATAACCAAAAAACATACCCATCGGCTGGTCAATCACGGTTACGTTACTTCCGTTTTCGCCCGACACTATGCGAGCACGATTGCCTAAGTTAATGACTTTATTGCGATTGAAAGAAATATTAAAATCAGTTTCCCAGCGTAATTTGCCCCGTACTAAATTGCGACTATTGACCGAAAACTCAAAACCACGATTTCGGACATTACCCAAATTGGTAAAAGTAGTTAGGAAACCCGAAGAAGCAGGAATGTCAATGTTTTGGAGCATACTTTGTGTAAAACGTTCGTAATATTCAAGTACTAAATTGACTTTTCCTTTAAACAACGAAGCATCTAAACCAATATCTGTTTGTTTTGACTGCTCCCAGCCCAAGTTTAAGTTTCCGAGTGAGTTTAGGGCTTGTCCTGTTGTAATTCTGCCACCAATTACATAATTATCAAGTCCTAAGAGCTGTAAAGCCGTAAAATTTCCAATGTTATTGTTTCCTGCCAAACCGTAGCTGGCTCGTATTTTTAGGTCATCAATGAAGCTATTTTTTGGAAAAAATGCCTCTTCCGAAAGCCTCCAACCAACCGAAGCAGATGGGAACGTTCCCCAGCGATTGTCTGCACCAAATTTAGAAGAACCATCGGTACGAACGGCGATATTGGCCAAATATTTGTCCTGAAAAGCATACGTTACCCGCCCATAATACGACAACAATGACGACTTGCCACTACCGATTCCGTTGCCGTTGCCGACGTTATTGGCGCTACCAAAGCCCAGACCCGTACTGGCGGGGTTGCCAGTGCCAGCCGTTACACCTATTGGCAAAGCAGCATTTATCGTTCTGATTACATCGTCGGCGTAGCCGTTTCCATTCACAAAAAAGTTATTACTGATTTCTTTCTGTGCCGAATACCCCAACAAGCCCGTCATACGGTGGTCTTTGATGGTTTTGGAGTAAGAAAGTGTATTTTCAGAAAGCCAGTTGTAAGTCCGTGCAGAATAATTGTTGCCCCGTGCTGGTACTGGTGGCGGATTGCGAAAACCACCAACGGTAGATGGTATAAAATTGTCTTGTGTGTCAAACATCAAGTCAGCGTTGAAAGTCGTTCTAAAAGTCAGATTTGGGGCAATTTCAACGGCCAAAAATACGTTGGCAAGACTACGGAAGTTATTAGCAAGTCGCTGCGTATTGACCAACATATTGACAGGATTGGCATTATTAAAAATTCCAGCAGAGGTAACGTTTGGCGTAAAACTACCGTCAGCCTGATATACAGACGGCAGTGGGCTATTTAGGTATGCTTGTGTGATGAGTCCTTGGTCAAAATGGCCTTCGGCATCTACTAAGTTTCTGATCGAAAACGACGGCGCAATATTTATACCAACCGTAACGGCTTTGCTCAAATTTGCCTCTACATTGGCACGCATATTAAAACGGCGAAAATCGTTGTTGAGTAGTGTACCCTGTTGGTCAAAATAGCCTATCGAAATAGCTGAACGTAGGTTTTCAGTGCCTCTACTTATGCTCAAATTATAGTTGGTTATAGGTGCCGAGCGAGTCATTTCCTTAAACCAGTCTGTGCCTTTGCCCAACGCTGCTGGGTTTCGGTATGCCTCGGCTACGTTGTTGATACTATACGGCAGGTTTCTGATGGCCGCCAACTGAGTTGCGCCGTCGATTCTGTTTTGAGCAAATTGCTCGGCTGTCAGCATTGTTACTCTGTTGCGCTCGGCCATGGTTTGCATACCTGTATAAGCACTAAACTCAATGTTTGTAGCACCTTGTTTGCCTTTTTTGGTAGTAATCAAGATAACGCCATTCGAGCCTCTCGACCCATAAATAGCGGTCGATGAGGCATCTTTCAAGATAGAAATTGCTTCAATGTCATCGGGCGAAATAGTACTTAACGGATTTGAAAACTTGCTGTAATAACTCGTAACAGGAAAGCCGTCAATGACATAGAGCGGGTCGTCGCCTGCGCCCAACGAGCCTGACCCACGGATACGAATCACAGGCCCAGAGCCAGGCGCACCCGACACTTGGCTTACTTGCACACCTGCCACTTGGCCAGCCATTTTTTGGTCCACACTCGTTACGGGCATATCTTTGAGATTTTGTGTTTTGAGCGTAGCCACCGCACCCGTTACATCACGGCGGTCTTGGTTTCCGTAGCCTATCACCACTACTTCTGCCAACGACTTAGTGTCCACCATTAGCTTTACATCAATCGTCGAGCGGTTTTGGGCTACGCTTTCTTGACTTAAATAACCAATATAACTAAAAACCAACACCGAGCGGTCGTTGGGTACAGTTAGTTTGTAGCTACCGTTTGCGTCAGAAGTTGTGCCAGTGGTTGAGTTTTTTATCAAAACACTCACCCCAGGTAGCCCCTCGCCAGTAGCTGAGTCGCTTACTTTGCCGCTGATGGTTTGCTGTGCAAAAGTAACGGTACCGACCAGCAGCAACGCCAGCCCAAACAGGAGCGAGAACTTTGAAAGGTTCTTGCTGGGTCTGTCGATTTGTAGATTTGTTTTCATTAACTTAATTGGGTTTTATTAAAAAATTTGTATCATCTTGTGCAAAAAATACTTTGCTATTAAACACACAAACAAAAGGTATTGTAATTATTATACAAATAAATTGTATTTTTGTTGGACGATACTTAACTTTTCTGATATTTGTTTTGCATTATTTGATATGAAAATATTTAGAAAATATTTTGACTTAGAGCAGCACGAAATCGCCCCCAACTTAGGAATAGAGATTTTGGATATTGGGCATAACATTCACCCCGCCAATAGACCCTACCCTGATATGAGCCACCCCGATTCTTATTATTTTGAATGGGAGAAAGGAAGAAGTTTAAGCGAATATCAAATTATTTATATATCAAAAGGGGACGGCTACTTTGAAGCTAACGGACTGCCGCCGCAGCTCATCGAAGAAGGAACGATTATATTACTGTTTCCAAATGTTTGGCATCGATACAGACCCAAAGAAAGCACGGGTTGGGAAGAATATTGGGTTGGGTTTTCGGGAACTTATGCCCAATACTTGCTCGAACAGGAGTGTTTTAGCCCTCAAAATCCTATTATTAAGGTCGGTTTTAATAACGAATTTTTGGACACATTCTCAAAATTAATAGAAATGGTTGGGGCAAAACAAGAAACCGACCGAAAGTTATTGTCTTTTTTGGTCATACAGTTATTGGGCATTGTGTATGCCTCTGCTTTATTGTCCAAACAAAAATTATCAAAAAAAGAAGAGCTGATAGGTTTTATGAGAAACGAAATACACGCACATTGGAACACAAATATAGATTTTGAAGTCCTTGCAGCCCAGTTTAATGTTAGCTATGTTTGGTTCAGAAAAACCTTTAAAGAAATATTAGGAACGTCGCCCAATCAGTATCATTTAATGCTAAAATTACGAAAGTCTGAACAGTTAATTCAGGAAACTAACCTAACGTTATCGGAAGCGGCTTTTCAGTCGGGGTTTGAGTCTGAGTTTTATTTTTCAAGAATCTTCAAGCAAAAAATGGGCTACAATGCTTCGGAAGTTAGAAAAAAGAAGCGTTAGAACTCCCTCTTTACCCTTAGCGGCGGAGTTCCCACGATCGCTAAGGGTGCTTGTTTTTTGACCCAAATTTACATGAGTAATATAAATTTTATCGCACGTCTTCCATAATTGAGCTACTGAGTCTGAGTAGTTCGATTTCGGTAATTTTGACATTAAAAGCGGCTTCTATTAGTCTGGACTCCGTGGCTACGGCATTGCGTTGAGCTTCTCTAAACTCAATAGGGGTAGAATTACCAAACTTATACCGTTCAAAAGCCAGTCCAACGTTTTGCTTGGCTATTCTGAGATTTTGTGCCTCCAAATTATACAATTTTAGACTGTTTTGATAGACATTAAAAGTACGTTCCAAAAATGCTTGTAACTGGTTTTTGAGGTCTCCAATCTGATAGTGAGCGATAGTTGTATTGATTTTGGCATTTTGCTCTCTTCGTTTTTGGTTATATCCGTCAAAAATATTGATACTCACCCGTGCGCCATAGTTGAGAGCAGTATTGTCGCCATTTTTTACTCCAAAACCCGAAGTAGCATTGTTGGCCGAAGTTGTGTAGGCCAGTCCACCGACCAAGTCTATTTGTGGCATTCTGAACGAGCGAGTTTCTTTTTCGGCCAATATTGCTACTTGCTTACCGAGTTCGAGTGCCGTCAGATTGGGATTTCTGATGAGCATATTTTGTCTTAACTGACTCAAAACCAAATTTTTATTGAAAATTATAGTATCAGATACCATAAAGTCGGTAGCCATATCTCGCAACAGTTGGGCGTTAAGATTAACTTTGGCGTTTTGCAAACTTTGCTCCTGCCCTACCACCGCCGCTTCGTCTTGGTTAAAATCCACCTGAGCCGCCAAGTAGTCAGATTTTGAGCTGGTGCCTACTTCATAATTGACCTTGGCCAACTCTCGGCGGGTTTTTGAGATGTCGAGTGCATTTTTGAGGGCTTTGAGTCGTTGTTTTTGTCTAATAATATCATAATAGGCCACACAGACTTGCGCTACGGTATTTTCGATGGCTATTTTGACGTTAGTTTTGCCAAGATTCTCTATTTCTTTGAGCCGCTCTGCCGTTGCAAACATTCCCAAACCGTCAAAAACAGTCCAGACTGCCGCTATATTTGAGTTGCTGTTGTTGGTATTGATGCCCGTCAAGCTAAGTGGGTCTCGGACGCTGCCATTGATTGGAAAAAATACCTGATTGATATTGGCTAAGTTATATATTTTTTGGGCATTACCGCTCACCACAGGCAACATTCCAGCATTGCCACGGGTATTGTCGTTGTGGGCTTGGGCTTGTCGGGCTTTGCTGATTTTGATGCTGTAATTGGTTTCAAGAGCCTGTGCGATGGCCTCGTCAAGTGTCAAAACGTTTTGAGAAATAGCCGATATTGACCAAAAACAAAATAAAGAAATGAGTAGGTAGCGCATTATTAACGAAAAATGAGTGATGAAAAATAAGTAACGAGTGTCCGTCCGCAAAGCAGACGATAACTGATAACCGAGCGGACGACCCCGTGATAACTATTCACTGTTTACTGACCAACGATTTGCCAAATTAAATCAGTCTCAAAGCCTTTGCTTTGGGCATATCTGACGAGTTTATTTTTGCGAACCGATGGCTGGTCTGCTTTGAGAGTTCGGGCTTTTTTGTCGAGTATTTCACGTAAGGTAGTTTCATATTCGTGGTCGTCAATTTCAGAAAAGCCTTTCGTAATCAAGTCGTTAGATATGCCTTTGTTTTTGAGTTCATGTCTAATTTTGATTCGACCCCAATGATTATGTCTAAATTTTCCTCGGACGAATGAAGCCACAAAACGAGCTTCGTTCAAGTATTTTTGGACAATCAATTCTGCAACTACGTCGTCAATGTGATTTTGGTCAAGCCCCCATTCGCTTAGTTTTTCGGATACCTCGCTTATCGTTCGCTCTTGATAAGCGCAAAACGAAGCCGCTTTGATTAAAAATGGTCTGAGGCTATCGGTCATTGACAAAAATGGGTTGGCTATTGAAATTAAAAAACAAATTTAGGAATAATGTACTGTCTTATAAACAGAAAAATAATAAACCGCAAAATGTAAAATGTAAAAGTACTGAAATACAATTAGTTATAAATCACAATAGTCCGCTAAGAATTTAATTTTATAATAATCCGTCAGTTTGCTGGAAACGCATTTTTGAATATATGCCTTATTTATTTCAATGTCTGGGAATTTACCCAAACACGCATTTAATTAAAATAAAAATGCAAAAACCTTATTTAAAGCAAACGGGCGGATTAAGCATATTTTAAAAACGTAGCGGAGTATTGAAATCATAAACCGATACTTTATTTAAAATTCATTTCTTAGTTTGTAATCACTGAAAAAAGTAAGAACTTTAACGTTGAAAATCTTTTATCAATATGTCCAATCTCGTTAAACTACTTATCTGTCTCATTTTTTTTGTTGTCTTCATTTTTGGTATTATTGGTATTTGGGAAACGTTCAGAACGGGTAGCTGGTTGCCCAATTTTGGTGGAACAACTCAAACCACTCATGCGCTGCTGCTCAAAGAAATACAAACAATGGGCAAACTTGAATTGGTCAAATACAATTTTAAAGACGTAGTCGAGCACGAACTCGTGCGGCCATATATGCCCAACCCCAAGGCTATTTTGATAGTGCAGGGCGAAGCCGTTGGTTGTATAGATTTGACCAAACTAACAGTAGGCGACATCAGTACTGACCGAGATACGCTCGTAGTACATCTGCCAGAGCCAGAGTTATGCAGTTATAAGATAGACCATTCAAAATCAAAGGTTTACAACACAGAATTTGCAATATTGGAAGAAGCCGCACTGGTGCAAGAAGCCTATAAACAAGCCGAAAATCAGATTCAGCAATCGGCTTTGGAGATGGGTATTTTGGCACAAACCAAACAAAATGCAGATAAAATATTACGGCCTTTATTAGAAAAAATCGCCAATCGCAAAGTAGTATTACGCTATCGACTGCAAGCCGTTTTGTCAAAACCTAAATAGTGCCACGAATTGCACAAACTTTCACGAATTTAAAAATGATAGGTCGTTTTAACGACCAAGATTCGTGTGTTTCGTGTAGTTAGTGGCTCAAAAAGTAAATGTTATGGAACTGATTTACAAAGAAGAGTATTTTAAAATTGTGGGACTTTGCATGGAAATCCATCGGATATTGGGTGGAGGCTTGTCTGAAATTATATATAAAGATGCCTTGGAATATGAACTTCGGCAGCAAGGCATTAAGTTTGAGCGAGAAAAAGAATATCCCGTCGAATACAAGGGTGTTATATTACCGCACCGGTTTTATGCCGATTTTGTGGTTTACGACAATATTATCTTAGAAATTAAAGCAGTTAGTAACATCATTGACGCACACCTTGCCCAAACCATCAATTATGTCAAGCTAACAAAAGGACGCTTAGGAATCATTCTTAATTTTTCAAATACAAGTTTACAACAAAAACGAATTATCGTATAAACCGTTACTAAATTATACTGACTTTTATGAATTAGTCGTCAAGACGACTAAAAAACTTGTGTATATTCGTGCAATTAGTGGCAAATAAATAATCAAAAAACAATGCGTATAGGAATCTTCTTTGGTGGCCCCTCACGTGAGCGTGAAATTTCATATTTGGGCGGCAAAACAGCCTACCAAAATTTAGACAAACAGCTATTTGTACCTGTGTTGGTATTTGTGGATAGTTTGGGTAATTTTATTTTGGTGGACGAATCTAAATTGTACCACGAGGGTATCAGAGATTTTTACCCTGCCCAAACACCACAAACGCTCGGCTTTTCGGTTTATATCGAATCCTTAAAAAACAGACTATCGGCCACTGAAATGGAACTGCTGATTCAGTCGGTTGGAACGCCGATTTTGCCTACCGATTTTAGTAAATACTTTGATTTTGCGTTTATTATCTTGCACGGCCCCGACTGCGAAGACGGCGCAATTCAAGGACTAATGGAATGGTACAAAATGCCGTATATGGGGCCTGGCTTGCTGGGTTCATCAGTTGGTATTGACAAAATTGCCCAAAACGAACAAATTGCACGAGCCAACGGCCAAGTCAAAAAAATGCAGGTTGTGCGGTGGCAAGACTGGAATACCGACCAAAAACAGGCTATTTTTGAGGCTGCCAAAGCGGAGTTAGGCTTACCGATTGTGGTCAAAGCACCGCATCAGGGTAGCTCGATTGGTGTGGCCATCGTCAAAGATAATAGCTTAGAAGCATTTAGTAAGGCGATGGGGCAATGTTTTTTTGCCTTAGAAATTGACCTCGCCGATTGGCATAAACTGAACGATGAAGACAAGCATGCTTTTGCTCAAAAAATCGCAAATCTCAACGAAGGCATCGCCTATCCTGTAACGATTTTGGAAACAAACCAAACCATTAACCACCCAGCCGATTTAGTTTCAGTTTTTAATTCAACCACGCTTCAACACATCACAATTTTGTCGGCCAATGCCGAAGACCAAGTACTGTTGGAAGAGTTTATCGAAGGGCAAGAGTTTTCGTGCGGGGTTATTCAAGACAACGACGGAACGGCCATAGCTTTGCCCCCAACCGAAATCGCCAAAGCCTCAGAAGAGCAAACGTTTGATTTTGTAACAAAATACAAATCTAACACCGTCCGCAAACATATACCTGTGCAGACGAACTTGGCTAATAATCAAAATATTCAGCGGAACATTAAATTGGTTTTTGAGCAATTAGGTTTTTGTGTTGTTACCAGAATAGACGGCTTTTTGACCCCCGACGACCGAGTACTATTGCACGACCCCAACACACTACCAGGAATGTCGCCAGCATCGCTGATATTCAAACAAATGGCCGAAATAGGGTTAAACGTCAGTCAGTCAATTACTTATTTTATCAGGCAGTCAATCCGTGAGCGCATCAGAACGGGCAAAGGAACAATACACCTGCGGGCTTTACTGACAGACTTAGACAGCCGCATTGCCCAGCGTGTAGCCAAGACATTACCAGAACAGGATTTGGTTTTTGAGGCCAATGATGAGGCTTTTGCGATGGCTCGCCAAACATTTTCTAAACTCAACTCGGCTGGCGAAGTACGAGCCGTACCAATGCTTAAAATCAGCGAGTCAGAGTCTAAAATAGTGCCGCTCAATCTAATGTTTAAAGACCGAATCGAAGATTTATTAGAGGGCCTCGACAAACCCAAGCACCCACTTATAGTGAGTACCATCGCCAATGCCAAGGGTATTATTAAGCGTTTTGGCGGTAGTCTATAGGCGTTACGATACCGCATACATTAGGCATATCAGTTGCTAAAAACAACACGACATACTATATTTGTAGCCCGAATATATTATCGGTCAAACACGTACACCAATAAATGTCAAAACTTGCTCCCAAAGACAAATTCTTTGATTTGTCTGACTACGGAAGACCGTTTGCTACTTTTTTTGCTAACCAACTAAAAAACACTCGCTTCACCCCCATTCATATTACCTTACTATTTGGGCTTTGTGGGTTTGTGGCTATCTATTGTATTTTAGAAAACCACTACTATTTTGCTGGGTTTTTTATTGTTCTCAAAGCCATTATTGATGCCGCCGACGGTGAGTTGGCAAGAGTCAAGAAAACGCCCTCTTATTCTGGCCGTTACTTAGATAGTGTCTTTGATATTGTACTCAATTTTTTGTTTTTGATGACCATCTGCTACGTCTCAAAAGCCACTTTTGGTTTTACCGTTTTGGCTTTTGTTTGTATTCAGCTTCAAGGTACATTGTACAACTATTATTATGTAATTTTAAGAACACAGTCGGCTGGTGGCGACAAAACAAGCAAAATCTTTGAGCATCAAGCACCCACGGCATTACCTGGTGAAAGCCAACAATCAGTCAATATTTTGTTCAAAGCATACACAATCGCTTACAGTCTTTTCGACCGTGTCATTCATTTTTTGGACAAAGAAGCCTACAAGTCAAAAAAGTTTCCAAATTGGTTTATGACATTACTTTCTATTTATGGGTTGGGTTTTCAGTTATTGATTATGGCCGTCATGCTGCCGCTCAACTTGATAGATTACATCGCTCCGTTTTTTGTGGTATATAGTTTTTTTATTTTTGTTTTGATTGGTATCAGAAAAACTGTACTTCAATAAAAATAGTGGCCTTTGGCTATAAGCTACCACCAAAATCTACTTTATATTCTATGCTTCTTGTCAGTATTTAGACACTAACTCATTGATATTTAACGCTTAATTGGCACACTGGTAAATTAGCACATTTACTCAATTACACTATTATTCATTTTTTACTATTCACTACCTTATCAAAGCCTTTTTTTCAAGTCTTCTCTTTTCAAAATCAACATACGACCCATACGCTGGCCATTGCGGTAGGTATTGACTCTAAGCGTTACAGGACCTTCGGGGATTTCGATGGCTTGGTGGTAAATGGGTGCATAACGGCTCACCACGGCATCGTCTATTGTATAATGAACCGCCAAATCGGGTATTTCGGTTTCTATCGTAACCATCATTTTACCGTCTTTCATGGTAGGCTTTACGATAGCATCGTAACAACTTGTGGCATAATTGACCCCTGCGGCATCGGCTCGTTTGAACTGTGTTTCGAGGCGAGGGACGAAACCCTCCCAATTTTTACTACTTTTAGCCGACCAATAGACCTCAGCTTGTGCATAAGCCCTCGGAAAAGTCATATATTCGGCGTGTGCCAATGTCGGTACGCCCTCTGTCCATAAGTTGGCTTGCCCACCCAATATAAATTTGGCATCAACCCCATCGGGTACTGGTTCAAAGTTATAGGCCGTTTTGAGGCGCAGCGTGCTATACACATGAGGCTCCAAGGTGCGGTCGCTTTGCATATAGTCTATATAACAAAACTGGGCAGGGGTCATTACCACGTTATGACCTTGTTTGGCGGCTTCGATGCCCCCTTTTAGTCCTCGCCAGCTCATTACGGCAGCCTCCGAGCCAAGCCCTCCCTCAACGATTTCGTCCCAACCTATTAGTTTTTTGCCTTTATTTTTCAATATGGCTTCTACTCGTTTCATAAAATACCCCTGCAACTGCTCCGGATCGTGCAGATTGTTTTTTTTCATAAATTCTTGACAACCAGCATCTTTCTCCCAGTAGCCTTTGTAACATTCATCGCCGCCAGCATGAACATACTGACCGGGAAACAGAATTGCAATTTCTGTAAAAACTTTATCCAAAAACTCATATACTTTTTCGTCAGATGGGTTCAGACTATTATCATCGAGCATTTTAAATGTACCATTGTCATACCATTCCGAAGCCTTACTACCTGGGTTTACTTTTATTTTTTCTTTGGTGCAAGACAATTCAGGATAAGCCGCCAAAATTGCCGTACTATGCCCTGGAATATCAATCTCTGGCACAATCGTTACGTTGCGGTCTTGGGCAAAGCGTACAATTTCCTTGATGTCGTCGTGCGTATAAAAGCCTCCATCGGTGGCGGCTTCGTTGTCTGCTGGCGGTGCCAGATTACCAAAATCGCCTGTACGAGGCACACGCCATGCACCTACCGAGGTCAGTTTAGGTAACGACTTAATTTCGACTCGCCATCCGTTATCGTCAGTCAAGTGCCAATGAAAAACGTTGTATTTGAGTTTGGCTATTTCGTCAATATATTTTTTGACTTCGGTTTTGGTAAAAAAATGTCGGCTCACATCGAGCATCACCCCTCGCCACCCAAAACGTGGGTAGTCTGTGATTTTGACCGATGGCACGTTCCATTTTTCTGAATCTGACAATAAATTGGTAGCCGATTTGTTTTCTATTGTTGGGTCAAACAACTGCATCAAAGTCTGGATTCCGTTGTGCAGCCCTGCCGTTCGGTTGGCTACTATCTGCACACCTTTTGGCAATACCTCAAGCACATAGCCCTCATTGCCGAGCGTTGTGTTGGGCTTGGTGTTGAGTTTGAGTTCGATGCCATTGTCAGTGCTTTTTCCAGAAGTAGTTTTGAGTACAAATCCCGTCGGCTGCCGTAGTTTTTGAGCCAATAACTCTGCTAACAGACGGCTCTCGACCGAACTATACACAATTTTGGTAGCTTTATTGACTTGAAACTGGCCGCTCAGTCGTTGTAGCTGGACAGGCTGCGGTATGAGGTGAATTGGTTTTTTTTGAGCTTGGACAACTGAAAACATTAGTATCAGATAAGCTATGAGTAGTTTTTGCATTTTTGAAATATGGTTTTTAAAAAACAAAATTAACAATTTAGTCGAATTTAAAAGCCTTACTGCCTATATCTTTTACTAATTTTAGTACTTTTGTGGTTCTATTTTACAATTATCAAATGACGCAACAAGAATTTATCCGTATCCTTGTTTGCCCTACAACAGGGCAAACACTCACACTTTCGTCAGACCAAACAACCTTAACTTCACCTGATGGGACAACATACCCTATTTTAGAGTCTGGTATCTTTGACATGGTACACCCAAGAGAGTTGTTTGAAGACGACGCACGTGAGCAGCACCTCTACGACGATGCTTTTCAACGCTATGACCGTGGTGTCTCATGGGTTTTTGAAACTCTTAATCACTCAGACGAAGAAGCTACACGCCAATTTATGATTGGACTGATGGAGATTAAAACAGGTCAGACTGTTTTGGAGGTAGGTGCAGGTACAGGCAAAGATTCGGCCATTATCGTTGAACAAGTTGGTGTGGGAGGAACGGCGGTGTTGTCGGACTTATCTCATAATATGTTGCGATTGGCCAAGCAAAAATTAGAATCTTCGCCAGCCAATGTGCATTTTTTCTTAGGTAATGGTTCATATCTTCCTTTCGCAGATGGCACTTTCGATTCTGTTTTTCATTTTGGAGGAATAAATACGTTTTCAGAACGCAAAAAAGCATTTCAGGAACTAACACGGGTCGTTAAGGTAGGCGGCAAAGTTGTGATTGGTGATGAAAGCATGGCGCCTTGGTTGCGTTCTGAACCAAGCTATCAGATTTTGTGGAAAGCCAACCCGCTTTTTCATGCCGAAGTACCACTCCAAGACTTGCCCCCCAATATTGAAAACTTCAAATTACATTACATTTTTGGTAATGCGTTTTATGTTATGGAATATACCGTTGGTGCAAAAGCCCCCGAAATAGATGTTGATTTGCCAATACCCGGCAAAGATTTTATTGACAACTGGCGAATACGGGCATCGAAATAACAGTAATATGCCTTGGATAAAAAAAAATCTAATTTACAAGCCCGAAGGTCTCAACGGTTGGGACTGTTCGCATAGTTATGTAGTTTGTGCAGACAATAGCTACTCGGATAAAGTCAGGGTTTATTTTTCGGCCAGAGATACCCAAGGCCGCTGTCAAGCTACCTTTGTAGATCTTAATGCCGATAACCTGAGCGAAGTGCTATATGTTTGCCCTGAACCAATATTAGCGTTAGGGCAGCCTGGTACTTTTGACGATTGTGGCATTACTCCTACTTGGTTTTTGAATGTCGGTAGCCAAAAGTGGCTGTATTATGTGGGCTGGAATGTTCGTAATACAGTGCCTTACCACAACGCAATTGGTCTGGCCATAAGCAACAACGGCACTCACTTTCAGAAAGCATTTGACGGGCCTCTCGTTAGCACGATTGCAACAGAACCGTATTTTAATGGTAGTGCATGTGTGCTGAACGACAACGGTATTTTTAAAATGTGGTACTTAAATTGTACTTCTTGGATAGAAATAGAGGGTAAGCAAGAGCCTTGCTATCATATCAAATATGCCGAATCTGACGATGGTGTTAACTGGAAACGAAATGGTACGGTGGCCATCGACTACAAAGACGACATCGAAGGTGGCATTTCTCGACCTACGGTTTTAAAAGAAGACGGCATTTATAAAATGTGGTATTCGACCAGAGCCAAACGAGACTATCGAGACCAGTTGGCAAGCAGCTATCGAATCGGCTATGCTGAATCATTGGACGGCATTAAGTGGACTCGCAAAGACAACGAAGTGGGTATTGACGTAAGTAGTGAGGGCTGGGATTCTGATATGATTGAATACCCAATGGTATTTGTGCATAGGGGTCAGAAAATTTTATTTTATAACGGAAACGGATTTGGAAAAACAGGATTTGGGTACGCTGTCTGGCAAGACTGAGCAACTATTAAAAACTTTTGACGGGCATCTATACGGCAAACTACAACCTACTGCTACCAAGCCATTAGTCAGCGTTTGCGTTGTTTGTTATAACCATGGCCAATATATTGAAAAATGTTTGGAGAGTTTGGTTAGCCAGATAACTAACTTTGACTACGAAATCGTGATTGGCGACGATTGCTCGCCCGATGAAACGACAAAAATTATCAGAAGTTATGTTGATAAATATCCCGACAGAATCAGAGCATATTTGCACCCTGTCAATTTGAGCCAGTCGAACAAAAACTATACTACGGCCAAACTCAATTTTTTACAAGCACTCAGTAATTGTTCGGGCAAATACATTGTCAATATCGAAGGTGATGATTTTTTGACCGATACCAATAAACTGCAATTACAAGCCGACTACTTGGAGGCAAACCCTGACGTATCGGCTTGTTTTCATAATGCCCAAATATTATACGAAGACAACACAGGTCGTACCGACGAATTGCTCAATTTACCCGACCAAAAGCCCGTCATCACCTCAACCGACCTCATCGCCGACCGTGAAACCTGGTTTATGGCTACGGCCGCCGTGATGTTTAGAAGTAGCATGGCTTTTCCGTTGCCCGAGTGGTTTACACAGTCCAAGAGTGGCGATATTCCACTTTATTTTTTACTTTCACAACGAGGGCCTATTCACTATTTGCCCAATGTGATGTCGGTATATAGGCGGCATTTGGGGGGTATGAGCTTTACAGACATAAAAGAAAATGCTGTATTTGTTGAAAACCGAATCTTTATGTATTCGAGTATGAACCATGAAACAGGAGGCAAATATTCAGACTATCTCAATCCGATTGTTAGCAAATATTACCTCCAGCTCTGCCAAGCAAATCAATATAAACAGGCATTTTTTAAGAAGTTATACTTTACTATGCGGGCTTACTGGCTCAAAAGTCCTGACTCTTGGAAACAAGCAATGACACATCTCGAAAATTATGTAATGACCCAACGAATGATTGAGTTGTACAGTTTGGTCAAGCCAAAGAGTTGATAAACAATTAAAAGTCAGCGTATTAACTAACTACCATTTAAGTAGTCGAAACACGATTTTCACAGGCTTCTCGTTGGCAGTTGCCATAAAATATCAGTGAGTGGTTCTGAACGTTAAATTTGAGCGCATCGCCTACCATGTTTTGAATGTTCTGAATCCGTGGGTCGCAAAACTCCATGACGTGATGGCAGTCTATACAGATTAGGTGGTCGTGTTGCTTGAAGCCATAACTCTTTTCGTATTGTGCCAAGTTTTTGCCAAATTGATGTCGAGTTACCAAATCACATTCTACCAGCACATCGAGGGTATTATAGACAGTCGCTCGGCTTACTCTGTATTTTTTGTTTTTCATTGAAATATATAACTCGTCCACATCAAAATGGTCTTGGCGGGTATATATTTCTTCTAAGATAGCAAAACGCTCTGGTGTTTTACGCAGCCCTTTTCGCTCCAAAAAAGCCATCAATATTGCCTGAGCTGCCTGTAAGTTTTGTGATTGAAGCATTGGTGTTGTTGGTTAGAGTGTCATAGGGTAGTACTACCATCAATCACAAATTTACTAACAAAATGATTGAGGTAAAGACTTATTCGACAAATAATTTGATATTGACTCTCAGTTTTCATCAAATCGTACTACCTTAAAAACGCCCTCAATGGTTTGTAGCTTGGTCATTAGTTTTTCTAAATGGATAGTGTCATTGACATAAAGCCTAATTGTACCTTCAAAAATTCCTTCGGCTGTCTCAACGGTTATTGATCTTATGTTAATACTCAATTCATTAGAAATCAACTGAGTAACGTTGTTTACGATTCCAATTCGGTCTGTACCACTAATTCTGAGACCAGCCAAAAACGCAAGCCGCTGCTGCGATGCCCACTTGGCTTTAATAACCCTATTGCCATGTTTGGAGAGCAACTCGGCGGCATTGTTACAGGTTGTTCTATGAATTTTTATGCCCTCATTGACCGTTACAAACCCAAAAACATCGTCCCCAGCGATTGGATTACAACATTTGGCCAAATTATAGTCAATCTTATCCATGTCTTCGCCAATGAGCAGGGTATCGCTATCGGTTTTTTCACCGTGCATTTTTTTAAGTTCCTTTCCTACCAGTTTTCCTTCTTGCAGGTCATCGGTGTTGAGTCGGGCTTGAATGTTCTGTTTGGCTTCCTTATCTTGTTTAAACTTACGAATTTCATCAACATTGACATACCCTTTTCCAAATTTATAATACAAGTCGTTGGGAGTCTTACAATTAAAATAGGCTCTAAGCTGATTAGTGAGTTCGTTTGTTACTTCGAGCCGCAGTATCTTACATCGTTTTTCTATTATCGTTTTGCCATCGGTTACATATTGTTTGTTTTCTTCTTTGATGAGGTCTTTTATGCGGGCTTTAGCTTTGGAGGTAGCCACAAATTTGAGCCAATCTTCGCTGGGCTTTCGCCGTTTATCGGTCATTACCTCCACTTGGTCGCCGTTGTTGAGTACATGGCTAATAGGCACGAGCGAGCCATTTACTTTGGCAGCAATACAATGTGCGCCCACAACAGTATGAATGTCAAATGCAAAATCAAGTGCGGTAGCCCCACGATGCAACACCCGTAAATCGCCTTTGGGCGTAAAGACAAATACCTCTTCGGCAAAAAGATTAGACCGAAAATCGTCTAAAAACTCAACGGCTGCCGCTTTGGTATCTTTTGAGGCATCAATCATGTCTCTGACCTGCGTTATCCATTGGTTAATACCCAGTTTGAGCTTTGTTTCATTTCCTTTGTATTTCCAGTGAGCCGCTACGCCTTTTTCGGCTACTTCGTCCATGCGCTTGCTCCTAATCTGTACTTCAACAAACTGACCACTGTCGGGATCTTCTTCTTTTTCGTCTTCCGACTTATACATAACAGTAGCATGCAGCGACTCGTAGCCATTGGCACGAGGCGTAGAGAGCCAGTCTTTGAGGCGTTCGGGTTTGGGGTTATAGTTGTCGGTAACAATCGAAAATGCCTGCCAACAAACCGATTTTTCTTCTTTGGGGTCATTATTGGGAGGGTTCATCACAATTCTGACAGCAAACAAGTCGTAAATATCTTTGAACTCTTTTTTTTGTTTTCTTATTTTATTCCAAATCGAATAAATAGACTTGGGTCGGCCTTTGATGGTAAAATCAAATCCTTGCTCTTTTAGGTCTCGTTCTAATGGTTCAATAAATTTGGTTACAAATCGGTCTCTATTGGCACGTGTAGCTTTCAGTTTGTCTCTGATGTCGTAGTAGGCTTCGGGGTCGGTAAATTTGAGGTACAGGTCTTCCAACTCGCTCTTAATAACATGAAGCCCGAGCCGATGTGCAAGTGGTGCATAGATAAAAATAGTTTCGGAGGCAATTTTGAGTTGCTTGTCTCGAGGCATATTTTCGAGTGTCCGCATATTATGAAGGCGGTCGGCGAGTTTAATCATTATCACCCGCACATCGTCTGAGAGCGTAAGTAGCATTTTGCGAAAATTTTCGGCTTGCTGCGAACTTCCCATCTCAAATTTGCCAGCTATTTTGGTCAGGCCATCAATGATTAGAGCTACTTTTTTACCAAAACTACCCTCTATTTCTTTTAGTGTAATAGTTGTATCTTCGACAACATCGTGCAATAAAGCACAAATAATTGATGTAGGCCCCAGCCCAACCTCATCGACACATATCTGAGCAACAGCAATAGGGTGATAAATATACGGCTCACCCGACTTACGGCGCATATCTTTGTGTGCTTCAACGGCTATCTTGAAAGCACTCTTGATACGCTTGGCATCGTCGCCTTTGAGTAGCATCTTGGTAGAGCGAAGCAGCTTTCGGTATCGCCTCAGTATCTCCAATCTTTCTGCCTCTAAGTCAATTTGTGTGTTTTCAATTATCATGGTGTGTGTTTTGTTGTATTCTAATTCCCAAATTACATCTTTTCTGTCTAATTTTTTGTCCAAAATAAAAAAAAATATAAAAACAGTAAAACTCATTTTTTCTGTTCAAAAAAAAACGTACCTTTGCAGTCCGAAATTAAGTAAGACAAGTAGTTTTCTGGTTAGCTTAATAAAATCGCATCTGCGGGCGTGGTGGAATTGGTAGACATACCAGACTTAGGATCTGGCGCCGCAAGGCATGGGGGTTCGAGTCCCTCCGCCCGTACAACCTCAATGAGTGAATTAGTGAATGAATGAATGGTGAAAATAACGCAATTTAGTACGTTTTCTCACCGCTCTGGCCATCTCTAATTCTCTCATTTTTTTTGTTTTACCGTTTATTCACTCACCAATCTACTTTCATGGAAGTTCTCTTAGAAAAATCAACACCTACCAACGCTACTCTCAAAGTGGCCATCACACCCGCCGACTATAAGCCAGTGGTTGATAAAAGTTTGAAAGATTACAGCAAGCGTGTCAATATCAAAGGCTACCGCCCAGGCAAAGTACCTGTGCAAGTTGTGCAAAAAATGTATGGCAAAGGGCTATTGATTGACGAAGTGAACAAAATGGTAAGTACAGCCCTCAATGACTATATACGTGAAAACAAACTACAAGTAGTTGGCGACCCGATGATTGACCGCCAAAAAGCGATGTTGGTAGAATGGGGCATTCAAGAAAATTATGAATTTGACTACGAAATTGGTCTGGCATCAGACTTTGAGCTAAACTTAGCGGCCTTTCCAGCAGTGTCGAGCTACACTATCTTGGCAGGCGAAAAAGAACTCAACGAAACTATAGAAAATCTCCGTCAGCAGTTTACAGAGCAGAGCAATGTCGAAACCTCAGAAGCTGGCGATATGATTTTTGGTGAACTCAAACAAGGTGAGTTTAGTACCAAAACAGCAGTACCTTTCAAGCGTATCAAAGAAGAGCAACAGGCTATATTTATTGGCCTAACCAAAGGTGGTAGTGTGTCGTTTGACATCAGAAATACTTTTAATGAAGACAAAGATGTGGCTATGCTCACAGGCTTAAAAGAAGACGAAGCCGCTGCTCTCACTGGTAACTTTGAACTCAGTGTTGAGGAAATCACCCGTCAAGCACCCGCCGAAATCAATCAAGTATTTTTTGACAAAGTACTCGGCAAGGGCAAAACAGACAATGAAGCAGACTTCAGGTCGCAGGTAAACGAAATTGTCAATAATAACTACGTTCGTGAAACTGAATCACTATTGCGCCGTGATATTGAAGTGGCACTATTGGACAATATAAAGGTAGAACTACCTGACGAATTTTTGAAAAAATGGCTATCAGAATCAAACGAGGGCAAGTTTACGGCCGAGCAAATTGAAAACGAGTATGAAGCATTTGCAAAATCAATGAAACTATCGCTGATTCGCAATAAAGTAGCCGATACGTCTGACATTAAAGTAGATTACCAAGAACTTTTAGACCACACCGAAAGCATGGTACGCCAGCAGTTTGGTATGTATGCCAACGACCTGGGCGGAGCAATGGACGAAACCATCAAGAAAATCGCCGTAAATTATTTGAACGAAAAAGAAGGCGAAAATTACAAAAAAGTATTCACTGAAGTTTATGATGAAAAGGTAATGGTTGTTGTTAAAAATCAAATACCAACTTCACCCAAAGACATTGACGTAGAGCAATTTAAGGCTATTATTGAAGGGTTGAAAGGCTAAGTAAATTGCAATTCTGGCAAATACAAATCTCTTATTGTTAACCCAAAAATAGTTAGAATTAGTTTTTAGAATTTTAAAAGACAAATAAAAAAGGGGTATCGGTGTCGATACCCCTTTTTTATTTGTCCCCATAATGACCCGCACAGGAAATTATACAGACCGGTTCATTTATTACTTCATAAACAATTCGGTTCTTTTCGTCAATTCTACGAGACCAGAGGCCGCTGAAATTGTGTTTAAGTGGTTCTGGTTTTCCAAGCTGATGGTAATGGCACTGTCTTTGAAAAGACTTTTTACAGCATCAATGAATCTATTGTCCATTTCAGAAGCGTTCATTTGAAATATAGTTGTCATTGCTTTTTATTTTAACCGATAAATATCTCTATTCGCTTTCCTCTTCAGCTACTACTTCAATTACTTCACCGCTTTTGATAGTAATATTCAAAATTTCGCCCTCTACATAATCGGCCATAATTACGTCGCCTTCTTTGAGGTCTCCCTTCAAGATTTCTTCGGCTACGGGGTCTTCTAAGTATTTCTGAATGGCACGGTTCAATGGCCTTGCCCCATACTGCTGGTCGTAGCCTTTTTCTGACAAGAAGTCTTTTGCCTTATCTGTTAGTTCTACTGTATAACCCAAGGTATTGATTCTGGCAAACAATTTACCCAGTGCAATGTCAATAATGCGGTGTATATCTTCTCGTTGTAGCGAATTGAACACAATCACGTCGTCTAAACGGTTTAGAAACTCGGGCGAGAACGCTTTTTTTAGTGCGCTCTGTATGGTACTTTTCATTATCTCTTCTTGATTGTCTGATTTTGAGCGGGTAACAAAACCAATCCCTGCCCCAAAGTCTTTCAAATCTCTGACTCCAATGTTTGAAGTCATGATAATAATCGTATTTCTAAAATCCACCTTGCGGCCAAGTCCATCGGTCAGCACGCCATCGTCCAATACTTGTAACAGGATATTAAACACATCGGGGTGCGCTTTTTCGATTTCGTCCAACAATATAACACTGTAAGGCTTGCGGCGGATTTTTTCGGTTAATTGCCCCCCCTCTTCATAGCCCACGTAGCCGGGAGGCGCACCAATTAGACGAGATACACTAAATTTCTCCATATATTCGCTCATATCAATTCTAACAAGCGAGTCTTCTTTGTCAAACAGGTGCATGGTCAGTACTTTGGCCAACTCAGTTTTGCCAACGCCAGTGGGTCCCAAAAATATAAACGAGCCAATTGGTTTTTTTGGATCTTTCAAGCCCACACGAGTACGCTGAATGGCTTTGGTGAGTTTTTCGATGGCAGAGTCTTGGCCAATGATTCGAGCTTTGAGGGTTTCACCCATTCCCAATATTTTGACCCCTTCCTTTTGACCTACTCTCGTAACAGGAATACCCGTCATCATCGACACTACCTCTGCTACGTTGTCTTCGGTAACAATATATCGGCGGCGTTTGGCATCGTCTTCCCATTGTTTTTTGGCTGCGTCGAGTTGGTCCAATAGTCGTTTTTCACGGTCTCTGAGTTGGGCGGCTTCTTCGTATTTTTGGCTTTTTACTACCTGATTTTTTTGTTTTTTTACGTCTTCGATTTGCCGCTCCAATATTACTATTTCTTCTGGAACGGTTATGTTTTTGATATGCACCCGTGCGCCTACCTCATCCATTACGTCAATGGCTTTGTCAGGCAAGAATCGGTCTGTGATATATCTTTCCGATAGTTTGACCGACTGCTCGATTGCTTCTTGTGTGTATGTTACGTGGTGGTGGTCTTCGTATTTGTCTTTGATATTGGTCAATATCTCAATAGTTTCGTCCACGCTTGGTGCGTCCACCATCACAATCTGAAAACGACGAGCCAATGCACCATCTTTTTCAATATACTGACGGTATTCGTCTAAGGTTGTTGCACCAATACATTGTATATCGCCACGTGCCAAAGCTGGCTTGAACATATTTGAGGCATCGAGCGAACCCGACGCACCACCTGCACCCACAATGGTATGCAGCTCGTCGATAAACAATATTACCTCTGGCGATTTTTCGAGTTCGTTCATCACTGCTTTCATACGCTCCTCAAACTGGCCACGGTATTTGGTACCCGCCACCAGCGAGGCCAAGTCGAGTGTTACGACACGCTTGCCAAACAATACCCTCGATACTTTTTTCTGAATAATACGCAATGCCAAGCCCTCGGCAATGGCCGTTTTGCCAACCCCGGGCTCACCAATCAATACAGGATTATTTTTTTTGCGGCGGCTCAATACTTGTGCCACACGCTCTATTTCTTTATCACGACCTACAATGGGGTCTAATTTGCCCATATCGGCCATTTTGGTCAAGTCTCTACCAAAGTTATCAAGCACAGGTGTACGAGATTTTTCAGTAGACTTAGGGTCTTTGCTTTGCTGAGAGCCGCTGCCACTATTGCCAAACATACCGCTATTGCGGTTGTTTTCGTCGTCGTCGGTCTCTGGGCCAGAGCGGGGAGCCGAAGTTGGTGCTGTACCTGATATTTGATATTCTAACATTTCTTTTACAATTTCATAGTTTACATTGAATTTTGCAATGATCTGCGAAGCCAGATTATCGGGGTCTCGCAATATCGACAGTAGCAAATGCTCCGTGGCAATAATCGGACTTTTGAATATTTTGGCTTCGAGATAGGTTACTTTTAGTGTCTTTTCTGACTGGCGAGTTAGCGGAATATTAGCCAAGTTTTTGATGTTGTTGGTAGCCGTTCCTTTTGTAACTTGTTCAATCGTTATTCTGAGTTCGTTGAGTTCGATACCCAATCTGGTCAATAAGTCGAGCGCAATACCTTCGCCTTGGCGAATCATTCCCAAAATCAAGTGTTCTGTACCAATGTAGTCATGTCCCAAACGCAGGGCTTCTTCACGGCTCATCGAGATTACTTCTTTTACTTTCAGCGAAAATTTAGAGTCCATGTTTGGGTTCATATATGTATTTTTTTCAATGATTGGTCGATTAACAAATTTGACTTAAATTCATTCGACTGTTTATATTTAGATAACAATTAGGTATTTATTGCAATTAACGAAAAAAAACATTCACTCGTTTAAAAATCACCCATTGATTGATAAATAATTTCTTTGGCTTGTGGTCCTCTACACATCAGCAGGTCGATGATGCTTAGATTAGGCACAAATTCAGAGCCAAAGTTATGCTGGTAGCTCTTCAAATATCGAAAGTCAGCCAAATTAGCTTGTTTTTTGGGATCAATCTTGTTTCGTATGTCATTTTGTCCGTTAGTGGGTGCTTTATTATAACTTTCTGTCATGCAAATTGTTGGACTAAACTGCAATAATTTAAAACAAAGTATCAGTAGTTCTAAATTAAAGTCGAATAAAAAAGTGTTTTTTTGTCTATAAATCTTTTCAAAATAGGGTGCAAAATGTTCAAAAAAAGGCGCTTTTGAGTAAGCCATCACTAACGTTTTCCAATGTTTTTCAGACCAATTCTGAAAATAATCAATCCGAGCATCTCTAACAGAAAATTTATTACCAGTATGTATTACGGGAATTACCAATTCCAAAAAACCATTAGCTGTCAATATATGGCAGCGGTTACGATAGCTTTGTTTGGGATAATTTTCGTGGGCTTCGATATATATTTCATTGTGTTTCAACAACTCAACAAAATACGAAACACTTGGTAAATAATGCAACTCGGTTAGCAATGGCATAATGTCAAAAGGTAGTATAGCCTATAAATTAAAAACGGCATCTTTAGATTGTCTCGCAAATATACTAACATTTATATCCTCCCTACCACCTTTTTTGTACTTATTAAACAGCAAATAAAAGCCTTGGCCGGTGTTTTTTGGCGTTCAACTATCTTCAACACACCCAAATAAAGCCCAACCCATCTGAAAACTTGAAAAAATGTTAATTATTTAGTAATGAGTAATTTAGGTAAATTAGGGTAAATAATATTCGGTTAGTCTATCTTAGGGGCAAATACCAGCGATTTCTCTACTTCCTCGTGGGATAAGTGATGTTCTGTGACAAATTGCTAAAAAAGGGCAACACGAGCCAACACTATCAAACCATTTAAAAAGCAATATTTAGTAAACTGACCCTCACACTTCACCAACTGACAAATTATTCGAAACTGGTAATTTTTGGTAACTTCATTTTGAATTTCGCAGAAATAAGTCCACAAAAAAAAGCCAAAGCAATGATATTTTGAATGGCCAGATAATTTTGCATTTAAAAGGCTTCCCAGCCACGTTGCTCTTTAAAAACCTTGAAACCGATTCTATTTTTAACGTTTTAGGTAAGTCTAAAAAATTTTGTATGCTATATCCTGATTTGTAATTAGGGTAATTAGAGATGACTTGAAATCAAGTAGTAAATATAACTTTCGCTTTCTCGAAAAACCAACTTCGTCTTCAACATACTTTTCAGGTTTTTCATCAGTACAATATAAAAAGGTACGAAGTGAGGAAAAAAACCTACTTAAATGTATAATTTTTGTTAATTTTGGGAAAGCAAGGATAAAAGTTTTCCTTGACTTGAGTATAAAAGCAATATCGAACTTACTGACAAATTTACCCATCCTCAAAAACTTGCCTTAGGTGGTAAAATTTTACAAAAAAATATATTATTCAACTATTTTGGACAATCACAAATAGATTCTTTGTTTGCATGCGGTCTTAAAAAAAGCGAAAGTTATTATTTCCAAAAAGCAAACGACAAATATTATGCACTTTCTTTTAGTTACGAAAATTCAGAAGAAAATTTTTGCTTTTCTTGAAAGCCAAATGACCTAAAATAACACCCTGCGTTCATCAAAAAGAAAAATATGACGACCTCAAAACTCCCCCGTTAGTGGCCGTTGTGTGCGACAACAAAACGAAATAAAGCCTTGTAAAACAACTTCAAATTTGACAACACGAAATGATACGACCAGCCATTAAAGATATTCAGACAGGCGACGAACTAAAGCGATGGTATTGGTTGAAACAAGAATTGGTGAACCATTGCAAAACAATTAACTTGACCTACGGGGGTTCTAAATTTGATATTTTAGACCGAATTGCGGACAGGCTTGACACCAAAAATAAGAAACCATTTCAAGTACAGACCTCAATAAAAACGACATCAAAATTTGACTGGCATACCGAAACGCTTTCGCTTGGTACAGTTATTACAGACAATTACAAAAATACACAAAATGTAAGGCGATTTTTTGTTCAGCATTGTGGAAACAAGTTTCATTTTAGTATTCCACTTATGGATTATATTAAAGTCAATATCGGTAAGACTTTACAAGACGCAATAAACCAATGGCAAAAGTTGAGGGTACAGAGTAAAGATAAAAGTTTGAAAAGTGAGATTCCAGAGGGAAATCAATACAACAGATATATTAGAGATTTTTTTGTGGACAATCCAAATATGACAGTGCAACAAGCAAGACATTTTTGGAAATTGAAAAGAAGATTACCACTGTACAAACATATTTACGAAAAAACAGACTTGAACTTAGAATAAAAAACAACCAACCACCAACCTAAGGTGGCTCAAGGCTGCGGTTGTGGTAAGCGGAAAGGCTGCCCTACGGAGGTAGCTGAAGCCAGATGGACGGCCTCGACTTGTTTGGGCACGGCACAACGCAGTGAGACAGAAACCCATTGGAGATTGGTAAAATGACCTTATCGGTGACCAAGTTTCAGAACTCTACCTGACCACAATCACCCGTCGTTGTGTAACAATGCTGGCAAACAACCTCACAATTTCAAACATAAAAAATCATGACTAAAGTTTTAATTACAGGTGCAACAGGAAATGTAGGAACAGAGGTGATAAAATCTTTGCAAAGTATAAATCATCAATTGGACTTGTATGCTGGTGTAAAGAGTTTGACAATTGACAACAGTAAATTAGATGAGTATAAAATCAAATTTTTACAATTCGATTTTACCGACATTAAAACTTACCAAAACGCATTAGATGGTTGTGATATATTTTTTTTGTTGCGACCACCACAAATTTCAGAAGTAGAAAAATATTTTAAACCTATCATTGATATTTGCAAAGAAAAAGATGTGAAGCACATAGTATTCTTGTCAGTTCAGGGGGTTGAGAAAAGTAAAATAATTCCACACCACAAAATTGAAAAGTTAATAGTTGATAGTAAAATCCCATTCACATTCTTACGACCTGCTTATTTTATGCAAAACTTTACAACAACTTTGCATGATGAACTGGTGAACAATAAACGAATTTATTTGCCAGCCGGACATATAAAATTCACACTCATAGACGTTCGAGATATAGGTTTAGTTTCAGCAAAAATTTTGACAAATACTTCACAGCACATTAACAAATCATACGAATTAACTTGTAGGGAAAAGTTGAGTTTCTCAGAGATGTCTAAAATACTAAGCAATATTTTAGATATAAAAATTCGATATGTATCGCCGAACCTTATTTCTTTTTTTCTTACAAAAAGAAAAGAAAAGACACCGACAATGCTCATACTTGTGATGATTATGCTTCACTATTTTCCAAGATTTCAGAAAGAGTCTGAAATAACAGATTGGGTTGAAAAAATCACAAACAGAGAACCTACAACGTTTGAGAAGTTTGTAATAGACAACAAACAAAAACTCACAGCATGAAAAGAAGTACTGCCTATAAAATTGGGGTAGTGCGCTGCTGCGATTTATGCAAGTTGCGAACTTGACAGAACGCCACTTGGCTCTTTATTGTTACCTTCGCCGTTGGTATTTCGGTCAGCGGCGGTTGTGAGCCAAATAAATTTTAATTGCCCGCCCTCGCCAAGCCCTGTTCGTTGGCGATTGTTGCAAAACGTAACTTCAAAACAAATGAGACAAAATTTGACACACATTGCAATAATTGTGAACGACTACGATGAAGCAATAGAATTTTATACACAAAAACTACATTTCACTTTAATCGAAGATACTGCACTTTCAGACACCAAACGCTGGGTTTTAGTTAGGCCACAGGGCGCAAGTGAGTGTTCTTTATTGTTGGCCAAGGGTGTGAACGACGAACAAAAAAATAGAATTGGAAATCAAACAGGTGGACGAGTTTTTTTGTTCTTGCACACTGACAACTTTAACAGAGATTATCAAAACCTAATTGACAAAAATATAAAAATTGTTAGAGAGCCAAGTTTTGAAGACTATGGACAAGTAGCTGTTTTTGAAGATTTGTATGGAAACCTATGGGACTTGATTGAACCAAAAACATAGGTGCTTAGGTTGTAAGTTATGGTAGAAAGATTTTTAGATAATTGTAAACAAAAAATCGCAAAATCAGAGCCACTTTTGACTCACCATTTCTTTTCAAGTACCCAATCTTGCACACTATCAGAAACTAACGACTATCAATAAATGAAGATTCAGCAACTACCAAACGACATTTGTATAGACAACGCACAGAGTATTTTGCTGTACGATTATCATATTAACAACGCCTGTCTCAAAAATAAAATAGTACTGACCAAAAACGTATTTAGCTTTTTGGTAGAGGGCAACAAAGAACTCATTACCCACGACCAAACCGTAACCATCGAAAATGATAAGTTTATATTTATAAAATCTGGTAACTGTCTGATGAGTGAAAATCTATCGCCAAGCAATCAATATAGGAGTATTTTATTGTTTTTTTCTGATGAAATGGTATCTAATTTTTGTAGAAAATACGAGGTTGGTGTATCTAACACAGCCAACACTAACCCTTACCAAATATGTGATTATGATATTTATATTACTAATTTTTTAGAAAGTTTAAAGCAAATCATAAACTATAAACCAACTTTACAGCAACAATTGCTCAAGCCAAAATTTGAGGAAATTATGCTCTATTTAATTCATAAAAAAGGTAAGAAGTTCGTAGAAGATTTTGCTATTCATCAAAACGATTATGACAGACAATTTAATGACGTTATTGAAAACAATAAGCTAAATAACCTCTCTGTTCAAGAACTTGCTTTTTTGTGCAACATGAGCATATCTACTTTTAAAAGAACATTTGAAAAAAACTACAAAACAAGTCCTATTAGGTGGTTTCAAGAAAAACGTTTGGAACGGTCTGCATTTTTATTGAGTAATAAAAAAATACGCCCCATTGACTTGTATGATGAAATTGGCTACGAAAGTCTGTCCAGTTTTACGCAAGCGTTCAAAGAAAAATTTGGTACTACCCCCAAACAATTTCAATTACAAAATTGAACTTTTGACAACACTTTTTGAACATTTAACACAACTATAACTTTGACTACAAATACTACTTTTGTGGTTCAATTTAAAATTAAGTTAATATGAAAAAATTAAAGTTCTCCGCCATCTGCTTACTGTTGTTTTCGGGCAGTTTGTTTGCTCAAAAAACATTTACCGTTAGCAGCAAAGACCTTGGTGGCCAATCTACCATAACCGAAGAGTTTAATGGCTTTGGTTGCACAGGCAAAAACCAGTCGCCACAACTAAGTTGGGTCAATGCACCAGAAGGCACAAAAAGTTTTGCCATCACCATGTACGACCCCGACGCTCCCACAGGTGCTGGATTTTGGCATTGGGTCGTGTTTGATGTTCCGGCCAACACAAACGAGATAGCCACAAATGGAGGCAATGTTACTTTGAATCTTACCCCAAAAGGCTCGGTTCAGAGTGTTACGAGTTTTGGAGCAAAAGGCTATGGCGGACCTTGCCCACCCGAAGGGCATGGTATTCATCAATATCAATATACTGTTTATGCACTAAAAACTGACAAACTGGGTTTAGATGCCAACACAAATCCTGAATTGGTAGGGTATTATTTATGGATGAACACAATTGCCAAAGCGACAATTGTGTCTTATTACAAACGTGAAAAAAAATAACTCTTAGTTAAGTACTTATTCAAAACTAATACACTATTTTAATTTTGACAACTTACTGATTAACGGCATTTTATTTAATCCAAGACACCGTACTATATACTCACGACTACCTAAAAAAATGGCATCAAAACGTAATATAACGGCCTCACGCATTTATAAACTAAAATAACAAAACAAAATGAACATTACCTTAGCACAGGCAGAGGCAGCAATTGCCGCCGCCAAAACAAAAGCAGCAGAAATAAATACCAAAATGGACATTTCTGTTGTAGATGCAGGCTCAAACTTGGTTGCATTTGCTCGCATGGACGGCGCATGGATTGGCTCTATCGATATTTCTTTCAAAAAAGCAAAAACATCGGCTTGGTTTACGATGGATACAGCAGTATTAACGCCTTTGGTAAAGCCCGATGCACCGTTGTTTAATATCGAACATTCTAATGGAGGACTGATTACTTTTCCAGGTGGCGTGGCAATTAAAAATGCAAATGGCGATGTAATTGGGGCAATTGGTGTGAGTGGTAGTTCGGTTGAAAACGACCATACTGTAGCTGTGACAGGCGCAGAGGCAGTAAAGTAAAGTATACATACAATTCGCCGAAGCCCGTTTGTTGCAAAACAGACGGGCTTCGGCGTTGAATAAGGTATTTAAGTATTTACCCAAAACTACTACGGCATTTTTATTTTGATAACTTACTGATTAGCAGCATTGTATTTAACTCACGACACAAGACTATATACTCACGACTATCTAATGCTTTGGACAGTTGCAAGCATTCTTTTTCTTGAACAACCCCCACATAAAACCCCGCTTTTTGCGATTACCTCTTCGCCTAACGAGGGTAAACTTGGTATTGACGGCTGTTTCAAATTGAGTGCTGGTAGCCATGAACGGCTCTGCCGCAGTTGCCTCTTCTTGTAGGCAAACGACCGCCACAAGGACTATCAATGTTGTTTTTATTGGTTTCATGTGGTTGCTTATAAATAAAACTGTATTGTTATCGGTGGTACATCTGATTGCTAATTATACTATTTTGTACTTTTCACTGTTCGCTACTTATATTAGAACGGGTAGCCAATGCCAATATTATATACTGGTGGGTTGGGGCTGTCTTGTCGTCTCGAAAACCGAGGCAATAAATACCGCTCGTCAATTATTTTGCCGTCGCCAGGTAGGGTATAGATACGAGACGGGTCATAGACTTTGGCACCAACGTCAAACCTAATAATAAAAAACGAAAAATCAAGCCTTAGCCCTACGCCTGCACCGACCGCTATCTCTTTATAAAACCGATTGGCCGCAAAAGTAGAACTTACTTGTGGCTCGTTGGGTCTGAGCGACCAAGTGTTGCCAGCATCAACGAAGAGTGCATAGTTTAAAAAATAAAATAGTTTACCTCTCAGTTCTACGTTGGTTTCGAGAAGTACATCGCCCAACTGCTCAAACTGATAGCTATACCGGCCATAGCTGGTGCGGCCTGCCGTAAGTGCTACTTCTTGCCCGTCGTTGTTGTCCTTAAAATCTATAAAAAGTGGTTGCCCATTTGGATCGATTTTGGGGTAGCCAGAGCCTAACCCCAAGCGGCGTGGTAGCCATGCTCTATTGCTGTTGCTGCCTCCACTTGTAAACTGTTTTTCGTAAGGGGCAATTCTGGTTTTGCCGTAGTTAAAAATAACACCCATATTGACTCTATAAACAAGCGTACTTTTTTTGCCAACGGGCTGATAAAATCTATAATCGCCACTAAATTTTAGAAACTGATATGGATTATAGCCCTTAAAGACGGTCGAAATAAATTTATCGCCAAAAATATTCAAGCTCGTACCACCCGATTCTGCAAATAACCTCAGATAACTTGACCTTGTGTTTTGACTTGGCACATTGGTATTATAAAGATACGAAGCACTGACACTCGACACAAAAGCACTGTCGAGGTAGGCGTATTTGAGTGGTGTGCCATTTTGATTAAACAGGTCTTCTAAACGTTGATTAAAAGCACTTGTTTTGTTAGTTCGCAATATATTTAGGTCTATTGGCGACACCGAAAAGGCTTCGTACCTACTTTTGTTCCAGTTGTAGGTCAAACCTAATCTAAAACCACGTCTTGTAAACTCTGTTTGGCGGTCGAGGTAGTTATAGCCCAAACTTGTAACAGTTCGTGGATTTTTACGATTGAGAAATTTGACCCATTTATTTGGCAAAAAAATTCTTGGAAAAATCAACGAAGTATTCACGCCGTACTCAATCGTTGGCACAAGACTAATGGCACTCGACAAAAAACCCGACTGATAGTCCAACGATGCACGTCCGCTGATTTCAAAGTTTTCTAAATGATTGAACACATTACGAACCCGAAGCGTGGCATTGGCAAACGGCCCAGGTGATGCCTGTACGACATTTAGCCCCAAGTCGTAAAGTATTTGATATTTGTCGTTGGGTACAACCCGAATGAGCGTCCGAACGTTGGCATTTTTACCCAGCGTGTCGGAGTCGATATTGATTAGTTTGAACTGACTAAGCGAATGTAATTGATTGCGAGTTTCGTCAATATCCACTTGCCTAAATAGGGTATTGGGGCGTACCAGTATATTGCTATTGAGTAGCTTTGGGGCAAAATACCGATTTACAAAGTCATATTTGATGTTCTGATAAGTCGTCGAATCTTGTCTGGTTATAGCTGTCTCTTCGGGTATTTTTTCAGCTCTAAACTCCACGTCATCAAAGTCATATTTTTTGAATTGCAGATTTTTGGTTGGGTAATTAACCTGCAAACCAACAACATCAATGCTCTTAAAGAGCGTATCTGTCGATGCTATTCTGACTGTATCATTAACCACAAAGCCACCGTGTTTACGACCTTTGGTGTTTTCGAGAGGCCGCAAAGACTGTTTATTAAACCCAAAATAGCCATTGTTTTTCATCAGTTGTTCTATCCGAGCATACTCGTTCATGATGTCAGAAGCTCTAAACAAATTACCCTCTTTAAGAAACGACTGAGAACGACTGGCCACCAACAAGCTATCGATTGCGGCATCTGGGTCGTCTATCGTAAGAAGATTGACAAAACGTAGTCTGTAAGGTATGCCCTCATTGATGCTATATCTGACTTTTATTTTTCTGATGTCATTCAATGAATCTATCTGATAGGCAACCTGTGCATTTCTGTATCCGTTATTGACAAGATAATTTTTAATTTTTGCGGTGTTTCTTTTGGCGTCGTTAATGGTAAAAAAAGACGGTTTCTCGCCAAAGTTCCGCATAAACCACCGTCCGTTTTCTATTTTATTTCTGTATTTTTGGCTTTGTTTAGTAAACCGTCGCCGCTCTTTTTCCATTTGGCGAGAGGTGGGCAAAAGGCGGGCATTTTTTTCTTCAAAACGAGCGGTGAGTGTATCTAACTCTTGCTGCCATTGAGGTACAAGCAACAGGTATTTAGGTTCTCGCCAGCGATAAAACCACAGCCTGATCGTGAGATTAGAAATACCGAGTAATTTTTTATTGGGCTTTTGGGTCAAGAGTGGGTCTAAGTCTTGGCTCGACACTGCTTTATTTCCTTCAATAGTCTGTTTTGCTAATAAGTAATCTTCTTTATAGTTAATTTTGTACGAGCAAGCAGTAAATATAAGGTGAAGCCCAACGACCCACAACACTTTACTGATGACTAATTTCCAACTTTTACCCATTCACAATGTTATCTAAAAATGTATCGAAATATATAACGGCACTGCAAATTAAGAAATACCGACAAGAATACGGTACTTTTTTGGTTGAAGGCTCAAAAAGTGTAATTGAATTGCTCAATTCTAACTTTGAGGTAGAGACAGTTGTTGCTACACCGTCGTTTTACGAAAACAACACAAAAATACTCGACAATCAAATATTTAAAATAGAATATGCCAGCACCACCGAGTTGTCAAGATTAGGCTCACTCCAAACCAACGATAGCTGCTTGGCAATAGCTAAAACGAAACAAAATGATTTTTTGTATGCCAACTCGCAAGAATTTGTATTGGTCTTGGACGACATCAGAGACCCTGGCAACTTAGGGACGATTATCAGAGTGGCAGATTGGTATGGTATTAGTAAAATTATTTGTTCAGAAACTACTACTGACTGGTATAACCCAAAGGTGATTTCGGCTACCAAAGGCTCGTTTACGAGAGTTTCTGGATTTTATACCGACCTCAAACAATATTTTGCTCACACAACCAACAGCGCTATCTTTGGTACATTTATGAACGGCACAACCATACACAACGTTTCGTTTGGACAGTCGGGGTATGTAGTTATGGGCAACGAGTCAAATGGTATAAGTGCTGATGTTGAGGCGTTTATCAGTCAAAAAATCACAATTCCGTGCTTTGGCCATACCGAATCTCTCAACGTGGGTGTGGCAACGGCTGTGGTTTTGGACAATCTGAGACGAATAAAATAAAGACAATCATAAAAAAGACACATTAAACGGTTATTTTTGTGGTAGTTTATTCACAATTTTACCCAACAATACCGTGTACCAAAAAGAGATTAAATTTAGAATTGAGCAAGATGGCGAGCGTATTCCAGAAAAAATTTATTGGGAAGCCACCGACAACCCCAACGAAGGGCTTGAAGAAACCCGTGCCATTATGGTAGGTGTCTGGGACCAGTTCAATAGTGGAACGATGTTTATACCGCTCTGGAACAAAGAAATGGACGTATATGACATGAAACGGTTTTGTATAGAAATGCTCGGCTGCATTGCCGACACCGTAGCCACTGCCACTGGCGACGACCTGATGTTTAAAGAAATAGACAACCTCGGCCACAAACTTAGCCAGCGACTGATGGAGGAGATGAAAACTACGAAGTAGGGTTTGCTAACTAAAAAAGTATGTTCTGAGGTGATTAAAATTATAAACAGGTAGCTGATAACTGACAAGGTAAGACGATAATCGAAAATCATCTGTTAATACCAATATATTTTTAGTCGCTACCTCTCTAATCGCCACATCTGCCAAACCAAATTTAACAAAACAAGTTACATCACCATCAACAAGAGTTTTACTGTCTGTATATATTTCTAATAACTGACTGTCAATCAGATTTTTAACTAAAATATACATCTTAGGATCGAGTAGATTGGTGGTTTCTGTTAAAATATGAGGTGTTATAAATACTTTTTTAAACTGGTTTTTAAATCGAATCAATATCTCAAAATCTTGTTCCGTAAATTGATTTACTCGCTTATTGACTCCAATTAATTTACGGTTATGTAGGCCGATAATTAAAAGCAAAAGCAGGTTTGTGTCTAACAACAAACCTGCTTTCTTTGCAATTTCTTTTCTTGTCAAAATCATGCGGCCTCTAATTCTCTGATTTTCATAGAAACAACATCACCAGTTGAAGCTGTTACCTTGAAAATCTTAAATTTTCTTTCGGCAAGCATACTAAACTTTTTCCCTGTTCTTTTTTCAGACAAAAAACTCAATGTGATAAGCCAATATACATTATCTTCTGTTTTTTCAACTTCCTCAACTAAGAAATCACCATTTAATAAACTTTCGTCTATTTCATTCAAAAAATGTACCGAGTTTCTTATTGCTTCTTTTATGGTTACCATCGTAGTATCTATTTTTTTGAACTCTTCTTTTTGGCATCTTCTGCCCCTTTTTTGGCTTCTTCGGCAGCTTTCATGGATTTTTCGAGCATGGCCGAAAACTTCGACTGCTTTTTGGTGCCTGATGCTATCTTGATGCGATTTTCGTCCAAAACAGTTTTGAGTTTGGTTTCATCTACAAAACGACGGATAATTTGCTGCTGACCAATGGTAACAAGGTTTGAAACAAAATAATAAAAACTCAAACCAGCCGGAAAGCTATTCATAATAAACATAAACATCACTGGCATAATATACCCCATGACCTTCATATTGGGCATACCAGGCTGTGTTTGAGTTGGTGTAGTTTGGTTGTTATACCAAGCAAAAAGCACCTGCGAGAGGGTCATTAACAGAGTAAAAACACTAACGTGCGAGCCATAAAACGGTATTGCAAACGGTAAATGAATCGGGGCATCGTAGGTAGAAAGGTCGTTTGCCCACAGAAAGGACTTTTGGCGAAGCTCAATTAAATTTGGAAACAACGAAAACAAGGCCATCAAAATAGGCATGGTAGCCAGCACAGGCACGCAGCCACTGAGTGGGCTAACGCCTACTTGCTGGTAGAGCTTCATTTGCTCTTGTTGCATTTTGGTTTGGTCGTCGCCTACTTTTTCTCTTATTACGGCCAGTTCTGGTGCCAAAACCCGCATTTTTGCCATCGATATATACGACTTATAAACGAGCGGTGTCATCAATAGTTTAACAAAAAGCACCAGGACGATAATCAGAATACCGTAGTTTGAGATATATTTTTCGAAAAAACTAAACAACGGCACAAAGAAAAACTTGTTGAGTGGTCGCAAAAACGCATAGCCCAAGTCCACGTTATCACCAAAATTAGCCGCCTTCACTTCTTTTACAATCTGATAGTCGTTTGGTCCAAAATAAAACTGAAAATTACCTTTACCAGTTTTCAAGTCGGTCATAGACAGTGAGGCTTCGGTTTGCATGGTCTTGACGTAGCTGGAGTCTGTTTCGTCAACGAGCGACTTGGCCGTTAGGGCTGTCATGGGTGCATTTTTGGCAATTATTCCAGTCAGAAAATACTTATTTTTGTGGGTAAACCAGTTTACTGGCTCTTCGATTTTTTCTTCTACATTGCTGGTCTGTCCACGGCCAATGTCCGACACCGATTTGTCAGCAAAGTAGTTAGTTGTTACCACTTTACGATTTTCGTTTAGGTCGTTTTCAAACTGTTTTAGTTTTTCGTCCCAAACCAATTTCGCAGGCTCGTTTTTGAGTATTCCGTCCAATCCCGTCAGATTCAGATCATAATCGACCGCATAGCCACTACCCTGAACGGTATAAATCTGCTCTACAAACTGATTGGCAGCCACTGGCAGTCTAAATACAACTTTGGCCGTTTGACCAGCTTTGAGTACTTGGTTTTGTGCAGTTGTTTCAAAATAAAGGCTCGACAGATTGACATTTCCTTTTGTAGTCGGTAGCTCTATTTTGAACTTACTACTCTGGCTGTCAATCAAGTACAGTGGTTTTTGTTGGAACGTTTTATATTTTTTGAGTAATACTTCTTTCACAACGCCCCCCAATGAACTGAACGTAATGCGGACATCGTCGTTTTCTACTATAATATCTTTGGCTACGCCTTGGGCAGCTTTGGCAAAGTCGCCATAAAGTGCTTTTGAGGCGACAGAGTCTAATTTCAAAGGGGCTGGTTGGGCAACGGTCGGGCTGGTGGTTTTGGCTTGGGGTGGTTTGACTGGCTCTGGTGGGGGCATTAGCATGTTATAGCCCAAAAACATCATTACCATCAATAATATTCCAATAATCGTATTCTTATCCATTTTATAGGTTTTGTAATTATAATAATGGCGCAAATTTAGGCACTTTGATTGGATATTTCACCAAAAAATCTCCCCTATCCTCAAAGCATAACATAAAAACTGCCAATGGCCTATTTTTTGACTCTACCAAAACAATATTGTGGCGCACTGTTCAAAATCACATTGTTTACCCTATCTTACAATAATTTTTAATTTCAGAACCAAAACAAACAAACCAAAACTATTATATTTGTCCGTTACTTTTTGAGGCAGCCGCCTGTCTAACCTTATGCTTATTGTACTATGAAGTTTTTATTGTTGATGTTCTTAATGCTGTCTTGCGTTTCCGAAAATCCTACATTTATAAAAGGCACTACAAATGGCACGCTAAAATACTTAGCTCTGGGCGACTCCTACACCATTGGCGAGAGTGTATCTGAAAATGAGCGTTGGCCTGTGCAGTTGGCTGATTTGCTACGAAAACAAAGCACAGACCTGTCTTCGCCCGATATTATTGCCAAAACTGGCTGGACAACTTCCGAACTTATGGCGGGTATCTCAAAAGCAAACCCTACCAACGGCTATGACTTGGTTTCGGTATTGATAGGTGTCAATAACCAATACCGAGGCCAAAGCACCGCTATTTACCGAACAGAGTTAAGAGAGATTCTGACAAAAGCCATTGGCCTCGCCCAAAACAAACCCGAGCGAGTTGTCATGCTATCAACACCCGACTGGGGCGTAACACCTTTTGCCGTTGGTAGCGACCGTTCCAAGATTGCCAATGAGATTGATAACTTTAATGCTGTAGCGCAAGAAGAATGTAAAAAACTAAATATCAAGTACATAGACATTACGCCTATTTCCAGAACGGCCTTCGGCAATGCTACTTTGGTTGCATCTGACAAACTACATTTTTCGGGCAAAATGTACCA
>JAYWHT010000067.1:0-39941 GCA_043777595.1 Spirosomataceae bacterium
ACGTTGTCGCCATTGTCTAACCAAACATAATCACCGATTGAACCGAGTGGTGCTACTGGTGCTGGTTTAATTCCTGCATCTACACTTGTTACGTTAGGCGTTGCTGCCGTGAGTGTAACTTGTGCTGTTTTGCCGTCTGTACCTGCATCGCTGTCTTTTGTTGGGTCTGTTCCGATTGTTGCCGTTACAAAACTCTGACCCGCTGGGGCTACAAATTGTACTGAATAAGTGCCGAGTGGTAGGTTTATGAATTTGTAACTGCCGTCTCCGAGTGTCATCGTACTGTCGATTTTGATGCCCATGGCATTCAACAAGTAAACTTTTACGTCTTTGATTGGGCTGTCGCCTGTGCCTTGCACGTTATCGCCATTGTCTAAGAATACATAATCACCGATTGAACCGCAAATAGCTGGGGTAATTATTATTTGTGTGGCCTCCGATTCGCAACCGTCTGTATTTTTTACTTTTACTTGGTATGTACCTGTGGCTAATGCGCCAGATGTTGGCGAAGTACCGTAAGTTGCACCATTGTCGAAACTAAACTGTAAACTTGCGCCCGCTGGGGCGGTTACGGTGATTGTTCCAGTGGCGACCAAGCAAGTTGGTTGAACGACTGTGGCCATTGGGGCTATTGTCGTATTTGGTTGTGGATTGATAATTACTGACGTGGCCTCCGATTCGCAACCGTCTGCATTTTTTACTTTTACTTGGTATGTACCTGCGGCGAGTGCGCCAGATGTGGCCGACGTGACGTAAGTTACACCATTGTCAAAACTAAATTGTAAACCTGCACCCGTTGGGGCGGTTACGGTAATTGTTCCAGTGGCTATCAAACAAGTTGGTTGAACGACTGTGGCCGTTGGCGGAGCAACATAACACTTTAGACCAAAATCTAATGTGTGGTTATTTTCGCCATAGTTTCCAGTAGTGTAAGTAATTTGGGCGATTCCGTCAACGACCGAAGCATCATTGTCAGAAAAATCAGCTAATCCTACACCCACGGCATCGCTTTGGGTTAGTTGTAGGTTGGCTAATACACCAGTTCCTAAGCCGCCCGTAAATTGATCTGATTTGATGCGAAGTATGTAGGTACTATTTGGCTGTGGCCCCAAAACATTGGGTTTGTTTATGCCAACGGTGTCAGTAACATTGCTGGCATCGAAATAATAGCTACCAGTGCTGGTAGTAGTTGATGTACCTACCACAATACCTGCGCTGTTTACCAACTCAATAATTACGCCACCAATACCCGCTTCATTGGCATCTTGAATACCATCTTTGTCGGCATCGTTCCATAAGCGGTTACCTATTTCAATAGGGGCTGAACTGCACATAATAGCAATATCGCCCAAGCCCGATCCCTTTCCGAAGGCTCCTGCGCCATCTGGTACAATTTCGTAGTTACGTTTTATGGTTCCATTGGTATTGTTTAACCAAGATATACCCTGAGAAAAAACAGTGAATGGATCCATCATACCAGTTGTTACCTCATTAGTACCTGGCAAAACAGCAATCCCGCCCAGTGTAGATTCGCAATGTTGATTAAAACCAGGCGATTGGTCTTGATAAAACTCTTTACCGCCCAAAACACCTTGGTTAGAACCCGTAGTCCCTGTAAAACCACCGCAAACTACCCCGTTGTTTTCTAAAGTGTAGGGCATTCCAGCAGGTGTACCAGTACCACATTTGCCAGCCATAAGCAGGTCTGACTTCAAAACAGGAAACATACAACAGTTCCCAAATGAGTCCTCTCCGCCGTGCCTTGACTGATGGGAAGACCTATCCATAAGGGCTATAATCATTCTACCGTCAGCTTCAAAGTCTATGTCAGATACCAACGCTTGGGGTATGGAAACAAAGTCAGAGGTTAGCGTTGTTCTTCCACCACTTATGCTTTTATTGGTGTTATTGTAAGTATCTGTCCAAGCTAACCAGTTTCCGTCTCGTCCATCATCAGAGCAGGCAGTTTTTCTGTCATAATTGAGTGGAAAAGAAATTTGTTGATTAAAACTATTGCCTATTGGGTCTAATTCATATACTACGGCTTTTAGATCGTTTCGACTAAATGAAGTGGCTCCGTCGCAGGTTACACCTATATATACTTTACCACGGTTGAAGTTTACTCCGAATGGGCGGTACTGACCACCAGTGCAGCCTGAGGCAGGAATATCCCAGACTTTCACATCGGCTGCAGTAATACTACCAGCAGGTTTTCTGGGATTTCCGATGTTGATTTCTACCAATAATTTGTCATTCAAAGAAACAACGTATAGCTTGGAGCCGTCCTCGGAAAGACTCATGCCGCCAAAACTCATTTTACCAACTGCATCGAAAGGAGTAAATGGCGAAGTAGTGTTGGTAGCGGTTACATCCTTGTTATAATCACTTGTTTGGTGAGGGTCAATACCCGTGTTGATTGTTGTACTGCCACCTGTGGACATATTATTGACGCTCAAACCATTGAGATTCACATAAAGTTGGCTCGACGAGGACGCTGGAACGTTGGCATCATTGGTGAGGTAAATAGCGCCAGTGCCGCCTGTACCAAATGCAGAATGGCGTTTCATAAATGCAGATTCAAACAGAGATGATGTAGAACCCTGATAAGCTATACCCCAGGTAGCTCCTAATGTGGCAGTTTTGGTATTGAGCATACTTTTGGCAGTTGCACTCTGCCCAGAAGAATTGTAGGGCAACGACACCACAGCATTCTCGTTTGTTGCTCCCAAGCCAACTACATAACAGGCAGTAGAAATTGGCGGATTGGTTTGACAATAATCACCTGGATTGTTGAGAGCAAAATTGATATCAGTAGCCCCACCGCTCACAAACTGTACAGATGAGCCGTAACTTGCACCCGATGCAGATGTAAAATCTACAGTGTTTGCAGGGGTAATAAACTCTACCCTAACTGGCGCACCACTTGGCACAAAACCAGTATTAGAGCCTGGTGTGCCATCATATACAATACCAGTGGCTGGAATGGTGTAAGTACCTGCTGCGGTGGAGGTGTAGGAGGCGATAAGTACATCGTCCGCACTGTACACGTTCACCACCATACCAGCTACTACTGGCTCTATGGTAGGAGCCACTGTTTGCCTTGTACCGTTGGCGTTATAGTCTCGGAAAACAACACCAGAGACTTGGGCATAGGTAGTGAGTAACGATGAATACATGACGATGAGTGTCAGTATTGCCAACACCAATACTCGGCTCATTAGTTTATTTGAAAAGAAAAATAGATTTTTCATAAGAAAGCATAGAATTTATTTGTAAAAATGGAAAATGCGGCGTAGAAGGTAATAAATTGAATCGTGATAAGCGAAAAAAAATCGCCTATCAAAAATTGCACCAAAATGTTTTATGAAATTACTTTAATTATTTTATCGGGGCTTACGAGCGTAAGTGTTATAGTTTAATGAACTGATAACCAATAAATTATAAAGTATAATGAGTTAGAGTAGTCATAGTAATATATTTTTTGAGGTATAGCACTACGACTGTGATTACATAAAGTATTGCAAATTTTATACCAAAATGTTTGGTGCGTAATGTGTGATTTTTTTTGGTGTCTTCCAAAAAGCTATAGAATCAATCTACGAATGCTTTTTTAGTAAGGAGTTTCGTATATTTAATCGCTATTATTTTTTGTATAATGTGCTTGTAATCAGTATATTAGTGCGTTGGCAAAATTAGATCAACTACTTAGGGCAATTTAATGTCCAGTTTCTTTAGGCTAAAAGTGCGTGGGGCTTTCAAATAGAGTTATTGCTAAAATAACAGCGTTGAAATTTGCTATATTTTTAAATTTTATGGCAAAAATGCCCCTTTTACCAGTCAAAAACTTTATATTTTAACTATCACAATCCGTCGATGTAAACCTTATCTAAATGCTATCTTAAAGACATTTACTAAGGAACTTAATGAGTTTTTGAAGGCAATGATGAGGGTTTACCTTACAGACCAAACAGTTATAAGTAGTCGTGAGTATATAGTACGGAGTCGTGAGTTAAATACAATACTGTTAATCAGTAAGTTATCAAAATAAAAGTATCGTATTAGTTTTGAACGAGTACTTAATTGCGGCCTTAGATAAATTTGAGGAAGAAATAAAATAGAGCGGGGAGTGTAGCGATTTGCTACACTCCCCGCTCTATTTTTTGTCAAAAAAAACTATTTTAAATCTTGAATATCCAACATTCCGACAGGCTTTCCACCGTTTGTTACCAAAATAGTATCTACGTTCGTTTTCTTGAATAGGCTATTGGCGGCATCAAGTAAGGCATCGATTTCGATTGAGATGGGCATTGTATATTCAAATTCTCCCATTTTTTTGTTTAGCACATCACGGCCTTCTGAGGTAATGTGGCGGCGCAGGTCGCCATCAGTAAATATACCTTTGACCGAGCCATCGGCATTGGTAACAGTTACACAACCAAAACCAAACTCAGTCATTTTGATAATGGCATCGGTCAGCGTTGTGTCGGCACTTACCAATGGGTTGGTACGGCTCATGGTTTCGCCTACGGTAGTTGTTATAAGGCGAGTATGCTCTACAAATTGCTGTGTACCGACAGTCGTAAAGTTATTGTCGGTCAGTACTTTCATTAGTTTCCAAGGCACAGTTATTGTGTGGCAGCCTATTTCGATGGCAGCACGCACGTGTTCTACATTACGAACCGACGAAAACATAATTTTGGCATCTGATTCATAATAATCCACCATTTCTACACAGTCTTCGATGAGCTTGTTGGCATCGTAGCCTTGGTCTTGCATACGGCCAGCCAATACGCAAATATAAGTTGCACCCGCACACATAGCCATATAGGCTTGCTGAATGGTATAAACCAAATGAACGTTTACCATCAACCCTCTGTCATAGAGCATCTTACAAGCACGGACACCTTCTAACGAAACTGGGATTTTGAAAACAGTAGTGTCGGGGTCAAGGCCCAGAGCGAGCTGGCGGTCGGCATCGGCTACTATTTCTTCGGCAGTGTCGCCCAAGGCTTCGATTTGAAGTACAGGCACCATCTTAGATAGTTCGACAATCGTAGCGTCCACGTCTGTTACGCCCTCACGGTGCATGAACGTTGGCGTGGTGGTGAGGCCCGTCAAAAAGCCTAATTGCATAGCCGTTTCGATTTCTTTCAGGTCGGCTGAGTCAAGATATAATTCCATTCGTTGGTTTTTGTTAATTATTTGGGGGCAAAGGTCGTTAATTTTTGGGAACTTTAATTGTAAACATCTCTCCTATTTGCTACTCCTACCACTTATATAGTCAGCGTTTTGTCTTTGATTGTGTAAATAATTCTGAAATCAGCTACTCGAACTCGGTATAAATTTTTTACTCCTTTCAGCTTTTTACAGTTTGTAGGCTTTGGATTATTTTCAAGGCTCATAATCTCAATATTTACTTTTTGACGTATTTCAGTTGGTAAATTACGAATTTGCTTCTCTGCTGCAGAATTGATGTAAATACTGTATTTTATCATAGCACACCTTCTACTACTAACTCTTTTTGAAATTCAGAGTATAGCCTCTTTGGTTCATATTGACTAAGTTGATAGGCCAAAATATCTTCTAAATCTTCCCAAAATTCTTACGTATTCGTATATTTTTTTTTTGTTTTCTGTAGCATCTCAAAGTCTATAAAAACACCTGATGGCATACCTTGGCTGTTTACCAAATAATTAAGTCCGTTCATAATTTATTTTAATATATGTTTTGAAATAGTTATTTCTGAATCAAAGGTCGTAAGTTTTTGATTGGAATGTTTTATTTTTTAAAATTTGATAAATCTATCTTTTCTCAAATACCAATCCAAAGAGTACCGCCCTGCACCCGACAAAAAAATAGCTATGTACGCAATCAAGAAAACCAATGAATGTTCTTTGACATCGAAAGGGTCTTTGGCGTGAGCCACAAAAAAGGCTACCAACATCGTAACAATAAGGGGAATAAGTGCCAGACGGGTAAACAGCCCAAAAACAACCAAAACCGCACAGCCCAACTCTGCAAAAACAACCAAGCCAAGCGTAACTTTGGGGCCAAGGCCAAGCCAATCCATAAAATTGGCTGACATATTACCAAAATCTTGAAACTTCATCAGACCATAGCGAGCCATCAGTAGCCCAAAGCCAACTCTAAGTATAAGAACAGCCAAATCGTTGGAGAGAGGTTCGGCTGAGAGTAGGTATTTTTTCATTTGGTTTATCCTAATTGTGAAGCAGTATTTCTGTACTTTACTTCAACGTTGTGTAGCTCGATGAGTGGCTTCAAAAATTCTTCTAAATACTTAATATCCAACTGACTGGCTGCATCACAAAGTGCTTCTGACGGATTGGTGTGGGCTTCAACAAACAAGCCATCGACACCTGCCGATACACCCGCACGAGCCAACACAGGCAGGTATTCACGTGCGCCACCTTTGGCATCTTTGGACGGAATACCATACTTTCTGATAGCGTGAGTTACGTCAAAAACTACAGGGTAGCCGATGTTGTTGAGGTGATAAAAACTGCGAGGATCGACAATCAAATCGTTGTAACCAAAGCTATACCCACGCTCGGTAAGTATGATTTGAGTATTGCCACTGTCTTCGATTTTTTTGACGGGGTGTTTCATGTTTTCGGGTGCCAAAAACTGCCCGTGCTTTACGTTCACAACTCGGCCAGTTTTGGCGGCGGCTACCATGAGCGTAGTTTGCATACACAAATAAGCCGGGATTTGCAGTACGTCCACAACTTCGGCTACGGGCGCACATTGGTCAGGATAATGTACGTCTGTGAGGAGCGTAAAGCCAAATTGTTCTTTTATTTTGGCCAAAATTTTAATGCCCGCCTCTAAGCCTGGCCCCATATAATAGTCAAGACTACTGCGATTGTCTTTCTGGAACGACGATTTGTAAATAATCTTGATATTGAGCCGTTCCGAAATTTCTTTGAGTTGCTCGGCAACGGTCATCATTATTTTTTCGTCTTCAATGACACAAGGGCCAGAGATAAGAAACAACTCGTCAGAGCCACAGGCGATGTCGCCAACGTTTACGATTTTTTTTTGCATTGTATGTAGGTAGTATTGTGTATTTGTAGTGCCGTTCCCGATGTGTAAAGGTTTACTGCTTGTGGACTGAGCTAATTAAGTTTGTGATTTTCTTCTATATTAGCCATCTAACAATCAAGCAATGATACTTACAAAGACAGGTATTTGGTATTTTGAAGACTGTGTCGGTGAGCCAGAATTTGAGTGTAAAATTAAAAAAAAAAGTACGCAAAACAAAGTACAGTATTTTATCTGGATACAATATAACCTCTGCACGCTTACAAAAATCGGGTATTGTTAAATAAAAACCCTTTGCCAGAATTTTTATTATTAGTTTTGAGGCAACAGTTACTTATAGCACAAACACGTTCTGAGTTTTTTATAAACCATAAAGTATTTGTACTGGCAGTAACACCAAAAACCCCACATAAAACAGCGAATTGTTATGATTGAACAGCATTTTTTAAATAAAATTTTTGCATCGAGTGGCATTACGGCCGAAGAACTCAAAACGATTATACCCAAATACAAAAAGGTAACTTTCAACAAAAGTGATTACTTGTTGAGAGAAGGACAGATCGAAAAAAAGTATTGGTTTGTCGAAAGTGGGTTTATTCGCTCATACATAATTGACACAGAAGGCAACGATATTACCTTCAATCTCTATGCCACCTGTGATGTAGTTATTGATTATCCTTCAATATTTTTCTTTGCACCTACCCGAGAAAATATTCAGGCATTGACAGATTGTGTTTGTTGGGAAATTGGCTTTGATGATTATCAAGAAATGTTTAGCACTATTTTAAATTTTAGAGAGCAACAAAAAGGACTGTTGGTAGGTAGTTATTTTACCTTAAAAGAACATAGTATATCGCTCATTGCAGACCAAGCAAAAGACCGCTATCTGAACTTTCTCAAAAAGAAACCGCATATTATTCAGAATATTTCATTGAAGTACATCGCTACGTTTTTGGGTATAACTGATACGTCGTTAAGTCGAATCAGAAAAGAAATTTCGGGCGAATAGTATTTCTTGCCATTTGACAAGTTTTAATTTTATTGGTTGCCCTACTTTTGCAACAGTAATAACAACTTAAACTTAAAAAAATGAACAAGAAAATGATTTTTATCGCAATTGGAGTAGCTTTGGCAGCATTTGTCGGGTTTGGCTTGTACAAAGCCAGTGGTTTGAAGTCTATTCAAATCGTAAAAACGGTAACCATTAAAGGCTCAAATCAAGAGGTTTTTGAAATGGTAAAATACCTAAACAATTTTCCTAAATGGTCGCCATTTCTGGCAGAAGACCCCGCCCAAAAGCATGAAGTAAAAGGAACAGACGGAACAGTGGGAGCGCAATACCATTGGAATGGTAATGAAGGAAAAGACTTGGGGTTTCAAGAAATTGTAAAAATTGACGAACAAAAGTACATTGGTATGAAATGCGACATTCAAAAACCATTTGTAGCCAAGCCTACTTTTGAGTATTATTTTACAGAAACGGCAAATGGTATCGAAGTCAAACAGGATTTTAAAGTTGAATCTACTCTGGGAGACGCTTTTTTTATGTGGCTGTTTGATGCAAAAGCTGGAATGGAAAAAATGAACCAACAAGGATTAGATTTGCTCAAAAAATCAACCGAAAACAAAAACTAAAATCATGGACAAGCTCGTAATATCAATGCTCGAAAATCTAAAAGAAAAAACAGGCAATTCTTTAGATGAATGGAAAGTAATAATTGCTGAACAAAACTTTTCAAAACATGGTGAGATTTTGAAATTCTTAAAAGAAACCCATAATGTAACCCACGGATATGCCTCCGAAATAGCTCTGAAAGTATTAGGCTCTGATGCCGACTCTTCGACCGATGCCAGTGAATTTATTGTTAGCCAGTATAAAGGCAAAGAACATTTGAAGTCATTTTATGATAAACTACTTGGAGAAATTCAGCAGTTTGGGGGGGAGTTTGAAATTGCACCAAAGAAAACATACGTGAGCTTGAAGCGAAAAAAGCAGTTTGTGATTTTAAATCCTGCATCAAAAACAAGATTTGAGATTGGCTTCAATCTAAAAGGTGTTGTACCAAAGGGCAAATTAGAAGCAGAAAAACCAAATGGTATTTGTTCTCATAAAATCAGTCTTTCTGACATAAATGAAATAGACGAAGAAGTAATTGATTGGATTAGAATGGCTTTTGATAACGCAGGATAGAGTGATTTTGTAGCTCATTGATTACCAAAACACGGCGAATTTTACAATAGAAGTGGTGTTGCAATTAAATAAATCATTGCAACACCATTTCTTTTTCAAAAACATGACTTTTTGATTTACCTTCCCCCCGCAGGGCAATGTTCTTTAAGGTATTTGGTAAAAAGTGTGTTGAGGTGTCGGCGAGTACCTTCGCCCTCGTAGATGCCATGGCTACGATTGGGGTAGGGCATAAACTGAAACTGTTTATTGTTCTTAATTAGTTCATTGACAAGCTGTTCGGCATTTTGATAATGTACGTTGTCGTCGCCAGTGCCATGAATATAAAGCAAGTTGCCACGCAGGTTTTTGGCATGGGTAATGGGCGACCCTTTGACAAAATCGGCACGGGTTTCGGATGGAACGCCCATATATCGTTCTTGATAAATATTGTCATAATTTAATTGATTGCCCACGGCTGCCACCGAAATACCCGTTTTGTATTGGCTGGGATATTGAAAAAGTAAGTTCAGAGTCGATGACCCACCTCCACTCCAGCCATGCACAGCCACACGACTTGTGTCTATAAAGGCATAGCGTTTGAACATTTCTTGTGCGCCCAGAGCTTGGTCTCTGATATTGATTGTACCAATATTTCGATAAATGGCTTTGCGCCATGCACGGCCTTTGGGCGAGGGCGTACCACGGTTGTCGAGCGAGGCATAGATATAGCCATCGGCGGCCATATCGCCGTTATAAAGCCCGTTGCGGCCTGTACCAAATCTGTCTATGACCGTCGAAGAGGCTGGCTCACCGTAAACCATATAAACAATGGGGTACTTTTTGGTAGAATCAAACGGCACAGGCTTTACCAACCAACCGTCCAACTCCACGCCCTCGGTTGTTCTGACTTTAAAAAACTCTACTTTCGAGCTTGCCGTTGGTATAGTTCTGCGGTTATTGTTTCGAGTTTGTCCAAAAGGTTGATGTTCAGGCATTTTGAGCCATTCGTTTACAGTAGGGGTATTGGCATTTGAGAATGAATGCTGTGCAAACTGGCCATTGGGCGACAGGTCGTAGGCGTGCGTACCCATCTGTGCTGCCAACGACAGCCGCTCTGCCGAGCCGCTACCGTCTAACTTTGTCCGATACAAATAGCTCTGTGTAGCATTGTCGGGCGAGGCCATGAAGTAAACAAAGTTATTTTTTTGGTCAATGAGCGTAATCGTTATCACATCATAGTTGCCAGCGGTGATACACTTTTCGGTTTTGCCGTCTCGTGATATTCTGAACAAATGTCGCCAGCCGTCTTTTTCAGACACCCACAAAAATTCTTTACCATCGGCCAGCCAGTCCCAACCCACGGGGTCGTCGTTCCAGCGGCTTTTTATGTCAATCCACGCTTCGTCGTTTTCAGTATAAAACTCCATCGCTTTGCCATTGATTGTATTGACATACAGCAGCTTACTTTGGTTTTGTTTGCGATTGAGTTGCTGCATCACAAGCTGGTTAGTCCCTGACCACTCCGCACGAGGCAAGTATGTATTTTGGGGGTCGCCAGGAATCTCCGCCCATTTGGTTTTGGTTGTGGCAACGTTCACAATACCAATTCGGTAAGGCGATGGTGTTTCGCCCACTTTTGGATATTCGACTGGTACATTGAACGAATAGAGTGAGTCAGTGTTGTTTATCATCAAAAAGTTACGAATCTTGGTAGCATCAATTTGCCAATACATCACGTTTTTACTATCGGGACTCCACCTAAACCCGTCTCGGCAGTCAAATTCTTCTTCATAAACCCAGTCAAAAGTACCGTTAATTACCCTATCAGTACCGTCTTTGGTCAAGGTCGTGATTTTGTTGGTAGCAGCATCTTCGACATACAGGTTATGCTCGCTCACATAGGCTACTTTACTGGCATCGGGCGACAATTTGGCAAACATCAGCGACGATACAGGGCGACCTTTGCCGAGTTGCACAAGTGTATTTTTGTCTAAATCAAGCAACCAATAATCGCCCTTGGTGTCGTATCGCCATACTCGCTTGGTGTTTGTAAATAATAGTGCCTTGCGGCCATTGTCCGAAAACTGAAAACTACGAACCTGCAAAGCCGCCGACTGACCACTGGGTGTGAGTTGTTTGGCGGTAATGAGCGTTATTTTTTGTTGGTCGGGTAATGTAACTTTAACTATGTCCGAACCGTCGATTTCATAATAGGCATTGCCGTCGGGAGTCCAGTTGAGACCACGGCCAAGCTGGGCAAAAGTGTTTGCCGCCCATAGTAAGCAAAGGGAAGTAATTACAAATTTAATTTTCATTGGGTTTTTGAGTCTTATTTTTTGTGCAATTTAGAGAAAAGTCGGTGAGTAGCCAAAAACTGTTTAATTGTCCTACAAATCCATACACAACAAGCGAGAGTCTAAGAGCATGATGTATTGTTTTTTGAAATTATCAGACAAAAAGCTGTTGGCAATCAGCGTTTTCATGTCGTCAGCTTTTTTTGTAAACTTCTGGTAAGTTCGTTCGGTAGTTTTTGAGTTTATACCCAATTTAATTGATAGTTCGTCAAAATCTGTGCGTTTGAGTTTATTTTTTTTACCGTTAATTGTCAGTGCCGACTCTTCGGTATCTTGTGGCAGCGCCAACTTAGTGCATAACAAATCGTAAGCAGGCGATAGCGCAACGTTACCATTGTTATATCTGACGAGTGAAAAATTTTTGAGGTGCATGTCTGCATTACCAATCAAAAAACAAAAAATGACTAATTCAAACAATGCCAAAGTTTCTAACCCTCTATTGGTAGTAAATTTTTCTATTATTTTGCCTAATTTTTCAACCGACCCTCGGTATTTATGCTCTGTCAGTGATTCTGTTAATTGGCAAAAATCTTCTACATGTATTTTTGTACTATCAACTCGGTCGAAGCGTTTGGTCAAATAAGCTAATTGCCCCGATTTCATTCTTATCAAAGTATGTTCTGCTGTTTTGATGCCACATAAATTAGCCAATTTCATTGTTAAATCTTCGTTTTCGGGTAGCGACTCATATTCATCGGTAGGTGGTTTTAAAATAAAGTTACCCCAAAGCCCAACCACGGTCAAGCGGTTTGTACGAGTGTTTATCCTTTCTAAATTGACCGATAATTTAGGTTGCACGCCTGTCAGGGCAATGCCACGAGCTACAATACTACGAGCCATCGTTTGTAGGTTTTCTTGGCTCAAATCAAGGTAAGGAGGGGCGATTGAGCCAAATATTTTTTTACAACACAGTGCATGAAAATCTAACAGTGTGTTGTCCAAAGGTTTGTAACAATAAAGACATTTATTTTTCATTATTGATGATGATATTTTTGACACTAACCGCTCCAATACAGTCTTGACAAAGTGTTAATAACAAGCCCATTCTATCTCGTTGATTAATTTTCCAATTCAAAACAGCAATATCTAACAACCAGCCCTCTGGTATCAAGCCATCAAAAAAAGCAAACAAAACAACACTACAAAATGGCTCTACTTGTAGCGGTAATGTAAGACTAACGGGTAAAGCCTTTGGCAACAGTACATAATCTGGTTCATATACAAATCCATATCCGTCCTCATCTTCAAAGACCGTTCCAGCCAATATGTCATTATAAAAAACTTGCCCTGCTCTGTTCATATTTTTATTTGTTTTCTGATTGGCCCCATCTCACAGCCAAATAAAGCCAAAACTTGGTTTATTTTATCGAGCCGTAATGTTGTTTTTCCTTGCTCTAATTCACGAATAAAGCGAAGCCCAACACCCGACTTTTCCATCAAATCAACCTGAGTCAATTTGAGTTCTTTGCGTTTGTTTTTCACAAAATCTGACAATAGTTTAGACTCTTTCATTCTGACTTACATTATTTTCAACAAAAATACACCTTTTCGGGTATAATACAAATAAATTTATTTATATTATACCCGAAAAGGTATTACAAAAATATTTGATTATTTTTACCCTTGGATATGGCTATTTTGTAACTTTGCCCAAAACATATTTTAATGCTCTCTCAACTCGAAGCCAACCGGTACAGCCGTCATTTATTGATTCCTGAATTTGGAATCGAGGGGCAGTTGCGGCTCAAAAGTTCAAGTGTGTTAGTCGTTGGTTGTGGTGGGTTGGGTAGCCCTGTGTTATTGTATTTGGCGGCAGCGGGTGTAGGTACGATTGGACTGATTGACAATGACTTAATAGACGACAGTAACCTACAACGTCAGGTATTGTTCGACACAACCTCGGTGGGTAAGCCCAAAGCCGAGGCTGCCGCCGAGCGGCTTCATGCACTCAATCCACACATCAATCTTGTGCCGTACAGACTTTATCTTGATGCTTCAAACGCATTTGCTATTTTTGAAGATTACGACTTGATTATTGACGGATCGGACAATTTTGAAACTCGGTATTTGGTCAATGATGCCTGTGTATTGTTGGGTAAACCGTTTGTGTATGGTGCTATTCATCGTTTTGAGGGGCAGGTTGCGATTTTTAACCACAACAATGGCCCCAACTACCGAGACTTGTTTGCCACTCCTCCCCCACCCGAGCTTGCCCCCAACTGCGCCCAAGCAGGTGTGCTGGGGGTGTTGCCAGGCATTATCGGTTGTTTGCAAGCCAACGAAGCCATCAAACTATTGGCACAAATCGGTGAGCCACTCACAGGGCGGCTGTTTGTGATTGATGCCCTGACGTTGATTTCTCGGACAATTAAAATTCCCAAATCACCAGATTCACCTAAAATCACTGAACTAATTGACTATGAGGTGTTTTGTAATGTGTCTTCTCCCAAAAATACCGTAGAAATATCAGTTCAAGAATTACAAAAATTGATTGAAACTAACGCCGACTTTCAGTTGATTGATGTCCGTGAGGCCAACGAATATGCAATCAGTAATTTGGGCGGCACGCTCATGCCGTTGTCTGAAATAGAAAATTATACGGCCAACATCGACCGCCACAAAACAGTAGTCGTACACTGTCAGGCTGGTAGCCGCAGTCAAAAAGCAATAATATATTTGACAGAAAACCATAACTTTGCGAATCTAAAAAGCCTCACCGGTGGCTTGTTGGCTTATCAGCAAATGACCAGTGGATAAAAAAATATCTGTCGGTAATGTAATTTTAGACACAATTATTTACATTTGGGGAGGTTTGTAAGTAAATGTGCTAATTTGCCAATGTGCCGAACGGTTCGCCATAGCAATGTCAATTAAGTATTAAATATCAATGAGTTATCCGAATTTAAACAACGTTCTGGTTTATTCTAAATGTCTTATTGTTAATCAATTACAATATTTTTTGTTAGTCGTTTTTCACTATTCACTACTCGTATTTTCATGATGGACAAAATAAAATTAGTAGTAGCCGACGACCATAATTTGTTTCGTAAAGGCATTATTGGTCTCTTGCAAACAGTGCCAGACTTTGATATAGTAGGCGAGGCCGCCAACGGGCAAGAACTCTTGGATCTGTTACATACCATTGAGCCTGATATAGTGCTGATGGACTTGCAGATGCCTGTCATGGACGGTATTGTGGCCACAGAACAGATACAGATATTGTTTCCGAAAGTCAAAATTATCATTGTGTCGATGCACAACGAAGACCGTTTTATCATTCATTTATTAGAAAAAGGTGTAAACGGCTATTTGCTCAAAGACAGCGAGGGAGGCGAGGTCGAAAAAGCCATTAGGCGAGTAATAGTTGATGGTTATTATTACAGTGATTTTGTGTCGAAAGCCCTTCACAGAAAAATACTAACCAAGCTACCCAACAAACAACCCACTCTAAACAGTAAACTACAAATATCGACTCGTGAAATGGAGGTTTTGCAGCTACTCTGCAAAGGACTGTCGACGGTAGAGATTGGCCAAAAACTATTTGTAAGCCCCCGAACAGTAGAAGGCCATCGGTTGCGACTGTTAGAAAAAACAGGCGCAAAAAATACCGCTGGATTGGTAGCCTATACCTTTAAAAACGATATTCTGGGCGATTTGTAACTAAATTTATTATATTGCGTCTCATTACAAATCAATAACAAACCAAACAATAAAAATGAAAATGAAAAAACTAATCGTATTCGTATTGGGCTTACTGGTAGCCAACCTAAGCATGGCACAAACGGCATTGCCCGGCAAGCAAGAAATTGACAAAACACAGTTTGAGGGTTTGTACATTACCTCAAAAATAGAAGAAAAGTACCTATCGAACTACTGGGAAAATTTCTTGAAACAATACGGCAAAGTAAGCTCATCACGTGGGGGTGTCTATAAGGTGGCCGGTGCGAGCATTTCTAATATTTCGACCGACCCAATCAACTTGGCAAGCAAAGTAAGTTCGTCGAGAGGCATCTCACAGGTATTTGTTTATTTGGACTTAGGAAACGGCTCGTATGTAACACAAGGCTCAAAAGGCTACGCCGAAACAGAGGCAATGCTCAAAAAATTTACCGAAGATGCACAGCTTTTGGACAACGCCCGCATGACAGAAGAAACCATGAAAGACAGCGAAAAGGCATTTAACAAACTAACACGCAACGGCGAAGGTCTGAAAAAAGACATAGAAAAACTAAATAGAAAATTGGAAGAAACCAAAAAAGAACTGGAAGCCAACGACAAAGATTTGGCTACATCACAGACAGTATTGGAAACCACAAAGAAGGCTTTTGACGAAGCAAAATCAAAAATATCAGGCAAAAATTAGAAGCCGACAGAGGGAAGCCTTCGCTTTGAGCAAAGACTTCTCTGTAACTTTTGTAAGGTTTCAAACCTTGTAAATCTTAGGATATTATTCCTTAAAAAACACTCGCTTTACTCGCTCGCTCACACCCGTCAAGATTTCGTAAGGAATCGTACCGATGTTGTGGGCGAGCGTTGTTATAGGCAGGTCTTCGCCAAACACAACCACATCGCTACCCTCTCTCACATCAGCAACTGCCGAGACATCAATCATCGTCATGTCCATACATATTTTGCCAACAGTTGGGCAAAGCACACCATTGACCAATAATAGCCCAATGCCGTTTCCAAATCTGCGGTCGTAACCATCGGCATAGCCAATGGCTATGGTAGCAATGGTCGTATCGTGGTCAATCGTCCCTGTGCGACCATAGCCTACGGTTTCGCCTGTTTTGAGGTACTTGATTTGTGAAATAACCGTTTTGAGTGTACCCACTTGCCGTAGTTTGTCTTGTGCCTGTTTATTGACTTCGACACCATACAAACCAATACCCAACCGCACCATGTCTAAGGCATAAGCTGGGAATCGTACAATTCCGGCCGAGTTTAAAATATGCCTGATAGGCTTGTAACCAACGGCAGTCTCTATCTGGTTGGCCCAGTCTGTAAATCGTTCGTATTGTAGTTTTGAGAAATCATTATGCTGCACCTCATCTGCCCCAACCAAATGACTAAAAATAGAGGCTACTTTCAGATCTGGATTTGATTGTAATTTTGAAATCAATATCGGCAAGTCAGATTCTACAAAACCCAATCGGTGCATTCCTGTATCAAGTTTTAGGTGTGTTTTCCCACCATAAGGTAGCCATTGGTCTAAAACGTAATGGCTGTATATTTCTGGTTCAAGCTGATAATCAATAAGTTTACTGAAATTCTCTGCCGATGGGTTCATTACCATTATTGGTAACGTAATGCCATTTTGTCGTAGAGCAATACCCTCGTCAATGTAAGCAACAGCCAGATAGTCAATACGATGAAACTGTAATAATTGAGCAATTTCGACACTACCGCCACCATAAGCATAAGCCTTGACCATGGCCATTATTTTGGTTTTTGAACCCGCACAACTACGGTAATAGTTAAGGTTGTGAGCCAAGGCATCGAGATTTATTTCGAGTACTGTTCGGTGGGTTTTTTGTTGTAGCAGACCAACTATTTTTTCAAACTCAAAAACCCTTGCCCCTTTGATAAGTACTAAATTATCTTTGAAGTTTTGGGACTGAAAATTATTTAAAAAATCGGTAGTAGTTTTATAAAAAATCGTATTTGAGCCAAACAATAGGGCATTTCGAGCGAAGGCTTCGCCGATAGCTATAAGTTGGGTATTGTGGGGTTCAATCAAGTCGGCAATTTGTCGATACAGTTCGCTTTCTTTTTGGCCTGTTTGCAACAAATCCGACAATATCACCATCTTATGGTCTCGTTGTTGTTGTTGGTTCAAAAAATTAAGAGCAATCGTTAGCCCTGCCAAATCATTGTTATAGCTGTCATCAATCAGCACACAATTATTGATTCCCTCTTTGAGTTCCAGTCGCATCGAAATCGGTTTGAGCCGATTGATTCTTTGCTGGATTTCGACAGGCTCAATACCCAATTCTGACATCAATACCACACAATGGGTCAAGTTTTCGATTGAGGCCAAATCAGTAAAATGCGTTTGAAACGGCACATCGTAGCGATTAGACGTTGGACGTTGGATACTTAACTCTCGACCCACGACTGATGACCCATGACTATTCACTAACTTCCAGCCAATCAGCTCACAAGCAGGATTAACGGTTTTGAGAACAATTTGCACTTCTTGGTCAATGTCTTGATAATCAGCACAGTAAATGAGTTTTTGGCAATGGGTAAAGAGTTTGAGTTTTTCTGTAATTTTTTGTTTGCGACTTCTAAAACCCTCGTCGTGTGCCGAGCCTATGTTAGTAAAAATACCTATTGTAGGCTGAATCATTCGTTCCAAAACCTCAATTTCATACGGCTGCGACATACCTGCTTCAAAAATACCGAGCGTGTGGCTATCGTTGAGTTGCCAGACCGATAGCGGCACTCCAATCTGTGAATTATAACTTTTGGGACTTCGAGCAATGACATAGTCGTTGGCCAGAAGCTGCCCAAGCCACTCTTTGACAATCGTTTTGCCATTGCTTCCTGTTATACCAACAACGGGAATATTAAATTTTTGTCGGTGTCGTTGAGCCAACAACTGCAACGCCTCAATGGCACTATCCACAACCCAGATTTGGGCATCTATGAGTTCGTCAAGTTGTTTTTGAAAAGTATCAGTAATTGATTTTTGCTCAACCACAAACTGCCTCACACCTTGGTCATAGAGGCTCTTCACGAACTTATGGCCATCGTGCCGCTCGCCACGAATGGCAAAAAAAAGCGTCTGTTTTGCAAAAACCAACTGCCGACTATCTGTAAGCAGGTAGTCGGCAGTTGTTGTTAAAAATGAATTTGAAGCAATTATTTTATCCATATTTATTACTCACAAGTGCATTTATCTTATCAATAATTTTATCAAAAAAATCAGATTGCACTATACTGAACTTTCTGATAATTTGACTTTGCGCTATTGTAAATAATTTATGAACTTTAACGACAGAACTTTCGGGCATAATACCCATTTCTAAGTCTTGTGTTTCTAACGATATGGCATAGCTATCCAGTTGCCGATTACTCGTAATTACACAAACGACCACATCATCAAAATTTCGGTTGTAATCATCGTTAGAAATAATCAGTACAGGCCGCCGTTTACTACTACTCAAATCTAAATAAGGAAACGGAACTAATACAATCTCTCGCTGTTTATACATTGTCCCAAACACTCGGTTTATTGTCCCATGATTGATTGATAGTATGCTTGGCTAAATCGTCAGTAAAATCGCCCATATAAAGACCATATTTGTCTTGATAGAGCATTTCTATCAATTTATTCATAGTTTTCAGAAGGTCAGAATCTTTCAAAAGTGCTAATTCTTCTTTCAAATGATTGTAGTCTGATAGAGGGACTTCGATAGTTTGCATTGCCATATTGATTATTGTTTTTTACTCAGCCACACCCATATATTGCTGCAATAAGGTTTCATATTTAGTAGCAAGAGCTACTTGTTTGGCTTCTCGGCAGTTGCTGGCCAATGTTTGCAAAATATAAAGTTGAACCTGCGTATCTTGGTTTGAGCCACCGTTTTGTACACTATATTTCAAAACACTTTCGGCACGCTTGGCCATGATGTCGGCTACTTCGATTGCTTTTTTTGCCTCGCCCAACGTAAACAAACTTCCTACATAATTGGCCGTAATTTGGTCGTAAGGAATACTCTTGTCGGGCATCACTGTCAAAATTTTGTTCATTGCCGCTCTGGCTTTGTCGGTTTTACCTTCCCGAATGAGCTGGTCCACCAAGCGCATAAACGCAATACGTGCCGAAAACACGGGCGAGCCTTTGAACGTACCATCGTAGTAAGTATTGGGGTTGTCGAGTTCTCGCCATAGGGTTTTGTTCATTAGGTTGTCGTACATAATGTCAGAGTTGGCGTAGCCGTCTGTTGCACCTGGCACACGTACTGGCAGGAGGCGATAAGTATAACCTTCTAACTGCATATATTCTTTGAGGTTCAGATAGTTGTCGTTGGCCAATGTCCCCGAAAAATATATAGGGCGTTTCCAGTCGTTAGTGGCAATGATGTCAAGCATAATTAAATCTGACTTAAAAATACTTTTATTGCCCATACTCCACTGAATCGTATCTTGAACAAAGGCGTTCAGTTCTGGCTTGACGATATTGAGCTTACGAACGGCGGCGGTATTGACAGGCAACTGCATCGTACCAGACGGCAAAATAGCCACTCGATCTTCGTTATAATTGACATGAATTGCATCGTCGTCTTGTTTCAACAGTGCCAAATATTCTTTAAGATTTATACCATTTTTGACAGACGGCATTTCGTAATATTGGATATAGTCGTTTTTGCCGGCGGCATAGTTTTTTTGTTCTAACGAAATCGGTAATGGCTCAGACAGATATGTTTTACGTTTCATTTGGCCAATGTACCAGTCAGTGCCAAGTAAACTTAGATTACAAACTCGCACGTCAGTTCTGAACCCTTCGACTTCTTGTACATACCACAGCGAGAAAGTGTCGTTGTCGCCACCTGTAAACAAAATGGCGTTGGGGGCGCATGAACTGAGCAGGTTTTTGGCAAAGTCCACCGAGTGGTAGCGATTGTTGCGGTTGTGGTTGTCGTAGCCTTTGGCTACCATAATGGTAGGTGCAGCCAAGCCAATTACCGAAGCCAAGACCGCTCTCGAAGTATTATTGGTTAGTATTTTGGCCAAAGAATCATAAATAAACAACACACCAGCACCAATCCAAAATGCAAAAATATAAAACGAGCCAACATAAATATAGTCACGCTCTCGAGGCTCTACGGGAGGCGAATTGAGGTATGTTACCAATGCTACGCCCATCATCAAAAACAACAAGCCCGTTACTAACAAATCTTTGGGACGGCGAAAAGCAAGGCCAATAATACCCAACAATCCTAATATAAACGGAATCATATAATAGTTGTCTCGGCCTTTGTTGTTGGCGAGTGTATCGGGTAGGTTTTCGTTGGTGTCCCAAGGCCGCAGCGAACCCGCACCTTCTTCGTCAGATTCACGACCTACAAAATTCCACAAAAAATACCGCCAATACATGTGACCAAGCTGATGCGAGAAAAAGAACGAAATATTATCGCCCAAGTTTGGTTTTTGCCCCTCAGCTAAGTCCATTTTTTTGCGATACAATTCTGGGTGATTACCTTGATTGCTGTACATTCTCGGAAAAAGCGTTTCAGAACCTTTATCGTAGGTATATTCTACTTTGTAGTCGGCTATTACATATTTACCGTTTTCTTTTTTGTAGATTGGCTCACCCCGTTCCGAACCAGTTGGTTGCGCCGTAAAAACAGGCCCAAAAAGCAGTGGGCGACTTCCATATTGCTCACGTTTGAGATACGTTATATAATTAATTATGTCGCTCGGATTGTTTTCGTTGATGGGCGGATTGGCATTTGAGCGTACCAACACCAATATATAAGTCGAGTAGCCAATAAACACAAAAGCCAACGAAAGTAAGGCTGTGTTAAGTGTCTCTTTTTGTTTTTTGGACGAATATCTAATACCCCAAACCAATGCAGATATAAACAATGTCAAGAAAACAATAATACCTGTCGAATAAGGCAAACCAAAGGTATTGGTAAAAAATATTTCAAATTTGCCCGCCATGGACGGAAACCAAACAATGACACCTGAGTTTATGAGCATCAACACTAACAAGCCTGCACCAAAAGCCAAGATGCCTCCCCAAATTGAGGGGTTGTATTTTTTGAAATAATAAATCAAAGCCAATGCTGGAATTGTTACTAAATTGAGCAAGTGAACACCTACCGACAAGCCAATGAGATAAAACAGGAATATTAACCAGCGATTGGCCGCAGCGGGGTCTTCGATACGCTCCCACTTGAAAGCCGCCCAAATAACGATAGCCGTAAAAAACGACGACATACCATAAACCTCTGCCTCGACTGCCGAAAACCAAAACGAATCTGACCAAGTATAGGCCAATGAACCAACTAACGCCGCTCCCATTACAGCCAGCGTTTCGCCTGTGCTAAGTTCATCGTCGGCTTTGCTAAAAAACTTACGACCCAACAATGTCAATGTCCAAAACATAAACAAGATAGTAAAAGCACTGGTAGCAACCGACACAATGTTAATCCAATAGGCAACTTGCGTAACATCGCCCATAGCCAACATCGAAAACAGACGGCCAATGAGCAAAAAGAGTGGTGCGCCAGGCGGGTGAGGCACTTGCAGCTTATACGAGCAAGCTATAAACTCACCACAGTCCCAAAAACTGGCGGTACGCTCAACCGTGAGCAGGTAGGTAGCGAGGGCAACTCCAAACACAGCCCAGCCCATGAGGTTATTGATTCGGTTAAATTTTGACATTGAAATAGTATTGTGGTAGAATGAATGGTCAAAATTACACAACTGTTTTCAAACGACCCACTTAAAAGATGTTAAATGTTGGTTTTGAGGTTCTCTTATTTAACAAAAAAACCCAAAAATAATGAGTATTTAGGCAACCGTCACGTGGTTTTGACCCTCACTTGATATTAGCGACCAAATTTTTGTTATTCATTTTGTAATAAGTAAACATTTTGAGTCAAGCTCTACATATCATTTATAACGGCCAATAGTTTTGTTCAAAATTGAGCAATCAAAACAATCACCCTAACTCCCAAACAACGCCCGAAGTTCGGTAGCCTCGGCTGGTTTCATACGGCCTGCCAATACCAACCGAAGCTGACGGCGGCGCAAAGCAGAGTCAAAAAGTTGTTTTTCACTATCGGTTTCTGGTATAATTGGCGCCACCTCTATCGGGCGGCCACTTTGATCTACAGCCACAAAAGTATAAAAAGCCTCGTTGGTTTTAATGGCCGCCTCACCTGCCGAGATATTTTGCGCCGACACCACAATATGCACCTCCATCGACGAGTTAAAAGCCCTCGTTACCTGCGCCTCAAAAGTTACAATATTACCGAGTTTAATGGGCTGTGCAAAAGACACATTATCGACCGAAGCCGTTACCACAACCCGATTGGCGTGTTTTTGGGCGGCAATCGCCCCACAAATATCCATCAAATGCAACAACCGCCCGCCCATTAAGTTATTGAGTGTGTTTGTATCGTTGGGCAATACCATTTCGGTCATAGTTGTAAACGACTCTTTGACGTATTTAGATTTGGGCATAAATACTGAATGATTGAATGATTGAGTGATATTTTATTACTACAATTCCACAAAATGCTTTTGGTTAGTTGTTAGTTTGGTTACGTCCCAGTCAATATCATTTTTGAAAGGCTCTGAGCGTTTGGTACAATTTAATTTGCAATAATGACAACATTCGGGCAGGCATGGGTCGGCATGAATAAAGACTTCGAGGCGGCCTGTTGTATTTTTTTCTACAATTTCTTCAAAATCATGTACGCTGTCGTGGACTTGTCGTAAGTCCCAATAATAAGGCAGTGTCAGGTGGCAGTCGATGTGCAAGTCTGAGCCATATTTCTGGATTCTGAGATTATGAACGTCTATCCATTCGTGTTTTTTATGGTCTTTGACGATGCTAATTACTTCGTTGAGTAGCTCGCTGTCGGTTTCGTCCATGAGTGCCGCCACCGACCTTCTGATGATTTTGAAACCATTATAAAAAATCAAAACCGACACCAGTAGCGACACCGCAGCATCGAGCCAAATAATGTTGGTTAAATAGACAAACAACAAGCCAATTAAGATAATAACACTACCCACACTGTCAACGACTAAATGTTTGCCATCTGCAATAAGTGCCTCAGAGCGAGTATTTTGTCCTACTTTTTGGAGGTAAGTACCTAAGCCAAAGTTTATCATAATCGTGATAGCGACCAGCCCTGCACCCCAGTCTAAATGCGAGATTGGTTGCGGTTCGAGTAGCCTATCAATGGCCCCAATAACAATCAAAACACCTGCCATGATAATCAATGCGCCCTCAAAGCCCGACGAAAAATATTCGATTTTACCGTGGCCATAGGGATGGTTGGGGTCTCGGGGCAATGACGACAGATAAATGCTATAAAAAGCAAAACTACTCGCCACTACATTGATGATAGACTCGAGCGCATCGCTCAAAATGGCGTTGGAGTTTGTCAAATAATAAGCCCCAAATTTGATGAGCATCAACAAAAAACTAACGCCAAACGATAGTCGAATCCACTTAAATTTATTATTTTGATTTTCTTGCACTGCTTTTTTAATATTAAGCCGACCCAAAAATACGCTAAAAAATCAAGATTGTACAATCGAAGCGGGCGAGTAATTGTAGAAACACCGAATGTCAGTCTAACAGATTTTCTTTTAAAAGTCGTTCTAATTCTTTGTCAGAAATATTGGCCCGTTCTGATTTATCATAAATCGAAAGTAAAGTTACAGTTTCTTGAAGTACTGCAACGCAAGTAATGACTCTTCCACCTCCGCTTTTTCCAACGCCCTTGCTCTTGATGGCTACTCTTATTTTGTAACAATTTTGTCCGATTGGTGTGCCAATGACTGGATTTTGGGAGAGCGAGCTGATTAGGTCGGCTACTTCTTCTGCCAACGAGCGATATTTTTTGATAAGATGCTTTGCTTCTCTCTCAAAATTAGCAGAGGTTTTTACTTTCATAACAATCCTTCTTGTTTTAATTCTGCCAAAAATTCAGAAGCAGGTCTCGTTTTGAGCGTACCGTTTTGCAAAGCCCTGAAATCTTCGCCGAGTTGTTGTAAGATTTGTGCCTTGGTGGTTGTCTCATCGTCTTCTTGCTCACTAAATTTGGCTTTGAGCCGCTTGGCCAAACTTATAAATAGTTGGTGGTCAGTGGCATTACGAGGTTCTATGAGAATAGTCGTCATCGGTTTGTTTGGTTTTTATTTGCCCTCAAATATAATTCATTGTCTGTCATTCTACAAACACCTAAAATTGTTAGTACATTTGTGAATACACTTTCAAATCTAAAATGCCACTTTATCTCAAATACTTATCAGTAATATTGGCCAGTTGTCTCAAATTTGTGGGTGGGCCGCTGACAGGTTTTGCGATGGGGTTACATTGGGCAGAAACTGCTGTTTGTACGGCAACTGGTATGATAATTGCAGTTGTTTTGTTTTTGTTTTTGGGTGATTTTATCCAGCATTTTATCAATAAATATCGTCGCAAACCAGCCAAGCGATTTAGCAAACAAACTCGCTATGCCGTTAAGGTCTGGCAAAGATTTGGTATGACAGGCATCGCTTTTATGACACCGATATTGTTTACGCCCATTGGCGGTACGCTGATAGCTATTTCGTTTAGAGTCAATAAATTAAAAGTTATTTATGCCATGCTAATCAGTGCCGTTTGCTGGGCCATTGTGCAGTCCTTGATTCTATTTTATTTGTCAGAATTAAAATCTTTATTTTGGTAAATGCCAGAATTGTTTGTGCAGAAATCAATAAATTTGCGTTTATTAACAGTAAAAATTACCAAGTACAACCAAAATGACCAATCCAACCATAGCCAGCTTACTCGACCGCATCGGCGAGTATCGACGTAAATATTACCAAAACCAACTCATCAAAGGTGTGATTTTTGCGCTTGGATTAGTTTTTACGGCCTATTTGTTTATCAATACTGTTGAATATTTTGGGCGATTTAGCACCAGTATTCGCTCGCTGTTGTTTTTTGGTTTTGTGGCTATACTCGGCTATGCGCTTGTACGGTGGGTGGCAGTGCCATTGGTACATTTGTACGGACTCAGCAAACCAATATCAGATGAGACTGCAGCGGTTCAGATTGGCAATTTTTTTCCAGAAATAGGAGACAAACTCTTGAATACCTTGCAGTTGCGTGGCTTGTCTGGCACACAAACCGACTTAATTGAGGCCAGTATCAAACAAAAATCTAAACAACTGCTCGTAGTACGGTTTGCCGATGCCATTAAGATTAACGAAAACCGAAAATATGCCAAATATGCCATTTATCCACTCTTGGCCATTGTCGGTATTTTGTTGTTCAATCCCCGTTTTTTTTCGGGTAGTTCTGATAGACTGATTCATTTTCAGAAAAACTACAGCTATGCCCCTTTTGCCTTTAAATTAGAAAACAAAGACCTCAAAGCCTTCAAAAACGAAGATTTTACACTTCGGGTTACGCTCACGGGCGAGTCGCTGCCACAAGCTGTATATTTGACCCAAAACAAAGCCAAGTTTAAACTCGATCTCGAAAACGGTAATACATACAGTTATACTTTCAAGAACGTACAACGGCCTATTGATTTTCAGTTCGATGCCGCTGGTTATCAGTCAGATAGTTACGAAATCAAGGTTTCGGAACGGCCCAATTTACTATCGTTTGATGTCAAACTCAATTACCCCGCTTATCTGGGCAAACCTGCCGAATCGTTGAGTAATGTAGGCAACTTGACAGTACCCGAAGGCACAACCGTAACTTGGGATTTTAATGCTTCGTCCACCGACAGTATGTCACTCAGTTTTGACGGAGATAAAAACCAATATCCAGCCACCGAAAAAATATTAGGAGGTTTTGAATTTAAGAAATACGTCAGAAAATCAAGTAGTTATCAGGTAAATCTTAAAAACGAAGAAGCCGCCAATCGTGAAAAAATCAGTTATTACCTCAACGTCATTGCTGACAAATATCCGACACTTAACCTCGAAAACTACCAAGATACTACGCTTTATAATTATTTTGTGGTGGGCGGCACGATTGCCGATGATTATGGTTTCTCGAATCTGAAACTGTTTTATAATATTCAACGAAAAGGACAAAAAGACAACAACAAGCAAGACTTTAAGGGGTTTCAGATTCCGTTCAATAAATCAGCCATCAACCAAACTTTTTATTATCAGTGGTATGTCGATAGTTTGAGGCTGGCACCTGGCGACCGCATTGAGTATTTTGTACAAGCATGGGACAACGACGGTGTGAATGGCGCAAAATCGGCCAAGTCGAGGGTTGTTAATTTTGCTGTGCCGTCCAAAGATGCAGTGCGTGCCGAGATTGAAAAATCGTCTGAAAAAACAGAAGCTCAACTCGAAAAAACATTGGACAAAGCCAAAAGTCTTCAAAAAGAACTCGACAAACTCGACCAACGACTCAAAAGTGAAAAAGAGCTTGATTTTCAAGAAAAAAAACAGGTAGAAGAGCTACTCAAAAAGCGGGACGAACTGGCCAACGAAATGAAAGATTTGCAGGAACAAAACCAAAAATCGCAACAAAAACAAGAGCGGTTTGCTCAAGAAAATCCAGAACTAAAACAAAAATTGGAGCAATTACAAAAACTAATGAATGAACTGCTCGACCCCGAAACCAAAAAATTGTACGAACAACTCGAAAAAATGTTGGAAAAAAGCCAACAAGATGACAAGATGCAGGAGTTGATGAATAAGCTAAAAAACAAGGAATTTAATACTCAAAAAGAAATAGAAAAAGCCTTGGAGATGTTTAAGCGAATGCAAGTAGAACAAAAGGCCGAGCAGATAAAAAAAGACTTGGAGGAACAAGCCGAAAAACAAGAAAAATTGGCCGAAAAAACAGAAAAAGATGACAAAGATGGAAAAGACAAGGACAAAGAAGCCGATGACAAGAAAAAAGACGATGAATTAAAAAAAGAGCAGGACGAGTTGAACAAAGAATTTGAGAAAACAAAAGAAGACCTTGAAGACTTAGAGAAGAAAAACGAAGAACTCGACAAGCCCGAAGACATGGACACCGATAAGGACACACAAGAAGAAATAGAAAAAGACCAAAAACAAAGCTCGGAGGACATTGCCAAAAAACAGAAGAAAGAGGCATCAAAAAAACAAAAAAAAGCGGCTAAGTCTATGAAAAAAATGGCCAAAGCCATGGGCGAAATGATGGAAGACATGGAAGCCAAAGAAGACATGGAAAACATAGACGACTTACGAAAAATTCTGGAAAACCTGATACAATTATCGTTTGACCAAGAGCGGCTGATGAAAGATTTTAGGGGCGTAAATCTGCAAGACCCACGATTTGTGAAACTCGGACAAGAACAACTCAAACTCAAAGACGACTCGAAGGTAGTAGAAGATAGCCTGTACGCATTGGCCAAACGAGTAATGCAGATTCAGACTTTTGTAACTCGTGAACTCTCAGACATGAAATACCAGATGGGCGAAGCAACACGGTTTATCAAAGAACGGAGGCTCAACCAAGCCACCAGCCGCCAGCAGTTTGCGATGACTGCCATGAACAACTTGGCACTGATGTTGAGCCAAACTCTGAGCCAAATGCAAGCGCAAGCAATGGCCATGCCTGGCCCGGGTGGCTCTGGCAAAGGTAAAAAAGGAAAAAAGCCATCGCCGAGCTTGGGCGATATGCAAAAACAACTCAACGAGCGCATAAAGGCCATGCAGCAAGGCAAAGGACAAATGGGCGGAAGAGCAATGTCGGAAGAATTGGCAAAAATGGCTGCCGAGCAAGGTCGTATTAGGCAGATGTTACAGCAACTGGCCGATGGACAAAAAGGCACTGAGGCTGGCAAAAAAATGGGTGATGCCGTCAAAGAACTCTCAAAAGACATGGACGAAACAGAGACCGATTTAGTAAACAAACGGGTAAATCAAGAACTACAAAAACGACAGCAGGACATTGTAACGAGGCTCTTGGAGTCTGAAAAAGCCCTGCGCCAACAAGAAGAAGACAACCAGCGCAAGTCCGAAACTGGTAAGCAGATTCAGCGTACACCGCCACCAGCTTTTGAACAATATGTAAAAGATAAACAAAAACAAACCGAACTGTTACGCAGTGTTCCACCCAGTTTTTCGCCGTTTTATAAACGAGAAGTCAATAATTATTTTAAAAAATATGGCAACGTAAACCCTTAAAAAAAGCGACACCATCGCTCCAAGCGATGGTGTCGCTAACTACAACCCATGACCGAACTCATATTTTATTGTTTCTGCACCCTAATCATTGCTTCGGCGATATTGATTTTGTTTACTCGCAACGTCATGTATGCTGCCTTGGGGCTATTTATGGCATTGCTGGGCGTAGCGGCGTTGTTTGTTTTTGCTGGGGCCGATTTTTTGGCTGTAGCCCAACTACTGATTTACGTGGGCGGAGTGCTGGTTTTGTTGATTTTTGGAGTCATGCTTACCCACAAAAAAGATACTGCCGACAGCCAAACCAAAAATAGTATTTTGACCAACCACTCAAACGTTTTTTGGGGCAGTGTTACGGCGTTGGGAGTGTTTGGTTTGTTGTTTTGGATTATTCAAAATGCTAATATTACAGTGCCAGAAATAACTCACCAGCGTATCAACACCACCAAAAATATCGGTATGAGCCTAATGACTTCACATATTTTACCTTTTGAAATCGCTGGCATTTTACTTTTGGTGGCTCTGGTAGGTGCTGGTTATTTGGCCGCACAAAAAAATCAAAAATCACGATGAAAAGAAGAGATTTTATCAAAAACACAGCGGCTGGTAGTTTACTTAGTGGCCTCGAAGTACCTACATCTGTTCAAAATTTTGTACCAAACCCCAAAACCAAACTCAAAGTCATGGCCACCAACTGGGGCTGGGCTGGGAGTGTTGATGGTTTTTGTGAAGCCGTAAAGAAAGAAGGCTACGATGGCATAGAACTCTGGTGGCCAGACAGTACCAAAGACCAAAAAGAGCTTTTTGTAGCCCTCGACAAACATAATTTAGAGATTGGCTACCTCTGTGGCGGTTCTCAAAAAGACCCCGTTCAGCATCTTGCCTCATTCAAAAAAGCACTCATCGAAGCCAGTACACTCTCTGCACGTAAACCGCTCTACATCAACTGCCATTCTGGTCGTGATTTTTTTGGTTATGACCAAAACAAAGCATTTATAGACCTGACGACCGAAGTTTCTGCCAAAACCAATATCAGCATTGCACACGAAACGCACCGCAGCCGTATGTTGTTTGCGGCGCACGTTACCCAACATTTTATAGACAAAAACCCCGATTTGCGCCTCACGCTCGACATATCGCACTGGTGTAACGTACATGAGTCGCTACTGGCCGACCAGCCCGAAGCCGTGCAAAAAGCCCTTGCCCGAACCACACACCTCCACGCACGAGTAGGCCATGAAGAAGGGCCACAAGTAAACGACCCACGTGCGCCTGAGTGGAGCGAAACCCTCAAAACGCATTTGGGTTGGTGGGATAGCGTCGTTGAGCGGCTTACAAAAGAAAACAAAACGGTAACAATATTAACGGAGTTTGGGCCACCTACTTATATGCCAACATTGCCCTATACCCTACAACCAGTAGCCGACCAATGGGCTGTCAATGTTTATATGATGCAGCTATTACGCAAACGATACTTGGGTTAATTTATCGTTTTTTCGCCACCATTCTCTGCTCCAAATTCGTTCAAACGGCCAGCCTTTTTCTCGAAGCTGCATCGGCAAATAAGCGTGTGCTTCTTTGGCCGACTGCGCCTCAAAGTATAGATTGTCATCGGTCAAAATCAAACTTTCGTAGTCATCGCCATTCATCACAGTTAGGTCGGCAAAGGGGAGGGTGTTAGTGAGACATGAAAAACGAGAAATGAGAAACGGTGATTGGTTACCCTCAATTTGTGTTTCTTTATTTATAATTTGTTGTTTCAAAAACCATTCATTTTTTTTGTTTGGCATCTCATTTATAGTCGGTTTAAACTTTCCTTCCGAGCAGGCTGAGGCATATTCTAAGTACTTTTTGAATAGTTTTGGGCCATCGTGAACTGTATTTTCTACATCTAACTGATTGGGCAAAACACTCGTAATCAAATAGATACGCTCTTTGGCACGGGTAATGGCTACATTCAAGCGGTTTTCGCCGCCTTGGGCATTCAGGCTACCAAACTGCGCCCGTACTTTGCCTTTTGAGTCGGCGGCATAGCCTACCGAAAAAACGATAATGTCTCGCTCATCGCCTTGCACGTTCTCAATGTTTTTGACAAATAAAGCTGCCCCCTGCTCCCCGAAGGGGGGATTTTCTGCCCCCTGCCCCCTGAAGGGAGGATTTGTTGTGGAAAGTAAATTTTCTATGAGTTGTTGTTGCTGAAAATTGAACGTAACCACGCCGATTGATTTATTTGGATTGATTTTGGTCAATTCGCCAATCAGTTCAACAACTTTTTCGGCTTCAATGGCATTGGTATTGTTCTGCCACTCACCTTCTACTTTAATGTACCGAATGGCCGACTGGTGTTGATTGACATTCTCAAAAGTGGGTAATAATTGTAGTTTATTTTGATAAAAATATTGGTTAGAAAAATCAATTAGATCGAGGCTGGCACTCCGATAATGCCCTTGAAGTTGTATTTGAGGCACATATTGCGACACCAAATCCAAAAGCGAATCAATTTCTAAATCTGGGTTATCGTCGTCGGTTTCGGTTTCAAATCTAATGCGGTACAAGTCGCTGGGTCTTAGCTGCTTGCTGTCGCCAGCTACCACAAACTGTTTGGCTCGGTACAAGGCCGGGACTCCGTATTCGGCATAACATTGCGAGGCTTCGTCAAAAATCACTAAGTCAAAAAGCCCGGCCGTGAGCGGAAAAATGGCCGAAGTAGCCTCGGGCGAGGTCAGCCAACAAGGCACTAACTTAAAAACATCATCGGCATGGTTTTCTAATAGCTTACGCACAGGCCAAATCTGCCGTTTTTTCATAGTCTGATGCGCCAATTCTCTAAACGTTACCCGATTGTTGAGCCTATTAAACTCTAAATCTTGATACAACTGCTCACGCAATTTGAGCCGTAATATCTCGCCACTAAGTTGTTGTTTTTGCTTAATATTTTGTTGCAATTCTGTTTCTAACTGACTGATTTTAAGACTCGAAACCGCTCTTAAAATCGGATATTGACTTTCGATATATTGCAACCAAGCCAAGCGCAATGAATTTTGACTAACTGACAATGTTTCATTTTCAGTTAGACTCAAAACCCGTTCGACCAACTGCCACTGAATACGACTGAAACTATTTTTGATTTTGTCCGATTCGACCAATAAATCAAAATCATGTTCCAGATTTATAATTAAATTTTCGATTTTCGATTTTTTATTCCCAATTTGTACAATTTGTTTTTCGGTCAAATATTTTTTCCAATATATAGTTTTTGACTGTGTCTGCTCACATATTTCAATAAACTGCTGGATTGACGTTGGTTTAATTTCAACATTATTTTCCAGAAAAATCAAATCATTTTTCAATATCAAACAGGCTTTTTGGGCGGCTTCATAGTTGGTTATTACTATTTCTAATTGCCGCTCCGACTCCCCGAACGATTCTGACAAAATAGTAATATCAAGCGATTTTTCTAATTCAATCAATCGTTTTTGCCAGTCCAATCGCCCATTTACCAACTCCTCTAATTTCAATAAATCGGCCAATTCTAACGACAGATTTAGTTTTTGGGTTGTTGTTTCAAAATACTTTTTATCTTTATAAAACAACCACCTAAACCACGACTGTCGAGCAACGATGGCCGCGGGCAATTTAGCTGCTATCTGGCCTATTTCTATATTATCAAATAAAATATTTCGTTTGTCCAAATCTATAACCTGGCCATCGAGCGAAATTGATTTATTCTCGGCCTGTATTCGTTCAAAAAAGCCCCAAATATCTTTATTTTGTAGTATTTCAAACCAGTTTTTAATTATATATAGCTTTTTTATTCCCTCCTGAATTGTCTTAAACTCAAAACCCGACTGCTCATACCACACTGGTATTTCGGTAATAGTTTTATTTATTTTCTGTAAATCACTAAAATCAAAATCGGCAAAATCCACTCGTTCTTGCCAAGCGTGTTCAGTACCAATGCGCCGAGTATATTGGCTATATGCGTTGAGTTTGGCTTCAAAATCTGTGAGTTCGTTGAGTTTAAAATCTCGAAATAAGTCATCAATGGCTACCTTCGGGTCGTTTAAATTAGAAGTCAAGTACAATTCTTTGGCCGAAACACCAGCGATAGATTCATCAAAAAGGGCTTTTTTAAATTCGTTCAATTCTCCCACAGCCTGGTCAATGGCTCGGCTGGCTTGTACAAATTGACGTTCCAACAGCACGGCATCAAGGCTATAATTCTGTTTTTTATATTCTTCAACGTCTTCGATTTGTTCACTAATTTGCCGATATAAAGCCGCTCGGTCGTTCTTGAAATCGTGAATCAACGCCACAAAAGGTGCAACGCCAACTCGTTGCAGCCGGTCATAGACAACATCGAGTGCTACACGTTTTTGACAAACTACCAGCACCCGCTTGCCCCGAGCCGTAAAGTCGGCTATAAGATTGGCAATAAGCTGCGACTTACCCGAGCCAGGTGGCCCTTGCACTACCAACGACTTGCCTAATTTTACGTCCTGCAAAGCCCGCTCTTGCGAAGCATCTTGGGCAAAAATAGTATAAGTATCCGATTCTTTGACAAGCCTTTTGTCCTGCACTTGGGCTAAATTTTCGCCTATGGCCCACGACTCATTACCCATACCTATCAGTTTTTCGTAGTCGGGTGCCAAGTAACTTCCTGCCTGCGGAAAAATACCCAGAATAGCCTCGGGTTGAAGTTTAAGCTCTCCATTTCGCTCTAATAGTTCCAAGTCTGCCGCTTTGGCTATGTCAAACCAAGTGAGTTTATCTTGAAAAATATCTTGATTAAAATTGATTTCGAGCGGGCTATTTTTAAGTAGTTCATAAAGCTCAGTTCTAAAAACAAGCGGGTCGGTATTGAGGTCGTCTATATTGGTTTCGAGCAATTCGTCTGAAATCTGAATCTGGTTAAAATGGGCGTAAGCCAGTAAAAAGCTACGATTGAGAGTAGCGTTTTCGTCTCGGCGGCACAGTTGCCAATGTTTATCGGTTTGTTGAATACTAACTGGAAAAAACACCAACGGAGCATGAATCGGAGTGCCGTCGGTCAGTTTGCCACGTACACAAGGCCAGCCCACGTACAAATCTTGCGAGCCACGCTCGGCCTCAATAAAGCGTTCGGTTCGGGCTATTTTGCGGAGCCGCTTACTGGCTTCGTTTACTTTTTGGTAGCGAGCATCGGCTATATCACAAATTTTAATAGACTTTTTTCGAGCAATCAACTGGGCAATGACATCAAAAGAGGCTTTGCTGTCAATAAAATCAAGGTCTTGTATGTCCAAAAACTGTTCGGCAGGCAGACTCGCCAGCAGCAACGACCGATTGCGAGTGCTAAGATTAGTAAGGCGTTTGAGGTAGGTTTTAAGCATCAGTAGTCATCTTTCGCATCTTGTTGAAACTCTATTTGCATAAATTTTTCTATTCTTCGGTTGTCATAACAACCTCTTTCCCGTCAATATCTGGTGTGAGCCGTAATGTTGATTGCGTTCATTGGATTATTCTTTTTTTCTTATCTGTACTTGTTCTTTTTTGTTTTTGATTATACAATTCTACTTTTTTCAAAAATTCGAGTTCTTCGGACTGATTTTCAAAAAAACCCTCTTTATATAAAATCGGGTCTGTGTAATAAACTGGCTTGTTACGGTTGCTCATTATCGTAATTGTTATATACTTGAATGTATGGTAATTTGTTGGAAATAAAAGATATAACTACGTCTATTCGATCTTTGACTATGTAAAAATAGGTTTCGTAAATCTTATTTCCAAATTTACCTACGGCAACCCATTTTTTCCTTGACATTGTCAAGACTATACTGACTTTCAGTAAGTTCACAATTTGACCAAACTGTATTTGATGCGCCGAATTCGTATAATTATCTATAATATGTTGAGCGTGTTTAGCCGAAAAACGAATAGCGTATTGTTTAGTACCAATCATTACAATGTCTTCACCGTTGGCTACTCGTTTAATTTTTTGTATTTTCATTTTAGTGTATTGTTTTATCAAATATTATTTTCAAATTTCGTTAAATTTGTTTTCACAAAACACAAAAGCCATGAAAAAACGCAATATCACCTTTCTTATTGCCGCTTGTGTCGGTATTATGAGCTGCCAGCCAACCTGCGGCATTGTTGCCGAGCCAACGTTAAGTCTTAATTTTGTAAGTATGCTTTCGCCAAAGTTTACAAAAATAAAAATAATTGGTACGACCAAAGATTTACCCAACTCCAATACCGCCACACCGTCGCTCAGAAGTCAATACGGTAATATTTTTCTGCCTATCGACCTCAACTCAACCAGTACTACTTACGTTTTTGAACAACCAAACCGAACCGATACACTCACGGTATTTTATCGGGTTGTTATCAAAAAAATAGATTTGTATTGCGGCAATTTCTTAGACATAGATTCTACCGCAACCAAACCCAAAAGTACTTTCAAAAAAGTGTCCGTCGATTATGGTACTTATTACACGCAAAGAACTTTTTTTGGATACACTGGGGGCACCGGACTCAATGTAAACGTAACAGAATTATGAAAAAGAACATTGTTTTTTTAATGGTCATCGTATCGACATTTAAAGCTACTGCCCAAGACAGTACGCACAGTATCACGGCCGTAGGTTTGGACGTATTGCAGGGCTTGCCGCTCATGGCCATCTATCCCATGAACGTACAACGTGCAATAATCATAGAGCCAAGTCTTTATTTGACAACCAGAGATGCGGGCAAATTAGTTATGCTTTCGGCTGGGTATGTCAATGTCAAACAAAGCGATCAAGATCGTTTAATTCAGACAGTTTCGGGAATTTACGCTAAATTTGGCATTGTTTACCAGCCGTCAGCTTTCTTTTGGGGCTACAATGGCGTGCTGTCTTATTACAAAATGAGTGGAGTTATAAAGATAAAGGGTATTTATTTTCCTGATTTTCAAACAAACATACCCTCCGACTCTGGTTTTGGAATAGGGGCAGAGTTTTTTGGCGGCTTAGACGTGAAACTAAGCAGCAGCCTATCGCTCAGAATGGCCTTACGCAATGGTTTTCATCTGACACAAGTAGGTGAACCCGCTTCGTTTTATGTGGCTGGTGGTGGGCTTCGTAGTTCGTCTTTTATAGCCAACGTTACATTTAGTTTAGACTCGTCCATTCAATTATTTTATACAATCAATACACCAACAAAAAAACGAAGTATCCATGACATTTACCGCTAACATCAACGTAATGCCCCAAAAAGAGATATTAGACCCACAAGGCAAAGCCGTTAAACTCGGCCTGACCAACTTGGGTATCGACCACATAGCCGACGTTCGTATTGGTAAGCACATAACACTCCAGCTCGATGCCAGCACCGAAGCCGAAGCCCGCCAAAAAGTAGAGCTGGCATGTAGCAAACTATTGGCAAATCTTATTATGGAAGATTATAGCTATGAACTCGAAGCAATGTAGTGTATGATTGGCAATATTTCCATTAGATAGCTTTTTGAAATTTATTTTTACGATCTCAAAATATTATGCCATATTGCAGAAAATAAAACCAATACCCAGAATACAGACAATACAGATTTAAAAACATACTGACATTATAGCGTTAAGCTATAACAATCCTGTTACCGAAAAGTCGAAATTTCAAAAGCCACAGGAAAGTTAAAGCCAACGTTCATGCCCAATGGCGTGGACGTTGCTTTTTACTTTGTGGCACGGGCTTCGACTCCCTCGGTAACAAAGTAAACGGCAGCGTCCACGCTTTTTTTATGGTCATTTTTAAAACAAATAAACTACAAAACTATGTTTGAAGCCCCTTTCTCGTTTGATGGCCGTATTAGAAGAATGGAGTATAAAGGAGCTTACTAATACTACAATCACTGTAACTAACCTAACTTCAAATACTTAAAACTTATGACAGACGAACCATTAAACGAACAAGCTAAAACAATCACCGAAAAAGGAAAAATTACTTATTCACGATATGGGTTTAGGTCGGCACAGAAATCCCAATCGCAACCTGCAAGCATTGACGGCTACTTAAACAATGTTTATTCCAAATTTTTAGAAGAACAAAAATTAGACGAGAAAGGTCTTATAGATAAAATTTATAATCTGAATATTGAACTTCAACAAGAAAAAACAAAAAAGCATGATGCCAATGCTGAAATATCTTCGCATAGAAGTTTGAAAGAAGACAAAGAAAAACAAATTGAAGAATTAGAACTTGAAAAAATTAGTATTATAGGTGGTGACGGCGAAATAGGCGACACCACTTCGTTTGTAATTGGCGCATTTATAACATTACTCCTAACATTATATTTATTTGTTTTTTATTCTTCGTCGGGCTACTATGTTTTTAATGATTTCAAGAAAGACACCTACTCCATCATAAATCCAAATGTGTTTTCAGATGCGTTAAACGCAGGTGGGGGAATGGTTGCCCTAATAATATTTTTTCCAATAATATTTTTAGGATTGGGTTTTTTAATTCACAATTTGATGGAAACCAATAAAAAATTGGAGGCCGATAATATGCCTAAAAAATATATGCTAATCTTATTCCTCTTGGTTCTAACACTACTAACCGATGCTTTTATTGGATACAAAATAACAAAAGGCGTTCATCTAAATGAATTTAATAGTGGGCTGAGAAACGATATTTGGGGAAATTCAATGATTTTTAAAGAGCCAACATTTTGGTTAATTTTACTTTTAGGTTTTTTAGTCTATGTTATTTGGGGGCTTTTGCTAAACTATGTTTTAAGCCATTCCTATTTAAAAACAGAAAGTGAAAAAGTAAAATTGATGATAGAAAATGTGAGTAATAGAATCGCTGATAAACGAAAAGAACTGTCAGACATTGTTTCAAGAATTTACAGATTTGAAAGCGATATTATGACCTATGAAAATCAAATTCAACAAAAGACCAAAGATATAAATGATTACGAAAGAGGAGCAATGCCAATTAACCTCGCTTCTTTGAAAGGCTCTGTTGGAGAGTTTATGGGAGGATGGCAAAACTACACACATAGCAATTTTGACAAAGAAGAGGCGCATTCTTTGGTTGAGGACGCCATTAAGGCTCAAAATACTTGGCTAACCAATAAAACCGAAAACTTCAACTCAGATAATCAGTAAAAATGGAGCCTGTTCAAAGAAAACAAAAAAAGACAAAAGATAAAAAGCCATTATATATTTTAGCAGGTTTTCTTGTTCTTTTTGGAGTGTTTATTTACCTAATTACAAGACCTTCGACTAAAAGTGAAGCTATAGACAAACTTAAAACTTGTTTCAATAAAAATGCTGTCAAAATAGTTTGGGACAGATACGAGGCTGACCTACAAAAAGACGAAGGTTTTTTGCTCGAAACAAGAAAAAAGCTAACAAGTCTAGACTTAACAGAGGAAGAAATAAAAGAGTGTAGAGGCTGGATACCGCCAGCCCCTGTTAGTATCAATTTGATTATTGTTCCAGACTTGTCAAGAAGAATTATTGACACTTTAAACAACCCAAATCAAATTGAAAACGACATTTTTATTTTACAAACAATCTGGAAGTCCTTTGTTGGTTTTTCTAAATTTAAGAAAGATACGAAAGATAAATTGATTATTGATGTTACCGATATTGACCAAGCAAAAGGGCAATTTGGAAAAATAGCAAATGATTTACAGTTTGACCTATCAAACCACAAAAATAGCAATCGTTTATTTTTTACAATCGAAAAAGACAAGCAATTTGAGACAAGTATTAGAGAAATGTATGAGTTAGCCCAAAAAAAACCACTTGGTGCTGATTATAAATTTTATTTGCGTAGGTATCTTGTTAATCATCTAAAAAAACCAACACTTTTTGATAATTATATCAACAAAGTTGTAATCATCACAGATGGATACTTAGAAGCAGAGAACAAACCAGCCGACACAAAAATTCATGGTTTTGAAAGCCAATTACACCAAGCCGTTTCAATAGGAAATATACTTGATGTAATTACTTTAAAAGGTTTAAATATTCCAAAAGTAAATATTGATTTATCAAATTCCGAAATTTTAATTTGCGAAGTAAATGAGCGTAGAACAGGAAAAGGTTTTGATTTTGAAATACTAAGAGCCTACTGGGAAGACTGGTTTAAACGAATGAATGCAAAAAAAATAGTTTTTATTCAGAGAGAACTATCGACTGATGTAACCGCACAGAAAGTGAATGAATTTATAACAAAATGAAACATATAATTATCTTTGTAGCATTTATTTGCTCGATCAACTCTTGTGTTCCAAAACAAGATTACGACAAAGCACAAGAAGACAACCAACTACTCAAATCGAAACTTGATGAATTAGAAAACGGTGCGGAACGACTTTATCAGCAAGCTACTGAATTTGTAAAAAATAATGAGTTTGATAAAGCAGAGCAAAAGTTGAAAATCTTATTTGACAGACACGCTGAGACCAGCCAAGCAAAATTGGGAAGGCCTTTAGCTAATCAAATAGTAGGTCTAAAAAATGATTTAGCTGAAAAGAGCAAATGGGAAAGTTCAACATCTGAAAAGTCAATAGAATCTTACGAAAGTTATATTTCGGCATACCCAAATGGAAAATATCTACACGAAGCAAGAATTGAAATTTCTAATTTAATTAAAGCAAATGAGGAAACAGAATATCAATATGCTTTAAGTTCAACCGTATCTTCAACAATACGAGATTTTATTTTAAAATACCCTAACAATAAAAATGTAGCCCGTTTGAGAAAAAAAATGATTCAAATGGAAGTTGATGAAATTTTTGAAGACAGAAATACTGGTCAATTACCTACATTTGAAAGAAGTAATTTTAATAACTCGCCAAATTCAAGTGTTGAAATAGAAAATGGAACTGGCTGTAACTTAATAGTTCGCTACAGTGGTAACGATGTTAGAATGATAGAAATTCCTTCTGGTGCTACAAAAAGTGTAAATTTAAGTAGTGGTTCTTATAGAATTGCTGCATCAGCCTGTGGTTCAAATTATGCTGGTACAGAAATATTACAAGGGAGTTATACATCGAGATATTACATCGTAACATCTCGATTTTAAAAAACCGTGCGACTTGGGCTTTCAAGATGGGTATAAAGTTTATAGTGATTTTTGTGAACCTTGACATATTTTTTTTATCTACTTTGCCATGAAAACACTTCACAAACTTATCACCCACAAAAGAGCCCTCACTTTGGGTGAGGGCTTTTGACAATATTGTGCGGTTCGACGATTCGAGGATTATCTACTTTCCCATCTTCGAGCAATTGGCCGAGCCACGTCGGCTGCCCCCGCCCAGTATCATCATCGGTGCGATTATTTACATCACCCACAAAAAAGCCCTCACTTTCGGTGAGGGCTTCCGATAATATTCGGTTCGACGATTCGACGATTACGGGGCGGCCTACCGCATACTTTCCCATCTTCGAGCAGTTGGCCGAGCCACGTTGGCTGCCCCCGCCCAGTATCATCATCGGTGCGATTGA
>JAYWHT010000068.1:0-39794 GCA_043777595.1 Spirosomataceae bacterium
AATGTGAATAGTAGAGAAGCATTTTATTCTCTATGTCTTGATTGTATCTTGTCATGCACAAAGTTAATCCATATTTGTTACTTTATTAAATTCTTAGTATCTAAACAGCTTTTTATGAAACCTTCAAATGATATATTGCGAGAGTTAAGAACAAAGGCAGGAAAAACACAAGACTATATGGCACAAGCCATAGATATGAATGCGTCAGAATATAATCGTCTGGAGAGTGGTAAAAGAAAAATACAAATTAAGCATATACTCAAAATAGCAAAAGCCGTTGAAAAACCAATAGCAGAGGTGCTACTTAACATGAATGGCCTAAACTAATGTCATCAACAACCCCAATATAACGAAACTGTGGTAAATGTAAACGACACAAAGCTAATGCGAGAACTGCTCGAATCGAAAGTCCAAATCATCAAGGCCAAAGACGAAGTAATAAAAGTACAAAAAAGCGAAATAGACGTGCTACTATCAGAAATAACTTCGCTCAAAAATCAACTTAATAGGCAATTACTTTGAGATTTGACAACTTAAAGATGTCAGCTTAAACCTTACTTCTAACTTTTCCACATCATCGACAGCCCAATTCGTAGCTTATTATAATCATATTTTTCGTTTAATATTTCAAAAAGCGGCTTTACTGATTCTCCTCGTCCTATTTGTAGTTCTTCGGCCGCTTTCGTAATCTCACTATATTCATAATCTGACACAAACTGCTTTAAATCAACGGTGTAGCCATCTTCATAGAGCCGTGTGAGGTGTCCATAAATCGTACTTTCGCTTAGGTTTCGCTCTCTGGCGATGTCTGCTACCGACAGACCGAGTTGGTATAAGCTATATGTTTCGGTGTAGGTTTCGCCTTTGGCGAGTTTGGGTCTGGTTGAATGGTTGGTGGTGGCCTCTTCAAAAACACCTTCTTCGGTATCTCTGCCTTGTACTTCCCGTATTTTGTTTATAAAAGCTCGTCCGTATCTGTCTAATTTGGCTTGGCCAACGCCCGAAACTCGCAACATTTGAGCGTCAGAAGTAGGTCTTTTTTGAGCCATGTCCGACAGTGTAGCATCTGAAAAGACCACAAAAGGTGGTATATTTTCAGATTCGGCGATTGTTTTACGCAAAACTCGTAATACCTCGAAGAAATCATCTCTAATAATTTCTCGTTTGGTTTTGGGTGTAGCTGCCTCATTTTCAGCTTGTTGCCTGGCTCTTTTTACTTCAAAGGTTTCAAAACGTATTAGTTCAACGGTTTGTTGCCCACGCAGTACTTTCCACGACGTTTCATTGAGTTTGAGTGCGTGTTCTTCGTCATAGGCAATATCGACCACACCCGAGTTGAGCATTTGAGCTAAGTAATCGGCCCATTCGTCAGGGCGCAGTTCTCGGCCCGCCCCATACGTTTTGAGGTTCTGATAGCCTTTTTCAAACACATTTTTGTTTTGTGAGCCTCTCAATATGTCTATAGCCATTGTCATCGCAATTTTTTCGTCAGACCGAGCCACTGCTGACAGTACTTTTTGTGCAAATACTGTTGCATCAAACCTACTTGGTGGATTTTTGCAGACGTCGCAGTTGCCGCAGTCGTTGTCTATTGTTTCATTGAAATAACTAATCATAATGCGCCTTCGGCAAATTTGTGCTTCGGCATATTGCTTCATGCGGTCGAGTTTGGCATACTGAATTTCTTTGAGGTGATTGGGCAGTTCAGACTTTTGGACTAATTCTCGCCGCATTAAAAAATCGGCATAACTAAAAAACAGCAGTGTGTCGGCTGGAAGACCGTCTCGCCCTGCACGACCGATTTCTTGGTAAAAACTCTCAACATTGGCTGGCATATTGTAGTGTATTATCCACCGTACATTCGACTTGTCGATACCCATTCCAAAAGCCACGGTTGCTACCATCACCTGCACATCGTCTTGCAAAAACTGGTCTTGTATTAGGGTTCTTTCGGCAGCGGACATACCTGCGTGATAATGTTTGGCATTGATACCCAACCGCCGCAGTCCTGTGGCTACATCTTCGGTGCTTTTTCTACTAAAACAATAAATAATACCCGATTGCTTGGGGTGGTCTCCAATAAATTTTTCAATGATTTTGAGCCGATTACGCCCCGGTATTACACTTAGCGATAGGTTAGGTCTGTCAAATGAATCAATAAATATTTTGGCGTCTGCAATATTGAGCTGTTTCAGAATATCTCGGCGAGTTACACGGTCGGCAGTAGCCGTTAGGGCTATCATTGGCACAGCAGGAAACATTGTCTTGATGAGATGTAACTGTGTATATTCTGGTCTAAAATCATGCCCCCAAACCGATACACAATGCGACTCATCAATGGCAACCAAACTCACGTTAAGTGTCTGAATAAAAGATGAATAGCTTCCAGAAAGTAGTTTTTCTGGCGAAATATATAATAATTTTACCTCACCGTTTTGGCAACGTCTCTCTATTTCATTTTGCTCGGACACTGGCTGCGAACTGTTGATAAACTCTGCCGTTATGCCATTGTATTTGAGCGCACGTACTTGGTCTTTCATGAGCGCAATAAGCGGCGAAATAACCAACGTAAGCCCAGGCAATAGCATAGCTGGAATCTGATAACATACCGATTTACCTCCACCCGTAGGCATCAACACCATGCAGTCGTTGCCTGCCACAACATAGTCAATAATCTCGGCTTGCAGTGGTCTGAATGTGTCGTAGCCAAAATATTGTTTTAGGACTTGATTTTTGGTCATTTTAGTTATTAAGTTTTACAAAGCCTCCGTCAATCAAATAGTCGTTGCCAGTAATAAAAGCGGCCTCATCTGAGCATAAATACAGCGCCATTGCGGCAATTTCTTGAGGAGTGGCCATGCGACCAATGGGCTGGGTTTTAGAGAGTTTGTCAAACATTTCGGCTTGATTGTTGGGGTAATTTTTGGCAATAAAGCCATCAACAAATGGCGTATGAACACGGGCTGGTGAGATAGAATTACAACGAATATTATCGTGCAAATAGTCTTTGGCCACCGACAGTGTCATACTTAATACTGCACCTTTTGACACTGAATACGCAAAACGGTCTGGAATACCAACCGAGGCGGCTATCGAAGCGGTATTTAAAATTATTCCTTTGCCAGTTTTTAAAAAATGTGGAATTGTAGCCCAAAGACAATTATATATTCCCTTGATGTTTACATCGACAATACGGTCAAAGTCAGATTCGGCTGTTGTGTGAGCCTTGCCGATGTGTGCTATACCTGCATTATTTATTAAAATGTCTATTGGTTGGTCTGCAGCAATTTTGTCAATCACAGACGCTACCTCAGCCTGTTTTGACACATCAACTTGATGCGCTTCTGCTTGTCCACCATTTGCTTTTATATCTGCTACAACAATTTGGGCTTGTTCAAAATTCAATTCTAAAATATGAACAACTGCACCCTGTTTGGCAAATAACTGACTAACAGCCAATCCTATACCACTCGCCCCGCCCGTAACGATAACCGTTTTGTTATTTAATTGAAACATATTATTTCTATTTCAACGAAGCCTTCGCTCTAAGCGAAGGCTTCGTTTTCCATATTCTAATTTTTCGCTCCGCCCTGTTGTCCTGCCTTTTGGGTTTGGCTTTGTTGGGCTTCACGCATTGGGTTTGTCCCACGGCTACGGCCTGCTTCCTGTTTGAACAACTGAAACTTGGTAGGTTGCGCTGGTTGACGTGGAAAAACGTTGTTTTCGGTATCAATATCGGCAATCTCTGAAAATGGGTCGAGCGTCCATTGGCTTACTTTTTTCTTGGTCGTAACCACTTTGCTTATGTCTTGGTCGTTTAGTCGCCATATTTCGGCAGGGAAGCGTGCTACTGAATCTGTACCATCTTCAAATTGCATTTTTATGATGACTGGCATTGGCAGGCCGCCCTTGTTTTTGAGTTTGAGGGTATAAAAATTCATTCCAGACTCTACCAAAGCACGCTCTTCTGCGCTGAGGCTTGCCAGATAAGCATCGTATTTTTTCTTGTCGGCATCAGTTACTTTGAGCGGGTCATAGTTGTTATAAAAATCTTTCATATCAGGATTTTTCTCAACCACGCTTTCTTTGATATAGGTACGGTCTCGTTGTCTTGCTATCGTTTCTCGTTTTTCAGTACTCACTTTTCGTTGTATCGCTTTGTTAATGTCTGGATTTTGGCCATCTATTGCAAACCATTCTACCGAGGCAAAGTCTTGGTCTGCTGGCTCAACGCCATAAAACCAACCTTTCCAAAACCAATCTAAATCAACACCGCTGGCATCTTCCATCGTTCTAAAAAAATCGGCTGGCGTAGGGCTTTTGAACTTCCATCGGTTGGCATATTCCTTAAAAGCATAGTCGAACAATTCACGTCCCATGATAGTCTCTCTCAGAATATTTAGGCCCGTGGCTGGTTTTGTGTAGGCATTTGGCCCAAAGGCCATGATATTGTCCGAACTGCTCATAATCGGCACTTGCTTTGTTTTGTCGGTTTTCATGTAGTCCACAATGCCCTGCGGCTCGGCTACGTCGCCGCCCATGTCTCTGTCCCATTCTTTAGTTGTCATGTATTCCATATATGAATTGAGACCTTCGTCCATCCATGACCATTGGCGTTCGTCAGAGTTTACAATCATTGGAAACCAGTTGTGGCCTACTTCGTGAATTACGACCTGAATCAAAAAATCTTTTGTCCCTTCCGAATATGTACCATCTGTATCAGGTCTTGCACCATTGAACGACATCATAGGGTACTCCATGCCACCAATCGGCCCATGCACAGACTGTGCCACAGGGTACGGATAGTCGAAGGTAAGCCGAGAGTAGGTTTTGACGGTATGCGCTACCAACATCGTTGAATATTGCCCCCAAAGTGGGTTGGCTTCTTTTGGATAAAACGACATTGCCATTACCTTTTTTCCATTCAAATCTACGCCCATTGCGTCCCAAATAAATTTGCGTGAGGTAGCAAATGCAAAATCACGGACATTATCGGCTTTGAAAATCCATGTTTTTTTGCCGTTGGCTTTGCCTTTTTCTGCTTTTTCGGCTTCGGCTTGTGTTACAATCAAAACAGGTCTGGTGGCTGTTTTGGCATCGTTCAGTTTTTTAATTTGCTCAATACTAAGCACTTGGGCAGCATTTTGAAGTTCGCCAGTTGCGCCCAACACGTGGTCGTTTGGTACGGTTATTGCCACTTTATAATTACCGAACGGCAATGCAAATTCACCTTGACCTAAAAATTGTTTGTTTTGCCAACCCGTTACATCGTCATAAACGCACGCCCGAGGAAACCACTGCGCCATTTCAAAAACACAGTTACCATCTTTAAATTCTTCATAACCCGATCTTCCAAAGGCTTTGAGTGCATCTGTTATTTTATTGTTCCAGTCAATCTGAAAACTTGCCGACTGCCCAGTCCGAATTACGGCGGGCATGTCTATTCGCATCATTGTACCATTGATAGTATAACGCAATGCCGCTCCTGTTTTTGGGTCTTTGACGGCCGTAATATGGTATCCGTATCCTTCGTCTTTCATCGAGCGCAAAAGTGCCGACGACGGCATTCCTTTTTCATTGATAGTAGTAGAGCGTGTGATGTTACCTGTTGCACTTTTTTCAAACGTATTTTGGTCTAACTGAATCCAGACATAGCGCAGTTCGTCTGGTGAATTATTAAAATAAGTAACCGTTTCTGAGCCAGTTAGTGTTCTTTTTGCTTCGTCTATTTCTGCTTTAATATCATAATCAACACGATTTTGCCAGTAGTCCTTGCCTGGTGCGCCCGAAGCGGTGCGGTAGGTGTTGGGCGTAGGTAGTTGCGTTCCCATTTGTTCAAATCGATTGTTGGCGTGGTATGACGTTTGGGCTTGAATAATATAGAATGAATAATGTAAAATGAATAATGTGATAAGGATTGTTTTTTTCATGGTTATATTTTGGGTTGGTTTGTTTTAAATAAAATAAAGTCGGACAGGGTTCAAATCTATCCAACTTTATGGTTTTTAGTTTTTTGTATTTATTTTTTTACAATCACTCCATCGGCTACAAAAGTCAGTTCACGTTTTGGCTCAGTGATTTTCATTATTTCCTCTTTTGTTTTCTTGGCATCTTCTGCATAGTGACGTAACTCGGCAACCGAGGTCGTTTTTATTTTAGCTTCACCTTCAAATACTACTGTTTTACCAGCAATATCTTTGGGTACAAAAAAACCATAGTCTTTAAAACTCACTCGCATCGTTTGGCCGTCGGCTGTCAATACTTTCATCCAGCAGCCTTTTACTTGACAAACCGATTCTACTGTACCTGTAATTTTGGTATTTAGGCTTGGTTTGTCACCCATTGTTGTTGCTAATTGTTCGGCTGGAATAGTGTTGGTATCTTCTATTTTTTTGCCAAAAGTGTCTTGCGAATACGCATTTACTGTCATCAGTGCCGCTGCGAAAACTCCGATTAGTATTTTTTTCATTGTTTTGTTTTCTAAATATTTGTTGCTATTTATTTTTAAGATTCAAATTTACTGATTTTTTATCTACAAACTAATAGGGCGATACACCTACCGAACTCCAACCACCATCAACTACCAAAGTCTGCCCTGTGATATGTCCTGCTTCTTTTGAGACCAAAAACAACGTAGCAGCAGCAATATCTTGTACATTCGCTGGTTTTTGTAGTGGCGTAATTCTCGACCACGTGGCCTCATAGTCGGTGTCTTCGGCTGTTCGCTCGGTCATGGTTGCACCTGGCGCAATGGTATTGATGGTAATATTGTGAGGCGATAGTTCTATCACCAACCCTTTTGCCAACATTTCTATCGCTGCCTTTGTCATGCTATACGCCGCCAAATATTGATGTGCTTGGTGGCCAGTTGCCGACGACATCAATACAATTCTGCCGCCCGTTCTCTGCACTCGCATTTGTTCGGCGGCAGCTTGTGTCAAGAAAAACGTGCCTCTGATATTGAGGTCTAATAGTTTTTGTAATGATTGGGGCTGGTATTCAAAAAAGTCACCAAAAGTTGTAATTCCTGCGTTGGCTACCACAATAGTTAGTTTGCCAAATAGTCTAACTGCCTCTACAACCATTTTTTGTATGTTTTCGACACTCGACACGTCTCCCATAAATCCTTCGCAAAGTCCGCCCTTTTTTTTAATCAATTCTACTGCCTCTGTTACATATCTTTCGTCAATGTCGTTTAACAAAATAGCCGCTCCTCGAGCGGCCATTTGCTTGGCGATTTCAAGGCCAATTCCTTGCCCAGCCCCTGTTATGATTGCAACCTCTTGGTCAAATCTAAGCATAACTATTGAGCATTACTGGCATAACGAGCATCAGTACATCTTCGTCTTCGTTTTTGTCCATCGGTATTATTATTCCTGCACGGTTTGGCTGCGACAGTTGTAATGATAGCGTACTTGCATCTAAGTTATTGAGCATTTCTACCATTAGTTTTGCGTTAAACCCTATCTCTATTGCTTCGCCTTCATACTCACAAATCAAATTTTCGTTTGCCTCATTTGAATAATCTAAGTCTTCTGCCGAAAGTGTTAGTGAGTCTGTGCCTGACATACTAAATTTTACCTGATGTGTAGTTCTGTTTGCATAAACCGCAATTCTTTTTAATGACTGTAATACTTCCCCACGATTTACTGTCATTACATTTGGATTATTGGTAGGTATTGCGTTTTCATAATCTGGGAAACGCTCATCTATTAACCTACAAATCATTCTGATATTAGCAAATGTAAAAAAAGCATTTGCTTGACTAAATTCAGCCTTAACAGGTATATTTTCTGACGGCAACGATGATTTAAGTAATGTCAGTGCCTTGCGAGGTATAATTACCGACGTTTCTGAACTTGACTTTATATCGTTTCTGCGGTATCTTATCAGTCTATGTCCGTCTGTTGCTACAAATGTAGCAGCCTCGGCTGTCAGTTGTACATAAACACCTGTCATGGCAGGGCGCAAGTCGTCCGTACTCGTAGCAAATATTGTGTTTGATATAGCCCCTGTCAGTGAATTTGACGACATATCTACCGAGAATGTTCCTTTTATTGACGGGATTTTAGGAAAATCTATCGGGTTTTCACCAGATAATTTATATCGTCCGTTTTCCGATACTATTTCCGTTCCAAATGTTTCTAAATCTATTTTTATTGTAATTGGCTGTTCTGGTAAGCCTCTAAGTGTATCCATCAACAATTTTGCTGGTATTGCTATCGCACCTTTATCGCTCGATTCTATCTCCAATTCTGTTATTATGACCGTTTGCAAATCTGATGCTGTTGCCGTAAGTCTGTTACCATCTATTTGTAATAAAAAGTTTTCAAGAATTGGAACGATTGGATTGGACGCTACAACTCCGTTAATTGTCGATAATTGCTTTAGCAAAGACGATGATGAAACTACAAATTTCATATTCTTTTTTTGGTTTTAATTTTCAATTTATTTAAAAACAAAGTTAGTAATAATAGTACCTAATTCCTCAATTAAGCCAAAAAAGGTTTATCTAATTATGTTATTGATGTTTATACTTTGGTTATCAGTGTCTCCACTTGTGATTTTTTCGTTCTCTTCTGGTAGATTATTTTAAATTTGGTCTCCCCTAATTTGTCTAAATTTTTTTCTTGCATCTGCGTTATGAATACTTGCTGGATATTTGGTTAATAGCTTTTGGTATAATTCTGCCGCTTTTTTATTATCTTTCATTTTATTTTGAAATACTTCTGCCATCATAAATAGTGCGTCATCTGCCAATATATCCTCATCATATTTTTCTACAATTATTTGCAAATTATCTATTGTTTGTTGATTGTCTCCTACTCTAAAAAATGTTTTTGCTTTTAACCACAATATCTCATCTGCCAGTGAGTGTTGTCTATATCTTTTAAACAACTCATCTAAAACTTTTTGTGCTTCCTCAAATTTATTTTGAAACAACAATAGCTCTACGCTCGCATATTCTTTCATCGCTTCCTCTGTTGTATCCATTCCCGTATTGTCTTGAATTAGCAGACTAAGTGCCTCTGCATCGTTTGCAATCTCTCTTGTTGTCGCCAATTTGAGTATATCCAAAAGTTCTTTTGCAGATGTAAAGTCGCCTTTATAATAATTTAATCTTGCATTTCTTAACTTTGCCTCATACCCCAATACCGATTCTTTTTCGGCTTTTTCTACTTGTAAATACAACAACTTAGATTCCCAACTTTCATCTTTTAGTAGATATATATCACCCAAGTCTATTTTACATTTATTTACAAAGCTATTTTCTGTTCGCCCTACTTCGATTGCATTTTGAAGTATCGCTATCGCACTATCTTTTTCGTTTAAGTAAAAACCATACAATATACCCATTGACCTCATTGCCTCCATTGTTCTCTGGTTCTTTCCAATATCCATCAATAATTTCTTATATTCTTTTACCAATACTTGCACGTTCGATTTATCAACTGGCAGTATATTTTTGACTTGTTCCTCCCTTGCCATTATTGTCATTCTTCTTGAATATACATACAACTGCCCCTCTGGGTATTCTTTGTTGATGTATTCAAAACTTTGTATTGCCGTTTTGTAGTCTTGGTTTTGTAATGCTAAGTTTCCTAAGTCAAAAATCCTATTTCCTTCAAACTTATACCTTTTGTCTAATGCTCTTTCTTGAATAAAGGCTTTTCCAAATTGTTTTTTTTGTGTCAAGTGCCAGATTAACATTTCTGGATAAAATATTTCATTGGGATATACTTGTATTTTTTCATAAATAATTTTTTCAAGTTTAGCTTGATCATTTTCTTCTCTTAAAAAGTCCTGTAGATAATTTCTTACACCTTCTATATTTTGGGTTCTTATTCCATGATTTAATAACTCCTCTATCATTAACTCGGTCTTACCTGTTTGTGCATACAGTGCTGCCAGTTCCATCTTAAATATATCTTCGTTACCAGCTACCTTTCGAGCTTTTAGTAGCGTTTCTATTGCTTCATTTTGATTATCAATTTCTTTAAATTCTTCCGATAGTTCTTTGTATGCCTCTAAGTCAGTTGCTTTTAAATTTATACTTGCCTCTTTATATCTTTGGTTAGCTTCTTCTATCCTTCCATTTATTTCTAGTAGTTTACCCAAATACAATCCATATAAATGCCCAAATTGGTCATCTTTTCTTTTTTTTCTAAAAAATTTTTCTGCCTCATCCCAATTTTTGAGTTTAAATTCACATTTGGCATATCTTCTCAAATAAATCTTGTTAAAATCTTTTTTTAGAATTTTCTGATAAAGCACTGCAGCTTTTTCACATTCATCTTTTTGATAGTACGCTTCGGCCAAATCTATATCTGATTGAGCAAATATTGAACTATTCATCAGTACTAACATTGATACCATCAATATTGACACAATTTGTTTTTTGGTTTTACTTTTCCACATTTTTGTATTCTGTATTATAAAAATTAAAAAAGATAATTTAAACTATTATAAATCATTAGCACTGTGGGCTTGTGCATAACATTCATATTCACTTTTTATTAACAAATATTTTTTGGGCTTGTTAATAAAATGGTCATTTATCAACAAGTTATATTTCTTAAAATATTCTTTTAAATGCTTTTCTGTCTATTTTAATTGACTTATCCACATTTTTTATTTCTTGTTAATTTTATTATTCACTATGTTGATATTTAGTTATTCACCTTTTGTTAAGTGCAAAACTTTACTGATTGTTGTTAATAATATCATAAGTTATACACACATCTCTTTGTTCATTTTAGTTAATAACATTCTAAATTAGTTATAAACTTGTTTTACAGGTGTTTATCCACATTGTATCTTCAAATTGTTTACTTATCCACATTTTTGTTCACATTTTATAATCACTAAATCATGTTTCGTGAAAAAGCCGTTTCACACCAAATATTAGTATCAATATTATTCCGTTAATTTAGTTTTTGTTTGGTTTTTGTCAATTTTTATTAGTTATACTTATCCACACTGTTAATTATTTTGTGGATAAGTTAATTTCAAGCCCCTCTAAAATAAAATTTTTCCTTACCTTAATTAACTCTTGATAAAACTTAATCCTTTCAGGTTGTTTTTTAGTCTTGAAATTACCACTATCCCATTTTCTATTCTTATCTTTATCTTCAATAGCTCTAAGATAATATTCGCCGGGCTTCACAAAACTAAATTTAAACTCTGTTGCTTCACCCGATTTTATTACCTTGAAATTATTATCTAACAACTCAATTATTACATCAGAATTATTACTTATTACATTACCAATTATCGTACCATAATCTTCTTCATTTTTTATCTTTAATTGTACTTTGTTATCTGACAGTGTATCGTTTTCTACGCTTATAAATGTACCCTTGGGAATACTGATTTTTAGTTCTTTTTTTCCCACAAACTTTTTATTTATTGTTAGCACAGATTTAAAATTTGACCACTCAAAATCTAATGGTGTCAGTATCTCTTCTTTTGTACTATCACTATACATTTTAATTTTTGTCAAATCATAGGTTTCTATCGGCTTGTTAAAGGTTATCACATACTTAATTATTTCGGGGTCTATTTCGTCATTATAATTGGGCAACATCGTTGCTCTAAAAATTTCTTTGTCTTTTGATATTTCTTTTGCATTTCCTTTATTGTCTTTAAATTTTATTTTTTGAATTGTCTCCATTTCAATGCCGCTTGAATCCACTACTGTCGTTTTTACTCTAATTGTATCTTTACTGTTTACTGTATTAAAAAATTGAATTTCTGAACTGCTTGATTGGAAAAATGGAATACTGTCTTTGGGGTCTGTAAATTGCACCTTTATTTTTTCTAATCCTTTATTGTAATTTAGTGTGTAGTAATTGATTCTGGAGGTACTATTTCGGGTTTTTAATGGCTGACTTTCTGTGTAATAAAGCCCTAACGCAACGCCTGACATTTGTGTATTTGGTTTGACGATGATACTATCCCCTATATATCCAAATCTCTCATTTTTAATATTGTATGTCATCGACCGATTTTTGTCGTCTATTGCCATCAATATATATGTTTCGGGTCGTATATTTTCTATATTAAATTGGCCAGCACTATCTGTACGGGTAAAATAGGTTGGTTTTGTTTTTTCAGGGTTAAGTGTATCTGTTTTTTTATAAAGTCCTACCAAGACCTCTAACATGGGCTTACCACTTTGAATATCGCTTATCATTCCATCAATTGAGGCAGAATCTATTTTTGCACCACTACTAAAAACTACTCTTAGGTTTTTAACTGGATTTTTTTCGCTAAAATCTTTTATTGCATCTCCAAATGCAAGTGAATATGTATTGTCTTTCTCAAAATCTTTTTTAAAAACAAGTTTCAAACTCGTTGCTTCTAATTTTACGTCATACTCACCTGCATCGGGTGTAATCTGTAATTTTTGTTGAAGATTCTCAGCAACTATATATTCATCAAACATCAACTCAACCGTTTTACCGCTGTAATTTATCTGTTTGTTTGACGGAATACTTGTTTTTAACTTCGGTGCAATTATGTCTCTCTTTCCACCTGTTGGTGATATTTGTTGTGAGCAAGCTGTCAAAAAAACTATTGTACTCAATGCCACTAAGCACTTTGCGATAAATTTTGTTTTTTTTGTTGTATCCATATTTCTTGTAAAAATAAAGGGGTAAGCAACTTACCCCTTCTGTTAAACGTATTTCAACTCTTCTTTATTTTTATCTACCCAAATGAATTACCAATACAGAAATATCGGCTGGACTAACACCACTTATTCGAGTAGCTTGTCCTAGCGTAAAAGGACGTGTTTTTTTTAATTTTTGTCTTCCTTCAAATGATAACGCAGATACTTTATCATAGTCGAAAGTTGTGTGAATTTGTAAATCTTCAAGTTTATTTACCTTTTCTACCATCAATCTTTCTTTTTCAATGTAGTCTTCATATTTTACTTTTATTTCAGCCTGTTCTATTGATTCCTCATCAAATCTATCAAGGAATTTGCTAATATATTCATTCATTTCTTTAAGTTCTTTGATTGTAATCTGCGGACGTTTGAGCAAATGTCCCAGTGGTTGTTTTTCACGTATTTGAGTTGCTTCAATGCTTTTTAAATATTCATTTATTTCGTCTGGTGACACTTTTACGATTTTTAGTTCATCTATAATTTGCTCCGTATTTTCTATTTTCTGTTTTACTTTCGTGAGTCTTTCTTTACTTGCCAGTCCAATAATATAACCAAGCCCTGTGAGTCTAATATCTGCATTATCTTGCCTCAATAGCGTTCTGTATTCTGCTCTTGATGTAAACATTCTGTATGGCTCATCTGTACCTTTATTTACCAAGTCGTCGATCAACACTCCAATATATGCTTCGCTTCTTTTTAAAATCACCTCGTTTTGTTCATTGATTTTTCTGTGTGCATTTATTCCAGCCATCAATCCTTGGCATGCCGCTTCTTCATATCCAGTTGTTCCGTTTATCTGTCCTGCAAAATATAAATTTTCAATCAAATGCGTTTCGAGCGTTAGCTTCAATTGTGTTGGTGGAAAGTAGTCGTATTCTATTGCATAACCTGGTCTAAACATTTTTGCATTTTCAAATCCCGCTATTTTTCTCAGTGCCTTTTGCTGTATATCTTCTGGCAACGATGTTGAAAATCCATTCACATATACCTCTACCGTATTCCAGCCTTCGGGTTCTACAAATATTTGGTGGCTATCTTTGTCTGCAAACCGATTGATTTTATCTTCGACCGATGGGCAGTACCTTGGCCCTAATCCTTGTATTCTTCCTGTAAACATTGGAGACTTGTCAAATCCTTTTTTGAGTTCATCGTGTACCGCTTGGTTTGTATATGTTATCCAGCAACTGCGTTGTTGGGTGAGAGCAGGTGTATCTGTGTAAGAAAATTTACTTGGTTTTTCGTCGCCGAGTTGCTCTTCCATTTTATTGAAATCTAAACTTCGAGCATCTACTCTTGGTGGTGTACCTGTTTTCATACGACCAGATTCAAAGCCAAGCTCAATCAACTGCTCTGTTATTCCTGTCATAGATTTTTCTCCTACTCTGCCCCCTCCAAAGTTTTTCTCCCCAATATGTATTAGCCCATTCAAAAACGTACCATTGGTTAGTACAACTGACCTTGCACTTATTTCAATTCCAAGGGCGGTTTTTACACCGACTATTTTTTTGTTTTTTATCAAAAGTTGGTTCACACTATCTTGCCAAAAATCTACGTTTGGGGTTTGCTCCAATGTCATTCGCCACTCTTCTGCAAATTTCATTCTATCTGACTGACATCTTGGACTCCACATTGCTGGTCCTTTTGAGCGATTTAACATTCTGAACTGAATCATTGTTTTATCGCTTATTATACCAGACTGCCCTCCGAGTGCATCTATCTCTCTTACTATCTGGCCTTTTGCAACGCCACCCATTGCAGGGTTGCACGACATTTGTGCAATGGTTTGCATGTTTGTTGTTATCAACAATACCTTAGATCCCATATTGGCTGCTGCCGCTGCTGCTTCACAGCCAGCGTGTCCTGCGCCTACTACAATTACATCATACTTTGAAAACATTATATAAATAGTTTTGTGAAACGGTATAATGTTTCACGTGAAAATAATTTTAGAATTTAAAAAAGAGATAAATAAAAAGATTCTTTGGTTCTCATTTGCTGCTCCTCATTGTCGGTTATATCATTGTAGCCCGCAAGATGAAGTAAACCATGCGCCAAAACTCTGCACAATTCTGTCTCAAAAGTTTGGTCTAATATCGAAGCATTTTCTTTGACACGTTCAATACTAATAAAAATGTCGCCTTCGATTTGTGAAATGACTTCACTATTGTCAAAAGTTAAGATGTCTGTATAAAAATCATGATTGAGATATTGACGATTAATATTCAGAATATAGTCGTCTGAACAAAACAAATAATTAAGGTCTCTAAGTTCAAAACCTTCGTTTAAAGCAATAGTTTTGAGCCAAGCCTTAGTTTTTCGGATTTGTGAAACTTTAAAGTCGATGTCTTCGCAGAAAAAATTGATCATTGTGTGCTGATTTACAGACACAAAGTTACGAAATGAATTGTAGTAAACTGTTTAAATATTCACGAGAATTGCTGAGGCGAGGTACTTTATGTTGGCCACCAACTTTGCCACGTGAGGCCAGCCAGTTGTAAAAAGTATTTGTAGGTGCAATATGAACGATAGGCAAAAGCAAGGCGAGTTCGTTAAAACGCTTGGCATCGTAATCGGAATTGATGCTACGGAGGTTTTGGTCTAATGAAGCGGTAAAATGAGCCAAATCAGAAGGAAAAACACTAAATTCAATAACCCATTCGTGACGGCCTTTTTTTCCATTTTCAATATAAATGGGGCCTGCCGTGTAGTCGGACATAACGGCTCCTGTTTGTTGGCAAGCATACATGATGGCTGTGTCGGCATTTTCAACTATAACTTCCTCGCCAAATACGTTGATAAAATGCTTAGTACGCCCACTTACTTTGAGCCTAAATGGGTATTTTGAGGTAAATTTAACAGTGTCGCCGACTTTGTAACGCCACAAGCCACCATTTGTAGAAATAACAAGCGCATAGTTTTGCCCGATTTCTACTTCGTTGAGTGTAAGTGCATTAGGGTATTCTTTCTCCCATTCAGATGAGGGTAGAAACTCAAAAAAAATACCATAATCCAGCATCAATAACATTTCGCCAGGTCGTGAAAAATCATCTTGTAATGCAAAAAAACCTTCGGAGGCATTATAAGTTTCGAGATAAGAAGTATGATTTGAGGGAAAGTATTTTTTTTGAAATAAAGTACGGTAAGGATCGAAGGAGATTGCTCCGTGAACAAAAATTTCAAAATTAGGCCAAATATCAAGCATATTACTTGCACCCTTTTGCTGGAGTATTCGGTCCAAAAGTACAATTGTCCAAGTGGGTACGCCTAAAATACTCGTTACTTTTTCGTTACCACAAATTTTAGTCATTTGCGTTAGCTTGTCCTCCCAGTTATCAATCAAGGCGATATCAATAGGAGGAGTGCGAATATAGTCGGCCCAAGCAGGTAAATTGTGCATAATAATGGCCGAAATATCGCCGACTTTTGTAAGGACGTTGTAAGGATTTGTAGATAGACAGCCTCCAATCGAAAGCCCTTTACCTTCAAAAAGTAATGTGTCTGGTTTATTTTCAATGATAACAGACATGACATCTTTACCTCCCTTGTAGTTACATTCTTCGAGCGACTCGGGTGTAATGGGAATATATTTGCTGCGGGCGTTGGTTGTACCTGACGATTTAGCAAACCATTCAACGTCTGACGGCCAAAGTATGTTTTGCTCGCCTTTGAGGATTCGTTCTATATACGAAAAAAACTCTTCATAACTTCTAACAGGTACTCGGTTTTGAAAATCTTTGATAGTCTGAACACTACGATAATCGTAGGTTCTCCCCCATTCTGTATCTTTGGCTGCTTCAATAAGTTCGTGAAAAACTTGGTATTGTACTTCGATGGGATTGCGCCGAAAATGCTCAATGTGTTCGGCACGGCGTTTTAAGAAAAAAACTAATATGTCGTTGAGAATTGGCATTATGAGGTGTTTTTAAGATTTAACGTTCAAGAATAAAAATAAATTTATTTACCTAAAATATCTTTCGCTCGATTTGGATAATCGGTAATCAAGCCATCAACTTTAAAGTCTATAACTGTTCTTATATCCGAAATTTCATTGACCGTCCAAGGAATGACGATGATATTTTTTGAGTGTAATAGTTTGACCTTTTCAGCATCAATGAGCTTGAAGTAGGGACTGTAAATGTCTGGGTCGAATCCTAAATCTTGAAGATTGGCTTCAATACCTTTCATGCTGGCAACAAGAGCAGCAAGTTTTACCTTTTTATACTTGTTGTTTTGTATCTGTGAATGCCAATATTTAAGGACGTTAAAATCAAAACTTTGGAGTGTTATTTTATCTAATGAAATGTTTTTGAGAATAATAGAATAAACTAAGTTAGAGAATATGGCCGGTTGTGGTTGGGTAATGTCATATTCATTGACTTCGCTTTTAATTTCAATATTATAGTTGGGTAGAGGTATTTTGTTTTTTGTGCAGTGTTTGCCTACTGCTTTGAAAACATCGCTCAAAAGTGGTTTGTGGGTTTTTAATTTTTGTTGTTCAGTAAAATTTGGATTGCCTATTGCGCCACAGTCATACTTTCTGATTTCTTCATAATTCATCAAATATAAATTGTACTTGGCTGTTTGTGAGAGGGGCTTACCAGTTAGGTCGGTCGTAATGTCAGGATTAAAAAAAGGCTCATGCGACACAACGACTTGGCGGTCTTTTGAGATAATCACGTCCAACTCTAAGGTATTGACTCCCAAATCAAGGGCTTTTAAAAAAGCGGGAATAGTATTTTCGGGCATAAGCCCGCGACAACCTCGATGACCTTGCAAATCGAAAACAGGTTTTTGGGCGATGGAAGTATGCATAGTAAAAATGAGCAAGAAAAGAAATTTCATTGATTTAGAATTTGAGATTTGACCCGAATATAGGTTTTAGATGGCAAAAACACTAATTTTGTAAAAACTATTAAAACTACCATGGCCGAATACAACCACAGAAAGATTGAACAAAAATGGCAAAATTTTTGGGAAGAAACCAAAACATTCAGAGCAGAAATTGACCTAAGCCGCCCCAAGTATTATGTTTTAGATATGTTCCCGTATCCTTCGGGTGCGGGGCTTCATGTTGGCCACCCTCTGGGGTACATAGCATCGGATATTATTGCCCGTTACAAACGACTCAAAGGCTTCAATGTCTTGCACCCGATGGGCTTTGATAGTTTTGGTTTGCCTGCCGAGCAATATGCGATTCAGACAGGCCAGCACCCAGCCATAACAACCGAAGCCAACATTATAACCTATACAAAACAACTCAAAGGTTTAGGTTTTAGCTATGATTGGAGTCGAGAGGTAAGGACATCAGAGCCTGACTATTATAAATGGACACAATGGATTTTTATGCAGTTGTTCAATAGTTATTATGACAAAACTGCCGATAAAGCATTGCCAATTAGTGAGCTAATTTTAAAGTTTGAAAAGAGTGGTTCTACAACCGTTAAAGCCGTTTGTGATGAAAATACAATCGAGTTTACAGCAGACGAATGGAACAGTTGGGACAAAGAAACGAAATATAGATTATTGTTAGACTATCGCCTCACATATCCAGATGAGTCAATAGTAAATTTTTGCCCAACGCTGGGAATGGTTTTGGCTAATGATGAAATCAAAGACGGAGTGTCAGAACGGGGAGGGTATGCTGTTGTAAAGAAAAAAATGAAACAATGGGCAATGCGTATAACAGCTTATGCCGATCGCCTTTTGACAGGTTTGGACACGATAGACTGGCCTGAACCGTTGAAAGAACAACAAAGAAACTGGATTGGACGGAGTGTGGGCGTAAGTGTAAAGTTTGAAGTAGATAAACAACCAAAACAGGGACTTGATATTGAGGTTTTTACTACTCGAGTCGATACTATTTATGGAGTGAGTTTTATGGTGTTGGCCCCAGAGCATGAATGGGTGGAGATACTAACCACGGCAGACCAAAAAGCAGACGTTGATAAGTATGTCGCTTGGGTAGCCAGTCGAAGTGAAATAGACAGAATGGCCGAAAAGAAAGTTTCGGGGGTCTTTACAGGAAGTTATTGCATCAATCCGTTTAATAATCAGAAAGTGCCTATTTTTCTTGCCGACTATGTTCTGGCAGGTTATGGCACAGGGGCTGTTATGGGCGTACCATCGGGAGACCAGAGAGATTGGTTTTTTGCCACACATTTCAATTTGCCAATTATACCAATATTAGATGCCCAAAAAGAAATAGATAAACAAGCTGACAATACAAAAGAAGGACGGTATATAAATTCGGGAATAATAAACGGAATGACTTACAAAGAAGCCACCAATAAATTAGTTGAGTGGTTGGAAGCACGAAAACTCGGTAAAGGAAAAGTTCAATATCGCCTTAGAAATGCGGTATTTAGCAGGCAGAGATATTGGGGAGAGCCTGTGCCAGTATATTTCAAAAATGGATTGCCGTACTTGATACAAGAATCAGAGTTACCGCTTTTATTGCCCGAAATTGACAAATACTTGCCAACCGAAACAGGTGAGCCGCCATTAGGACGAGCCGAAGGTTGGAAATATAAAGCCCCCCAGCCGCCAGAAGGGGAAGTCTTTGATGAATATGAGTACGAATTGAGTACTATGCCAGGATGGGCGGGGTCGTCTTGGTATTGGTATAGGTATATGAATCCAGAAAATAAAAAAGAGTTGGCAAGCAAAGATGCGATTGACTACTGGCAACGGATAGATTTGTACTTAGGTGGCTCAGAACATGCAACAGGACACCTTTTATATAGTAGGTTTTGGAATAAATTTCTGAAAGATTTGGGCGTAACACCTCATGAAGAATACGCCGCCAAGCTCATCAATCAAGGTATGATTTTGGGACGTAGTAACTTTGTGTATAGAGTGATATCAGTTTCTACAAAAAAAGCAGGAACAAATAAACCTGTTTTTGTAAGTTTTAATTCGAAAGAAAAGTATGAAACCACAAAATTACATGTGGACGTAAATATTGTTGAGAATGATGTGCTTGACACTGAAAAGTTTAAAAACTGGAGAGAAGAATACGCAGAGGCGGAGTTTATTTTAGAAGATGGCAAGTATGTGTGTGGTACAGAAGTTGAAAAAATGTCTAAGTCAAAATACAATGTAGTAAACCCAGACGATATTGTTGAAAAATACGGCGCAGATACGTTGCGACTATACGAGATGTTTTTGGGGCCACTCACTGAAGCCAAACCTTGGAATATGACAGGAATTAGCGGAACGTATAACTTTCTGAGGAAATTTTGGCGATTGTTTTATGAAGACCAAACAGGCAGACTAAAACTAAATGACAAAGAGCCGTTGGCATCAGAATTGAAAGTATTGCACCGAACTATTAAACGGGTTGAAGAGGACATTGAGCGGTATTCGTTCAATACTGTTGTCAGTACGTTTATGATTGCAATAAACGAATTGACAGAACTGAAATGTAGTAACAAAGCAATCTTAGAGCCAATGGTTATTTTGTTGTCGCCTTATGCCCCACATATTTCAGAAGAACTCTGGACGGTGATGGGACATAAAGCTGGTAGCATCTCAACAACCCCCTACCCTATTTTCAATCCAAAACATTTGGAAGAATCCGTTTTTGAATATCCGATTCAAATAAATGGTAAAGTAAGGGCTACATTGGCTTTTGCGGTAGATATGCCAATAGCAGAAATTGAGAGAGAAGTAATTGCCAATGAAATGGTACAAAAATGGCTCGAAGGAAAAGTGCCTAAAAAAGTTATCGTTGTACTTAAACGGATTGTGAACGTAGTCATTTAGAAAAAAATAGTATTAACTTTGGATAAAAAAATAAAGCTATGATGACTGCAACCGAACAATTATTATTTCCAACCACACTTGCCGAATTTATTGACTGGGAAGCCCCAGTCGATGGCTATAAATACGAGTGGAACGATGGTGATATTATTAAATCAGAAAAGATGAAAAAAAAACATTTAAAACTAATTTATGGACTATCGAAATTATTTGATGGGACGAGTGCGAAAAAACAACAAGGATTACTAATACCAGAACAAGATGTAAAACTGACGGGTATTCAACTAAGACGACCAGACTTGGCTTACTTTAGTGGCGATCAAATAGCAAATAGCGATGAGAACGAAGAACCAATACCGAGTTTTGTAATAGAAGTAATTTCGCCAACTGACGATGCAATTAAAATAGAAACCAAAGTTATAGAATATTTTAAGGCAGGAGTACAGGTTTTGTGGCATATCTTTCCAGAAAATCAAACTATTTATGTTTATACTTCTCGCAAAACTGTTACGATTTGTACCGACGATGACATTTGTTCGGCCAGTCCAGCTATTGTCGATTTTCAAATCTCGGTCAATGACCTTTTGGGCGGGCTTTGAGGGTATCAATAGTTTTAATTCAATAACGACAAAGGCGGCCATTTGGCCGCCTTTGTCGTTATTGAATTTTTTTATTTAAGTACTTATTTAAAACTAATACGGTAATTTAATTTTGATAACTTACTGATTAACAGCATTATATTTGATTCACGACTCATTACTCGTGATAGTTAGCCGTTCGGTGGCCTTCTCGTTGTAGTATCAGATCTTTTTCAAAAAGTTCTAAATCGGCGGCAACCATTTCTTTGACTAATGCCGCCAAGTCGTATTTTGGTTTCCAGCCTAATTGTGTCATGGCTTTGGTTGGGTCGCCGTGAAGCAAATCTACTTCGGTTGGGCGATAATAGCGTGGGTCGATGCCCATTACTTCTTTACCGATTGGTAATTGATAATCAGGGTTTGAACAACTAACGATGTAAGCCACTTCTTTCTCGGCTTCGCCCGAAAATCCGAGTTCAATACCAACTTCTGCAAAGGCCATGATAATAAAATCACGGATGATGGTTGTTACACCAGTTGCAATAACAAAATCTTCGGGTACGTCTTGCTGCAGCATCAGCCACATAGCCTCAACATAATCTTTGGCGTGGCCCCAGTCTCTGAGCGAGTCAATGTTGCCCATAAAAACTTTATCTTGAAGCCCCAGCGCAATGCGAGCCACAGCTCGAGTGATTTTACGAGTTACAAAGGTCTCGCCTCTAAGTGGCGACTCATGATTGAACAAAATACCATTGACGGCGTACATACCATAAGCCTCACGATAATTTATAGTTATCCAGTATCCGTACAGTTTAGCTACTGCATAAGGTGAACGTGGGTAAAAGGGCGTAGTTTCAGACTGAGCATGACCTTGCACACCGCCATATAGTTCTGATGTTGAGGCTTGATAGATTTTAGTCTTCTTTGTCAGGCCCAACATACGCACTGCTTCCAAAATTCGCATCGTACCCAAGCCATCGACCTGAGCTGTATATTCTGGCTCATCAAAACTTACCCGCACGTGCGACTGTGCGCCGAGGTTGTAAATTTCGTCTGGCTGGATTTCTTGAATCAATCTGATGACGTTTGTAGAGTCTGTCAAATCGCCATAATGCAAATGTAAGTTTACGTTTTTTTCGTGTGGGTCTTCGTACAGATGGTCAATACGCTGAGTGTTGAACATAGAGCTACGGCGTTTGATGCCGTGTACTTCGTAATTTTTTGAAAGTAACAATTCGGCCAAATAGGCACCGTCTTGTCCTGTAATACCTGTGATGAGTGCTTTTTTCTTCATTTTACTAATAAACTTTTTTTTAAATCAATTTTATCTTGGAGAATAATGGCCGATGAAAATTGCTGGCGGACTTGTTGTAAATAGCGTTCTGCATCTAATTTATTCATAAAATCACCGACTTTTACTCGATAGGTTGGGCTGGTAAAGGCGATGTAGGGCAATAGTTCGGGATAGTTTTGATAGACAAATAATTTGGCATCGTCGGCTTCTGTACGCAGGTTGCCAGCATAAATTTGGATTCTGTAACCAACGGCGAAGCGTAAGGCTCGATTTTGGATAGAAATAGTGTCTAAAATAGCATCGACCTGTTTGTTTACTAACAGTAGAGGTTGTGAGAGTGCAGTAGGATTGGCTTCAGGCTTTTTTATCGTATTGTCAATGGGTGTGTCCTTGTAACGAGGTCTGACAGCGGACAGGTCTTCATCATAACTTTGAGAATACGTGTTGATGGGGGCAGACGGCTTTCGAGTAACAACAACTGGTGCAGTTGGCGCACAGCCAGCGACAAAGGCAACAAAAATTAAAAAGAGGAGCAGCCGAGAAGACATTTTTAGTGTAGTTTCTGTTCGGCAAAGATACAAAAAATCTGGATAGGTTTTGAGCCTATCCAGACCGTTTGATAATTATTTAGAGAGCAAACTCTCTCTCAGTAGCGATAGTGAGTACTTCGGTGTCTTTTAAACGAACGGCGAGGCCGAGGGTTTTTGGAACTTCGTAATGAAAAAAGTATTTCATGGTATGAACTTTTGATTCGTAAAAATCCAACTCATCGCCTTCTGGATTTTGTATTAGCATAGCGTTTTTGGCCACAATTCCTTGTTTGAGCCATTGCCAAGCGATTGTTACAATACTAAACATTTCCATAAATAGCGTTGCGTCCATCAAAAAACGTTCGTGGTCGCCTTTCATGGCATATTGTAATAAGCTCATTATTACTTCATTTGCGCTTTTAAGTTCGGTTTGCAGTAAAGCGGCATAAGGCTTAAGTTCATCGTGTGTTTTTGCCTCTTCAATCGTTTTACCTATTTCGGCAAACAACAATTTGGCGGCTTTTCCACCATTCATCGTTATTTTGCGACCTAACAAGTCTTGCGACTGAATGCCAGTAGTTCCTTCATAAATTGGCGTAATTCTAATATCTCTATAAAGCTGCTCCAGAGGGAAGTCTTCAGTAAAACCATATCCACCCAATACCTGCAAACCGTTACTTACCGATGCCATACCTGCCTCTGTTGGGTATGTTTTGGCGATTGGGGTTAATATTTCGAGTAACAAATGATTATTTTCTTTTTCTTCGCCCTCTGTAACGTGTACTAAGTCTGAATAGCGAGAGGCTTCCATCAAAATTGACAGAGAGCCTTCGACAACCGCTTTTTGCATCAACAGCATACGCTTCACGTCTGGGTGCTGAATAATAGAAACTTGTGGTGAGTCAAGGGCGTGTTTTTGATTTAGACGACGGCTTTGAGGGCGTTCTTTGGCATATTGAAGTGATGCACAGTACGCTGCCGAGGCTATGGCTGCACCTGTCATACCAACGCCGATGCGGGCTTCGTTCATCATCTGGAACATATACGGCAAGCCCCTGTTAGCTTCACCAACCAAATATCCATGGCAGTCGCCACGATCGCCAGAGGTCAGGTGCATGGCAGGTACGCCACGCTGGCCAAGTTTGTGATATATACCAGTTGATGTAACGTCGTTTTCTACATTCCATTGGCCATCGATACCTTGTCTATACTTTGGAACTACAAAAAGCGAAATGCCTTTTGTACCCAAAGGTGCGCCATCGATACGGCCTAACATAAGATGAACAACATTGTCGCAAGCATCGTGGTCACCTGCCGAAATAAACACTTTCTGTCCCTTTAATCTATACGTTCCGTCAGGCATTGGAGTTGCAGAAGTCGTAATGTCGGACAATGAACTGCCCGCTTGTGGTTCGGTCAGAGCCATAGTACCTTGCCATTTGCCAGCGAGCATTTTTTCGGTGTATGTTTTCTTTAATTCGTCAGAGCCAAAAGATAAAATCAAACCAACAGCACCGTTAGTTAAGCCAGTGTACATCATGCCGTTGTTGGCTGCCATAACAATAAAACCCAAACACGAAGCCGCCAATTCGGGCATTTGTTGGCCGCCGTCTTCAAACGAAAAATTTATGCCAATCAGACCAGCATCGCCCATGGCTTTCAAATAATCTTTGACCTTTGGGTGAACCGTTACTTTACCATCTTTGAGTTCAGGCTGATTGCGATCCATATCTCGATAATATGGGTGCATTAGGTTATCGGCAATCTGTGTAACGGCATCAATCGTCATGCTGATTGTTTCTTTGTCATGTGCATTGAAACGCTCGTATTGGGTGAGGTCGGAAACTTGAAAAACTTCGTGAAGCAAAAAATCAAGATTGCGGCGGCTGAAATATTTTGACATATAAATTTGGTTTTTAATGGTTTTGAAATAAAAATAGTATGCACGCATACTGTTTTGCAAATATAGAACGAATTATTTTAATTTTTGTTTGTAAATTGCCTAAAAATATTGTGAAAATGAAAAAAATATTACTTGCCTCTACCCTACTGATTTCCAATTTGTTATTTGCTCAAATTAAAATAAAAAATACAGTTGATTTTACCCCCAAACACGAATTTACTACAAATTGTGAAGGGCCGTCGGTTGGGGTAGATGGTGTGGTTTATGCCGTAAATTATCAAAAAGATGGCACTATTGCCCAAATAACAAAAGATGGTAAGGTATCACTATTTATTACTTTGCCCAGAGGAAGTACAGGGAATGGCATTAGATTTGGAGACAAAAACACGTTTTATGTAGCAGACTTTACAGGACATAATATATTGAAAGCCAATGTTTTAACAAAAAATATAACCATCCATACACACAACGACCAAATGAATCAACCTAATGATTTGTGTATTACCAAAAGTGGCCATATTTTCTGTTCAGACCCCAACTGGAAGACATCGACGGGGCAGGTTTGGCATATTTTTCCAGATGGTAAATCTGAAAAAATAGCCACCGACATGGGAACGACCAATGGCATAGAGGTAAGCCCTGACGAAAAAACGCTTTACGTGAACGAAAGCGTACAGCGCAATGTGTGGGCGTTTGAGTTATCGAAAAATGGACAAATAGCAAACAAAAAACTACTCATTCATTTTGACGATGGAGGTATGGACGGTATGCGTTGCGATAAAAAAAGTAATTTATACATCACTCGTTGGGGTAAAGGCGAAGTTGTGGTGGTGTCTCCAAAGGGAAATGTGATTCAGACAATAAAAACCATTGGAAAAAACGTATCTAATATTTGTTTTGGGGGCGATAAAGGCAAAACTTGCTACGTTACGCTACAAGACAGAGGTTGTTTGGAGACGTTTGAGGCTGATTTTGCTGGTCGAGAATGGGTTATGATGCAGAAAATGATGAAAAAATGATTTCAAGAAAAATAGAAGTATATCAGATTGCCGACTCAGTAAGAGCAGGCACTCGAATTGTAGAAGAACAAATACAACCAATTTTGTCGAATCAAGTACTTATTAAAAACCGATTTGCGGGTATCAATGGGCTTTTTGACCGTGCCGTAATTAGAGACGAACTGCCTTACAGATTGCTTAACCCGCCTTTTGATTTGGGAGTGGAGGCTATTGGAGAGGTAATTGAAATAGGTCAAGATGTTAATAGTCTGTCAGTTGGTGATTTTGTTTCTACAACCAGATTTACCCAATCATACAAAGAATACCAAGTTGAAGAGGTATCAAAGGTATGGAAAATCCCGAGCCTTAATCCTGACTATGTAGCCTTGCGGCCTACGGCCGTGTCGGCTTTGGTAGCTTTGGAGCAAGTAGGGCAAATCAGAGACGGCGAAACGGTAGCCGTTACGGCTGCGGCAGGAGGACTGGGTCAGTTTGTAGTTCAGTTTGCCAAAATGCGAGGCTGCCGTGTTATTGGAATTTGTGGAGGATTAGAAAAAACGAAGTTTTTGAGTGAATTGGGTTGCGATGGCGTTATTGATTACAAAGCTGAAAATGTGACTCAAAAACTAAAAATACTTGCGCCCAAGGGTATTGATTTAATTTATGATACAGTAGGGGGTGAATTATTTGACGTTTTGGTTCAGAATCTCGCCATTCGTGGTCGATTGGTTGTGTCCGGCTATGCGAGCGATATGGGTAAAGTTGGCTTGCCCGAGAGCATCAATCGACCCAGAATTTACGAACAAATTTATTGGAAAGCGGCACAAATACGGTGTTTTCAAAATGCGCTATATTCAGAATTTCAAGACGGTGCCAGCGGACGAATTATGAACTGGTACAAGTCAGGGCTATTGAAAGTAAGATTAGAAAAACGCCAATTCAAAGGCATAGAGGGTATTTTTGATGCCATCGAGTATCAGCTTTCTGGGCAGAGTATTGGTAAAGTTGTTGTAGAGTTGTAGCTTTTCTGATAAATTTACTTTGTTTTGAAGTTATAGCGAACACCAAAACCAATACTTAAACCCGTGCCACGGCTCAAAAACTGTGCAGCTTCGACTGGGTTTTGGTTGTCTTTGATCGATACATTGACCAAAGCTACATTCATCAATCCAACAGACTGTCGCCCATATATTGTCAAAGTCCAACGCTTGGACAGCGTCCAATTAACACCAATTCCAAACTCTGCATTAAAAGTATTTCGACGCAAAACCTCAACCGAACCAGTGTAAGAAAGTGTGTCGGGTGATGTATGTTTGGTGGCAATGATTTTGCCACTAAATGATTGTATGTCAGTTGGGTTATGATAAATATATTGAAAGCCCAGTGATGTAAATGCCTCAATTTTTTTGTTCAGCGCATAAATTTTATAGTTTATACGAATCGGTAGAGCTATAAAGTTGAGATAGTTGCCGCCTACCACTTTGTCGGTCTGATAAACAAAAACAAGATTGAGTGGCAGAGCCGAAATACCAGTTTCAATCGAGAGCGATGGTGTATAATTGTAACCTACTTTGAAGCCATAGACTGTTAAAATGCCAGAACTGCCAGCCGTATATTTGCCCAACTCACCAGTTATCATGCGAGTTTGATTGTTAAATATACCCGCCTCGCCGCCAGCATACCAGTTGCCGTTGAATAACTTAAACTGTGCCGTTGATGTGAGGGTTGTAATTAAAAAAAACAACAGAAAGTAATATCTTTTCATAGTAGTTCTTCATTTATGTTGCTAATTTACAGACTTTTCCATAAAAACAAGCATAAGTTTATGAGTCGGTAACTTTTATTGTCGTATCATTGTCAAAGTCTTGAAACGAATACAGCACTGAAGGCTTAAAAATAAGTATGATCTCAAACGCAAAAAAACAAGAAACGGCTATTTTGGTATCGGTAGCTACCCAAAAACAAACGCCAGCGCAAACCAAAGAATATTTGAAAGAATTAGAATTTTTGGCAGCAACGCTCGGAATCAAGACGCTTCATGTTTTTACGCAGCGTCTCGAACGCCCAGATCACCGTACCTTTGTGGGTAAAGGCAAATTGGAAGACATCAGAACTTACCTGATTGATAACCCAGTAGATATTATTATTTTTGATGACGACCTGATACCATCGCAGGTACGAAATTTAGAAAAAGAATTTACTGAAATCAAAGTAATTGATAGGTCGTTGTTGATATTAGATATTTTTGCGATGAGAGCGCAAACGGCACAGTCTCGCACACAGGTAGAACTGGCTCAGTATCAGTATATTTATCCGAGACTGACCAGAATGTGGTCGCACCTTAGTCGCCAAAAAGGTGGTGTAGGTATGCGTGGGCCAGGCGAAAAAGAACTTGAAACCGACCGCCGCATAGTACAAGACCGTATTGCTTTTTTGAAGGAAAAACTCGAAAAAATAGACAAGCAAAGCATAACCCAACGCAAAGAGCGCAATCGATTGGTGCGGGTGTCGTTGGTGGGTTATACCAATGTGGGCAAATCTACACTCATGCGCCGACTTGCCAAGGTTGATGTTTTTGCTGAAAATAAACTATTTGCAACCGTGGACTCGACAGTCAGAAAAATGGTACTGGACGGTATACCGTTTTTATTGACAGATACCGTGGGTTTTATTCGTAAACTGCCTACAATGTTGGTCGAGTCGTTCAAATCGACATTAGACGAAGTCAGAGAAGCCGATATACTATTGCACGTTGTCGATATTTCGCACAATTCTTTTGAAGAACAAATTGCGGTAGTAAACCAGACATTGACAGACATCAAAGCTGCCGATAAGCCAACAATAGTGGTTTTCAACAAGATAGATGTGTATGTGCCATCAGAAAGTACGTTTGATGAAGTAATAAAGACCGAAACTGGCGAAGAGATAATAGTAAAACCAACCAAAGAAAGTACCTTAGAGACTTTAAAGCGAGGTTATTTAGCCAAAAACAGCGACAATGAAAAAGATTTGGCCGTTGTGTTTATTTCGGCAGAACAAAAAGAAAATATCGCTGAATTGCGTAATTTGATGCTTGATATGGTCAAAAAGAAACATTTTGAGATATATCCCAACTGGCTTGGTGTAACTAATTTTGAATTTCAAGACGAATAGGTCTAAAAATAAAAAATAATTTTAGACCTTTGTAGCGCAGCAAACAAATTGACCTCGTAGTTCAACGGATAGAATAAGCGTTTCCTAAACGCTTGATATGGGTTCGATTCCCGTCGAGGTCACGTTTTTAGTTACAAAAAGTTGTTTTTCAAAAACCTTCTTTTTCTTCTTCTTTTTTGCTCGGTTTGGTGGCCTTGGTTGGCACAGTCTTACCGTTTTTAGCTTTGGGGTCGGTCGTTACAACTTTGGTGTCTTTGGCCGTTGTTGTCGTTTTGGTATCTTTGCCTTTGGCTTTTTCTTCTATGGCTTCTTCTTCAACTGGTGTAGCCGCTACTGTTGGCGTAGGTTGTTTTTTGCTGTTTGGAGTTGTGGTGGGCTGTTTGGTGGCTGGTGAAGTTGTTTTGGTTTTGGCGGTCGTTTTCTTTGGCGCACGTGGGCGATAGAGTGTTATAAATCGTTCGACAAATAATGCTTTTTCGGGGGCTTCAATCGCAATTATGGCAGCTTCTTTTTTCTCGCCTTTTGACTTAACTGTCAGCAAGTCGTTTTCTTCTTGAATAGACGAAACCATGGCTAATTTGCCATCTTGCCAATCAAAATAATACCAAACCTCGGGCGATGCTTCGATATAGAGACTTATTTCATCGCCTCGTTGGTTTTTACGAATCTCTAACATTCCTTCCATTTGAGCATTGATGTCGGTACTACCCAAATTAGAAACCCCAATTTTGCCAATACTATAAAACGTGTTTTGAATAGGCGACCATTTTAGATTTACGTTCGACAACACAATCGTAGCAGCCATTTTGGGTGAAGCCTCAGCCAGCCCTCGATAGTTGCCAGCGGCACGGTTTACATAGCTTTCGGCAGGTTTTTTGCCTATTAAGGGCGAGAGTTTAGCTCTAAGCCTATCCCAGTCTGGTTCGGCGGCATCGCTGTGTTGTTCTTCTAAGTTGGTTGCTACGATGGTCTCCCCTACTCTTTTCATGACTGTCGAACTGGCTGGAAAATTCATAGACAACAGTGTATTGAACTTATAAGAACTACTGTCTAAAATAGCTTGAACTGAACCTGCCGACAAAAACATTTCTTCGCCTTCTTTCACGCCACGCTCTCCCACAATGTTCATGCGGCCAAAATAGCTGACAGTTCCTTTTTGGTCGTCAAATGTATAATTATTTTCAGATTCGTCCACCAGTTCATCTTTGGTTTTGGGTGCTGGTGTTATTTTATAGACTTTTGCTTTTTCGTCATAGCTCAACAGACCATTGGCCGTAAATAGAGGCACATCGTTACGTGCTTCTCGGGGCGACAAAAAGGTAGAATAAAGCCCCTCTACGCCATTTCTGTAATATAAACCAACTGATATAGGTTGTTCCGTCTCATTTTTTAGGGTTGGGGTAATTTTTAGACTGATATTTTTTGAAGGGTTTTCTTTGAATTGTACCCAAGAGGCTACTAAGTAAGAACGTGGCTTGATGAGTGGTTTCACATAGCCGTCAAACTGTAAATTGGCTTCGGGAGCGAGCATTGTCATTCGGCCTTTGTATTGAAGTTTGGGGGCTATCACAAATTTATCGGCTTCGTTGATTTCGGCACGCGCTACGGTGTAGAAGTTACTTTGCTTTTTAGTGCCGTTTTTTTTGTTGTCATTGGAAGCAAGTGTCACGGCTTGGCGCAGCTCAAAGTTTCCCATCTTGACAGGAATCGTATCGTTCAAGACCGTTGTATAAAGATAGGTTGCATCGCCCATAAATTTATTGCGAGACACTATCTGAATATTTCCATTTTTCAAACGATGGTATTCGTTCAGGGTGTCTAAGACCAATCTGGCTTTCTGAAAAGGCATCATTTCACTATTTCTACGAATAACTACTAAGCCTTTTTCGGGAATTACCTTGGCATCTGCCGACTTAATAAATGGCACTCCGCTGATGTTCAAAGTCATTTTTTCGATTTCGTACAAAGCTGCCGAAGCATTGAATGTTAGCCCGTCTTGTTCGGGTGCAGTTGAGGTAAAACTCGACGTCTTGACATCGCCTTTCATAGCAATTATCTTGGCATTGATGTTCCATTGCGCCCTGCTTATAGATGTCCTGTAAGCTGCAAAAGGAAACTCTAAACTTGGTACAGGCTCAAAATTTCGGTCGTTTGACGATATGTTTACCAATCCCTTTACAATATTAAAATCAACATCAACAGTTTTGCCCAACAATATAGGTCTGGGATTGTTTTCGGCAGATAAAATCTTGTATTCAGAATTTCCAGCCAAAAACCCTTCTTTGTTAAACTTAATATCTTGCGAGGTCAATTCTGAATCGGTACGTTTCAAGAATCCCTTGCCATATAACCCCGAAGATCTCAGCACAACTCGGCCTTCTAATTTGGTACTTCCACTGTAAAAATTAAAGAAATTACCTTTTGTCGTCAGCGTCATACTGTCTTGCTTGGGTTGCCATTTCATCGTAAAATTGCGTAAGTCCACCTTTGGAAAATATGCTTTACCGATTGTAGCTTCCCTGATTTCTGCCTCTGCTCCCGTCGCTATGAGCGAATCGCTCGTAAAAAGCATGGCCTGCGTAGGTATTCTTGCACTCAAATGCGTAATCTCGCCCTCAGTTCTAAGCCCCAGTTTATCCATCGTAATTTCTTTATTGAACTTAACGTGCGTTTTAGTGCCATATACGTCGTAGCCCAGAGCTGGTGGAGTATATACAAAACCCAGAGAGTTGTCGGCCATAGATTTTAGCTGTGCCTTAAATTCGGGAAAAATACCGTCTGAACTAAACGTACCAATAAACACGATGTCTTGAAGCCCCAGACTGTCGTAGTCAATAGACGGAATCTTGAAAAGTACTTTTCTGTTGTAAACCAACTCGCCCCTATCGGGCTGGTCGAAGTAAACAGTCATACCTTCGGGAACTGTCAGACGTGGAAAGACTGAATTTTTGCCCGCACCAGATTTGTTTTTGGGGTCATTCAAATAAATTCTGCCAGATTTTTCATACACTACATCACCTCCAACCTCTGCACTGCTTCCTTTGTCGTAAGCGGCTTTTGGAACAAATGTAATTTTGTCTATTTTGTTCAAATCAACAAAAAATTTGTCATAATTAAACTGTAAATCTCGACCTGTAAACTTAAAATTGGCAGACGTCAAAAGGCCGTTTATCATAAAATCTCGGTTTTTGAACATTCTAACGGTTTTGTCAGAAGGATAAGCCATGATTTTTAATGAATCGCTAATCACAAATTCAGATACGCCTCTAATAGTCAGTACGTTGTCTTTTAAATTGACGGCAGCATTGGCTGTGTTATCGTTGGCGGCATAGAGTGCTTCTATTTTAAAATTGTCAAAATCTGTTTGTTTATTGTTTGCCAATACATACAATACCCCCTTTTGACTGAAACTATACACGCCGTTGTTGTCTATGCTCAAATAACCCGCTTGAAACATCTGATTGTACATTCCACGCATTACATTGGCTTCTTTTTTGTAGTAAGCGGCTAAATCTTCGGGCAAAAAACTGCGTACTTTTTGTTTAATCATATAATTGGCGGCCATCGAAAGTGGGTGCATACCAAACTCTTGACTAATAGCTCTAAAACGTTCGGGTTTAAAGAAACCAAACGACTCTAATTTGATTGGGATTACGGTACGGCCCCCAATCATCAAAAATTCAAGTTCATTTTTAGTAAAATTCCAACGCATCATCTCCGCCTCAATATATACTTTGTGATATGAATTGGAGTAAGGGGTAAATTTAAAGCCCGTTCCGTCTGCTCTTGTACATTTTACAAGTCCATTTGGCTCGCTGTATGATAGCTTTACGCCAGGGTGGTAAAGCGAATCGCTACCACCGATATAGGTCATAAAGCTCGCTAAGGGTGAGGTAATGAGCGTATCGCTGAGTTCAAATCTACGGCTGGTCGATACAAAAGCTCGCTTACCGTTCTTGAAAACCTCGATACTTGCAGGCTCGTCGCTCAATGATGCACTCGACTCTTTGAGACCAATTAGCGACAGGCCGCCTTTGTACTGAACATTTTTGCTCAAACTGCGTAAAATGGCATTATTTTTATAAGAAATAAACCGTGGAAAAGAAGAAGGTTGTGCTTTTGGCCGCCGTTTGCTTTCATATTCAAATGCACCTTCGATTGGCTTGGCTAATTTTTTATCGTGATGCAGCATTACGTCGTCAGCACTAATTTTGGGAGTATTGATATTGAAGCTATATAAACTCAAAACAACATAAACAGAGGGGTCGCCAGCGATTTGCCAGTCAAACTTACCCCCTGTACCAACCCAAATCCCCTCCTTGACTACTACTTTTCCGCTGGTTTGTGTCAAAAAAACAGAGTCATTTTGGGTAACAAAAGCTAAATTTACGTTTTTAAAATCAATAATTGCCCCCGATAAATTGGGTATAATTTTTTTTTGATAAAATATTGGACTACTCATACCATCGCTGGTTGTATCGCTCGTTACATTGCCCCAGCCATCACTGCTGGCCGCCGTCTTTGAGCTTTCTACTGTTTTGATTAGTTCTGAGTTTGCATCACTCATTCTGAACGTAAACGTACCACCTTGAATATACAATTTGTTGTAGTTGGTGTTGTACAAAAGCCTGTCGTTGAATAAATTAGTGGCTGTTTCAAAAAACTTAATGATATTTTTGCCGTCATATAAATCTACTACTTGAACAGTCGTGTTGAGGTAGCTGTCGAGGGCAGATATATCGGCATTTTTTCCGTTTAAGTTGGCATAAATACTATTGAAATACAACTGAAACTGTATGCTGGCTTTATAGCCTTTGGCTGCCAATCGGCGAGAGGTAGCAATAATGGTTTTTTGATGTGTGGCAGTCAATCGGCTATCCAACCAAATAATTTCTAAGTTTTTGGTAGCTCTGGCGTACTCTGGATTGACAACGACCGACATCATTCGTTGAACATCTGCCACAAATTGCGTAGGGTCTTCCGAAAGTTTAGCTATCTGAGCCTGAATAGTAAATAGTGAAAAATGAAGAGTGAAAAATAAAAAAAGTGCAACAATTCGCTTATTCACACTAAACAGCGAGTGGCTCATGACCCATGACTTATGATTGATGACAAATGACAGTTTTTTCATACAAAGGCTTAATTTTCAGTATCTTCGGTAGTTTTTTCTTTGGGGCGTTCATAAATGAGTTTTCCTTTTTCGTCCCATTCGCTTATCAATATGCCATCTGTTTCGTCGTCATACCAGTAGCGGGCATAACGGGTTACTTTTTTGCGCTGGCGTTTGAGTGGGTAATATTCCGTCCATAAGCCTGTTGCTATATCGTTGTCGTACTGTCCTTTGGCCATGAGCTGGCCTGTTTCATAATACTTTACATAGTCGCCCTTAAGCTTGCCATATTGAATCGGTACTACTTCTTTGATTTTGGTATGTGCTGAGTCATAATAACTAACGACAGACTCCATCGGAAACCCCCGCAGCCACTTTGTTTTATCCAAAAGCATATAGTTGGCATCGTAACTCTCCCAGCGGCCATCTTTTGTGCCAACATAGTAATTGCCTTCTTCCATCAGTGCGCCGTCCACATAGCGTTTGTAGGGGCCATGTACTATGAGCGCATTGTCTTCATCAAGTGCCGATTTTGATATTGTCCGAGTTTTGGTATTGTACCAATATGCCTCTGGTGCATAGCTGCTGGGTTTTTGGTATTGTTTTAGTACATGAAACTCAACTTGTACAGATCTATTACCGTTGTTGGTGCTTTCTACGATTCGATAGATATCTAATCCTTCGTATTCGGTGTGTAGTTTTTTTCTTTTTTCTTTTTGAGCTTTCTCTTTTTTTCTAATTTCTTTGACTTTAAGACCTAAATCGGGTAATGTTTCAGTAAAAAACTTGCCCACATCGGCTGGTTTAATAGATTTTCCACCCACGTTTGCGCCCACATCGGTTTTCAAGCCCAGCCCTCCCGATACGCCAAAAGGCGTGTCTTTGAGAAGGCTATCCAATCCTGCTTTTTTGTCCTTAATCTGTTCTTTTTTTGTGTCAATCTTATCTTTTAATGTTTTTGACTCCTGCCCTATTAGTTCAGAGATACAATATAAATTCAGAACGACACTTAGGATATAGCTTTTCATTTATACAATACAAATTTTGTGTAACGTTCAATAACGTAAAAAGCGGTTGCTAATTATCTTTATTCAAACAAATATACCACAAAATAACACGCTTTCTTTTACTTTAAATCTTGTAGAGAATGCCGCTCAATAATATTTTTGGGGAAAGTTGGTAATATTGAACGAATTTGGTGATATATCAATTATCTTTGCGGGCTTAATTTTAGCCTTAATGTTGTACTTTTATATATGAAACTGTCTGAATTCAAATTAGATTTGCCCCAAAGTCTCATCGCATTGCACCCAGTTGAACGTGGCGATGCCCGATTGATGGTGGTTCACCGTCAGACCAAAAAAATTGAACACAAAAAATTCTCTGACCTCATCGACTATTTTAGCGATGGCGACGTAATGGTCATTAACAACACAAAAGTATTTTCGGCACGGCTCTATGGCCAAAAAGAAAAGACTGGCGCACAAATAGAGGTATTTTTGCTTAGAGAACTCAATCGTGAAATGCGCCTTTGGGACGTGCTGGTGGACCCCGCTCGTAAAATTAGGGTTGGCAATAAGCTCTACTTTGGCGACAGTAATTTGGTGGCTGAGGTCATTGATAATACCACTTCGAGAGGCCGTACAATTCGGTTTTTGTTTGATGGTAACCATGACGACCTTATGAAAGCCATCGAAGAGTTGGGGGAGACTCCTTTGCCTTACGAAATAAAAGAAAAACGAGAGGTCGAACCCGAAGACCGTGAGCGTTTTCAGACAATATTTGCCGAACACGTGGGCGCAGTGGCTGCCCCAACTGCTGGTACGCATTTTACGAAAGTGATGATGAAACGCTTGGAGGTAAAAGGTATCAACTTTGCACCAATCACGCTTCATGTAGGGGTTGGTACTTTCAGACCTGTCGATGTCGAAGATTTGACAAAACATAAGACAGACTCTGAAAATTTTTTTATAAGCGAAAAAACCGCCAATCTTGTAAATGAAGCGTTAGACGGCGAACGACGTATCTGTGCAGTTGGTACAACGTCAATGAAGGCATTGGAGTCGTCAGTATCGGCCAATTCTCACCTCAAACCAATAGAAGGCTGGACAGATAAGTTTATTTTTCCGCCTTACGAGTTCAAAATAACCAATGCCCTACTCACTAACTTGCACCTGCCAGAGTCAATATTGCTGATGACAACCTGCGCCTTTGGTGGCTACGACCTAATTATGAAAGCGTATGCAGAAGCAATAGCCGAAAAGTATAAGTTTTTTAGCTATGGCGATGCAATGTTGATATTGTAATGACTGAAAGAGACCAATTTGTAATCATCGTGGCGGGTGGTAGCGGCAGCCGTATGGGGCGCAAGATACCCAAGCAGTTTATTGAAATTGGTGGTAAGCCGATTTTAATGCACACAGTTGAGCTGTTCTTTGAGTATTTGGCTACCATTCAAGTTATTTTGGTATTGCCACCCAATCAAATGAAAGAATGGTATGCACTCTGCAACAAACACGATTTTTACCCAGCCATCGTAACGGCATCAGGTGGCAATACTCGTTTTCAGTCAGTGAAAAATGGTCTCAAAAAAATCAAAGCCAAAGATGGTCTTGTAGCTGTCCATGATGGTGTTAGGCCATTTGTAACTATCAAGACTATTGCACAAAGTTTTGAAACAGCCAATCGGACAGGCTCTGCCGTAACCTGTGTATCGCTCAAAGACTCCATACGCATTGTGGGCGACAATGGCCACAATCAAGCCGTCAATCGCTCAGATTATCGGCTTATTCAAACTCCCCAAACCTTTTATTTAGAATGGCTACGAGCTGCTTATGATGTAGAAGAACAGCCTTTTTTTACAGATTGTGCCAGTGTTTTAGAACATTCTAAGTACCCCGTTACACTCATCGAAGGCTCATATCAAAACATAAAAATTACAACCCCCGAAGATTTGGCTTGGGCAGAATTATTACTTGAGTCGGAGGTAAAATAAAGGCTTTAATAGAAATGAAATCACTCTCAGACATTTTTATGGATATTGGTGGTAAGTTTGTTACTGAGCCACAAGATTTAGCCCCAAAAATACAGCAAATCAAGGCTTTTGTGTTTGACTGGGACGGGGTGTTTAATGACGGGTCTAAAAACGATCAAGGAAGTAGCAATTTCAACGAAGTCGATTCGATGGGCGTAAATTTACTACGCTTCGGCTGGTGGCTCAAAAACGGCTCAATACCCAAAACGTTTATTATTTCGGGTGAAAAAAACGGACTTTCATTTAAACTGGCGCAACGAGAGCATTATGACGCTTGTTATTTTAAGATTCTGAACAAAATCGAAGCACTCGAACACTTTATGGCACAGCATGGCTTACAGCCACACGAAGTAGCTTTTTTCTTTGACGATGCGCTCGACCTGTCCATTGCCCGTGCCTGTGGAGTCCGAATCATGGTACGGCATGGTGGCAATGTGTTGTTTGAAAAATATGTCATCGACAATCAATACGCCGATTATGTTACGGGTAGTTTGGGTGGGCAGTATGCGGTGCGAGAAGGTGCAGAGCTGTTGCTCGGTCTCTCAGACCAACACAACGAAGCGATTACAAAAAGATTGGAATATAGGCCACACTATGAGCAGTATATTGGCCAACGTCAGGAAATCAAAACTGTTTTTGTTACATTAGCTGACAATAAGTTTGAAGCTGTGGCTGTGTAGGACGTATTACTAAAGATATTAAACTAAAAAATATAAAAGCCTGTATTTTTACATTTTTTAGTTTAATATCTTTCTGTTTTTTGGATTTTGTCAATTTAATATCACACCAACTACCTCAAATGTTTTTTTATTGGTCATTGTCAATTTCTGGTGGCCAAATATTGAATAATCTTTGATTGACCAATTACTTTTTTTATCTTTTCCACAGTTTAGTTTCAGATGCTTTTCAGAATCATACAACTGATTTTTAGTTCGTACAATGGCTTCAATTTGATACACTTTACTATCTTTGTTTAGTCGAACAGTGAGCAACTGAACAGATGCTTTCTCTTTTGGTTTGAGCTTATATTGATAGGTCAGTGAGTCGGGGCGAGTGGTCTTATAACTCAATGTGTAGGCTTGTTTGTTGAGGTCGAGTAGCCGAAACAGTGCCAATTCTTTGGCCCAGTCCGATACAACTATTTGCTTTTGCTCAGTTTTCCCGTCCGCAACCATTTGCTTACTAACGGGCGGCCTTTGGTGATTCAGTATATTGACCTGTTTATCAATAAAGCCATTGATGTCAAAATAATGTTTGGTTTGGTTGCTTGGCTCGGTGCTACACCCAATAACCAGAAGAGATAAAACAAGGCAAAAAAATTTCATTTAAAAATAGTACGGTTTCGGAATACTAACCGACATTGTGTGCAGAAAGTTCGGTAAAGTGTAGTCTTTGTAACGCTATTTGGTACGTTACAAAAGCTATGGACTACAAAGGCCGTTTGAGTATTTGTTTAATGGTTTCTGGAGACAAAAGGAGGTACAATATGTTAATAGTGATGATCCTAATGTTGTAATAAGGGATAGTATTATTTTTTATACAGACAAGGTGCCACAATGGTAACTGCCATTGCAAAAAATATAGAGCGAAGCCAAAAATATAGAAAAGGGGTAGCACTATTAGACGACGGCACTTTTATATCGCTTTAATTTTTTAGCGACCAAATGGCTACTTATGTCTATTTAGAAATTATCAGAGTCAATACATTGGATAGCCTCTCAAAAAGCCCAATAGAGCGATATAAACCCGTAGCAATGCAAAGGGTGTGGTGAGACTTGATAATTTATAATGATTTTAAAACACAAAACGGCAGTCCAGCAATTAGTCTGGCTGCCGTTGTGTTGTTTGGGATTTATTACAAATGTTAATATACTGACGAACAATTATACAGAATAGGTAGTTCTACTCTGAAACAAGTAAATATTACTGCTTTACTTTGCACAAACTAACCTCTACAGCTATGCCATTTATTACAAGCCTCGAAAGCTTTGCTCCAATGTCTGAGGCTTGCAAGGCAGCCTTAGATGCGGTCATTACGTCTAAGGATTACAAAAAAGGCCAAACTATACTATCGCCTGGCGACATCAACACCAAACTATACTTTATCGAAACAGGTTTGGCCAAAGTATATTATGATGCAGATGCAGATGCAGATGCAGATGCAGATGCAGATGCAGATGCAGATGCAGATGCAGATGCAGATGCAGATGCCAGACAAATTATATCTTGGTTTGGTTACGAAGGTGGCTTTTTGTGTTCTGTTAGCAGCTATTTACATCAAATTCCGTCCAAAGAACATATCGAACTATTGGAAAATAGCAAATTATTGGCCATCGAATATGACGATTTGCAGCGGCTTTTTAAAGACTATCCAGAGTTAAATTTAACTTTTAGGCTTATATCACAGTTTTTTATACTCATATACGACGCTCGGACAAACATACTCCGTGAGCGTAGCCCTAAAAAACAATATGAAGCGTTTTTGAAACTATACCCTAAATTGGGAAACCGTGTGAAAGTAGGCGATGTTGCAGCCTATATCAATCGGGATATATCAACTATCAGCAAAGTTCGTAACGAAATAGCAACGAAACCGAGATAGTTTTTGGTTTGAACCAAATGCTTTTTTGGTTTAAACCAAAAACTATCTCGGTTTGACCCCCTACCTTTGTAAAACAAAAAGCCCTGCATCTGTCTGAGCAACTTCGCAGGGCTTTTTTACAAACAATTTTAAACAATTTTTTCAAATCATTTTAAAAC
>JAYWHT010000069.1:0-39516 GCA_043777595.1 Spirosomataceae bacterium
AAAATAACAGCTTTAACATTCGCAATATTTTTAAATTTTATTGCCGAAATGCCCATTTTACAGGTCAAAAACTTTATCTTTTAATTAGCACAATCCGTTAGTCAAGTACTTAAAAATAAGTCAAAACCATGTCTGTATTATGAACAACAACATCAAATGATAAAATTAACTAATATCGCCAAACATTTTCCTGCGGGGTTTGGCAAGAGCTACGTGTTACGCAATATCAATATTGACATCAAAACGGGTGAGTTTGTGTCAATCATGGGGCCGAGTGGCTCTGGCAAGTCCACACTCTTGCATATTTTGGGACTACTCGAAGAAGCCTCTGAGGGAGAATACCTCTTTGAAGACACTCCCGTACAGAAACTCAACGAAAAACGCCGAACCGACCTACACCGCAATCAGATTGGTTTTGTGTTTCAAGCCTATCACCTCATAGACGAATTGACGGTTTATGAAAACATCGAAACGCCACTACTCTACAAAGGCCAAGGTGGCAGCGAGCGCAAAAGTCGGGTAGCGGATATGTTGGACAGGTTTAATATTGTGGGCAAAAAAGACCTTTTTCCGAGCCAGCTATCAGGTGGACAGCAGCAGTTGGTGGGTATTGCACGGGCATTGGTAGCCGAACCAAAAATAATTTTTGCCGATGAGCCAACTGGTAATCTACACTCAGAGCAAGCCCAGCAAATTATGGAACAGTTTAAGGAATTGAACCAAAAAGACAAAGTAACCATTGTACAAGTAACTCACTCTGAGGCAAATGCGGCTTACGGAAACAGAACGATAAGACTAAAAGACGGTTGGTTAGAGTGATATGGTGCGTTATTGAAGTGGCTGATAAAAGGTACACGGTATTTCGATTTTACTGACCCACGACACTGTACTATACACCCAAGACTATTCATATTTCTTCTAACAACGTTCTGAACGACACATATTTGCCGTTGTAGCGTTGCTGAACGTGGCTTTGTAGGGTGGGGGAGTGTTCGTTTTGATAGGTCTCGTAGTCGTCGAGCGATTTGAAAAAATACTGAAAGGTATAAGTAACCCCGCCGTTATCGACTTCGGTCAATAGTTTTAATATTTTACTCTCAACAGGCAAACCTGTGGCCATTACGGCTGGTACGTGTTGGGTTCGCATCCAGTAAATCAGCTCGGCCTCAATGGCGGGTTCTACACACATCGTTACGTTATAAAGCAGCATACAATAGTCTGGGTTCTGAATTTTAGATTCTACATTTTACATTTTACATTCCTAAGGAACGTATCTTTGTGCAAGAAACAACAATTAAGCCGAAACTACAAATGCGCCCATACTACGTTTTATACGAAGACAACCACTTACTGATAGTCAATAAAGCCCCTGGGCTACTCGTTCAGGCCGACCGAACGGGCGACATTTGTTTGTTAGATTTATTGAAAGACTACATCAAAGACAAATACGACAAACCTGGCGAGGCTTTTTTGGGAACAGTTCACCGAATAGACCGCCCTGTGAGCGGTATTGTGGTTTTTGCCCGAACCTCCAAAGCCCTTGAACGTATGAATGAACTGTTTAGAAAACGAGACATTCAAAAAACGTATTGGGCCGTTGTCAGGCGCAAACCCCGTGAAGCTTCGGGCAAATTGGTACATTGGCTCATCAAAGACGAAGGCCGAAACGTAGTAACAGCTTATGACTACCAAGCCACGCCCCAAGCCCAAAAAGCAGAACTAACTTACCGAGTAATAGGCGAAATAAACAAACATTTTTTGCTGGAAGTAACCCCACTCACAGGCCGCCCACATCAAATCAGGGTACAGTTGGCTGCGATGGGTAGTCCTATCAGAGGCGATGTCAAATATGGCTATGCACGCCCCAATCTCGACGGTAGCATCAACCTACACGCTCGGCGGTTGTTTTTTGAACACCCCGTCAAGAAAGAACCCATATTGTGCCGTGCCGCACTGCCCGAAGAAGCGTTTTGGGAAGAATTTTTGACGATTGACAACGAAGAAATTAAACCCGAACACCTGCCGTTTTTGTTTGAGTAACCATGTTTCAAATTCTGATAGACACAGGCGGTACTTTTACAGACGACTGCCCATTTAAAATTCATTAATAAAAAAAAATTATTGGACAATATGAAACGAATCTGTTGTCACGCTTTAACCATTTTTAGCCTTGCTTTTACTTACACCAAAGGCACATTGCTCTCTACACTTTTGTATTTTATACCTGTGTATGCGACTGCTATGATTTTGGGGTTTTTCTCTTTGTTATTGGTTTTTATTTATTTTTTGACAAAAAAAGAACCTACTGACAGCCCTTTTTCTTGGAAAAATCTACTGAAAGTCAGTTTGTTAGGCACATTGCTTGGGTATATTTTTCAAATTGCGAATATTTGTATTTATCTAAAAATAAGACAGATACCTATTGTTATTGGTGCTTTTGAAGACGAATTTTATCGTTCTGTTATCTTTTTACTACCTTGCTTGATGGTTGGCGAGTTGCTTTATGGCTTGGTTAAAAATTCTAAATGGCGATTGACGGTATTGAGCGTTTTGATGCTTGGTGGATTTGGTTTTTACTTGAAAAATCTGCTGGCCGTTGAGACATCAAAAATGTATCCAGCCATTGCGAAAACATCAAAAGACAAACCCAATGTAGTGCTTATTTTGGCAGATGATTTGGGCTTGGGCGATTTATCGTACAATGGTCAAACAAAATATCAAACGCCAAATATTGACGCATTGGCTGCCGAAGGTATCAATTTTAAAAATGCGTTTTGTTCTGCGCCAATTTGTTCGCCATCAAGAGCTGGATTATTGATTGGAGAATACCAACAGCGACATGGTTTTGAACACCTGACCGATGCTTTTTCGGGGCACCCTTACGCTCGAAAAGCAGATTTTGCTGCCGATGGACATCAGTTGGGTAGCGATGAAACATATTGGTGGCAAACAGAAGTCGAACGCCGAGGTCTTGACCCTTCGACGACCACGATTGCTGAGTTTATGAAAGAAGATGGCTATGCAACGGCAGCCATTGGCAAATGGCATATTGGCGTTTTGCCTCGCTATCAGCCTCAAAATCAAGGCTTTGACTATTCGCTTTGTACTTATAGTGCAGGAATGTTTTATCTTACGCCATATCAAAGCGATACGGTTGCTTCGTTTTTTCATCATAACAATTTCTTTGAAAAATTAGAACATCAGCTCATGGTCTATCAACTTTTTGAAAATGGAAAACCGTCAAAAAGAGAAAAAGAAATTTTTACAACTGAGCTTTTTACACAAGAGGGCATTGATTTTATAGAAAAAAACAAAGAAAATCGCTTTTTTCTTTACTTGCCCTATACTGCGGTGCATGGACCATTTCAAGCACCCAAACGCATTTATGACAAACTGACGAACATCAAAAACCACGAAGAAAGGGTCTATGCTTCGATGGTTGTTTCGTTGGACGAAGCCGTTGGGCGCATCATGCAAAAACTAAAAACCCTACACTTAGACGATAATACGATTGTGATTTTTACGAGCGACAACGGTGCGCCTCTGTATTTTAAAGCAGGAACGAACCAGCCTTACTATGGTGGCAAAATGAGTTGTTTTGAAGGCGGATTACGAGTGCCGTTTGTGATGCGCTGGAAAAATCATGTTGTGCCCACTACCTACGCCAAAGATGTCAGTTTGATGGACGTTTTCAAGACCGTTGCGGGACTTATTGACAAACCTATTCCTCAAAATGTAGCACGAGATGGCGTTAATTTATTGCCTTATTTGTCAGATACAACACAAACACCACACGATGCCTTATATTGGCGAGTTGGCTATGCCAAAGCAATCCACAAAGGCGAATGGAAATTGGATTTTAATGAAAAAGAGGGTTTTATGAATTTGAGAAACCTCAAACTCGACCCTTACGAAACCCAAAATCTGGCCCAAACCTACCCCGACCGAGTGAGCGCATTGAAAAAAGAACTGACTAACTGGGAAAAAAAACTACAACCCACACACTGGCGACATAGTTTAGATGCAAAAGTAGATGATGGCAAAGGGCGGCGATTTTATTTTCCGTGGTAAGTATTTACATTTAGAGTTTAACCATGTTTCAAATTCTGATAGACACAGGCGGTACTTTTACAGACTGTATCGCCACTGCGCCCAACGGCCAAACGTTGCGTACCAAAGTGCTGAGTAGTAGTTTTTTACGGGGTCAAATTATTGATTTTATTGCTGACAATCAAATCAGAATCAGTCATAACTGGGACTTTGAAACTTCGTTTTTGATTGGTTTTAGTTTTAGAATTGTAGGCAAAAGTGCATTTGTAAAAATCGAAAAAATTGAAAGTGATATTTGGACGTTAGCATCGCCTTTACAAGTTTTAGAATCTTGTGAAGGCTGTTTTTTTGAAATAACTAATTACGAAGAGGCCCCGATTTTGGCCACTCGTATCGTTACCCAAACACCTATCAACCAGCCATTTCCAGCCTTACAAATGCGACTTGGTACTACCAAAGGTACAAATGCTCTACTCGAACGCAAAGGCGCAAAAGTGGCGTTGTTTGTTACCAAAGGCTTTAAAGATTTGTTGAGAATTGGCACACAACAGCGGCCAAATCTGTTTCAATTGGCTATTCCAGCACCCACACTTTTGTATGACCGAGTGATAGAAGTCGACGAAAGATTAAACGCCGATGGCGAAGTGATTGCCGATTTAAGAATGACGAGCGGGCGGCGTTCCGCTGACAAATTACGATTGATTGAGTTAGGAGAATCTGTGGCCATTTCGTTGATGCACAGCTACAAAAACTCTGTTCACGAACAATTACTGAAAGAAAAAATCCAACGTCCAAAATTTAATACTTCCCTTTCATCTACTCTTTCGCCCAGCACCAATTACCTTCGCCGTACCCAAACAGCAGTGGTAAACGCTTATCTGCAACCCATTTTGTTAGATTATCTAACCAAAATCACTCAGCAACTTAATAACTCAACACTCGGCAACTCAATAACCCAACCACTCAGTAACCTCTTGGTAATGAACAGTGCGGGAGGTTTGGTCAAGGCTCAAAACTTCGATGCCAAAGATAGTTTGTTGAGTGGCCCAGCGGGCGGTATGGTAGGTGCGGCGGCCATAGCCCAGCGGCTTGGTTTTGAGCGTTGTTTGACATTTGATATGGGCGGCACAAGTACCGACACCGCTCGCTTTGATGGCCGATTAGACTTACAATTTATAACCAAAATTGACGGCATAGAACTACATAACCCCACGCTCGCCATCGAAACCGTAGCTGCTGGTGGAGGGTCTATTTGTAGTTTTGATGGCCAAAAACTACGTGTCGGCCCCGAAAGTGCGGGCGCAGACCCAGGCCCTGCTTGCTATGGATCGGGTGGGCCGCTGACCATTACCGATGTCAATTTGTTGCTGGGTAAATTGGACGCTTCTCGTTTTGGTATTCCTATCCAGATTGAAAAATCGAGAGAAGTATTACAAAAAATTAGGGTAGAAATTGAGCAAAAATCAAATCAAAATTTGTCAGAAGATGAACTTCTGAAAGGTTTTGAACAGATTGCCAACGAAAAAATGGCTGAGGCCATTCGCCGTATTTCGGTAGCTCGGGGTTTCGACCCCAAAGACTACCCGCTATTGGCTTTTGGTGGTGCTGGTGGTTTACATGGTTGCCAGTTAGCCGAAATATTAGGAATCCAGACAGTTATTTTACCTTACGATGCAGGGCTTTTGAGTGCTTACGGCATGGGTCAAGCACGCATTGAGCGCATTGCCAGTAAGCAAGTCTTACGAAATTTAGGCGATGTTGATTTAGATAAAATCTTGACCGAACTAACTACCGAAGCCACCGAAAAGCTAAAAAATGAGGGTGTTTTAGAAATAATAACTACAGCCAAGTTACTTTATTTGAGATTTAAAGGACAAGAAAATACGATAGAAATAGAAGCCCCACCCCTTGCCCCTCCTCGATGGGTTGGGGATTTGAATCAGGACACAACCAAATTGAAGGCAATTTTTAAACAAAAATTCAGACAATTATATGGCTATTGTCCTGATAATCTGACGATTGAAGTAGAAAGTATAAAGGTAATTGTAAGCGAGGCTTCATTTACGAATTACGAATTACGATTGACGAATAATAAAAATACAAAACAGCAAAGTAACCCAATTACTCTACTACTCAATAACTCAAAACTCAAAACTACCCACAACTGGGACGATTTACGACCTAATGACACATTTGACGGCCCGGCTATTCTACTAAATACTACCTCAACCAGTTATATACCAGTAGGTTGGCGAGTAACGATTACAGAGTTTAGAGATGCGGTTGTGGCCCCCAAACCCCCGAAGGGGGCTTTAAAAAAAGCTCCCCCATCGGGGGCAGGGGGGGCTGGGCCTATCGAACTCGAGCTTTTTACCAATCGGTTTATGGCTATTGCCGAAGAAATGGGTGAACAACTGCGGCGGACGGCTTTTTCGGTAAATGTCAAAGAACGGCTCGATTTTTCGTGTGCATTGCTCGACGACGAGGCCGAACTATTGGTCAATGCGCCCCATATTCCTGTTCATTTGGGGTCTTTGGGTATTTGTGCGAGGTTGATTTTAGAGAAACTGCCGCTTAATGTTGGGGACGTAATCATAACCAATCACCCCAAATACGGCGGCTCACATTTGCCCGATGTAACGCTACTGTCTGGGATTTTTACGGCTGACAATCAACTAATTGGTTATGCCATCAACCGAGCGCACCATGCCGAAATCGGGGGCCGAACGCCAGGCTCAATGCCGCCCGGTGCTACCAATTTGGCTGAGGAGGGTGTGGTGATATTGCCGACTTATTTAGTCAAAAATAATGAAATGCAGTGGGCAACAATCGAACAGTTATTTACCCAAAACCAATTCCCAACTCGTGCTTTAACCGAAAATATTGCTGACATAAATGCTGCTTTGGCATCACTTAAATCTGGTGAGTTAGCACTTCAAAAATTAGTTGTTTTGCATGGTTTAGAAAATGTAAAGTACTACATGAAGTCGCTGAAAACCAGCACTTTCGAGGCTTTACAGATTGCCCTAAAACCTTTTGAAAACCAAATACTAACTGCCACAGAAAGTATGGACGATGGCCGACAAATTTGTGTAAGTATAAAAAACTCCCCCTCTGGGGGTTGGTGGGCTTTCGATTTTAGCGGTACTTCGGCTCGCCACCCCAATAATCTTAATGCCAATTTGTCGATTATTTATTCTGCCATTTTGTATGTGTTGCGGTTATTGGTCAATAAAGATATTCCGCTCAATGAAGGGTTGATGCAGGGTGTAAAGGTGATTTTGCCAGAAGATAGTTTCTTGCACCCTATTTTTACAGACGACCCCAAACAATGCCCCGCCGTGGTTGGTGGCAATACCGAAGTGAGCCAAAGGCTAACAGACACGCTACTCAAAGCCTTTGGGCTGGCGGCGTGCAGTCAGGGAACGATGAATAATTTTTTGTTTGGCAATGAAGCAGGTGGTTATTACGAAACAATCTGCGGCGGCACAGGTGCAACCAATACTCAAAGTGGCCGTTCGGCAGTACATCAGCACATGACCAATACCCGCATAACCGACCCCGAAGAGTTGGAAAGACGTTATAAAGTACGCCTCAATCGGTTTGAAATTCGAGAAAACTCTGGTGGGAAAGGCCAGTTTTCGGGTGGTGATGGCGTTGTTCGAGAAATCGAATTTTTGGACAATCTCAAAGTAACGCTCATCAGTCAGCATCGCATCGTGCCTCCCTATGGCATGGCAGGCGGCCAAGATGGCCAATGTGGACAGCAAACATTGATTAAAAAAGACGGACTGACAGAAAAATTAGCTGGCATTACGAGTTTTGAGGCCAATGCCCATGACCGAATTGTCATCGAAACCCCAGGCGGTGGTGGCTGGGGTAAAGCTAATTAGACCAAAATGATCTAATTAGCTTTGCTGGTTTCTAATTTGGCAACGAAATGACAGCCGTTTGTTTAGCTTTGTAATTGGTATTAAAGTCAGCTAAATCTTTGTCTATCAGTTGTTTCAATATAATTTTTTGATTGTCCCATTCTTTTTGAAGTACCGATAGTCGGTCTTTTACGCCTTGTGTTGGGCGTGGGTCATGCGTGTCGGCACGGCCTCTGAGGTCGAGCATCTCGGCATTGAGCTTATTTTCAAAATTTATCACGTCTTGAAACGTCTCTTGTTTGGTGCTAATGATGTTTTCTTCCCAAGAGGATATTTTTTTGATAATTGTTTTTCCGTCGTCAATCAGTTGTTTCATTTCGGGTTGGTCTTTCCAAATACCGCTCAAAGATTCAATTTGCGATTTTATTTTCCGCATTGTGTTTACCGAACTGTGCATTTCTTGTACTGCTTCTTCGACCTTAAACACAATATCCTGCTGTGCCTTAAAGTCGGCCATTGTAGCCGTGAGCCGTGGGTCAGGTATAATTTCGGCTGTTGTGGTTGAGGTGTCTTTGTCGGCAATCAATCTAACTTTATAAACGCCAGGCATCACCAAGCTGCCCCGATAGTCGCCATTGACAAATACTTTTGGAACACCCACAATACCCTCACGGCGCATATCCCAAGCCATGCGGTTGATACCTTTTTTGGACGAAATCACCAACTTAGGTGCTGGGCCACCTTCGTATTGCTGAAACTCTTTGTCTTTTTGATTGACATAACTACGAATGACCTTGCCCGAACCGTCTATGATTTGTAACGATACCTTGGAACTATCCATATCTTTGGGTAAAATATAACTCAAAATTACGCCCGTAGCTGGGTTTTGACCTAAATTGGGTAATGGTTCTGGTGCAGCGGGTGCATCAAATCTGACGGTTTTTTTGGGTGTGTAAACCCCAACCCCCAGCCCCTTCCCCAGAATGGGAAAGGGGGTATTGGCTTGTTGAATTGCTCCCAAATCGTCCAAAATCCAAAATGCACGGCCCTCGGTAGCTGCCACGAGGTCGTTGTCTCGAATTATCAAATCGGTGATAGGTACAACTGGCAGATTCAATTGTAGTTTGTTCCACTGTTCGCCACCATCAGACGACACATACAAACCTGTTTCCGCCCCGCAATAGAGCAAATTTCTACGAGTAGGGTCTTCACGCACTACCCGTGCAAAGTCTTCTGTGCCAATGCCATTGACAATTTTAGTCCACGTTTTACCAAAATCTTTTGTTACCAAAATCTGCGGGCTAAAATCATTTTGTTTATAGTTAGTTGCCACAACATAAGCCGTAGCAGCGTCGTGCGGACTAACTTCTATGCTGTTGATAAGCGTTTCGCCCAAACTGGGTGGGGTTACATTTTGCCAAGTTTTGCCGTCATCTTGTGTAACGTGAACCAGACCGCAATCGCTACCCGTCCACAACACACCAGCTTTGTGTGGCGAGGCTGTCATATAAGCCAGTGTGTTATAAACCTCACCACCTGCACCTTCGTTGGTATATGGCCCGCCTCCATTTTCTTGTTTGGTTTTGTCGTTTCGGGTCAAGTCAGGGCTTATTTCTTGCCAATTTATGCCGCCATCGGTTGTTTTCAAAACTACGTTGCCTCCATGATAGATTACTTTGGGGTTTTGTGGCGAAACGATAATTGGGGCGTTCCAGTTGAATCGGTATTTTTGATTTTTTGGTATCACACTAAGTCCAATATTTGGCCGTGCCATAATGTCTTTTTGTGCGCCTGTTTTGGTATCTAAGACCGAAATATTACCTTGATAACTACCACCATAAACCAACTCAGGATTTTCGGGGTCAAAGGCAACAAAAGCACTCTCGCCACCCGGCCCCTCTGTCCAGTCTTTCCAGCCCAAGCCTGCTTGGTCGTTGCGGCTGGCGGTCATTACCGAGGTGTTGTCTTGCTGGCCACCATAGACCCAATACGGAAAACGCTTGTCGGCAATAACTCTATAAAATTGTGAAGTAGGTTGGTTTTGCTGCGATGACCACGTTTGCCCGCCATTAAAACTAATATTGGCCCCACCATCGTTTGAGTTAATCATATTTTGGCTGTTCATTGGGTTTATCCAAATACAGTGATTGTCGCTATGAGGTACACGGAGCGGTGTAAAATTTTTACCACCATCAATAGATTTTAACACAGGCGAATTGATACAATAGACAACGTCTGGGTTGGTTGGGTCGGTTTCTATTTCGATATAATACCACGCCCTGGCCACCGTTACACGGGTTTTGTTGGTTTGAGTCCAAGTTTTGCCAGCATCGTCCGACCGATAAACTCCACCTTTGTCGCCTTCAGATTCAATATTTGCAAACACTCTATTGGGATTTGCCCTTGATACTGAAACAGCCACTTTGCCTAATTTTTGCGGTAGTCCTTCTGTCATTTTGTTCCAAGTATCGCCACCATCTATTGATTTATAAAGCCCAGAGCCTGCCCCACCCGAGCGCACTACCCATGGCAAACGGCGATGTTCCCAAAAACCTGCGTACAATATTCTCGGGTTTGTCATGTCCATACTCAAATCGGCACAGCCTGAATTTTCATTGACATACAGTAGCTTTGCCCAAGTTTTGCCGCCGTCAGTTGTCCGATATATTCCTCTGTCTTCGCTTGGGCCGTGTACTGCGCCTTGTGCGGCCACATATACAATGTCGGGGTTTTGGGGGTGGATTCTTACGGCAGCTATGTGTTTTGTTTTTTCTAATCCAATGTTTTTCCAGGTCTTACCCGCATCGGTCGATTTATAGACACCGTCGCCTGAGCTTGTCATTACGCCCCGTACAGGATGCTCGCCCATGCCTACAAAAACCACATTAGGGTCAGACTCAGAGACGGCTATTGCGCCCACCGAACCAGTCTTAAATTGCCCGTCCGAAATATTTTTCCAACTCACACCTGCATCTTCGGTTTTCCAGAGGCCACCACCTGTGCTGCCCATGTAGTAGGTCAGTTGGTTTTGGCGCACGCCCGAGCAAGCCACGCTCCGCCCACCACGAAAAGGGCCAATATTTCGCCATTTCAAGCCTTTGAACAAGTCTGGGTTAAATGGTTCAGCTACTATGGAGGGCTGTGTTTTTTGGGTAATCTTATCAGTCTTTTTCTGGGCAATCAGTATGCTGGTTGTTAGAAAAAATGCGAGAAAAACAGATAGTAGTTTCATATTAAAAAAAGGGTTGTGTGCTATGTGTACCTAAAAGCTGCAAATAGTTGATTTATAATGTTTTTAATCTCAAATTTTGATAGTCTATCAATATATCGCTGCTGGATTTTAGTTCTGTTATCAAATAATCAATCTTGTCTAAACCACACACTTGCATCGGCTGATTGGTGTCGAGTTTTTCAGAAATGGTTACGATGGCAGTTTGGCGGGCGGCTTTTATCATAGCTCGTTTGAGTTGTACTGTTTCGATGTCAGAGTCTGTAACACCATTTTGGGGCGATATACCGTTTGTACCCAAAATACACAAATCGGCTGTAATTTCTCCCAATCTATTTATAACCTCTCCACCAGACGTAATTTGTGAAGATTTGGATATTTTGCCACCCAAAAAAATCACTTCGCTATTGGGGTGGTCGCAGAGTTGTAGGGCTGTAACGAGACTTACCGTAAAAAAAGTAATTTTCAAATCTACTGGCAATATCTCCACCAACTCACTGACAGTAGTACCACCTCCCAGCAAAACAAACATATTGTCAGACAATAATTGAACGGTTTTGTGGCCAATTAGTTTTTTTTCTTCCGAAGCGTAAACGTTATTTTTTGGTATTTCAAAATGATAAGATTTCGACAATGCCCCGCCGTGTACCTTTACGACTTTGTTTTGCTCGGCCAGTTCTACCAAATCTCGCCTGATGGTATCTTCTGAAACAGACAATGACACACCCAAGTCTGCCGAAAGTACTCGATTATGAAGGTTGATTTGCTTCATAATAAACTGATGTCGTTCTTGTTTTAGCATTTGTATTTGGTAAATGGGTTACATTACTTTTATCAATTATTCGACGAAGTAAATTTATTGCTTTTGAGTACAGAAGTAATGTCTTCGATTCTTTTGACAAAATCTTCTTTTGTAGGGAAAAATGCAGCTAATTCTTCTGGTAAAGATTCTGTCAAAGTGTAAGTAGCTACGCCGATGGGTTTTTGAACGTCTTGCAGCGCAAATTCAACAACCGTCCGACTTTTGCTTTTACAGATAACGATACCAATACTTGGGGCTTCGTGGGGCTTGCGATGGTAGGCATTAAGAGCCGATAAGTAGAAATTCATTTTGCCAGCATATTCAGGTTTGAACTCGTCTATTTTGAGTTCGATAGCTACCAAGCATTGCAGCCCTCGGTGATATAAAAGCAAGTCAATTTCGTAGTTTTTGCCTTCAACAAGTACAACAAATTGATTGCCTATAAACGTAAAATCGCCACCCATAGAAGCTAAAAATTGACGAATATTATTGATGAGAGCTAATTCTAATTGAGATTCGGTATGGGGTTCGGTGAGGTTCAAAAAATCAAATGTATATTCGTCTCTCAAAATTATATCAGCATTTTGAGCCTGTGGTGTGGGTAATTGTTGCTCAAAATTATGCTGATTTATGGCCGTTTTCTGATAGGTTTGTGCTTCGATGGCGTTGATGAGTAGGGTTTTTGACCAGCTATGCCGTTTGGTCATTTCGATATAATAAAAACGCTCATGCTCATCTTTACATTTTTCTAAAATAATGATATTGTGCGTCCAGCCAATTTCTCGCACCAATGGTGCGAGAAATTCAAATGCGTGGTATTCAAGGTAAAAATTTCTCATTCGCCACAAATTAGAGGGTGAAAAACCATTGATACCTACAAACTCTTTTTGCAGTTCTTGGGCCAATGATTCGACAATACTTTTTCCCCAACCAAATTGGTTTTGGCGGTCTATTATGGTTTTGCCAATTTGCCAATAAAGCTGAATTTGCTCTTTATTGACTACTTGCAAAGCACGGTATTGAGCCGTTTTAATGTGGGTTTTGATTTCTTCGACAAAAATCTTAAAATCAGTATTTTCTGGAAGTAGCATAAGGTATAATCTAAAAAATTTGATATTGTTTTTGTACAAAAGTAATAGTTATGATTCAGCCAAAGCCTATGCCATAAATGAAAATCACATCGCTTTGTTTTTACCTAAAAGCCGCAAAAAGCCGCAATTTAATTATTAAAATAACAAAAAATAATCTTTTTTTATAACAATTCTCATTCAAATGTGTTTTATTTGTACTAAAAATCAGGCATTTGTGCTGGTTTTTGCTATTTTATAACAAACCTAACATTATCAATAATTTTTTAAAACTATGAGAAAAAAAATCTATCTCATCAACAAAATCTGGCAACAAAGTCTTTTGTTAGTCCTATTTTCGTTGTTTACAATGAGTGCATGGGCGCAGTCTTATACCATCAAAGGTAAAGTTACTGACGGTGGAGGCTCGGCAGTACCAGGCGTAACTGTTAGATTGGACGGTACAAACTTCGGCACAACCACCAACAACGACGGCGATTACAGCCTCAGCACCAATGCCAAAGCGGGCAGCTACAAGATTAGCTTTTCGTCTGTTGGGTATGCCACAAGTTTACAAAGTATCACATTGGGCGCACAAACGACTTTAACCGTCAATGTGAGCCTCAAAGACGAAGTCAGTAATTTGGACGAGGTCGTGGTAGTAGGTGGCGGTCTCAAAGCAGAGCGTCGACAGCTTGGCAATGCCATTACGTCAGTAAGTGCCGACCAACTTCAAAGAACTGGAACGGCCAACCTCACGGGGGCGTTGCAAGGTAAAGTGCCAGGCGCACAAATTACCCAAAACTCAGGCGACCCAGCGGGTGGAATCACAATCAGACTACGGGGTGTCAAGTCAATACAAGGTAATTCAGACCCACTTTATGTAATTGACGGTGTGATAGTAAGCAACTCTTCGAGCAACGTTTCGCAGACTGCATTGGGTGGTCAAATAAATGGTGTCAATCCAAGCACCAACCGCATGGCCGACATCAACCCCAACGACATCGAGACAATCAATATCATAAATGGAGCGGCAGCAGCAGCACAATATGGCTCACGTGCGGCCAACGGTGTGGTTTTGATTACTACCAAACGTGGCAAATCTGGTGCGCCCAAAGTTACTTTTTCGACGAGTTTCAATACCAATGAGCTACGCAAAAAAGTGTTTGTCAGTACCTTTGGCAAGCAGTTTGGTTGGGCAGGTTTGCGCCTACATACTATTGGTGCCGTAACTCCAGCATCAGTTGCCGCTAACAATCCAGCGGCTACCTTTGTGCCAATTATCAGAGATGGTGCTACAACAAATTTGGCAACTAACCTCGTGGACGTAACTCGGTACGACTATCAAGACGATATTTTTCGGTCGGCACAGGGTACAGACAATAACCTGTCGGTAAGTGGTGGTACTGACCGCACACAATATTTTGTGTCGGCTTCGTACATGAAAAATCAAGGAATAGTAAAGGGTGTAGATTTTAGCCGCTATGGTGTGCGGGCAAGAGTAGAACAACGTTTGGCCGATTGGGCAAAGCTATCGGTAGGTTTGAGTTATACTAATAGTTTCTCGAACGAAAAAGCAAACGGTAACGTGTTTTATAGCCCCATTAACTCAATAAACATTGGTAACAACATATACGATTTGAGCCAACGTGACGGTGCAGGAGCGTTGCTGGCCGTAGAGCCAACTCGTGTAAACCCACTATCGACTATTCAGGATATGATTTTTACGCAAGCCGTAAACCGTACCATCAACGATGTGCAGTTGAACCTCACACCTATCAAAGGAATGAGTATTGACTGGGTGTTGGGAGTAGATGCTATCTCACAGTTAGGCAAAAATCTCATCAAGCCTTATCCATATCAGGCTACGGCTGGCTTACCTTTGGAGCGTTATCCTAATGGATTTGCCTCAAATGCAAACAATAACTCACTGCTACTCAACAGCGATATAAACATCGGCTATGAGCGTGAACTGACCAGCGACATCAAACTAAGTTTGACTGCGGGCGGCAACTACCAATACCAACAAACGGACTTTACCCGTGCCAGTGGCGAAGGCTTAGCCCCGTTTATAGAAACCGTGAGTGGTGCAGCAAGTACTACCGTTACGGCAGGCTATGGTTTGAGCCGCTTTGTGGTGAGTGGTATTTTTGGACAAGCGACAGTTGGCTACAAAAATTTGTTGTTCTTGACGGGAGCCATTCGTAGAGACGGTTCGAGTATATTTTCGCCAGAGCAAACCAACCAAGTATATCCAAAAATAAGCGGTAGCTTGATAGCCTCAGACTTAGGGTTTTGGAAAAGCAGCGGTTTAGAAAATACAATCAACAGTGCCAAACTACGTTTTTCTTATGGACAAGCTGGAAACTTGACAGGTTTGGGCGTGTATGACCGCTTTTGGCAGTTTTCGCCAGCACCGTTTTTGGGTCGTAGCACCATATTGCCAGGTGGCCAGTTTGCAAACCCAGGCGTAAAGCCCGAGCGAATGACCGAGTTGGAAGGTGGTGTTGATTTGGCATTCTTGAAAAACAAAATTACCCTTGGCGTATCGGTTTACAGTCAGCAAATCAGCGACTTAGTTGTAAACCGCACCTTGGCACCATCATCTGGTGGGTCGAGTATTGTAAACAACGTAGGCTCAATGGAAAACAAAGGTTTTGAAGTAGCATTGGGTATTACACCTATCAAAACCAAAGATTTACAATGGGACGTTACGGTTTTGTATAACCAAAACCGCAATAAAATTACGAGTTTGGGCGGTGCAACGGCCACTATCGGCTTGCCAACACCTGCTGGCGCACCAGTGTTCTTGATTCAGGGCCAACCTGCTTCGATATTTTATGAGTTTCCGTATGCACGCAATACCGATGGCACATTGCTATTGACCCCACAAGGACTACCTCAGCGTGAAAGAGGCGTACAAAACACTACCGACCCAACGCAGTTTACAGCACAACGTGCGGCTGACGGACAACCAAGTGGCGCTCTCATAAGTACTGTTATTGGTAATCCTAACCCTAAATGGACAGGGTCTTTTGTGAGTAATATATCCTACAAAAAACTAAGTTTCAATTTCTTGTTAGATGCTGTACAGGGTGTAAATGTATTTAATGCCGACAAGCGTACTCGCAATAACGTGGGTATTGGCGATATAGCCGAGCAAGAACTAAAAGGCACTGCACCACGTGGTTCGGTGTTTGCATTAGTGCCAATCAGCGAATACCGTGTCGATGATGGCTCGTTTGTTAAGCTACGTGAAATAGGTTTGAGCTACTCAATGCCTAAGCCTATCAAAGGAATAAGCAATGCAGTACTGTCAGTAACAGGACGTAACTTATACTCGTGGGATAAATACAATGGCTATGACCCCGAAACCAACGCAGGTGGTAATAACGATATGCTACGTGGTATTGATTTCGGAAACGTCCCTATTCCTCGTACCTACCAAGTACAGCTAACGTTGAGTTTCTAATTATTCTAATCTTGAAATAAAAAAATGAAAAAAATAGTCACATATTCAGTTCTCGTAATAGGACTAATCGCTGCGGCTTCGTGCAGCACCGACCAAAGTTATGTAAACCCAAGTACGGCCTCTGAGCCACAAGTTGTAAACGACGTAAATGGACTTATTGCACTCTGTAATGGTCTTCAATTTAGATTTACAGTAAGTCGGGCTTCGCCTGGCTATGCCTATGCTACCACAACAGGCTTAGTAACACGTGAATTGACGGTTTTGAATGCAGGTAATGCCGACGAAGATGCCCTGCGCCAAGGTGCCAACAACGTAACATTTGCCAACTCGCTACCTCGCAACGTCTGGACACAGTGTAACCTCACAAAAGCATCTGCCGACTTGATTCTAAAAAATATTGGTATTGTTACAGATGCAGGTACAAAGTCAGGAATTGTAGCTTATGCGGCCATTTACAAGGCATTGGCTTTGGGTACGATGGCCCAGTTTTGGCAGCAAGTAACGATAAAATCAGAAGAAGCAGCTACATTTTCGACACGTGAAGATGCACTAAAAGAAGCCATCGCAACATTAGAAAACGCCGCTACCGCCCTCGCCACTCCGCCGTCAGCTACTTTTATAGGCCGTATTGTGCCGGGTATAGACTTGGCCAATACAGTACAGGCACTCATTGCCCGTTATGCCAATATGCTTGGCGACAACGACAAAGCACTGGCTGCTGCCGCCAAAGTAGATTTGACCAAGCGGTCGTTTTGGTCGTTTGACGACACCAGCCGCAACCCACTTTTTGAGTCGCTATTTAGCAATCGCAACGTAGCCGAGCCAAATGTAGGTTTTGGACTACCAGCAATGTTGATGCCAGCCGCTACCGACCGCCGCACGGCTTTTTATTATACAGCGGCTACATCGACAATCAATGCAGGTTTTGCGAGTTTTTACAGAGCCAACAACACACCAGTACCTGTTTATTTGCCGGGCGAAATGTTATTGATAAGAGCAGAGGCTTTGGCACGCAAAAACGACTTGGCAGGTGCAGTAGCCGAACTCAATAAAGTACTGACCAAAACAACCGATGCTTGGGGCATTGGTGCAGCACAGCCAGCATACAGCGGTGCAACAACTGCCGATGCCGTTTTGACTGAAATTTATCGCAATCGTTGCATAGAGTTGTTTATGAGCGGTATGAAACTCGAAGACAGTCGCCGTTTTGGTCGCCCAGCGGCAGGTGCTACTGGTGCAGAACGCAGCCGCAACTGGATGCCATATCCAAATACCGAACGCCAAAACAACCCCAATACACCAGCAGACCCTGCCATATAAACGATATTAAAATAGAGTAAAATAGTACTTAAAAAAGGATACCAATTCGGTATCCTTTTTTAAGTACTATTTGAGTATTTGTACATTAGATAATCACAGAGTTTTTCACTGTTCGTTTCCCATTTTTTTACTATTTACGAAGCAATGCCTGAAAATCTTTTCGTTTTTGTAGCTTTTGCCAGCGAGGGTCTTTTTGGTAGGCTTTAATAGAAACTGTGATAACTTTGATAGGCGATTTTAGGGCTTTCTTCATGTACACCACCGACAGCGAATCTTTGCCTTGAAGTGCATATAGTTCAGCCAACGAATCCCAATAGTTAGCATCTTCTGGATCGGCTTTGGTGGCATTTTTGATGTACTGTTCGGCTTTGGTGTAGTTTTTTTGGCGGATATACACATAGCCCAAATAGTTGTAAGATGCAGCATTTAATGGCTCAATTGCGTTGGATTTTTCGGCATATTCTGCCCCTAACTTCTCATTGTTTTGACTAAAATAATAGCCCGATAATCGTAAATATACATCATCTAATGGTACTTTTTCGCCGTCGTTGGTGTTATGGACGATGGCTTTTTTTAGATATTCGACTTGGATCTGATTGTATTTTCGTTTTTCTAACGAATCAAGATTACCCAACCTAATTCTGTAAATGGAAACGCCAGCCTTATTCAAATAGCTGTTCATTTCGTTTGGAAATTTTTGCAATAACGAATCCGCCCAGGCATCTGCTCTGTCAAAATCGTTCACAAAATTATATACCATACAAGATGCTTGATAAAAATCGTAGTTTTGGGTTAATTCTCTGTGTTTTACCAAATAATTATAGGCTTCCAATATTGCGACGGTGTCATTTTGGGCTTGATAATAAGTCAATAGAACCCTTGGTTGTTTGATACGCATGATATGAAGTGTAGCTTCACGAATCAGGTTTTTGATGGGTTTTTGCCGACCAACACTAAACTTTTTTGTAATCTGGTCGGTAATTTGCAGGGACATGGTCTGAGAGCTATCAGATAGTGTAACATAGCCTCCAATATTTTTATCTTTTTTGCCCAACAGCGATAAAACTGTCTTTACAATCACTTTCAGATTGAACCCTTCTACATTAACATCACTCAAAATCTGCGTGTTATCGTTGTTTTTGTTACGTGTTGATTTGACAGTGGTATTTCTGCCCCAAAAACGTTCGTAAGCTTCTTCTTTGATTTTGTCTATCTCGTCCAAAATAGCCTCTTTTACTACTTCGCCTGTGTAGCCTTGTTCTGCCCAAGCGGCGGGTACTTTGAAGTCTTTGAGATAGAAAACGTCTCTTTGGTATTCTTTGTAAATGTAAATACCAAAGGCTACGAATGCGCTTATCCATATCAGTTTTACAAAAAAACCAAATAGCTTTTCAAACACTTCGAGCCAAGTTAGTATTTGTAACTGTCTAAAAAATGCGAGAATTTGAGTAATTGTAATTTTCATTTATTAAGGTTAGTCGAGGGTGTTATTTTATTAAATGCAATGTCGTCAAAACATTTTTTTGTACCAACTATTTAGCCGTTTAAAATTCATTGAAATTAACGTAACTCAACTTAAAAAACGTTACCGAATTGGTAACGTTTTTTTTATGTATTTTTGTAACTCAAAACACACCAAACTATGAAACGCAACGTCTATTTTACGGCTGGCCCTGCCGAAATGTATCCTACTTTTGAAAAACACTTGCGAGTAGCCCTCGACGAACAGTTGGGGTCTATCTCGCACCGAAGTCAGCGGTTTAGAGATATTTATAAGTTTACGGTCGAGCAGTTGCGAACGCTGATGAATATCCCCGATAGCCATGGTATATTTTTTACAGGGTCGGCCTCTGAGATTTGGGAGCGGATTTTGTTAAACTGTGTCGAGCATGAGAGTTTTCATTTAGTGAATGGCTCTTTTTCAAGAAAATTTTATGATTATGCAGCGGGTGTAAACAGATTTGCACACATTCAAGAAAAACCTTTTGGCGAAGGCTTCGACTGGGCCGATGTCCAAGTGCCTGAATATGCCGAATTGATTTGCGCTACTCAAAACGAAACCAGTTCAGGCGTACAGATGCGTGAGGCAGATATTCATAAACTCAAACAGCGCAACCCCAAAATACTAATGGCCGTGGATATGGTGTCGGCGGCTCCGCACCCAAAATTAGACTACGGCTTGGTCGATACGGCCTTTTTTTCAGTTCAGAAAGCATTTGGGCTACCCGCAGGTTTGGGGGTCTGGATTGCCAACGACAAATGTTTGCAAAAAGCCGAAAGTTTACAAAAAAATAAAGAAATAACCGTCGGCGCACACAATAGCTTGCCGATGCTCTGGAAAAATTATGAAAAATACGAAACCCCAGCCACCCCCAACGTATTGCTGATTTATTTATTAGGCAAAATCGCTGAGGACTTAAATACGATTGGCATAGAGACCGTCCGCCGACAAACCGAAGATAAGGCCAAAGTTATTTATCGATTTTTAGAAAATAGTAACTTGTTTAGTCCGTTTGTGAAAGAAGACAAACATAAGTCCAGAACGGTTATTGTAGCAGACTGTACGAAGCCGTCTTCTAAAATCATTGCAGAAATCAAAAAATCGGGAATGATTGTCGGTGCTGGTTATGGCAGCCTCAAAGACAGTCAAATCCGTATTGCAAATTTCCCAGCCACATCGCTCAAACAAGTAGATGCACTGATATTGGAACTAAAAAAATTAGATTGATGCAAGAAAAGCCTTATCCATTTGTACAAATTCGATCAGAAATTCGTTATGAATTTAGCATTCCAGAACCGTTTGTGAGAAATAAAAACTACGAATTTTTTATTATTTCAAAACTAAAAATAACATGAAAAAAGATAAAGAAATACCCAACCCAGCAAAATCTGGTAATGAGGTGGTTCAGGAAAAATTAGATAGAGCAAATGCTATTCTTAGAAAAATGGATATGTCTATCATTTACGAATCAATGAAATCGAAATAGCTATTGCGCTATCTATGCAAAAATTATTTTTTTGGAAAAACTGGCGGCCTATTGAACGGGTTTTTTACTCGGCTTGCTTATTTTTGTTGGCACTGGCCACAGCCACTACCCTCACGTTTCAATACAGAGGTTTCGACAACGTAGTCGGTTGGGACGTACTGTCGGAACTTGACGAAACACCTGTAAAACTCGATTCTATACAAACACAAGTGCTTATCGGAAAAGCCTACATCGTCAAAGAGCAATTTATTCCGTCCAAAATGGTAACTGATAGCTGGGAAACTTGGCTTTATTTATTGCTCAATCTGACAGGGCTTGCGCTTGTAGTAGCTGCCGTTTCAACTTTTGAGCGGCGTTGGTATTTGGGTGCTATGATGCTCATTATTGGGCTATTGTCGTTTTTTCATCTCGAATCATTACAAATTTTTGGTACAGACAATCAAGCCGCTTTTGTGGTTGTCGTTGCTCTTTTGGGTGGTGTTAGTTATTATTTCAATGCGTTTAGGGCTGACGTTTCAACCATTACTCGAATCGTTGTTTTTGCCGTATTACTACTTTGTTTGTCGTTGTTTTTTGGTTTTGGGGCAACTGCCAAACTACCTGCTCAAACTTTTACTGCTTACTCACTTCCTGTTTTTGTTGTTATTTCAACTGGTTTTATTGGCTGGGTTTCATTTGAAATCATAGCTATTTTTGTCTATATTATTTCCAATCGGCGAGCTGGTATGGCGCACAACAGTCTGCGTAACTTTCTGATAGTGAGCGGCTTATATTTACTGACAATGTTACTATTTTTCTTAAAAAACACAGGGGCTATCAACGAAGGCTACTGGCTCGTGAGTCCGTTTGTGGTACTTATAGTTTCGGTTTGGCTTGGTATCTGGAGTTTCGAGAAGCGTACCGAAAGTGTATTTGCTTTTAGAGAATCGGGAGCGTGGGTGTATTTGGGTTTGGCTTTGATTTTGTTTGGAACGCTCGGCCATGCCTTTGCCACCGACAACGTACCGCTTGTGTCTGTTTTTGAAGACAGTATCGTTTATGGGCAATTAGGGTTGGGTTTGTTGTTTGTGTTTTATGTCGCCATCAATTTTTATCCGCTGTTTGCCAAAGGCTACGAAATACACAAAGTTTTGTATAAACCATTGAGATTTAGTATCGTACAAACTTATGTTGTTGGTGCAGTTGCTGTACTTTTGTTGTTGTTGTATCAAGAATTTTCGACGGTTCAACAGTTTGATGCTGCTTCAAACAACGCCCTTGGCGATTTATATACCAGTGCCAATGACTATGTTTTGGCCGAACAATACTACAAAACGGCCTTTGCCCAAGCACCTCAAAACCACAAGTCCAACTATGCGCTGGCTTCGCTGGCACTATCGCAAGGCGACAACACCACGGCAGGGGTTTACTTCAAACAGGCCATTACCAAAAACGCAACCCCGCACGACTACGCTGGCCTGAGCCAAAGCCTGATGACTGAAAACTTGATTTTTGATGCCATCTTCAATCTTCGTGAGGGTATAAAAGCGTTTCCTAAAAATGGCGAATTACAAAACAATTTGGGCTATTTGTATTTCAAAACCAGAATCGCCGATTCGAGTTTTTACTATTTTGATTTGGCTCGCCAAAACGCCCTGCGCCCCGAAGTTCCCGAAGCTAATATACTGGCGTTTTTTGCCAAAAATCCAATTTTCACAGCACCAGAATTGCCCAAAACAAGTAACTATAACTCGTTAGAAGCCAACAGGTTTGTGCTGAATAAAACTAAAATAAAGTCAGATTTAAAAATAACAATACCGCTCGACTCTGGCCTTAGTGTCAGTAACTTTGCTTATTTGTACAACCGTGCCGTTTATGAACGAGATACAACCGATTTGGCACTTTTGCAAAAACTACAAGACAAAAATGGTAGCTTGTACGAAGACTTAGAAACGGCTCGGGCTTTTATAAATTATTATGGTGCCGATAAAATAGCGGGGCTTGATTTACTGGCATCACAAATTGTAGCAGATACATCACAAAAAGTAGCCCTTGCTCGCCAAACATTAGCTTTTTGGTTGAATAAAGAAACAACCGAAAAGTCCGATATTTCTAATCTGAAAGACTTGCCAAATTTATTACGCCGCCACCCGTTTGATGTCAATTTGTTGCAGAAAGCGACTGATTATTATAACACCAACAAACAACCCAACCTGGCCTACGAAGCGATTTTGAAGGCATTGCGTTTTAATAGAAATTCAGTCGAAATACAAAAAATGTACGTTTTGCAAAGTACGGAATTGGGTTTTACTGAATTTGCCCAAGACGGTCTCAACGCCCTTTTTACCCTCACAAGCCCAGCCGACTATCAGCAGTTTTTGCAGATTTATCAAGCCAAACGCTCGCTAATCGAAAAAGAACGTCAAAGTTTTAGATGAATTTTGTAATTTTACGAAATTCAAACGAGCAGTAAACTTTCTGTACACCGTTTTACCAATATAATTAACTATCAAACTGACGTAAACTAAACAAAAATCAATGAAATTTAAAAAAGTAATATTGACCAGCCTTATGGTGATGTTGGTGCAAAGCATAGTGTTTTCACAAGCCAAAAGAGCTAAAAAATCAAAAAATAACGAAACTGTCAATGCTGTTATAGATTCAGTACAATGGCGTATCGACCATTACATTGTCAATAGAGATTCAGCTTATGCCAATCCTCGAATTGGACTAAAAAAGCTAATGGGCGGTAATAAGCGATTTGTGGAAGGAAAGAGTATTAGACCAAGACAAGATGCAGAAACTATCAAAAAACTGGAAAATGGCCAACAACCTTTTGCAACTATCGTTGGGTGTTCTGACTCGAGAGTGCCAAACGAAATGATTTTTGACCAAGGACTTGGTGATTTGTTTATTGTCAGAACTGCGGGGCAAGTGTCGGCGGCGGCATCTTATGGAAGTATGGAGTTTGCTACACTCAAACTCAAAACCAAGCTAATTGTAGTATTGGGGCATACAGAGTGTGGCGCTGTTGCGGCAGCCGTACAAAGACCAGAAAACGTGCCAGGCCACATTGTTACTTTGATAAACGAGATAAAGCCAGCGGTTGCCAAATCTTCACATCTACCGGGCGACCCAGTAAACAATGCTGTCAGACAAAATGTGATTGACCAAGTAAATACCCTGCGTGATTTGGAACCAATACTGCACAAAAAATATACAGATGGCGAAATTATAATTGTCGGGGCAGTATATGATATTCATACAGGTAAGGTTGAATTTTTACAAGAAACGCTTTTAAATCTCCCTCGTCCAAAATCTAAATGAAAAAACAAGTAATATACACCCTGCTTTTTGTATTGTGTGCAAATTATGCTAACTCCCAAAATACAAGAACTTCAAACTATAATAACGTAGGCTGGTACGGATATTTTGGAACAATAAAGCTGGACTCAAAGTGGGGGATTCATACAGAATATCAGTGGCGTAGAAACAACACTATATCGGACCCACAGCAAAATCTGTTACGACTTGGGCTAAACTACCAACTCAACCCCAAAGTACAGTTGAGGCTTGGCTATGCTCGGATTGAGACCTTTGCCTATGGCGAAATAGCTATAAATGGTTTTGGAAAGAACTTTACAGAGCGACGGGCTTATCAGATGGCAACACTGACCGATAAAGTATCAATCGTTGATATATCGCATCGTTTTATGCTCGAACAACGCTGGGTAGGGCGGTATTCTAATGCCAGCTTGACGAAAGAAGACGAATTTGTGTTCTTGAACCGCTTTCGATATATGTTGAGAATGCAAATACCGCTCAAAGGCAAAGCCATTGAAGATAAAACGCCTTATCTGGCACTTTATGACGAGATTTTGATTGGTTTTGGTAAAAATGTAAATGAAAATATTTTCGACCAAAATAGATTTGGGGTTTTGTTGGGCTATCGGTTCAATAAAAAAATACGAATTGAGGCCGGCTATCTATCACAAATATTACAGTTGGGTAGAGAAGTAAACAACAGCAACGTTTTTCAGTACAACACAGGGCTTGTTCTGAACACAAATTTCACCCTTGACTTGACCAAAAAGAAATAATAGCCAAACAAACCAGCCATGAAAATCATTGAAACTGAACAAATTGCCAAACGCTATGTAATGGGTAGCGAGGTCATCGAAGCCCTCAAATCGGTGTCTATTAGTATCAATAAAGGCGAATATGTAGCTTTTATGGGGCCGTCGGGTTCGGGTAAATCTACGCTGATGAATATCGTTGGTTGCTTAGACACTCCCACCAATGGCCGCTATGTACTCAACAATAAAGACGTGAGCGACATGGGCGAAAACGAACTAGCCGAAGTCAGAAATAAAGAAATAGGATTTGTGTTTCAGACTTTTAACCTATTGCCCCGTATGACTTCGCTTGAAAACGTGGCTTTGCCGCTTATTTATGCAGGGCTCAACAAAACCCAGCGCATTGAAAAAGGCATGATTGCCCTCAAAAATGTGGGCTTAGAAAACCGTGCTGGCCACCGCCCCAACGAACTCTCGGGTGGGCAGCGGCAGCGTGTGGCCATAGCACGTGCGCTCGTAAACGACCCCAGTATTTTATTGGCCGACGAGCCAACGGGAAACTTAGACAGTAAGACATCGCATGAAATCATGGATTTGTTTGACCAGCTACACTCAAAAGGTAATACGATTGTGATGGTAACACACGAAGAAGACATCGCCCAGTACGCCCACCGAATTGTGCGGCTGCGAGATGGCTTAGTAGAATCTGACCTCGTGAACCCCAACCCGACTAAGGCTAATTTATTGGTTTAATACGTTTGTTTTTTCTTCAAGTAAAAAAAGTGCTATGGATATTATTAACATCGACCCCGAGATATTAGGTGGAGTTCCCGTTTTTAGGGGTACTCGAGTACCTATCAAAACGCTCTTAGATTATCTGGCGAGTGGCGTAAATAATTTACAGGATTTTTTAGAGGATTATCCGTCTGTAAATCCAACTGATGCCAAACAACTTACTGGTATTTTAGCAAATCAGTTGATGCCAGCCTGTACATTTCAATACACTACCCAATGAAGATTTATCCCCCAAATTTAGACATTACCTAAACAACGACATAATTCAAGTTTATACTTATCAATTCATGGGTTGGCAAGGCAAAAAAAATGGCGAGTTACTCACTCTGCTACAATCTGCCAAGTTTCGAGGTATCATTACTGCCGATCAACTGATGTACAATGATAATCAGTTACGAAAGTTCGGGTTACACTTTTTTCTTATTCAAGCTGCTTTTGATACACCCGTAGAGCGTATTCCATTATTTGAACTGTTAAATCAATTCCTGACCGATAATTATACCCAATTAGATAAAGCGACCTCTTCTAAGACAATCATTACAGATGGAATCATAAATAAAAATCTAACTCGTGGAGTACACTCGTTATGGATTGACTAAAAAAATAAACCATCATGCACGCTCTCACTAATACTCAAATTTATACCAGCGAAACGATACTGACCAACCACGCTGTAATAGTTGAGGCTGGCGTTATAAAAGCCGTTTTGCCAGACAATCAACTACCTGCCGATATACAACTCATTGATTTAGAGGGAAATGACTTAGTGCCGGGTTTCATTGACTTTCAAGTGTATGGTGGGAGTACGGGCTTTTTTGTTAAAGATTTATCGTTGGATTCTCTTCAAAATATAGTAGAAACACACCGCCAAGACGGAACAACTAACCTCGTACCAACGCTTTATTCTACTACTTTTGACCGTATTATCAAAGCCATTGACGTAACTCGAAATTGGATTGAGTTGGGTAGGAGAGGAGTATTGGGGCTACATATCGAAGGGCCGTTTTTGAACCCCGAAAAACGTGGAGCGCATAGTGCAGATATTGTCAGAGTGCCAACTCGCTACGAACTCGAAGCCATCATTGAGCGCAGTGCAGGGCTACCGACTGTTATGACGATTGCACCCGAAGTTTGGCCAGACGATTTGTTAGAACTGGCATTAAATAGTCATCTGATTTTGTCAATCGGCCACACAAACGCCACTTATGCCCAAGCTACCAACTACTTCAAAAAAGGCATCGGCCTTGCTACACATTTCTACAATGCCATGCGGCCACTTGAAGGCCGTGAGCCTGGCGTGGTAGGTGCAATTTTAGACAGTCCAGATGTTTGTGCAAGTATTATTGTAGATGGGTTTCATTGCGACTATGCGGTCGTCAGAATAGCCAAAAAAGTAATGGGCGACCGCTTGTTTTTGATTTCAGACGCTACTTTTGCACACTTCAAAGGCCACCGATTTGAGTTTGACGGTTTCAGTGCCAACTACATCAATCGGCAGTTTATGAACGATGAGGGTAAGTTAGCTGGCTCGGGTATTACGCTTTTGGAGGCCGTCCAAAACTGTGTCAATCATGTTGGTATTACTAAGGCTGAGGCTTTCAGAATGGCAAGTTTGTACCCTGCCAAACACCTGGGGTTAGACAATAAATTGGGTCAAATTGCCACAGGCTACAAAGCTGACTTCGTGGTTTTGGACAAAGATTTGGAGGTTGTTGGGGTTTACTGATGTATTGGTGGTAAGTCGAAGAATTTTCTATCACTTAGGCATACTCCAACCGTTGAGCGGGGACTTCAAAAAGTGTTACACCTAAGTACGATTCTATTAAATATAGAGTTTCTAATGTAAAATTGTGTGTACCCGACAGCCACTTTGTAACCTCTGATGGGCTTTTTTGCATTGTATCGGCCAGGTACTTTTTTGTCCAGCCCTTTGTTATCAGTGCGTCGTCTATGCGTGCCGCCAATAGCATATTTCGTTTTGTTCCTTCATAAGTCAAAGGATTCCGATTGTTCAATATCTCTGATAGAACGGTACTGTTGTATTTTTTAGGTTGCTTGTTCATGGTATTTCTTCATCAAAAATATACTTTCCTTCTAATTTTTTACCGTTTTCTATCCAATACAAATCGCCCTCTTTTAGAGCGTCGGTTATTGCATTGGAAATTTGTCTTAGCAAATAATTCTCTTGTTTTAGTTTTTTATCATCTTGTAAAGCTCTTACATTTTTAGAACCCCCACCCCCCAAAATTATACAAGTTGAGCCATATCTGATACAATACAATCTCAATTTTCTATCTGGCGAATCATACAAAGCACAAATACCATCTCCTAACGTGCCCTCGTTATGTTTAAAAATGCTCTCTTGGGCCTGTATGATGTCCGATGATTTCTATTCTATCAATGATTGAACTGATTTCATCTAAGTATTTTGATTTATTTTCTACCACAAACTGGTCGAACAGAGTAGTATCCGAATCATTGACCCAGACAGAGTAAACAGATGCTATAGTCCCAGAAAACTCGGCTAATTCGACAATCTCAAACTTCATAACACAAAGATATATATATTTTACTTTAAAGTGAAATAGCTGCTATGGTTTCTGTGCCAAAATAGTCTATTTATAGGACAGTGGATAATAAGCGACACTACCGTTACTCTAAATACAACTCTGCCACCGTCTTGACGGTATAATCGACATCGGCCTCTGTGGTATATTTGCTAAACGAAAACCGTACATTGGCTCGTTCTGACGACACTTTCAAGGCACTCAATACGTGCGAGCCTACCTCTGAGCCACTCGAACAAGCACTACCGCCCGAAGCCGAAATCTTGGCAATGTCTAAATTAAACAATAGCATATCGTTGATGTCCGACGGTGGCAGGCTTACGTTGAGTACGGTATAAAGGCTGTTTTCGACATCGGCGCAGTTGCCATTAAATTGTATGTCAGCTATGTTTTCTTGTAAGCCGCCAATCATTCGTCTTTTAAGATTTTGAATGTGGGCTTTGTGTTGGTCCATGTCTCGGTACGCAATTTCTAAGGCTTTGGCCGTGCCAATGATGCCATAGACGTTTTCGGTACCTCCCCTGCGATTGCGCTCTTGCGCCCCACCGTGTACGAACGATGGAATCTTTATTTTGCTGTCCACATACAAAAAACCAATGCCTTTTGGTCCATGAAATTTGTGCGCTGCGCCAACTATAAAATGCGTTTTGAGTTGTTGCAAGTCGTGCCTAAAATGCCCCATCGTTTGTACTGTATCGCTATGAAAAATAGCATCATAGCGTTCGCAAATATCACCAACTACCTGCAAATCAATCAGATTGGCTATTTCGTTGTTACCCTGCATCAGCGACACCATAGAGCGAGAGTTGGTAGCTAATAGTTGTTCTAAATGCTCCAAATCAATCTCCCCTTTTGAGTCAATATTAACCAAACTTAGTTTGATTTTTCCTTTTTTTGCCAAATGTTCGAGTGTGTGTAGCACGGCATGATGCTCAAGCGGCGACGTAATGGCGTGTGTTAGTCCGTATGCTTCGATGCTACAATCAATGGCCGTATTGTCGGCTTCGGTGCCGCCCGATGTAAAAAAAATCTCGGCAGGGGCGGCATTTAGTAAGCCTGCAACTGTTTTGCGGGCTGTCTCTATGGCCGACTTGACCATGCGCCCGTGGCCATGAATAGACGATGGATTGCCAAAGTTATTGGTGAGCCAAGGTAACATTGCTTCAACGACCTGTGGATCGATGGCGGTAGTAGCGGCATTGTCAAGATAAACACGGTCTGAAATTTGGAATGACATAGATTGAGGGCTGATTTTTTAGACCTCAAATTTAATCTATAATTATCTAAATTTCTAAAATATCGGGTAACTTTGGGATTTTAAAATCAAAAACATGAAAATTCTTGTCTTAGACAATTACGATTCGTTTACCTACAATTTGGTGTATATTTTACGGGAATTGCACGAAAATATAGACGTATATCGTAACGATAAAATAACGCTCAATGCCGTGGCCGATTACGATAAAATTTTACTGTCTCCTGGGCCAGGTATTCCGTCAGAGGCAGGTATCATGCCCGAACTCGTCCGAACTTATGCCGCTACCAAAAGTATTTTGGGTATTTGTTTGGGGCATCAGTGCATTGGTGAAGTTTTTGGGGCAAGCCTCGAAAATATGTCAGAAGTACTACATGGCGTGAGCGACAAAATCATTATTAGAGAGCCTAACGAGTTGCTTTTCAAGGGTTTGCCTGCTGAGTTTCAAGTTGGGCGTTATCATTCATGGAGCGTACTCACCGACACCGTCCCCGCCACTATGACCATTACGGCCATCGACGAGCAAAACCGTGTGATGGCATTGACACACAAAACATACGACGTAAGAGGTGTGCAGTTTCACCCAGAGTCAGTACTGACGGAGCATGGAAAACGTATGCTTGAAAACTGGGTTTTTGGGTAAAGGTCTTACGCATCTTTCCATTTTATAGAGCAACCAACGGCTTTGGTTTGGGTTGTAACCACGGGCTTGCCTGCGAGCATATTACCCACGGCATCTTCTACATATCGTTTAGTTACGCTGGCGGGGTCTTGGGCGTTGTCGTCGATAGTGCCGATGTATTGTACTGTAAATCTACCGCCCTCGTTTTTTAGGATAAATAAATGAGGGGTACGAGCCGCACCAAAAGCCTTTGCAGTGGTTTGTGTATCGTCGCTCAAATACGGAAACGTATAGCTTTTTTCTTTGGCACGAACCACCATTTTTTCATAAGAATCTTCCTCATAAGAAGCCGCATCGCTGGGATTGATGGCTACAACTGGAAAGCCCGAGGCTGCAAATTTTTTGTCTAAATCTATAATACGGTCTTCGTAAGCCTTTGCAAAAGGGCAATGGTTACAAGTAAAGACTACAATCACTCCTTTTTTATCTTTATAGTTCGACAGTGCAAAGGTACTGCCGTCTGTGTTTTTGAGTCTAAAATCAGCAACTACCGAGCCAATCTCATATCCAGATGGGGCTGCTTGTGCATTTTTTTGTCTAAAAATTATAGTAGTGGTAGTACCCAAAGCCAGCACAACTGCAAGCGAGATTAAAAATTTATTGTTCATGATTCCTAAAAATTAAATTGTAACAAACCCAACTCATAAAAAGCCCAATAGCTCTTTTGTCAAACGATTATAGTTCAAAGACTGTTCCAAAAACGTTTTTTTATGTTTTTTATTATTAAATATCAAAGTTGCGGGAATTGCCCCTGACCAATTTTTGTCTATCTGCTCAATCCACGCATTATGATCTGGCTCGTTGAGTAGCCAAATATCAGTCAGTATTTTTTGTTTTTTGACCAATATCAGTAATTTATTTTTGTCTTTCAAAAAATCTGTACTGACCAAGATAACTTTTACTTTTTTGTCATTAAAACTATTATTAATCAATTCAAAATCAGGTAGTTCTTTGACACAAGGCGCACACCAAGTAGCCCAAAAATGAACTATAAAAGTAGTGTCAGAGGTTTGTTTTTGAATACGGTCAATGGCAGGCCACTTAACAATCTGAACCGACTGAGCGTGAGTGTTTACAAAGATAAATAGCTGAATTATCAATAAAAATGTTAGTTTGTTCACAATCTGTATTTATTTTGTGGATAACTTCATGTAGTTTATGGTGATTAACGTTGAGAAATAAAAAAAGATGCCTAAAATAAAAAAAATATTAGTAGCCAATCGTGGCGAAATCGCTTTACGAGTCATGCGGACAGCCCGAGAGATGGGCATTGAGACAGTAGCCATTTATAGCGAACCCGATCGTAATTCGTTGCACGTGCGCTATGCCGACGAGGCGGTGTGCGTAGGCCCAGCGGCTTCATCAGAGTCGTATCTAAGAGCCGACAAGATTATTCAGATTTGTAAAGACCTCAATGTCGATGCCATTCACCCAGGGTATGGTTTTTTGTCCGAAAACGCTGCATTTTCGAGAGCCGTCAAAGATGCAGGATTGATTTTTATCGGCCCTTCGGCAGAGAGTATTGAGGTCATGGGTAGTAAGCTATCGGCCAAGCATACGGTTGCTAAGTATAATATTCCGATGGTGCCTGGCACGCCTGATGCCATCGAAGACCGAGCCGAAGCCAAAATAATTGCGGCTCAAATTGGCTATCCCGTTTTGATAAAAGCCAGTGCAGGTGGCGGCGGCAAGGGTATGCGAATTGTAGAAAACGATGCCGAGTTTGACGAACAAATGGACAGAGCCGTAAGCGAAGCTATATCGTCGTTTGGCGATGGGGCGGTGTTTATCGAAAAATATGTAGCCTCGCCTCGCCATGTCGAAATCCAGATTTTGGGCGACCACCACGGCAATATCATTCACTTGTTTGAGCGAGAATGTTCTGTTCAGCGCAGACACCAAAAGGTAGTCGAAGAAGCCCCATCGTCGTGCCTCACACCCGAAATCAGGGCAGCTATGGGAGCTTGTGCAGTAGCCGTTGGGCAGTCGTGTGGGTATTATGGTGCAGGTACAGTCGAGTTTATTGTAGATGACAAATTAGATTTTTATTTTCTGGAAATGAACACCCGTTTGCAAGTCGAACACCCTGTAACAGAGTTAATTACAGGTGTGGACTTGGTCAAACAAATGATATTGATTGCCGAAGGCAAACCGCTCGCCATCAAGCAAGAAGACCTAAAAATCAACGGCCACGCCATGGAAGTCAGGGTATATGCCGAAGACCCGACCAATAATTTTTTGCCAGACGTAGGCACATTACAAACCTACGTGCGGCCACAGGGCAATGGCGTGCGGGTTGATGACGGCTTTGAGCAAGGCATGGCCATTCCGATTTATTACGACCCCATGATAGCCAAACTCATCACTTACGGCGCAACTCGGCCTGAGTCGATTGACAAAATGGTAAGGGCTATCGACGAATATACCATCAGTGGCGTACAAACTACACTGCCATTTTGTAAATTTGTGATGCAACATGAGGCGTTTTCGTCAGGCAATTTTGATACCCATTTCGTTAAACATTACTTTATACCCGAAGTATTAAAGGCCGACAGCTCGCCCGAAGAAATCAATATCGTAGCGGCCTTAGTAAGTCATATATTTGACCAAAAACCAAATAATACAACAATAACGACCGCCGCTCAGAAACAAAAAAGCAACTGGAAAACGAATAGAATGAAATAGTCAAATATTTGGTATAAAACTACGCTCGATTGGTACATTTATTTTATGATTGTTGAGGCAATATTTTGCTTTTCTTTTGCCAAGTAGCTTGCATGAGCCTGCCTTATTTTTCTACGCCGATATGTTATAAAAAGGTAGCCATCATCGTCTTTGGTAACTACAAGTAGTCTGTTTGGAATGAAGAATAAATAAGCCCGATTTCTTATTCTTTTAATTTCTGAAAAAGAAATGGCCATCGGCTTTATCTGACTACCTAAACATGGAAATATACCAACAGCCTTTCTGTCGGCAACCGTACAGGGTCTGGGTTCAAAAAAAAGACTATCGTTCGCTATTTTGATACGTCCAGGGTAAACAAATTCTGCTAACAATGGCAAAGGAGAGAATTTCATTACAACAGCGGCATGATAACTACTGTCTATTTTTTGAGAAAAAGTAGAATATGAACAACTAAAAAGTAATAAGGTGACGATGCAAGTTTTCATGATAAAAGTGTTTAAACAAGCTGATTTGAATAATACCAATTTTTTTGAAAGAGAGCCAAGAGTTTGACAGCAATTCTTGGCTCTCTTTTGTCTGGTGGTCGAAACCCAATTTTGACTTAAATGTACTTAGAAAGTAAAGGTATTACTTAGTCTCAACAAGGTCCAAACCAAACACCCTGTATGTTAGTTCCAGATGTAAATTGGCCGTAATCTATAAGTACAAAACAAAAATTATATGCTACCATTACAATTCCTCCAATACTACCTAACCCCGCCCCAATAACAATTGCCACCGTAGCGGCAGCAGCAGATATAGCCGCTCCAGTAGCAGCCATTACTGCGGCCGCTGCAACCGTCACAACAGCTACTGCTACAACTACTGCTACGAGGACTACTGTTACGACTGCATTAAATACGGCACAAATCCAGCAATTAGTTTTTCTACCAGCTTGTGCTTTTTCAGCACTTTTCTTTATGTCGTTATAGTTTTTTGTCAGCGTTTGTGTAATTGTGGCAAATGTTAGTTTTTCAGTAGCATTGAGTTCTGAATCTTTATTAGTATTTTTCTCGAGTTGTTCCAATTCATTCAATATTGCTTTATCAGCATCGTAGCTTTCGTCAGAGATTTTCGACTTTATTTTTTCCATTCCTTTACTAAACGTCAAAAGGTGTTTTCGAGTATGTTTTGATACGTCTTTTGAGTTAATAATTTTATTTACCTCCTCAACATTTAGTGTTTTTTCGCCAGACACTCGCCCGTTTTTAGTAGGTGTGGTAAAAAGTCTGTCCATAATTCCGTTTTTTGTAATCAACTCGTACGTTTGTCGAGTATCAGGGTCGTTTATCATCGACACGCCTTGACTAAAAGTGCCAATTGCTTCTGGCTTTATTTTGTAATCGTACATAGAAAATGTTTGTTGGTAAGCGTCTTCTATGTTTGCGGGTGGAGAGTTAAAAACAAGTGCATTTTCGTTTGTTGCTACTCCAACATCTTTTTTATCACAACTTAACACCAACAGAAAAGATGCCATCAACATCAAATACAACGATTTGGTGTTTAGTAAATTACTACTTTTAGAAGTTACTATTTTAGTTTTCATTTGTATAGAATTTAATCGTTTTCCTCACCTGTCTATCGCCCTGGGTCGGTTGTTCGGCGTACTTTTTTTAAGGCAAAGTATAAAACCTTATATTCGTGGCCAACGACATATTGCAAAGTTGAGTTTTATTCTACTTCTTTGTAGTCTGAAAAACCATATAAATCATATACCTAAACCATATATTTTGTAAACCTATGATGACTATTGGCGAAAAACTACGGGGAATCAGAGACCTCAGAAAGCTCTCACAAGAAAATATGGCCGCCATGCTGGGGCTTTCGGTGCTGGCTTATGGCGAAATCGAACGAGGAAATGACATAAAATTGTCAAGGCTAAACCAGATTGCGGAAAAATTGGGTGTAAGCACGGCCAAAATACTGGGATTTGAAGAAAATATTTCTAATTTTTTTGACCAATGTAGCGGTGCAATAGGGCTAAATCATGGCCAACAAAATAATAACTATGACTAACGAGAAATGCAGTACAAATTAGAAAAGGCACAGTTAGAACTCAAAAACTGTCGATTAGAGAACGACAATCTGAGACTAAAATTAGAAAAAGTTGAGGTGGAACTCAAACTGTTAAAGGATAAATATGAGTAGTGTCATATCTAAGCACAAATTTTTATGGTTCAACTATAATTGATACGAAAATTGTCTATGCGTCCCAGTGAGGATACAGATAAAGGTGATTTTCGTTGCCTGTGTCCTCACTGGCAATCCTCGTCCCCTATAAATCGATGAAAAACCATCTTTGTCTAATCACAACAAATAAATAACTTTTGTTTGTTGTGTCAGAAATTACACCAATACCCCTCAGCGAACTCAGCCCCTCTGCGAGATGAAACTACCATTATTAGATATTTACCAACAAAAAAACATACTCCAAGTTTTTATTGGTATCAATTTGGCCTTGATTGGTATTGTTTCGTTGTTTTATACCTACAATATTGTCGAGAACATTGACAAACGTGAGCAGCAGCAACTTAGGCTTTATGCTCAGTTATTGCAATATTCGGCCAACCACGCTGCCGAAGAAAATACCGAAGATTTTACGATATTGATAGAAATCGTAGATCAAAACATCATTCAGAGCCGAATCCCGTACTTATTGGTGAGCGAAGACAACATACCGATAGATGCCCGAAATATTGATATGCCAGACAATCTAAAAATGGCCGACAAACAGCGTATTTTAGAACAGAAATTTATAGATATCAAAGACGAACACCCCCCAATCGTTATCAATATTTCGGATATCAGGCAATATATTTATTTTGGCGACTCGCCCCTGCTTACCCAAATGCGCTACTATCCGTACATTCAGTTATTGTCGTTGTTGGTGTTGTCGGTGTTGGCTTATTTGGTATTTAGTTCGTCTCGTACGGCAGAGCAAAATCGAGTTTGGGTAGGTTTGGCCAAAGAAACGGCACATCAATTAGGTACACCGATTGCCTCGATGATGGGCTGGGTAGAGTTGTTTAGAAGTATGCCCGAGCAATATTCGGACGAAATTACAGACGAAATCGAAAAAGATGTCAAACGATTAGAAACCATTACTACCCGTTTTTCGAGTATAGGCTCTGTACCTGTTATGAAAGACGAAGACATTGCCCAGCTTGTGGGGCCGTTTTTGGTTTATTTGCAACGGCGTATATCGACAAAAGTAAAAATAACGTTTCTGAACGAACTGCCCCCCAACCAGATCGTACTGCTCAATCGTAGCTTGTTTGAGTGGGTTATCGAAAATCTCTGTAAAAATGCCGTTGATGCCATGAGTGGTATAGGGAGTATTGAGGTGTCGATGGTACAACAACGAAACGAAATTGTTATTGACATTGCCGATACGGGTAAAGGGATTTTGAAAAAAAGCTGGAAAAAAGTATTTAAACCTGGATACAGCACCAAAAAACGAGGCTGGGGACTTGGTTTGACGCTCGCCAAACGAATTATCGAAGAATATCATGGTGGTAAACTTTACATCAGAAACTCGGAAATAAACAAGGGTACAACTTTTAGGATTATTCTAAAAACGTAACTGTTGTAAGTAAAAATCACCCAAAAATCACTTTGTGTTTTTATAAATGTTAATGAACCTAATGCAACTCTCAAAACAACTGACCGATAATTCTACTCAATATACGTTCGATTTGCCAGTAAAAGTGCTTCAATTTGGTACGGGCGTTTTGCTTCGGGGGCTGTGTGATACCCTGATTGATAATGCCAACAAGCAGGGTGTTTTCAATGGCCGTATCGTGGTCGTCAAGTCCACTAAGGGGTCTGCCGACGAGTTCATAGTGCAAGATGGTCTTTATACAGTTTGTGTAAGAGGCCAACAAAACGGCCAAACCATAGACGAGGCCGTTACGGTGAGTGCCATCAGTCGGGTTATTTCGGCACAAGACAACTGGCGAGCTGTATTGGACGTAGCCAAAAATCCACATTTAGAAGTCATACTATCCAACACCACCGAAGTAGGTATTCAGTATGTCGAAGAGAGTATTTTTCAGAGTCCACCCCAGTCATTCCCGGCCAAACTAACTGCATTTTTGTATGAGCGGTTCAGAAATTTTGGAGGAAAAAAAGACAAAGGATTGATTGTTGTACCTACCGAATTGATTTCAGACAACGGTCTCAAACTGCGTGAATGTGTCGAAAAATTAGCCGATTACAACGAGTTAGGTAAGTTGTTTGTTAAATGGTTAAAATTTCATGTAAAATTTTGTAACTCGTTGGTGGACAGAATCGTACCGGGCAAACCCGATGCCAAAACAGTAGCCGACTTAGAATCAAAATTAGGATATACCGACTCACTGCTGACGGTGGCCGAACCGTATTATTTGTGGGCCATTGAGGGCGATGAAAGCGTCAAGAAGCGACTATCGTTTGCCGATGTAAACCCCAACGTTATTATCGAAGAAGACATTAGTTACTATAAAGAACGAAAACTCAGAATCTTGAACGGTAGCCATAGCGCCGCCGCTCCGTTGGGCTTTTTGGCCGGTTTTGATATTGTCTATCAGTGTACCCAAGACAAAGCAATGGGCGATTTTTACAGAAATATTATTTTTGATGAAATCGTACCCACCTTAGCATTTCCAGAACAAGCCGAAGCACTCCAAACCTTTGCAGACGAAATATTAGACCGCTACGCCAACCCGTTTATTCAGCATAAATTGATAGGCATAACGCTGCAACAAAGCTCAAAAATGAATGCCCGTAATGTCAAAACAATTAGTAGATATTTCAAAAAAATGGGCAAAGCACCTAAATTATTTGCACTTGGTTTTGCTGCATATTTATTGTTTGAAAAATCGGTAAAAGAAGAAAATGGGCAGTATTTTGGTCAAAGAGGCGAGCAGTTCTACCCCATCAACGACGATGCCGCTGCGTATTTTTATCAGAAATGGCAGGGGGTAACGGTAGCTACTTTGCCACAGTTTGTAGAGGACGTTCTAAAAAATAAAAAACTTTGGGACAGCGACCTCACCAAAATCACTGGCTTCGCCTACTTGATAACTGGTTACTTGGCGACTATGATGAGCAAGGGTGTAAAAGCAGCGCTCGCAGAAGTATAGTTTTTGGCGAGCGTTGTATAATTTTTATCAAATGTTATTCTTCATAGCCAAAGGCTTTGAGTCTATGAATTTTATTGCGCCAGTCGGGTTCTACTTTTACAAATTGTTCCAAAAATACTTTCTTGCCAAAAAACGCTTCCATATCGGTACGGGCTTCGATGCCCACTTTTTTGAGCATTTTGCCGTTTTCGCCAATCAATATAGATTTTTGAGTAGGCCGCTCTACCCATATTTCGGCTCTGATGACTATGATGTCTTTCTTTTCTTTAAAATCCATCACTACCACTTCTGAACTGTACGGTATTTCTTGTTTGTAGTTCAAAAATATTTTTTCACGAATCATCTCCGCTGCAAAAAAACGTTCAGGCTTGTCAGTTAGTTCTTCACTGTCAAAATACGGTGGGTGCAGTGGCAACAGATTGATGATTTCAGAAAACAGGCCATCAATATTGGTATTTTTGAGAGCCGAAATCGGCACTACTTTCTCCAAATGCAGGGCTTCGTTCCAGGTTAGGGTTCGTTCGGCTACTTGCTCGGGTGTGGCCAAATCTGTTTTGTTCAATACCAAAACCACAGGCGCATCGGTACGTGTCAGTAGTTCTATTACTTCATGGTTTTCGATTTTTTCGCCTACTTCTGTTACAAACAACACCACATCTGCATCTTCGAGCGAGCCTTTTACGAATGTCATCATAGACTCGTGTAGCCGATAAGCAGGTTTTAGTACACCAGGCGTGTCCGAATACACTAATTGAAATGGCGTGCCGTTGTGGTTACCGTTCAGAATACCCATGATGCGGTGTCGAGTCGTTTGGGCTTTTGATGTAATGATAGAGAGCTTTTCGCCCACGAGCGCATTCATCAATGTTGATTTACCAACGTTTGGTCGGCCTATAATACTCACAAAACCAGCTCGGTGCTTGGGGTTTTGGATTGGTATGTTTTGAATTTCGAGTTCCACAGAAAAATTTATTTTTGCAAAGATAGTTGTTTTCTAAAAAGAAACCTCCATCTTTGCACTCCAATCTACATCGCGGGATGGAGCAGTTGGTAGCTCGTTGGGCTCATAACCCAAAGGTCACAGGTTCGAGTCCTGTTCCCGCTACATTTTTGAAGGCTAACACGTTGAAAATCAATATGTTAGCCTTTTTTAATGCCCCTTTTGTGAAGCGTTTGGTGAAGCGTTTTACTATTTTCAGTAACTTATTGCCTGTATTTCGGCCTTAACATCGGCAAAAAAAAAACCTCCACCGTTTCGGGTAAGGGGTTTACAAAAAAATCGCTGAGGTTGTCAAAATATAATTTCACCTGGCACTATTTGGGTATCTGTCGTAACATCTACCGATTGATTTTTGGGAATAATGTACTGCAATAGCTTTTCAATAAACAAAATACGGTCTTTCGGGTCGAGGCTGTCTAAATCTTGCTGTAAACCGTCTAAATTTCTACTCACAAACTTTGTCATAAATTCCTTGACCTCCGCCGTGGTTCTGTTTGGCTTTCCTTTTGGTCGCCC
>JAYWHT010000070.1:0-39423 GCA_043777595.1 Spirosomataceae bacterium
TGCAAAAAACTCAAAAGGAATAATTGAACTAAAAGAGTCAGACAGTCTGACTACTCAGAAAGCTATAATTGAGTTTAAGAAAAGACATCCAGAATTAAATAATCACTAAAAATGCTACTTCTAATAATTGTAATCTGTTGCGTGGTTACCCAGACAGTCCACGCAACAGATTACTCTAAACTTCAACTAATTTTAATTTGATGGACTGGTTATCGTGTTTATTCATTTTTCATTTCTTGGGCTGCTTTCTTACTATTGGGCTGATGCTCAAAACCAAGCTGCCGCCACTCGAAAAATTAGTTCGGGGGGGGTTCTTGTTTATCATACCATATTGCTGGCTGATTTATATTCTAACCAAAGAACAAGAATAATATTTGACTACGATGAAAATACTACAACTACTACTTTTAGTGTTGGTGCTGACACACGCCAAAGCGCAAATAAAGCCCATTGGTCAAACCCTTGGCGACTCACCGATTGACAACCCCGCTTATGCCGAAGTGGGCGGTACGGCTTATTTGCCCCTTACTTTTCAGCGGGCTTATTGTACCAAACCCACAGGCGAAAGCGATACACTTTTGGTCAGGTTTGATATGTATGCAGGCTACTGGGAAGTGATGCAAGGCCGAAACGTACTGGTTTCTAAAAGTAAATACAAGCAAGTAATGATTGATATTCCTGACGAAGGACTGGGCGTTTTTAGAAACGGTTTTAGTGCCATAGATGGGTTGAGCAGCGGGGCTTTTTATCAAATATTATACGACGGCAAAACCAAACTATTGAAACACATCAGTGCCACAAAGTCCGACTGTTATAATTACGGTGGTATTTACAAGCAGTGTTTCAAACAAAATGAGCGGTATTACGTTCAGCAGGCAGACGGTAGTTTGTTAAGAATCGATACCAATAAAGAACTAATTTGGGAAGTATTTGGGGCTTCGCAAAGCCAAGTCAAAGACTACGCAACTCGGAACAAACTTCGTACCAAACGCTGGCTTGACATTAGTAAACTTCTACAACATTTCGACTCACTTTAAGGTTAATTTCGTATCTGCCTCGGTGTATTGGCTTCTAATCCATGGTCTGTGTCCTCACAGACCAGAGCAATGTCCTGTGAAGACACAGGCCATGGAACGGCTATTTGAATAGCCACAGGTCTCTGGGTTGCCGTTGGCTTCAGCCAACGGACTAAAAATAATCTTCATTACCGCAGCCGCCGCCCTTTCCATTCATAGTTTTTTTGTTGAGAAATTAACCCAAAAAAAACAACATAAAACGGATAAATAACTTGCACAAATGGTATAAAGGCTACGAGTTTTGGTTTTTTTAAGAATACAAGCACCAAACTCAAAAACATAAATTCTGGAATAAATTTCAATAACAGGATTATTGACAAATCTTTGACCGTCATGGCGTTAAGTATTGTTAGCAACATTGAAATAATTACTGACAGATTGACCACAAACACAAACACCGCCACCAACATCGTAGTCCAACGTTTATTGACTGCCCACTTGCTGGCCCACCTGATGCGCTGCTGCCGAAAAGCCGCCCAGTTGGGTTGAGGCTGGGTGGTTACGATGGCATCTTGGGCTTTTAGGAATACAATTTTATCGGCAAACTTTGCGGCAAACTTGTGCATCAGTAGTTCGTCGTCGCCCGAGGCTATGTGGTCTGTGCCAGCATAGCCGCCCACTTCGTCGAAGGCGGCACGGTCGTAAGCCAAGTTGGCACCGTTGCACATGGTCGGTGCGCCAGCCGCTATCAGGCAGCCGCCCGTGCCAATCAAGCTACTAAACTCTATGGTCTGAAAAACCGAAAACCAGCCCGAACCCTCAAAAACCACAGGCCCGCTTATAAACTTAGCTTTGGTGACGGTATATGTCTGGGCGATGGATAGTAGCCAATTTGAGCCTACTCGGCAGTCGCCATCGGTCGTTACAATAAGCTTACCTTTACTCATTGTCAGGGCTTGGCCAATGGCTCGTTTTTTGGGTGAGTCTGTTCGCTCGTTGGGTAAGGCAATCAATACTAAATCAAAACCGTTTATTCGCTCAAAATCTCGGACAATCTGAGCCGTGTTGTCGGTAGAGGAGTCGTCGGCGATGATGACTTCGTATTGGCTTTTGGATAAACTTTGTAAAGACAAATCTGCAAGCAATGCACCAATGTTTGTGGCTTCGTTACGAACGGGAACAATGACAGAAAGAAATAAATCAGCGGGAATGGGCTGGCTATTATATTCTTTTTTGATAGACAACCATTTGACTATCAAAAATATACAAGACAGTGCGTAGAAAAAATAAAATATAAAAATGATTTGAGACATCTGAATTTAGAAAATTTTTATAAGATTTTGAACCTTACAAAGGTCAGCAAAAATCTAACGTCTAATATCTATTTTAAGATTCATTTCAAAATTTCGGTTATTTCGTTCAATTTTTTTATTTTCGATTCAAAATCACCTTTCAGCTTATTTCTGATGGCTTGCAAGTTGTCGAGTGTTTCCTGAATAGAATCTGGTATGATTTCTTCGAGCAATGCCCGTATTCTTTTGGCCAATGTGGGCGACTTGCCATTGGTCGAAATCGCAATTTTTAGGTCGCCCTTGCGTACAACCGAACTCAGATAAAAATCGCAGTAGTCGGGTGTATCGGCCACATTGACCCAAATTTTTCGGGCTTGGCAGTCGCTATAAATTTGAGCGTTTATTTCCTTAAAGTTGGTGGCGGCCAGCACCAAGTCAGCAGTTTTTAAGAAATCTGAATGGTAGCTATCATAAATCAATGAGATACAGTGGTTTTGGGCAGCAATGTCTATAATTTCAGTCCTAATCTGTGGCGCAACGATGGTAATAGTGGCCTCGGGGGAGTTGGCTGTGAGGGCTTGTAGTTTCTCTAAACCCACATAACCGCCACCTACTATCAGCACGTGGCGGTTATGTAGTTTAACAAATATCGGAAAGAGGTTATTCAAGATTTAATTAGATTGTTTTTGGACTACGAAACACTCTCGCACCATTTGATGAGTTCTTCGGCCTCTGATAGCCCCTCCTGCACAACGACAACGTTCAGATTACCATCGTAGCCCAGTGTTTTATGTAGAATGTCGTAGGCTACATTAAAAAGTTTAAGTTTTGATTGTTCTCTTTTGCCAATTATTTGCTGATAATCTTTTATATCAGGTCTTTGGTTTTTTTTCATGCTATCTCGGACGTTGAAAGTGCCGTCGATGGCCTCTAAAATACCATTCCAAGCTGTATTTCCAGCCATACGAACGTACTTTTTGTCAGAATAAAATCGTCCGCTTTTACCTGCTTTTTCTGATAAAATTTCCTGGGCATTACTCAAATATCGCTCGGCTTCAATAATATGGGCGTGTGTTGTGTTATCGGTCGTATTTTTCATACTATCACGATTCTTTTTTCAACTCAATAATTTTGCACCAATGCAGAAACTTAATGACAGGATAGGTAGGGTCAAGTTCGTACCATTTGGCACCGAAGTTTACGCTGTTGGGTAGCTTGTGGTGGTTGTTTTGGAACAATTCGCCCATCATTAACACATCAAAAATCAGTGAATTTTTAGACTTGTCGTGGTTGTCAAAGTTCTGATAGCCGTACTTGTGGCCGCTCCAGTTTACGATAGCACCATGAACTGGCCCCATCAAGAAGTGAACAGGCAACAACAAGAAAAACGCCCAGTGCATATCCAAATAAACAAACGCAAAGATATAAAAAGCAGAATAGAGAATACCCCAGCCCAGACGAGAAACCCACGAGTCGCCGAGTTTTTCTAAAAACACCCAATGCGGATAGTCCCGCTCAAAACGCATTTCGACCTTGGCTTTGTTTCTTAGCACGGCGTTATAGATGTCTTTGGTTTTCATCATCATCGTAAACACGTTTTCGGTATGGTGTGGCGAGTGCGGGTCTTTTTCAGTGTCGCTGTATGCGTGGTGCATACGGTGCAAGATGGCATAAGCACGTGGACTTAGGTAAGACGAGCCTTGCGAAAGATAGGTAAGAAAGTAAAAAAACTTCTCCCAAAACTTGTTCATATTGAACATTTTATGGGCAGAATAACGGTGTAAAAAAAACGTCTGGCAAAATAGCGACAAGTACCAGTGTCCTACAAAAGCGGTGATTACGGCGTACATTTAAAACGAGTTTTGATTGTTGAAAAACTATATAAAGCATTGCCTTACGACTTTCTAACGGTCAAATGTGTCAAAAAGTTTGGGTAAATCACAAAACCAAGATTATTTGTTCATTCTACATTTGTCGCTGCAATATTTCACTTCGTCCCAGACCTTTTCCCACTTTTTTCGCCACGTAAACGGTCTCAAGCACACGATGCAGACTTTGGAGGGCAGGTTTTGTTTTTTGACGTTTTTCATTTTATCGTTTAGATATTTTATTAGACGTTATCGTCCGTTGTAGTTTACATCTGAATCTGTCCGTGCAGTCGTCTCTGAGTTGGGCATGTTTGGTGCTGCGGCCATTGGTACGCTTGCGCCACATATCAAAGCTACTGCGTTTCATTTGTTGGCGCATGAGTACAATCACGTCTTTTTCTTTAAGGCCAAACTGCACCTCAATTGCTTCAAAAGTCGTTCGGTCTTCCCAGGCCATTTGTACAATACGGTCTATATCTGTTTCTGAGAGTATCATTAGGCTTTTGTTGTTGCTGATAGTAACTGTCTAAATGTTAATTTGGTTTTGATAATTTGGATTCATTTTTTTGCCAATAGTTGCAAATTTCAGAGAAAATCCATAATTTTGCACTCCATTTTGAAATAAAGTACCGTGAAAGCCCATACACAATACGACATTGATATATTTGGTTTGCCCAACAAGCAACACGAGTACGAATTTGAATCAGATTCTGGGTTTTTCCAGCAATTAGAACAAGAACTCATTGAAAGTGGTAGCTTCAAGGCCAAATTATTGCTCAATAAGTCCGAAACAATGGTCATCGTCGATTTTGTGATTGTTGGCCAAGTAGATTTAGTTTGCGACCGCAGCCTCGATATGTTCTCAGAACCAATTAGCTTGAAAGAGCGATTGATTTATAAATTTGGCGATCAAAATTCGGTTCTGACAGACGAAATAGAAGTAATAAAACAAAATACTGTACAGTTGAGCTTGGCAGCACACATATTTGAGTTCATTGCGCTGTCGTTGCCCATGAAAAAGCTACACCCACGTTTTAGAAATAGTGATACAGAAGATGAGGAAATTCTGGTTTATAGCTCGTTGCAAACAGAAGAACCAGAAACAACAGACCCACGGTGGGCAGGATTAAGTAAATTAAAATAAATAATAACCAATAACATGGCACATCCAAAACGGAGACATTCAAGCACACGTAGAGATAAGCGTCGGTCGCACGATGCACTTAGTGGCAAACAACTCGCTACCGACAGTACAACTGGTGAAGTACACGTACTGCACCGTGCGCACGTATTTGAGGGCAATTTGTTTTACAAAGGAAAAATGGTAATAGAGGCATACAAGCCATTGTAAACCACTTGTTTATGATACAAAAAAAGCATTTGTAAGTAATTTAATTATAAAAAATTGCGGACAAATGCTTTTTTGCATATCTAATAGTTGTACTTTTACCATTCCTTAAACCAAAACTTTACCCCCTGAATGAAGATTGGAATAGATGCAATGGGCGGTGATTTCGCTCCACAGGCCATTGTGGCTGGTGCGGTGGTGTCTGCTCGTGAGCTACCCAAAGATGCAGAAATTGTATTGATTGGTAAGCATGATGTGATAGCTGCTTTGCTTTCAGAAAACGACCATTCAGGGTCAAACATAAAGATTATCCACGCAGATGAGGTAATCGAAATGGACGAACATCCAGTCAAAGCCCTCTCCAAAAAGCCAAATTCGAGTATTGCAGTTGGTTTTAAATTGTTGAAAGACAAATCATTAGATGTCTTTTGTGGTGCAGGCAACACGGGTGCGATGCACGTCGGTGCGTTGTTTAGTATCAAAGCCATTGAGGGTGTCATGCGGCCAGCCATTGCAGGTGTATTGCCACAGCGCAATGGCGGCTACACAACCGTCATAGACATAGGCGCAAATGCAGACTGCAAACCAGAACAATTAGAACAGTTTGGACTGATAGGCTCAATATTTGTCCAGCATACATTCAATATAAAATCACCTCGTGTTGCATTGCTCAATATCGGCGAAGAAGAGCAAAAAGGTTCGCTCGTAGCACAGGCAGCGCATCAGCTACTAAAAAACAACACCCGTATCAATTTTGTAGGCAATGTAGAAGGTAAAGACATACTGAGCAACAAAGCTGACGTTATTGTTACCGATGGTTTTAATGGTAATATTGTATTCAAAATGGCTGAATCTATCTATGACTTGGCCATAGAGCGTGGTATTGACGATGAAATAATGAACAGTATGAACTATGAAACCGTAGGGGGTAGTCCTATATTAGGGGTCAATGGCAACGTGATGATAGCACATGGTATTTCGTCGCCAACGGCTATCAAAAACATGATTGGCTGGGCTTATAAGCAAGTAAATGCCGCCGTTTACACCCAAATTATCAAATCTTTGAGTTAAATATCAATGTATAGTTGAAAATGAATAATGGATAATTAAGACAAAAACCATTCACTACATATTTTATATCATACATTTTACATTATACATTCAAAACATGAATCAAATACGTGCTGCGATTACTGGTGTTCAAGGATATGTACCTGACTACGTGCTGACCAATGCCGAGTTGGAGAAAATGGTTGAAACAAACGACGAATGGATAACATCTCGTACAGGAATTAAAGAACGGCGTATTCTGAAAGGTGAGGGACTTGGGTCGTCGTTCATGGGCGCACAGGCCGTGAAGCAACTACTCGAAAAAACCAATACCAATCCCGAAGACATTGACCTATTGATTTGTGCCACAGTAACACCCGATTATTTTTTTCCAGCTACCGCCAATCTGATATGTACCGAAGCAGGCATACATCAAAAAGCAAGTTATGACTTAGCCGCAGCCTGTTCGGGATTCATAAATGCCCTCACAACTGGGGCTATGTTTATAGAGTCGGGGCGAATGAAAAAAGTAGTCGTTGTAGGTACAGACAAAATGTCGGCTATCGTGGATTATACCGACCGCACAACCTGCGTGCTTTTTGGCGATGGTGCAGGAGCTGTTTTGCTCGAACCCTCAGAAGATGCAACATTTGGAATCCAAGATTTTATTTTACGCTCAGATGGCACTGGCAAAGACTATTTGATTCAGAAAGGTGGCGGCAGTGCCTACCCACCAACTACCCAGACGATTGCTAACAAAATGCACTATATTCACCAAGAAGGGCCACAAGTGTTTAAATTTGCCGTCAAAAATATGGCCGATGTGTCTGCCGAAATTATGGAACGCAACAGCCTCACAGGCAATGATGTAGCATGGCTTGTGCCGCACCAAGCCAACAAACGCATCATAGCCGCCACCGCCAACCGTATGAACGTTGGTATGGACAAAGTAATGCTCAACATTCAAAAATACGGCAATACTACTGCAGCCACCATTCCACTGTGCCTGTGGGATTATGAAAGCCAACTCAAAAAAGGCGATAACCTCATTTTGGCGGCTTTCGGCGGGGGCTTTACTTGGGGTGCAGTTTATGTTAAGTGGGCGTATTGAAAAAAGAAATTATGGAGTTACCAGAATTTGATTTTTCGTTTATTGACATTAAAGAACTCAAAAATCAATGTATCACAACTGACGAAATTGAGTATGTTTTTTACAGCAGTTCGTCACAATATCAGGATTTTGGAGAGTTTAGTTATATGATTGGTTACAGTTTGAAAAACAAGTTTATATCCTTTAACTTTGAATTGAAAAATGACCTAATTCGTATCACTTCAACCTACTTATCGTATGAACAAGAAATTAGGAATAGATACTTTGGAGTATGACTTTAAAAAGCAGTTTCCAACATCTGAGCTATTTGTCGAATGGTTGCTCACCAAACCTGCTTCTGGTTTGAAGCTATCTCTTGAAGACCGTATGGCCCACATCGTCAAAAAGTAAAACGATTTGCACCCAAATACTTAAAAAACGTTAATTTTCAACCCAATAAAATGGCAACTACCACAGACATCCGTAATGGATTAGTAATGAACTTTAATAATGATTTATTTCAAATAATTGAATTTCAGCACGTTAAGCCTGGCAAAGGCAATGCTTTCGTTCGTACTAAAATCAAGAGCCTCACCAGTGGCAAAGTGATAGACAATACATTTACATCGGGGGCTTCGATTTTTCCCGTTAGAGTAGAAAGACGTAAGTTCCAGTTTTTGTATCAGGACGAAATGGGCTTCAATTTTATGGACACTGAAACATTCGATCAGATATCGCTACCCGAAAAACTTATTGATAGTGCCGACTTGATGAAAGAAGGCCAAGAAGTTGAAATATTGCTAAATACCGAAAACGATGCACCACTCACTTGTGAGCTACCACCGTTTGTAGAACTCGAAATCACTTACGCAGAGCCGGGAATCAAAGGCGATACAGCCAACAATCCACGCAAACCCGTAAATGTATCGACAGGCGCACGCATTATGGTGCCGATGTTTATAGAACAAGGAGAAAAAATAAAAGTAGATACCCGTACCCGTGAGTATGTCGAAAGAGTAAAATAGTTTTTCAGTCGTGAGCCACTAGTTTTGGGTAGTTTGTGAAGCTAATTTCCCCAAAAAACCAACGACTCACCACTAACAACCCATGACTAACTACCCAAAACCTATGGAAACCAGAGAAATTCAGAAACTAATTGATTTTATTGCCAATTCAGGGCTTGATGAAGTAAACGTTGAGACCAGTGAACTGAAAATCAGTGTAAAACGCCACGCCCCAGCACCAATCCAGATGGTAGCCGCACCCCAGCAAATGATGGCCATGGCACAACCCGCAGCACCTCAACAAGTGGCTGCACCACAGCCACAAGCGGCATCTACTACACCGCCAGCGGCAGCAGCACCCAAAAACGATGACTCAAAATACCTGACCATCAAGTCGCCAATGATTGGGACGTTTTATCGTACACAGTCGCCAGACAAACCACCTTTTATTGAAATTGGCGATGAAGTAACCATTGGTAAAGCCGTGTGTATTATAGAAGCCATGAAACTTTTTAATGAGATAGAGTCTGACGTTACTGGCCGAATCGTTAAGGTTTTGGTAGAAAATGCCACTCCAGTAGAGTACGACCAACCCTTGTTTTTAGTAGAACCAAACTAATACAGTAAACAGTTATCAGTGAACATTTATCAGTTGTCAATGAACAGTTAATGACAACTGTTTCGTTTAGAGGCTACGAGTGGCCTTTTCATAGCTGGTAACTGATAACTGATAAATGATAAATGAAAAGATGTTTAAAAAAATACTTATTGCCAATCGTGGCGAAATAGCCCTGCGAGTCATACGCACTTGCCGAGAAATGGGCATCAAAACGGTAGCCGTTTATTCAACCGCCGACCGTGAGAGCCTCCACGTCAAATTTGCCGATGAGGCCGTTTGTATTGGTCCAGCCCCAAGTCGGCAGTCTTATCTTAGTATCCCGGCCATTATTTCTGCTGCCGAAGTTACAGGTGCAGATGCCATTCACCCAGGCTATGGTTTTTTGTCAGAAAATGCTGAATTTTCAAAAATTTGTGCAGAATATGGTATCAAATTTATTGGTGCAACAGCCGAGCAAATCAACTTGATGGGCGACAAAGCCACTGCCAAAGCTACCATGCGTGCCTCGGGTGTGCCTGTTATTCCTGGTTCAGAAGGGTTGCTGGATTCTGTCGAGCAAGGTATGAAGCTATCTAAGGGTATCGGCTATCCTGTCATTGTCAAGGCTACGGCTGGTGGCGGTGGTCGTGGTATGCGGGTTATCAAAGACGAGTCCGAGTTTCAGAAAGCATGGGACGATGCCAGAATGGAGTCGGGTGCAGCATTTGGTAATGATGCGTTATATTTAGAAAAGTTTGTAGAAGAACCCCGACACATAGAAATCCAGATAGTAGGCGACCAATACGGCAAAGTCTGCCATTTGTCGGAGCGAGATTGCTCAATTCAGCGCAGGCATCAAAAATTACTTGAAGAGACTCCCTCTCCAATCGTGACTCCAGAGCTACGTGAAGAAATGGGTCGTGCAGCCATTAAAGGTGCAACGGCCATAGGTTACGAAGGCGCAGGTACAGTAGAGTTTTTGGTGGATAAATACGGCAAGTTTTATTTTATGGAAATGAACACCCGTATTCAAGTCGAACACCCTATTACCGAAGAAGTTACAGATTTTGACCTCATCAAAGAACAAATAAAAGTAGCTGCTGGAGAGCCTATTTCTGGCGATAATTACAGCCCCAAAAAATTCTCAATGGAGTGTCGTATCAATGCCGAAGACCCTCGTAATGGTTTTAGACCAAGTCCAGGCAAAATAACCAACTTACACATTCCAGGTGGCCACGGCGTGCGGGTCGATAGTCATGTGTATGCGGGCTATACCATTCCACCCAACTACGACTCAATGATAGCCAAGCTCATAGTGTCGGGCCAAAGCCGTGAAGAAGTACTGACCCGCATGAAACGTGCCCTGCAAGAGTTTGTGATTGAGGGCATCAAAACAACCATTCCGTTTCATATCAAACTCATGGACGACCCCACTTTTAAGTCGGGTATGTTTACGACCAAGTTTTTGGAGGACTTCGATTTTAGCGATTTATAGGCTTGGGTATCTGACTTTGTTAGTCCATTTTATGTTAATTTTTATTAAAAATGTTTGTATCAGCCGTCGAAAAAGCGCACCAGTTTACACGTCCTATTCATTTCATCTCACGGGCATACAAAGACACGCAGGTTTTGGCAGGTACTGGCACGTTGTTTTTTGTAAACGAACTGGGTTGTGCCGTTACTTGTAAACACGTAGCGCAGGTAATCATTCAAAGTGAAAATATAAATGCACACTATCGAAGTTTCGTTAGCGAGCGTCTCAAAATAGACAACCTGCCCGAGCGAAATTTATTATTAGAAAGACTTGAACAAAAATACGGCTATCGGCAAGGAATTGCCACCAATCAAGAAACACGGTTTTTAAACTGTTTTGAAGACCTCAGTGAAATTGAGGTAACATTACACCCACATCTTGACTTGGCGATTATTAAATTTAAGAACGCCAACAAGCGGCAGTACGGCCCACCAGCTATTTTTACCCCTGAGGGCTATGCCGTCAAACAGGGTAAGTACCTGTGCCGGCTTGGCTATCCTTTTCCTGAGTTTACCAATTTTAGGTACAATGCCAACATCGACGACATCGAATGGACAAACGAAGGACAGAGCCAAACCCCGTCTTTCCCTATTGATGGCATCGTAACCAGACATCTCTACAACGAAACGCTCAAAATATGGGGAATCGAAATGAGTACACCGGGCTTGAGAGGGCAAAGCGGTGGGCCACTTTTTGATACCAACGGTGTAGTTTATGGTATGCAAAGCATGACGAGACATTTACATTTGGGCTTCGATATGATTGACTATGAAGTAAATCTCGAAACACACCGAGCCAAGATTTCCAATCACCCATTTTTGCACGTTGGGCATTGCATACACGCCAATATCATCAAACAGTTTTTGAAAGAAAACAATGTTGCGTATTATGAGGCTAATATGGACTGAAAACCCATCACAAAAATAGGCTTCAATTACCCGATTTTTGGCCGTTTGTGTATATCAATCACTAAACTACCGAAGTATTTATTTGTTTTGTTGTCAAGTATCAGTAGATACGATAATTAAATAACAGTACGTCAATGGAAGAACAAAAATCGAGTATGAGCGGCTGGCTCAGAAACATAGCAAGTGTTTTTGTAGAATTACCACCCGAAACCGCTCCAGATACAGCTCCATCTGTCAATAGTGTTCCGTCAATTCCATCTCCCAATTTTGGAGGTAGCATACAGAATGTCCCCAACGATTTTGTAGAAGATTTACGAAGTCGATTCAAAAAACTGCTGGAAGAAAAAAACCAGTCAGGTTTCGACTTCTATGAATTTTCATTGATGCTGCTCCGCACCAGTCCAAACCCCTCAATAGAGCATTTCAAGACGGCCTACGAAGGTGCCAAGTTACTGAACCCCAAATGTAGCCCCCAGTTTTTGCTGGACTCGGCCAATTTTTATAAGAAAGAACTCCAAACAGCTTTTGATGGTACAGTAAGCGCAGGGCAACAAAAAAGAGGAACAATAGACACCGAAAAAGCCAACGAACAAAAACAGCTTAATGCCGATATTGCCAACATAGAGCAGCAACTTGCACAGCTACGGCAGCAACTCGCTAATTTAGAAAAATCGCAGGCCGAAAAAATAGAAGCCCTCAAAGGTATTGATGCCAAGTTTAATGCTAAATTTGTAGAAATAGAACAAAAAATGACCGCCACTACCACTGCCAAAGACAGTGTTTTGAATGAAATAACGCTCATCGAAAATGGCATTAAGCAATATATAAAATAACGAATAGTGATTAGCGAATATTAAAAACTGAACAAGTATATTCACTGTAAAATCTTTAACCCAAAACTAAAAATGATAAACCCTGCTGAACAACGTGCATTGATGGTGCCAGACTTGCCTATCATGAAACATTTGAGTATTCCGACAGAGTCCGAACAAGCCAACCGCCAGGTAACGACTTGGAAAAAAGGCGAGAAATCTATCGGCTGGTTGGTAGGCCTGTTGCTGCTTGGGCTGGTAGCTTATGGCTTTTTTGGGTTTATATTACCCGTTGTGCTGGTGGCTTTGAGCAAAACCATTGCGGCCATTTCGGTTTTCGCTACGGTGGCATTGGTCGTGATGTTGTCGCCAGTGATTTATAAATTATTTCGTAGAATTGTCCGGTCGGCACACAAACTACTGATAGAGTCTGCCCCGTTTGCTGAATTGGAAGACCAATTACAAAAAATGAAAGGCTCTCGCAAAGAGTTTGAGTCAGCCAAAAATGAAATCAATGCCTGCAAAGTACAAATGAAACAGTCGGCGTTGCAAGCACAAGGCTCGGCTAAAAAAGCCCAAGAAAAAGCCTTAGAGCGCAAAGAAGAAGCAGCACTATTGAAAGATAAACTCGAAAAATTAGTTGCTCAAAAAGGCGAAGCCATCAAAGAAACTGACGACTATGTAACAATGGAAAACCGCTTGACCAGCACCCTCGGCGATGGCAACCGTGCTGTGTCTGAGTCGCAGACTTATGCCAGTTTGGTAGATACTTTTGCATCAAGAGCCAATATTTTTGGTAAATTAGACCGTAAGTTAATGAACTATGGCCATGCGTTTGACGAAAAAATAAAAGATTTTGAGATGTCTATTTCAAACCTTAAAACAGTATCGCAAGGCATGGCCTCGGCCAATAGCGCCACAACCAGAGCCAGAAGTGTACTCAATAACCAATCGGGTGGTTGGGAATTGGACTATGCCATGGAGGTAATAACAACCCAAATAGCAGGTGATATTGCCTCGACCCAAGCCAATATCAGCGACTTAGATAACATAGTGAGAGATTTCAACCCTAACGATGAGCGGGCTTATGCTCGATTGGAGTCGTTTGCCAATAAAATAAAGACAGGCGAAGCCGAAATCTCTGACCCCAACAAAGTAGCTAACCCCAACTATAAACTCTCTCCCGAACAAAAAAACGCATCAGGCGGGCTGGGGGACATTTTTAATTAAAAAGATGCTAACCGAACAAGTAGTCTTAGATAAAATTAGAGCCATTAAACCTACCTTACAACAAAAATATTTTGTTGATAAGATAGGGTGTTTTGGGTCGTACTCTGACGGAACGGCAATAGAAAAAAGCGATATAGATATTTTAGTTTGGTTCACTCAACCAGTTGGTTATGAGTTCTTTGGTGTACAAGAAATATTAGAAAATACCTTGGGGTTAAATGTTGATTTGGTTACAGAAAAAGCTATTCGACCTCAATTAAGGACTCACGTTTTCAATAATTTAAAACTGGTATGAATCCTGCAAATCGTGATTTTATGTTTTATTTAGAAGACATCAAAGTTTTCGATATTATTTGACGAATTATTGGTAGTCATTTACCCAGTAATCTTTTGGAAATCAACGAAATAATCAAATTTTATAAAAACCAAAACTAATGCAAACACAACAAGTAGGATTAGGGAATTTGCAAATAGAGTTACTGAAATTATACTCTAATAATATTTCAGATAAATACCTTTTTGACATTAAACTGTTGCTGTCTAATTACTTTGCTCAAAAAGCGACAGAAGAAATGGACAAAATTTGGGAAGATAAAAATCTGACAGAACAAGATATGATTAACTGGTCAAATGAACACAATCGCTATAAAGGCAGTAATTGACACCAATGTTTTGGTTGCTATTATAGGGAAAAAGTCGCCATTTCGTTGGATTTTTGATTGCATCATTCAAGGTAAAATAAGAATCTGTATCTCCAATGAAATACTGACTGAATATCGAGAGATTTTAGAACTAAAAAATGGTGTTTTGGTAGCCGAAAATGTTATCAATTTTATTTTGGTTAGTCCATATACTGAGAAAGCAGATATTTATTTCAATTTTTTGTTAATTAACCAAGACGAAGACGATAATAAGTATGTGGATTGTGCTGTAAGCAAAACCGCAGACTGTATCATAACAAATGATTCACACTTTCAAGTATTAAAAAAAATAGAATTTCCCAACGTAGAGGTTTTGACTATCTCAGAATTTGAAGCTAAATATAAAAATCAGTTACTGAATTAAAAACAAATAAATCATGCAATTTACAACAACTGGAAAAATTTTGATTGGCCTTGTTGTGGCCGCCTTATTGGGCTTTTTGTACTATAAATTTGCCCCCGAAAAAGGACAAATGTCCCAAGAAACAACTCAAAGCTACGCTTCGCCCGAACCATCAAGTAGCAGCAGCAGCAGCACGGCCTCGTCCGACAACTCGACAAGTGTGGCATCGGACGTACCAGCGTTTAGCTACACAGCCCCAGAGCCAGTCGATGGCAAACTCAAAGGCGTAGTAGAACTGGGTGCAAGTGGTTTCAATTCGTTTATTGTACGAATTGACAAACAAAAAAACTGGAAACTCGAAAAAGCCGATTTTGGCAATAGCTTGGTTATCGAAAATATGGCTACCGAAGATGATATTAGAATTGGTCTCAAAAAATATATAGCAGGAATGTTGGATTATGGCGTAAGTGGTCGAGATATTCATTTTGTGGTCAGTTCGGGTGCTTTGAAGTCAGAAACGACGCCTAAAATAATAGCCGTACTCAAAAAAATGACCTATATGGTCAATACCGTTACACCAGAACAAGAAGGTAAGTTGGGTCTGAATTGCGTACTACCAGCGGAGTTTGAAAGTAAGGCGTTTGTTACAGACATAGGCTCGGGCAATACCAAAATAGCATGGAAAACCAACGGTACAACTGCCAGCTTAGAAGCACCTGGTGCCAAATATTTTGAAAAAGGCATAGCCGACAATGTAGCCTCAGCCGAAGTGAGCGACAAAGCCAAGCAAATACCAGCCTCCAAAACACAACTTTGTTTTATTATTGGCGGTGTGCCGTTTGAACTGGCCAAAGAAGTACGCAAAGGTAAAGAACGCTATACCGTTCTGAACGCCCCAGATGCCTATAAACCAGAGAAAGCCAAAGGCAAAGCAGGTGTAAATATCTACAAAGCCGTAGCCGATGCCACTGGCTGCAAGCAATTTGTGTTTGACTGGGACGCAAACTTTACGATTGGATTTTTGTTGGGACTCCCTTAACCCCACAAATCATGCTGCTCGCCATTGCCTTGTTTGGTATCGTTTTATTGGTTGTCTTGATTGCTTATTTTAAGTTCGATACTTTTATTTCTTTTATTGTCGTCTCTGTTACGCTCGGTTTACTGAGCGGAATGGCCGTAAAAGATGTAGGTATTTCGATTCAAAAAGGAATCGGCGGTACGCTGGGCGACTTGATTTTGATAATTGGTTTTGGCGCAATGCTTGGTAAACTCGTGGCCGATAGCGGTGCAGCTCAACGTATTACCGATGTACTCGTACAGGTTTGTGGCAAAAAATATTTGGTCTGGGGCTTGGCTCTGGCTGGCTTCGTGATAGGTATTCCGTTGTTTTATAATGCTGGTTTTATCATTGTTGTACCGCTTATATTTTCAATAGCCGCTTCAACCAAACTACCGTTGCTCACAGTCGCTATTCCGATGTTATCGGCTTTGTCAGTGGCTCATGGATATTTGCCACCGCACCCATCGCCTGCTGCCATTGCCAGCCAGCTACACGCCGACGTAGGCAAAACGCTCATCTATGGTGTCATTGTGGCCATTCCTGCCGTTGTCGTTGCTGGACCTATTTTTGGTAAAATGCTTGCCAAATACAAACCTGTTATTGATAGTTCACTGTTTGATATTACACCCAAATCCAAAAATCAATTGCCAACTTTGGGCGTGAGTTTGTTTGTAGCCCTGATGCCCGTTTTGGTTTTGGCTATTAGTTCGGTTCTAAAAAAAGGTTTCGATAATCCTGTCATTCAGTTGGTGTCTGAGCCGTATATTGGAATGTTGCTTTCGGTTTTGGTAGCGATTTATTTATTAGGAATCCGTCAAGGTCAAAATATGGCTCTGGTAACAAAGTCGTTGGAAGAAGCCTTTAAAAGTAGTGCAGGTATATTGCTTATCATTGCAGGTGCGGGCGCACTCAAACAAATACTAAAAGACGGCGGCACAAGCGACTATATTGGCTCATTATTGCAAAACCTAACTATTTCGCCGCTCATTTTGGGTTGGGCTATTGCAGGGCTTATCAGGGTTTGCGTGGGTTCGGCTACGGTGGCGGGGCTTACGGCAGTAGGTATTTTGGCACCCATGATTGCCCAGCAAACAGACATCAAGCCCGAACTCATGGTGCTGGCTATTGGTTCGGGTAGTCTAATGTTGTCGCATTTGAACGATGGTGGTTTTTGGCTCTTTAAGCAGTATTTTAACCTTAGTATCAAAGACACATTGCTGACTTGGTCGGTCATGGAAACCCTCGTGTCGGTTATTGGGTTACTGGGGGTGTTGATTTTGAATATTATTTTGTAGAGATTTTTGTTTTTTATTGATTTTTCAAAAGAGATGGTATAACTTACCATCTCTTTTTATTTGTGGACTTTTATTTTTTTTAATGATGATTTCAAATAATCAACTAATTAAATTTTTGTTAATAGCCGTATCGTTGTCGTCTTGTAAACCCAATACACTTTTTACAGAACTGGCTGCCGAAGAGACAGGTATTGAGTTTGCTAATAGAATTACCGAATACGACTCGCTCAATATTCTTACTTTTGAGTATATCTATAACGGTGGCGGTGTGGCCTTGGGCGATTTTAATAACGATAATTTGACAGATGTTTATTTTACAGGAAATAACACGGGCAACCAACTGTATCTAAACAAAAGTAATCTGAACGGTGCATCGCTGCGCTTTGAAAACACAACACAACTCTCGGGCGTGAGCGGGCAGGGGAGGTGGTGTTCGGGAGTGTCGGTAGTGGACATTAACAACGACAATAAACTTGATATTTATGTGAGTGTTACAGCCGATAAAAAAGCCAACAAACGAGCTAACTTGTTATATGTCAATCAAGGAAACGACAAAAACAACGTGCCGCAGTTTAAGGAAATGGCCGAAGAGTATGGTCTTGCCGATACAACTCACACTACTACTGCCGCTTTTTTTGACTATGACAACGATGGCGATTTAGATGTATATTTGGTAGTAAACGAAATGGACGATACCCGTTTTCCAAATCAATACCACGACAAAATAAAAGATGGCTCGTCTAAACGTACCGATAAATTATACAGAAATAGCCCCCCGCCCCCCGATGGGGGAGTAAATCATAATGTATTCAAAGATGTCTCAAAAGAGGCTGGGATACTAATTGAGGGCTATGGGCTGGGTGTCAATATCGTGGATATTAACCAAGACGGTTGGAAAGATATTTATGTTACGAACGACTACCTGACAAATGACTTGTTGTATATCAATAACAAAAACGGGACATTTACCGACCAAGCCGATGCGTATTTTCAGCATACATCGCACTCGGCGATGGGCAATGACGTGGCAGACTTAGACAACGATGGACTGGCCGATATGATAGCACTCGACATGATGCCCGCTACCAATCAGCGTAAAAAAATGATGACACCAGCCAACAGCTACGTTACCTACCAAAACAACGACCGCTTTGGCTACAAATACCAGTATGCCCGCAACACGCTACAATGGAACAGGGGTAAAAATCCAGCGACAGGCCAACCGATTTTTAGCGAGATTGGCCTCATGGCGGGCGTAGCCGAAACAGACTGGAGTTGGGCCCCGCTCGTAACCGATTTTGACAACGACGGCCTAAGAGATATTATTATTACCAATGGTTTTCCGAAAGATATTACTGACCAAGATTTTTTGGCATATCGCAACGAATTTTCAAACTTGATGTCTAAAATGATGCTGAGAGATGCTATTCCGTCGATTAAAGTCAAAAACTTCGCTTTTAAAAATAAAGGTAAAATGGCCTTCGAGGACGTTAGTGATAGCTGGGGCATTCAATCGCCCAGTTTTTCTAATGGTGCAGCTTATGCCGATTTGGACAATGACGGCGACCTGGATTATATCGTAAACAACATCAACGACTCGGCCATGGTATATCGAAACAATGCCATGCAAATACAACCAGACGAGAGCCATTTTTTGAGAATAAAACTGAAAGGTCAAGCTCAAAATACAATGGGTTTGGGGGCATTGTTGGAGATACAGTATGCGGACAATCAACACCAAAATATCGAATATACTCCCTATCGGGGCTATTTATCTACGGTTGAGCAAGTGGTGCATTTTGGGGTCGGGAAAGAAAAAAAAATAGACCAACTCAAAATCATTTGGCAGAGCGGTAAAGTTCAGGTTCTGAAAAACATAGAAGCCAATCAGGTATTGACATTAGAAGAAAAAAATGCGAGTATTCAAAATGTTTTACCTAAAACCAATGTAGAATCGCCCTTTTTTCAGGACATTACAGCCCAACTCAATGTGCCTTTCAAACACGAAGATATTGATGTGATTGATTTTAATTTACAAAAACTACTACCACATAAACTCTCGCAGTTTGGGCCGGGGCTGGCCGTTGGCGATATAAACGGGGACGGCCTTGAAGATGTGTTTGTGGGTGGCGCCAACCATCAAAAAGGAAAATTTTTGGTACAAACAACCGACGGCCAATTTATACTCAAAGACCTACTATTAGGGCAAGATGGGGCAGCCAAAAATACAGAAGATATGGGTGTATTGCTCTTTGATGCCGACAGCGATGGCGACAACGACCTGTATGTTGTGAGCGGAAGCTATGAGTTTGCTGCAAGTTCGCCTTCACTTCAAGACAGGCTTTATATCAATAATGGCAAGGGGCAGTTTGAGAGAGACTCCACGGCTCTGCCTGGATTTCTGAAAAGTGGCTCATGTGTCAAAGCCGCTGATTATGATCGGGACGGGGATTTAGACTTGTTTATTGGTGGTAGAGTAGAGCCAGGCGCATACCCAAAGGCAGTGAGTAGTTATATATTGAGAAACGATAGCCCCCCAGCCCCCGATGGGGGAGTTTCTAAACACCCCCATCGGGGGCTGGGGGGCTGGGCTAAGTTCACCGATGTTACTGCCCAAGTAGCGCCACAGCTACAAAATATTGGTATGCTCTGCGATGCGCTCTGGACAGACTACGACAACAACGGCTACCCCGACCTACTACTCGCAGGCGAATGGCTACCGTTGACGTTATTGAAGAACGAAAATGGAAAACTATTCAAAACTCAAAACTCAACACTCAACACTTATGTAGGTTGGTGGAATAGCCTCACGGCTGGTGATTTTGATAACGATGGCGACATGGACTATGTAGCTGGCAATTTAGGAACAAATACCCTCAACCGTGCCTCAGACACGCAACCGATTGGAATTTATGCCAAAGATTTCAATAAAGATGGGTTTTATGATGTCATTCCTACGGTGTTTTATGTGGCCAATGACGGTACTCGTAAAGAATTTCCGTTTAATACCCGAGACGATTTGGCCAAACAGTTGATTCAGACAAGGCAGCGGTTTGAAACTTACGGTAAGTTTTCGCAGGCAACAATCAACGAAATAGTGAAGCCCGAAGAAATAGCCGATGCGCTGATTTTGAAAGCCAACTACATGAAAAGCAGCTATATAGAAAACAAAGGGAACGGTAACTTTGAAGTCAGACCGCTGCCCATCGAAGCCCAAACGGCACCAGTTTTTGGAATGATTGCCCAAGATTTTGACCAAGATGGTAACTTAGACGTACTATTAACGGGTAACGACTACGGTGCAGAGGTATCGGTTGGTCGCTACGATTCTTTTTATGGGTTGTTGCTCAAAGGTAACGGAAAAGGTAGTTTTGTGTCTGAAACTATCGCTCGTAGTGGGTATTATGTCAATGGTGATGCCAAGGCATTGGTTAGGATATTGGGGAATAAAGGAAAAATAAAAATTGTTACTTCGCAAAACAAAGGCGAGTTACGGTTTTTTGATTTTAAAAACACAACTAAAACCATCGCCCTCAAACCAACCGAAACAACTGCGATACTAACTTTCAAGAATGGAAAAAGCCGCCGAGAAGAAATAAGCTACGGCTCTTCGTTTTTGTCGCAATCTGGTCATCAGCTTGTTGTGAGCAGCGATGTGGTCAGGGTTGAGATTATTGATTTTAAAGGAAACAAAAGACTAATAAGTGAATAGTGAAAAGCGAATAACGAAAAATGCCTTAATTGGTTAATAGCCAAGTATTTAAAATCAATCAAAACATTATTTATTTACACATGACTACTTAATAAAATAAATGGATATTCAAAAAAACAACCCACTTCATGGCATCACGCTCGAACAAATATTAAACTATATGGTGGATAATTATGGTTGGGAGTACTTGGCAGATGAGGTCAGAATCAACTGTTTTCATTTTGACCCAAGTGTTAAATCAAGCCTTACTTTTTTGCGTAAAACTCCTTGGGCAAGAGCCAAAGTCGAAAGTTTGTATTTATATCTCAAACGGCGAGAAAAAAAGGCAGGTGCTGGGATAGAGTAATTGGTTTAATGTTGGTATGATACAAAACGAGCGAGTGTAAGATTGTATAATCTTACACTCGCTCGTTTTGTATTGTGTTTTTAGATAAGTTGCTATAAATCAGTTATTTACTTATCCATTCATTCATTCATTCGTAATTCTACATTACTACTTACGCTTGTGCCAATGCTTCTGCACCACCCACGATTTCCAATATTTCGGTCGTAATGGCCGCTTGACGACTGCGATTGTATTCTAATTTAAGAGCTTTTATCAGGTCATTGGCATTTTCGGTTGCCTTGTCCATAGCTGTCATACGTGCGCCATGCTCAGAAGCATTTGATTCTAAGACAGAACGGTAGAGTTGTATTTTTAGTGATTTTGGAATCAAGTCATTGATAATACTCGCCTCTGATGGCTCAAAAGAGTAGTTGGCCGACGACGAGCTGGGCATTGCGGCCAAAGCATCGGGGTCAGACACAATCGGCAGATAGGCATTGGCATTGATTACCTGCGTGGCTACATTTTTGAACTCATTAAACACCAATTCCACGGCATCGTACTTACCTGTCTGAAAGTCTGCCATGATTGACTCGGCGGCTTTTTTGACAAACCCAAAGTTGAGTTGTTGGTAAACACTTAGGTAATTGGTATTGACCTTAAAGCCTTTGCGAGCAAATGCCTCAGCACCTTTTTTGCCCAAGGCCAAAATCTCAACGTTACCTTTGCTTGCTTGTAGTGCATATTTTTCTTGAATCAGAGCATTGGCAGCCTTGATAACATTGGCATTGAATGCCCCACAAAGTCCTCTGTCGGAGGTAACTACAATAATCAGCGCACGCCCAACGATGGCACGGGGCTGTTTAAAAGTATTTTCGGCGGCTGTCTCGGCACCAGCCGAAACAGTAGATAACATATCACTTAGTTTTTTGGCATAAGGCCTCATCTGAATGATGTTTTCTTGCGCTCTGCGTAGCTTAGCTGCCGAAACCATCTTCATAGCTTTCGTAATTTGCTGTGTTGAGTTTACTGAAACAATCCTATTTCTTACCTCTTTTAATGAAGCCATTTTTTTTGATGTATGATGTACGGTTTTTGGTGTATAATGTCAGATGTAAATAAACTACATACATCTGACATTATATATCTTACATAATTAAGCAGCGTACTTACTTGCTATGTCTTTGGCAGTAGCTTTCAGTACGTTTGTAATATTGTCGTCGAGCTTACCTGCGCCCAGTCCTTTGAGTACTTCGGGGTGCTGTGCTGAAAGCAGTGTTATAAACTCAGTTTCAAATTCTTTTACTTTGCTAACAGACACACCATCGAGCAAACCGTTGATTGAGGCATAAATAATTGCTACTTGGTTTTGTACCGAAACAGGCGAAAATTGTGCTTGCTTTAATATTTCTTGGTTGCGGCGGCCACGGTCAATCGTTAGTTTTGTCGAAGCATCGAGGTCAGAGCCAAACTTAGAAAACGCCTCTAATTCACGGAACTGAGCTTGGTCGAGTTTGAGTGTACCAGCTACTTTTTTCATTGACTTGATTTGAGCATTACCACCCACACGGCTCACCGAAATACCTACGTTGATAGCTGGACGAATACCCGAGTTGAAGAGGTTAGACTCCAAGAATATCTGGCCATCGGTGATTGAGATAACGTTAGTCGGAATATACGCCGACACGTCTCCTGCTTGTGTTTCAATAATTGGTAAGGCTGTCAATGAGCCTCCGCCTTTTACTTTGCCCAATAATGAAGGTGGTAGGTCGTTCATGTTTCTGGCTATTTCGTCAGAGGCGTTTACCTTGGCGGCACGCTCTAACAAGCGGCTGTGAAGATAGAACACGTCGCCAGGGTATGCCTCACGGCCTGGTGGACGGCGGAGTAACAATGACACCTCACGGTAGGCTACTGCTTGTTTCGACAAATCGTCATAAACTACCAACGCTGGGCGACCTGTATCACGGAAATACTCACCAATGGCCGCACCTGTAAATGGCGCAAAAAACTGCATTGGCGATGGGTCAGAAGCTGCAGCACATACTATAACTGTGTAGTCCATCGCACCATAGCGGCGCAGGGTGGCTTCAACGGCCTTGACGGTAGAGGCTTTTTGGCCGCAGGCTACATATATACAAAAGACGGGTTCGCCCTTGTCATAAAATTCTTTTTGGTTGATGATGGCATCGATTGCCACGGCTGTTTTACCAGTTTGGCGGTCGCCAATAATTAACTCCCGTTGACCACGGCCAATCGGAATCATGGCATCGATAGACTTGATACCTGTTTGCAATGGTTCTGTTACTGGCTGGCGGTAAATAACCCCAGGTGCTTTACGCTCTAATGGCATTTCAAAAGTTTCGCCCTGTATTGGCCCCATGCCATCTATTGGCTCTGCAAGGGTATTTACAACTCTACCGATGATGCCTTCGCCTACTTTTACTGAGGCAATTTCGCCAGTGCGTTTTACTGTATCACCTTCTTTGATGTCCGACGACTCGCCGAGTAGTACTGCCCCAACGTTGTCTTCTTCGAGGTTGAGGGCAAGAGCTTTGAGTCCATTATCGAACACCAACAACTCACCCGCCTGTACTTTGTTGAGGCCATAAATACGTGCTACACCGTCGCCAACTTGCAATACGGTTCCTACTTCTTCGAGTTGGACTTCGGTCTTGGCTCCTGCCAACTGTTCCCGAAGTATAGCCGAAACTTCGTCCGGTCTTACTGCTGCCATTTGTAGATTTTGTTTATGTAATCGGTTTGTATTGTTTTCTAATTTTCCGCAAAATTAAGAAAAAATCTTGATACTCGTTTATAAAAATTGTACAATTTTCGTAAAATTCATTTTGGTAAACCAAAAACCTTTTTTGTATGTGCCTCATACTTATTTACCATATCTATAACCATCTACAAAAAATACCAAAATTTTTAATACCACGATAAAAAAAGCAAAAAGTCGAAAATAATGCAATATTTGCAGAAATCTGTAATTTTGTGTCAGTTTACAAATAAAATCATTTTTGTCTCTATGTTTTCTGCTTGGATTGCGGCCGCTCGGCCTCGTACTCTTCCCTTGGCTTTGTCCAGTATCTTGATGGGTTGTTTTTTGGCGTACCATAGCCATCTATTTAGTTGGTCTGTCGCTATCTTGACAATATTGACAACGACACTTTTGCAAATATTATCAAATTTTGCCAACGACTACGGCGACGGTGTAAGTGGCAAAGACAATGATATGCGCCAAGGCCCCAAGCGAGCTGTACAGTCGGGCGAAATATCGGCTTCAAAAATGAAACGTGCTATGGTTATTTTTTCGGTTCTGGCATTGTTGTCAGGTGTCGGACTTTTGTACCAATCACTCAAAAACAGTTCTACACAAACCATACTGTCGTTTTTGGCTCTTGGCATTCTCTCAATCGTCGCTGCCATTACCTACACCGCAGGCAAACGCCCCTATGGCTATGCAGGTTTTGGTGATATATCTGTTTTGATTTTCTTTGGCTGGGTCGGTGTTTTGGGTACTTATTATTTACAAACCCAAACCTTCGACTGGCTGCTGTTGTTGCCTGCCACTTCGTGCGGGTTGTTTGCTGTTGCGGTGCTTAACATCAACAATATCAGAGACATAGCGTCTGACAAAGCCACAGGAAAGATGTCTATACCTGTACGTTTAGGTCGCTCAATGGCCGTTGTCTATCACTGGTCTGTGTTGATTGTTGGTATGGTTTGTAGCATTTGTTTTACGGTGTTAAACGACGTATCGTTTTCAAAATGGCTTTACTTATTGGCTTTCCCGTTCTTTATTTATAACGGTTTGTCAGTTTCAAGATTAAAAAGTGCCACCCAACTCGACCCTTTTTTGAAACAAATGGCACTCTCAACATTGTTATTTGTAGTAATTTTTGGCGTTGGACTATTAGTTTAACAAAGAGAAATATCCTTAAAAATATGCTTAATAGTGGCACTTCCATAAAAATAATCCACTTTTGAGTGTGAATAAGCCACAAAAAATGATACTTTTGAGAAAATATTATGAATCAACACATATAAGCAAAAGTTTTATGTCAAACCGTTATTTATTTCCTTTGTCGCTTGTAGCTCTTTTGATGCTAAATTATGTTTCAGTGGCTCAAAAAACCGCTGCCGAATACTTTGAAGATGGTATCAGTAAAAGCAGAGGTAGCGATTATGTAGGTGCATTGCAGGCTTTCAATATTGCTATTTCGATGAGTCCTGAAAATGCAGCCAGTTTTTATAACCGTGCTATGGCCAAACTCAATCTAAAAGACAACCGTGGTGCTATCTTAGATTTTGACCGTTCCATTGAGCTTAATTCCAAATACTCCGATGCCTATCTTTACAGAGGTATTTGTAAGGCACGCCAAGACGACTATCGGTCGGCTATTCAGGACTTTACCAGAGCCATTGAGCTAAACCCCGACGACCCACAGGGCTACTACAACCGTGGTCTCAATCGCTCTCGAATAGACAACAACCGTGGTGCATTGAGCGACATGAATCGCTCTGTTGAATTGGACCCAAACAATGCCTCTATTTTGTTTGCCAGAGCCACTGTCAAATCAAAAGTAGAGGACTATGTGAGTTCGATGAATGATTTTTCGAGGGTCATTGACCTCAGCCCCAAACGAGCAAATGCTTACTCTGGGCGGGGATTGACCAAAATAAAACTCAATGACTTTGTGGGTGCAGTAGCTGACTATTTGAAGGCAATAGAACTAAGCCCCGAAGAAACAGACTCTTATTACTATTCGGGTTTTGCAAAAACTAAAATTGATAAATATCAAAATGCCATCGACGATTTCAGCAAAGCCATATCTATCGACCCACAAAACTACCGTGCGTACTATGGTCGTGGATTTTGTGAGGGAAAACTGGGAAATCAACGCAATGCCATTTCGGACTTGGGCAAGGCAATCGAAATCAACAACAACACAAACGACTTAAAGACTGTGTATAGCGGCCCAATCACTCGAGGTATTTTGGACGAATTGAGGAGTGTAGTTCAAGAAAAAAACAAAATCACGGAACTAACGGCAGAACGCTCGGAGGCTTTTTTTGCAAGAGGTGTTGGCAAAAACAAACAAGGCGACGGCAAAGGTGCTATTGCAGACCTGAACAAAGCCATAGAATATACGCCTACTTATGCAGATGCTTATTTTGCCAGAGCGTTAATAAAATCGGCATTAGGAGACCAAAAAGGGGCATTGCAAGACTGCAACAGTACGATTAAATTAAATCCACGTTTTGGGGAGGCTTTTTATGTGAGAGGCATCATCAAACACAGCCTTGGCGAAGAAAACGCAGGCTGCCTCGATCTCAGTAAGGCTGGTGAGTTGGGCTATACGCAGGCATACAAGGTGATTAGCGATTATTGTAATTAGGATATTTGGCGTTAGTTAGACAACTAACACTCATTATTGGCACAAAAGCGATAAGCCCTGTAAAATTTACAGGGCTTATCGCTTTTACATACTTTCTAATATCAATTCAGCCAAGTCATATACTTTGACTGTGGCTTCTTTTTCTTTGTTTTTTACGCCGTCTGTCATCATTACCATACAAAACGGGCAAGCCACTGCTATGGTGTCTGCACCTGTGGCGAGGGCTTCTTCTATGCGTTCAATGTTGATGTCTTTGTTTCCTTTTTCGGGTTCTTTAAACATCTGGCCACCGCCTGCACCACAGCAGAGCCCTTTGGTTTTACAACGTTTCATTTCTACTAATTCAGCATCGAGTAGTTCCAGTACTTGGCGTGGTGCTTCATAAATATCGTTGGCACGACCCAAATAACACGAATCGTGAAATGTTATCTTGCGCCCCTGAAACGTGCCACCGCCCTCCATCTTTACTTTACCAGCATTGATGAGTTGCTGCAAATATTCAGAATGGTGAATGACCTCGTAGTTGCCACCCAATGCTGGGTATTCATTTTTGAGGGTATTGAAACAATGTGGACAGGCAGTTACAATTTTTTTGACACCATAACCATCAAGTACTTGAATGTTGGACATGGCTTGCATCTGAAACAAAAACTCGTTGCCCGTGCGCCGAGCGGGGTCGCCAGTGCAGCCTTCTTCTGTACCCAATACAGCAAATTTAATATTTATTTTGTTTAATATTTTAACAAACGCCAGTGTTACTTTTTTGTAGCGGTCGTCAAAAGAGCCAGCACAACCCACCCAAAACAGTATTTCGGGGTTTTCATTATTTGCGGCCATCTCGGTCATTGTAGGTATTTTATAATCAGTCATTTTTTATAGTTTAATTTTTTTCTTGCACGGGAGCTGAGATTTTTTTTTAATATTACACAACCCATATCTGTTTGGTAGCTTCAATAAAGGCTTTCATTTCGTCCAATCTACCAATACTTACACGCCCCCATTTGCTGCCGTCGAGTTCTTTGTAGTCGCCGTGCATGAGTATTTTGCGATTTTTCATTTCTTGTTCAAAATCGCCTTTGCCTTTGTAATTGTCTAACGAAAAAAAGACAAAATTGGCATTGGTTGGTATTGCTTTTATTCCCATTTCGTTGAGTGCATTGACGGTATAAGTGGCTGCTTGACGGTTTTTTTCTAAATACATCGACAAAAAATCTTTATCGTCAAGTGCAGCAATAGCAGCGTTCATCGACATCAGCGACACTCCAATACTACCCGATGTTTGGTATTTTTTCATGTCAGCAATGGTTTCTGAATGGCCAATCAAGTACCCAATCCTAACCCCTGCAAAGCCATAAACTTTTGACAATGTGCGGCTTATCAGTACGTTTTTATTGGCCTTGACAACGTCTGATACTGACTGTTGCAAAAACTCAAAATAAGCCTCGTCCACCATCACCATTGTTTTTTTGCTTACTTCTTCTACAAACTCGCGCAGAGCCGTTGCTTCGAGTACCGTACCTGTTGGGTTGTTGGGGTTGCACAGATACACGAGTTTGGTATCGTCTCTGACTGCATTTTTGAGTGCCGTCAGGTCAATCATCTGACTGCCCGACACAGGCACGTTGATGAGTTCCATTCCCAAATTTTTGCAATTATTGGGCAACGACGGAAAAGTTGGATAAGGACAAACCACACTGCCGCCCTTGCGAGCCGCAAAAACAGACGTAATGCCCAAGACCTCGATTGAGCCTGCCGTTATAATAAAATTGCTGGGGTTGAGTTTTTCTCGCTCGGCCAGTTTTTGTTCCAATTTTTCTCTGTTGGCTGGCACCATGTACCTAAATGCCTTGCTTATGCTGTCTTCCATTGCTTTTTGGGCTTTGGGCGACACACCGAACGGGTTTTCGTTTTTGTCCAAATGAATCATTCCATCGGCGGCGGGTCTGACTTTATCAGAAAAAGCAAAAGTGCTTTGTTTTGAAGTAAGCCCTACCAAGGCCGTCAGTCCGCTTATTTTGAGCCAATTGCGGCGAGAAGTTTGGTCTGGTTTCATATTTTTAGATTTTAAAATATATTAACCATCAAAAATAGAAAAAAAACGGATTGGTTGTACTTTTTACTCTCGCTGAGGGGTAGCGGTTGGTGCGTTTATTGTACTAATACCAAAACAATCTTAGAAAACGTTTGGGGCGCTTCTGGAAGTCTGTTGTTTCAAAGTCATCGTTCCGAAATCTATAAAAACGATTGCCAACTCGTATCCAAGTATTTTTATTGATGTCGTTGGGGTTCTGAATGTCGTCTTCGTTTGTGTGTAAGCTGCCACGAGTACGGGCGGCTATTTTGAAATAATGCGGCTGAATGGCCACTGTCGTGTCGAAGGCTGTGCCGCAAAGTACAATGTGTACAGGTTTTTTGATTTTTGATAATTGATTCATGCCTTTTACCGTAGTTGAGTTGTCGGCAATCAGTATTAGGTTTTCGGCAGTTGGGAACTGCTTTTGAGCAAATAGTAATGCTTCGATATTGTTTTCGGGGTCATCGGTGTTATTTTTGGTATTTCGTGCGGCTTCAATCATAGTGGGCAATAAACTTTCATAGTTTAAATTGGTTGCTGTAAACATTTTGCCAGCCGCTTTACTTTTTTGAATTTCTAGACCCGAGCTATCACAGTCCGTAAAAAACACCATCGCCTTGATGTTCGGATTGTTTTCGTTTTTTTTCAGCCACGCATACAACTGTGTGCTGTACGGATACATACTTGATGTAAAATCGCAAACAACGACTGAGTTTTTCCAGCGATTGACATTACGTTCAAATACCTTAAAAGCGGTAGAGTCTGTACCAAATGCTCCTGTCGATAGTTGTTTTGTGATTTCTATTTCTATTGCCAACGCCTTCAAATCGACTTGTGGTGTTTGTGAAGCTGGGCCAGCAAGCGGTTCTAAATGAGTACTTTGAAGTACGCTAATTTGAATATCTGTGGCGGTTATTGCGGGTAGTTTGTCGTATGTCGTGGTTTTGGTCGTTTCTAAATTATGGTCTAAATCTGGTCGCTTTTTTGTTTTAAAATCTCTATTATTCACCTTTGTTGTAGGGCTTTTTGTTTTTGGGATAATTTTGTCTGTATTTATTTTTTCGAGCAGCACAATTTTTGTATTTGTTTCTATTGCAGATTTGGCAGTGAGTAGCCAACCAGCCGTTCCACCCAATATTAGACAAAAAACAGAAATCAATACCCAAGACGGTTGTCGTTTAGGTTTTAATTTTGATTGCATAGCGAGCCAGTCAGTCTGCTCATAATCAGGCTGATAGTCGTTTATTTTTGAACGAATCAAATCGTACAGTTCGCTATCTTTGGGATTGTTCATTTTCTATTTTTGTCAATTTACCCAACATTTTTCGTAACATTTTATTGGCATCGGTCAAGTGTGAGCGTGAGGTACTTTCGGCAATATGTAGTTTTTCGGCTATTTCTTTGTGGGCGTAGCCTTCGACTACAAACAAGCTAAACACCAGACGGTAAGGCATCGGTAACTGTTGTATGGTCTGCATTATTTCGTTGGCCGATAGTTGTGCATAAATCGATACATCGTTCTGATATGGTTCTGTTATTTGTTTGGTCTGTAATTCTGTCAAAATTTCGGTTTTGTTTCGGCTGTTTTTGCGGTGATAGTCAATGGCCGTATTGATCATAATTCGCCGCAACCAAGGCAGCAAAACGGCTTGGTTGTCAAGGTTTTTTAGGTTCTTAAATACCTTCAAGAAGCCATCGTTCATCACTTCGAGTGCATCGTCTCTGTCTTTGGAATATGCCATACAGACAGTCAAGGCATAGCCATGAAACCGCTCGTAAAACGCTCTCATGGCCAGTTCTTTTCCTGCTCGGCAGCCTGTCAATATGTCATCTAATGTGGTGATGTTATAAAAATATCAGTTGATTGTCAATTTTGGAATTGTCATTCTAAAATTACCTTTTATTTTTTCGCCATTGTTGAGTACGGCCATAAATTTACCCGAAATACGTTCGGTATTATTTTGAAGGGCAATATCAGTAATTTCAAAAAAGCTATCGTTAGGCTGAATCGTATTGGTAGTTTTGAGTGTAACGTACCCCAACTCTCGAGGTTGCTGTAAGGTAAGCTCAATACCAGAAAATAGCCCAGTACGGCTAAATACTAAGGGCAAACGACCAACTTCTGTTGCCTTCGATTGTCCTATAAACTCAAAGCCGATAGTCTGAATCATATTTTGGGAAAGTGTTTTAGACATTGATATTGATTGTATCGTTGTGTTTTTTTTTGGGGGGCAATCTATTTCTGATACTTGTGTTACATTGGGCTTTGCTTCGATGAGCGTCCATTCTGAGCTATACTGAAATTTAAAATAATCAACCCCTGCGGTAGGTGTTTGTGGCTCAATGTCGTTCCTGTTTTTGGTACAGCCTATTATTAACAATAAGCCAAGTGCGAGTGCAATTTGTGTTTTCATTTGTGTTGTTGTTTTAGTTTATAACACTATGACGATAACTAACGCACAAACGCTGGCAGAAAACAAAAGTGGGGCTTACTCTTTACGAATAAGCCCCACTTTTGTTAGCTATTACAGACTGCTACCAACTACTATTTTGCTTAATATTTGGATTTTTGTCTATCTCGCCCTGCGGCAAAGGCCAGAGTAAGTGCTTGGCAGAGTTTTTGCGAAGCTCGTTGCGGCTACTAATTCTGAGCGATGTCGTGGCTGTATAATCTGGAATGTCGTTGATGTCTTGCACAGAGCCTTTTGGCCCAAACGACGGTGCATCGGGTGCTTTGTTGGCATCTTTGGCTGCACCCACAATAGCCGTATTCAGAACATCAAGACCAATACCCCAACGACGAATATCAAACAAACGCAAGCCTTCGACCCCAAACTCTACTACACGCTCACGACGGACGATTTGGCGCAATTCAGTTGCCGAGGCCGCTGTTGTGTTTGGCTGGCCTGACCTGCGACGTATGGCATTGATGCCCTCGGTAACAGTTGCGTCTATTGTACCGAGTTCGATTTTTGCTTCGGCGTTCATCAATAATATATCTGCATAGCGCATCAAAATAAACGGTGTTTTGAGTTCCCAGGCATATTGGTCGGGGTCGTTGTATTTACGCCAAACATAACCCACGCCACCCACTGCACCCGTAGCACCAAACTGCCAAACACCGTTTGACGATGTTACAAAGTCGGGATTACCAGCGATAACGTCATATCTTTGTGTATTCCAGTTGTATCTAATAATTTGGTCGGAATGAATGTTAAATATAAACCGCTGATTTGGGTTTTGGTATGGCAATGCCGCTGTTTTGCTCATGCGTACCTCAATGGTATCGTTGGGCATATAGAGCGTCCAGCGCAAGCGTCTATCACGGTTTTTGCTTGGGTTTTTGGGGTCATATAGCGGCGATTGGTCTATTCGTTTGCCATCTATACACTCAAACCTATCGACCATTGCCTGAGTCGGAAAGTTATTACTTTGCGCTCCCAGCGTCTGGCGTGGTGTATAGCCTACTACCTGCCAGTTTGCTATATTTGGGTTGTCGGTAGGGTACATCATAGTCATAATCACCTCTCTGCCAGCATTGGCGTTTTGCCCTGCCAACGTAAACAAGTTTTGGTAGCTTGGGTTGAGGCCATAAGCGGCACTTTTGATAATAGTCGATGTAGCTTCTTCGGCTGTTTTCCAGTCTTTGATGAGCAACGCCAATTTGGCTTTTACACCATAAGCAAAACCTTTGCTGGCACGGCCACGCTCGGCAGGGGCAAAATCGAGAGCAGTATATGCTTCGTCTAAGTCTTTGTTGAGCGAGGCTACTACTTGTGCAACAGGTGTACGGGTCTGGGTTTCGTATTCAGAAACTTCTAATGGTTTGGTCAGAAAAATAGGGTCGCCATACCACGTCATCAAGTTCAAATAAGCCCATGCACGCAGTGTGAGTGCTTCGGCACGCATTTTGGCAAACGATGCTTTGGGCGTAGCTGCCTCGCCACGTTTCATACCTTCGAGCAAATCATTAGAGCGGGCTATCACTCGGTAGCACTGTCCCCAAGAGTTGTCAGACCAAGCATTGCCTGGTATAAACGGGCCATTGTCGCCCTGTGCAATCAACGACTCGGGGTCGGTTTTACGAGAAATAACAAGGTCGGTAGTACCCTCAATACGTTTCAGATCAGGTACGTTACCAGCACGGCTCCAAAAGTTAGCACTATATACACCCGTTAGCCCAAGTCTAATCTCGGCTTCATTGGCATAAAAAGTAGCACTCGACGGTGAGTCTAATGGCTGACGGTCTAAGAAATCGGTACAACCGAAGGCCGTCAGTGTTAAAAGGGTAATTAGGATTTTATTTTTCATTTTTAAATTGATTATTTTATTTTAGATTTTTTTGCAAGCATATTGCCCTAAGGGGGCAAAAAATCAATCAAAAGCCCCATAGGGGCGACTTTGTTTACAGACGGTTTAATACCCACATTAGCCCCATGGGGGCGGCCTGTTTATAGAAAATATTTAATATTTCAATGATAGCCCCATGGGGGCGACCTGTTTATAAAAAATATTTAATATTTCAATAATAGCCCCATGGGGGCGACCTGTTTCTCAAATATTACCAACTATTCATAAAATTCAAAAAGATATTTTTCATCATATTCAATCGCAAATTTGTCTAAAAATTCAAGATACTCTTCTTTGAATGTTTTTGACTTGTGATGTTCTTCTTGATTGAGAATATACTTGACAACGTTATCTATCTGTGAATGTGAGTATGAAAATGCGCCGAAACCTTCTTGCCAATTAAACTTTGATTTTGTCCATTGTTTATCTGAAATCAGTCCCGATGATGCACTTTTAATATCTCTTATCAATTCAGAAATTGACATATCGGGTTTCAATCCAAAAAATATATGAATATGGTCTGGCATTGAATTGATTGCCAATAACTTGTGCTTTCGGTTCTGAACAATGCCCGTGATGTACTTGTGCAATTCTTCCTTACACCATTTTGGAATCATGTTTTGTCTTCCTTTTACCGTGAAAACTACTTGGATATATAATTGCGTATAGGTATTTGGCATTACAAACAGGTTACCCCTACGGGGCTTTTTGAATTGTTTTCATTGTCATTTCTACAAACAGGTTACCCCTCTGGGGCTTTTTGAATTAGAATTTAATGTTTAGTCCCACCGTGTATGTTTTCATCAATGGATAAAACTGGGCGTTGTTATCGTTTATTTCAGGGTCAAATCCTTCCCAGAATTTGGTCATTGTAAATAAATTTTGACCGCTTACATAAAAACGTGCAGAACCAATACCCAATTTTTTGACCATGTTTTGAGGTACTTTTACACCCAAATTAAGGTTTTTTAATCTCAAATAAGAAGAACTGATTACCCAAAACGATGAGTTGGTGCTGTTTACCCCGATTGTTGGTGTAAGACGTGGAAAACGTGCATTTGGGTTGTCGGCTCTCCAATAATCTTTGTGCATGTCTAATAGCGATGGAATAAAATCGCCTGCAAAAAACGGCCACGCACCTGTACCAGAGATATAATTGTCTTTTTTGCCTACACCTTGCAAAAATGCGTTTAGGTCAAAAATGCCATAGCCAAAATTGAGATTGAAACTATACTCATAACGAGGGAAATTATTGCCAATCAACACACGGTCGTCGGCATTGACTTGGCCGTCGTTGTTAGTGTCTCGGTATTTAATATCGCCAGGATTTGGTGTAAAAAAGTGCTTAGGCGTGGCTGTAATATCTTCTTTTGATTGGAAGAAACCATCTGCTTGATACCCAAAGTAAGAACGCAACGGCGAGCCAACTACTGAACGGTTAAGTCCTTCGTCCAGAAAAGGTGTGCCTGGCAGGTCAAGTATTTTGTTTACCACATCAGAAAGCGACGCTGTGCCGTCAAATTTGAGTTTGCCAAAATTCTTACGGTAGTTCAATGACATCTCCCAGCCACGGTTTTCCATGCTTCCTAAGTTCAAAAATGCTGGACTCAGACCCACATAAGTTGGTATTGGCTTACGGAAAAGCATATCTGTTACGGTTCTGACATAATAATCAAAAGTAAAATTGAGACTACGCAATACCGTCAGGTCAAGACCAATATCTGTTTGCTTTGATTTTTCCCAAGTAATGTTTGCATTTGCGGCCTCTGTCAGTGAAAACCCTTGATTGATAAGTGCGTTAAAATAATAGTCAGTACCCGAAGTGTAGTTGGCAGCAAATGGATAGCGATTGCCAATGTTTTCGTTACCTAATGAGCCTGTCGAAGCCCTGATTTTGCCAAACTGAATGATATTTGAAAGACCACTCATAAATTTTTCGTTGGTAAACACCCAACCCGCCGACACTGCTGGGAAGAATCCCCATTGCTTGTCTAAGGCACTCGAAAAGCGTGATGAGCCATCATAACGACCATTGACTTCGAGCAAATATTTATCAGCAAAAGCGTAGTTGATGCGGCTGTATGCACCCGCCAACGACCCCTCAGATGCACCGCCTGAGTTATCACGGTTTGCACCACCGAGGTTTATGTAGGGGAGGGTTTCGTTTACATAGTCGGTGCGAGATGCGCCCAAGCTACGGCTCGAAAATTCCTCTGTCTGAAAACCAACCATAGCCTTTATGTCGTGTAGCCCTTTGGTGAGTTGGTACGATGCCTGTGTCAAAAATGTGTTGCGAACAATGGTCTGGTACGATTCGCTCAACGAGTTTGTGCCTGGGTACTTAGATACAAAATCATAGCTTTTCGTGGCTACGTTTGCCGTGTAGCTATCATAATTTGTCTGAAATCGCTTTGCATTTGGTAGCCCCATCTCGGTAGCATACGAAGCCTCTACTTCTACGCCTTTGAGCGGACTCCATATTAAGTTTACTTTACCCAAAAAATTAGGCGTTCTTTCAGTAAATAGTCCACTGGCTTCGGCTTGTCCCAATGGGTTTCGTCTGTTCGACTGGCCTGCATCACCATACATATTGTCGCCAAACTTAGCGGCGGCATTGGCTGGCAAACCAATGGCTTGCCGAATAATAAACTCTGGCGACGAACCCGCTGGCTCAATGCGTGTGCCTTGATTGAAAAACAAATTTGAAGTCAGTTTTAATTTATCACTTAGTTGAATCTGTGGATTGAGGCGAACATCCAAACGACTGTAACTGTTGTTGGGAATTAAACCTTGCTGATTGAGATATGACACCGAAGCAAAAATATTGGCTTTTTCGTTTCCAGCATCTATCGTTAGGTTGTGGTTTTGCATCACTCCGCTGTTTGTCAGTAGTAACTTTACCCAGTCGTTATCAAAAATCTCAAAGTTGTCAGGGGCATTTGTTTTGTAGCGGTCAATTAGCTCTTGTTTAAATATAAAAGCAGCAGGATTGCCCGTTTGTATTCGCTGTGCCTCGTTGCTGAGTTCCATGTGTTCGGTGCCTGTTACTTTTTTGGGAATATTAGTAGCTGACTGTTGCGTAACGAAGGCATTATAGTTTACCGTTACACCTTTTCCAGTACTACGTTTTGTTTTAATTAGCACAACACCATTAGAGGCTCGTGAGCCGTATATTGCTGTTGAAGCGGCATCTTTCAATACCGTCATGCTTTCGATGGCGTTGGGGTCGAGCAAGTCCATACTTGATACTACACCGTCCACTAACACCAACGGCCCTTGACCCGAGAAAATCGACCCTTGGCCACGGATTCTGATATTGGCACCGTCTGCGCCAGGCTTGCCCGACGACTGCCAAACCGAAACACCAGGCGCAAGCCCCTGCAACAAAGTAGAGGTAGATGCTACTTGGCGGCGAGTAAGTTCTTCGGCCTTAAACTGCGATACTGACCCTGTGAGGTTGGCTTTTTTTTGTGTGCCATAACCAACTACAACTACTTCGTTGAGCGTTCTATCGCTGGCTTTAAGCATTACTGCTAAGTTTTCGCCAGCCGTTATTTCTTTGGTCTCAAAACCAATACTCGACACAACAAGCGTACTCCCTCTGGGTGCATTGAGCGTAAAGTTACCATCGGCATCTGTCGATGTACCTACCGTTGTACCCTTGACGGCTACATTTGCCCCCACCACACCATCGTTGGTTTCGGAGTCTGTTACTTTACCCGACGTTTTTATATTTTGCGCCAGCGAGCATAGCCAAAATAACGAAAGACAAAGTGTTAGTAATTGTTTTTTCATAAATAATAAGGGGTTTGTTTAATTGAAACTTTTTTTGTTAAGAGAAATACACAAAGTATTTGTTCAAATATAACTATTGTAACAATATATTAAATAATTTTGTTAGAATAATAAATAAAATCCATGAAAAACAGCTTATTTCTAATCCTCATTTTGTTGGCATCTTGCGTCAAAACAACAGGTACCGTTGCTCCACCAACACCAGCCGTCAAAACAGATGCCGTGAGGGGAGTGTGGCTCACAAACGTAGCCAGCAATGCGCTTTATACCAAAGACAACCTCAAACAAGCCGTACAGTTTTGTGCAGAGCGGGGTATCAATCATATTTTTGTGGTAATGTGGAACAAAGGCTGGACACAATACCCAAGCGACATCATGGAAAAAACCTTCGGGCGAGCCATAGAAGAACGCCTCGAAGGCCGAGACCCTATGCGTGAACTACTCGACGAAGCCAAAAAATATGACATCAAAGTTTATGCTTGGTTTGAGTATGGTTTTGCAGCCGAAAACAGTGGCCTTGGCGCACACATACTAACGAAGTACCCGAGTTGGGCGGCTCTGGGTGCAGACGGTAAAGTAGTGGTCAAAAACGGATTTAAGTGGATGAACGCCTTAGACAAAAATGTGCAGGATTTTATGCTGTCGTTACTCAAAGAATGTGTGCAAAAATATCCTGACTTGACAGGTATTCAGGGCGATGACCGTCTGCCTGCATTGCCGTCCGAATGTGGGTATAACCAAAATGTGGTGGACTTATACAAATTTGAAAACAGCGGTGCTGTACCACCCACCGACTCAAAAAATGTAGCATGGGTAGAGTGGCGGAGCAAAAAACTCAACGACTTCATGAAACGGCTTCACACAGACTTAAAACAACTTCGCCCAACGCTCAAAATAGCAATGGCCCCCAGTATTTTTCCTTTTGCCAAAACCGAATATTTACAAGACTGGCCAACGTGGGTAGAAAACGGCTGGGTTGATGTACTTTCGCCACAAATGTATAGGTATGACATAGCGGCATATCGCAACGAATTTGATAAAATAATTAACGACCAAATTTCTTTACAAAAACGTAATGTACTTGCCCCTGGGGTGTTGCTCAAAGTTGGCTCATACACACCGACACAGATTTTTTTACAGCAAATGATAGACGAAAACCGCAAAAGAGGTATCAAAGGTGAAGTTTTCTTTTTTTATGAAGGACTAAAAGACCAACCCGATTTTTTTGGTAAATACAAAGATTCTTGATACTTTAAGATAAAATAAATAGACAAAAGAAACATACAACCAAAAACTGAGTTACATGCAATAGCGGAAGTAAGTAAAAAACTATATCTTTGGTATTTTATGATTATAATTTAACCCCTTTATTATTGATTTATGAAAAAACAATTCTACCTACTTGTCCTGACACTGCTGGCTACGGCCAATGTCTGGGCGCAAAACCGCCTCACAGGGCGAATCACCGACAGCGGCAATGCCCTGCCCGGTGTGAGTGTATTGGTCAAAGGTACTAACACAGGTACAAACTCTGACTCAGACGGTAAGTTTAGTCTTAGTGTTCCGTCCAATGCCACTATTGTAGTCTCGTTTATTGGTTATAGTACCCAAGAGATAGCAGTTGGCAACCGTTCAAATATTGATATTTCGTTATTGCCCGACATCAAAACTCTCAACGAAGTAGTTGTAACAGGTTATGGTGTTCAGTCAAAAAGAGATATAACTGGTGCAGTGTCTTCTATCGACTCAAAACAATTATTAAACGTACCTGCCGCTAACTTAGGCCAAGCCCTACAAGGCAAAGTAACGGGCGTAACAGTTGGCAACGACAACAGCCCTGGCGGTGGAGTGTCAGTTCGTATTCGTGGTTTTGGTACAATCAACGACAACAGCCCACTGTATGTGATTGACGGTGTGCCAACAAAAGGAAACTTGGCAACATTGAACGTAAATGACATAGAGTCGATGCAAATTTTGAAAGATGCCTCAGCTTCTTCCATTTATGGTTCTCGGGCAGGAAATGGTGTTGTGATAATTACAACCAGAAAAGGCAAAGGCGGCAAGCCAACATTTACCTACGACTCGTACTATGGCCAGCAGACCCCAGGTAGAACCTTGGATTTATTAAATTCTGACGAATACCTTAAGTTTTATTGGGAAGGTGTTACTCGCCGTTCAAACGAGAGCGCATTAGTTGATGGTAAGCTACCCGCTACGCCAACGCTCCCCAATGTTGCATTTTTTGGCGGGCAAACTGCTACGCCCTCACTACCAGACTTTTATGTGCTACCAGTTGGCCGTTTGATGGAAGGCGATGCCCGTGCCAATCCAGATCTGTACAACTACAATACTCGTTATTTGATAACAAAAGTAAATAAAGAGGGTACAAATTGGCTAAAAGAAATTTTTAAATCTGCACCACTACAAAACCACCAGATTGGGGTAAGTGGTGCTACCGAAAATGCACGTTACGCCATCAGTGCCAACTATTTTGACCAGAAAGGTATTATGCAATATAACGGATTGTGCTAGTAGAATTATTTTGAAAAAAGGGTAAAAATGGTTATCTCAAGGTTGCAAAACCAAAATAGAGATAACCATGAACCAGATAGT
>JAYWHT010000071.1:0-10507 GCA_043777595.1 Spirosomataceae bacterium
GCCCGTGGCAAGCCAATGGGACATCAACGTTTTTATGAAAGACCTTCTTAAAAAAAGGTACGGGTAAACAAACTTGACTGGGTCTATTGGAGTTGCTACTGACATTTACCAGACAAATTTCTGACGACCACGTACTGGTAATTCGTAAAATGTTGGCGGAGTATTTTGCCAATAAAGCCATGGATTGAGCCGACGAAACCTGGGATAAAAACAATTGGACAAGTGCCGATACCAGACGACTTTCTGCTGCATATCACCGTAAAATTCAAAAGTAATGCGAGTTGTGATTGATACTAACGTACTTTAGGTGTCAGTTTCTCGGCGTTCTGAATCACCAGAGGACTACATTGAGAAGGATACTTTATTTTATGCCGTCAATAGATGCATGAGTAATATTGGTAAAAGTATAAAAATCAAATCTAGCCCATTTAATGCAAACTAATTAGGCACAGATGCTTACACTCATAAAGTATTTACTATTTTGTCTAACCAAAGGGGTACACCAAACTCAAATATCTAACAATTAGCAAGCCTCACAATCTTAAAACTTAAGATTGTGAGGCTGCGATGAGAGGAGGGTACATGACACATTGGGTGTTTCCCTACGGGCATAAAAGAATGATTCGCTACCGAGACTCTATTCTAAAGACAGAAGTTGAGTAAATCGTTTTGTCATTGTTTTTGAGGTATGGGCGTACATAATAAACCCCCACAGGTACTTTGCTGTATGTAACTTGGTAAAACCCTGTTTCGGTTATTACTAATTTTGATATGTTGGCATTGACGGTGGCGAGCGTTGGCTCTTTGTCTGTCTTGGAAAGAACAGTACCAACCGTGGCCGAGCTGTATTTACCAAGTGATGTAACCTGTATTTTGACTACAAATGTACTGGCACTTATCTCTTCGACGGTCGCATCGCCAATGATAATATCAGCGGCTTCGGTGAAGTACGGCCTGATTATCTCGGGTTTGATGTCATCGACAGAGCAACTGCCAAGCAAAAGCATAAGTAGCAGAATGTAAGTATTTTTCATAGGAACTGTGATTGGCTTTTTTTGGGTTATATTTGTAAAAAAACTCTATATACCATTCAGTATGACCGTTCAATCTGTTAATAATCAATATGTTATTCAAGTAGAGTAATCAAGTGTTTTATTGAATGACCTACAAAAGATGCTTGACTATCTTCGGTTTAAAGGTATAATTGCCAATAGCCAAGCTACCGATATAGAATAATTATCAGCCGACATCAATCAAGCTGGTTGGCAAAAGATACAAAGCTCACTTTTGGCATGTATCAACAAATGAAATTAGTAGTTGATACCAATGTTCTGATGACCAACTACTCAAACGTATTACCTTCATAAACGAAGACCTTATTTCGGACGAGGCTTTTACAAACTGCATACAACTTAGTGCATGATATTGACCTCAAAGATTTGTCTTTTGTAGCCCTCACTATCCATGTAAATGCCCCTTTATGGACGGGCGATTTGAAACTTCTCAAAAAACTACTTGCAAAGGGCTTTACTAACTGTCTTAATACTACCGATATTTTGGGTTAATTTTCAATCTATCAAATTAGTATATTTTTGGGGGTGAGCAACAAAAAAGCCTTTGAGAATAAGGTTAATTACAATCACAAGCCGCCTCTGCTGCTTTTTTTACAGTTCCGTATGGTCCGTTCATATCTCGAAAATCATTTGTAAAGTAGTACCAGCCTTTTTCTTTTGCTCCTTCTCCCCAAAAACCATCACTTTCTACATTGTGGTCTAAAAAGAAAATATAAAGTGTGTACAAAATGGGGTTTCTGAGTGTATTAGTAATACATTTTGGTTTATAAACTTGATTATCAGGCTTATATGTTTTTCCATTAAATCGAAACTCTGGAATTTTATCATTATCCAATTCTGTTAATTTGTAACACTCATCATTATCCGAAGAAGAAGAGCTATTTGAAGAAGATGATGAACTTGACGAGCTCTGAGTATTCTTTTGGTTGTTGATACGGTTTATTATTTCACTTTGTGCATTATCTAATTCGTTAAAGGAGCGAACTACACGGGATAAGTTTTCTCTAATTGTTTTTTGACCAAATCCAAAAATACCTCCTATTTTCATGGCAACTGTCAAATAAAATTGTCCATCTGGTTTATTATTTTTGAATAGCCCCGTTGCAAAAACTCCGTTACCATAATTCACTGTTCCATTTCCCTCAATATTACCACTTTGAAAAGCACCTTCATACGAAAAATTGTTAGGAAGTACTATATTTCCCTTTCCATCTGCCACCCCTTCGTTAAAATTACCATTATAAGACCCATTAACATCAAATCTTGTAATTAGCCCCAGTCTCCCGTTGTAGATACCATTTTCCGAAAATTTATTATTCTTAAAATTACCCTCATAAGTATATCCATCAATTGCATCGTTTTCTTTGCCCTGTCCCGATTTTTTGCCCTCTACCATTCCACCTCTGTAATTATAGTTTGGTTTATCAATTTCACAATTATACCCCGAAAGTTTCCCTGCCACAAACGTACCAATCTGATATTCTTTTTCTGATTTGTCCCACAACATACCTACACCATCGGGTTGTTGTTGAGTATTTCTATTGCCCAAATGATAGGTATCTCCGTTCTTTGTTAGTCGCTTTGCAGTTGGAAAACTACTAATAAAAGCCTCAAACTGCGTTCTGTCTCCGAGTACTAATCTTTCTGCTTTTTGCTCTATATTACTCAAATACATGCTGCCGTACTCGTTTGATAGTGATTTTAGGCTGGTTATTGATTCTGTTTTACTAATCAATAATACCTTGGCGGTATGTACTTGAGTGGCTTTTGGTTGTTGTCTAATCAAAAAAGTGAGGTCGTTGTTGGGTATGTTTTTGTAAATATTCGAAAAAATTTTGTCGTCATATTCCAATCCTTTGAAGCGTGCTTTGTATTCTTTATAGTCGGCTATATTAGTTATCAAATTAGAACTTCTTGCCTGAAAGTCTTTTTCTGCAATAATATTCGGAAACTTCTCCACACCCTCAAATAGTTCTGCAACGGTGCTACTGTAGCGGATATACTCTTTTTTGAGTTTGATGACTCCACTATTTCTCGAAAAAATCTCAGCCATAGCAGCATAGTTAGACCGAGATAGCTTGGTGCTGTTTACGGCTTGATCTATGATACTGCTTGTGTGTGGGCTATTTCTGAAAGCCCGTGCAAAATCTTGAGCATCGCTCAGGTTTTCGAGTTTAAACATTGACTCAGCCGAACTATGAATGGCTCGCATTGTTGTACTGCTTTGGTCGCTGTTTAGTAAAACATAGTTTTTGTTTGCTTTCTTGAGCCATTCTTCATTGCTACTTGCTGGTTTGGTTTTGCCCCAACCCAGAAGCCTATTGGCATAATACGACAACGTAAAACCAACAGCAGCACCTATCAAAGCATTGCCTAAGTCGAGTGTTTTTTGCTCGGTGCCGTCGTTATATTTCATGGCTTTGGTCTGGTAGCCAGCATACGCTCCTGCGGCAGTAGCTGCAACCATTGAGCCATAGCCTACTCCATTAAGTTTTTGGTAATAGTGCGGGTTTTCTATCTCTACCCGCTTGTTGATGTCTTGTTCGCTTACCTGCGAGCTGTCGGGTTTGAGGGTTGTGCAACCCCAAAAGCTGATTATAAAAAAAAGAAAAATAGACTTTTTCATTTTGAAAATTTTAGTTAGATTTAATAAAAATACCTACTTGAAGCCTATTGGCTGCATAAAATGTGTTGGGTGTTAAGCCCGAAATCTGAAAAGGTTGCATATAGTCGGCAAATAGCCCCACACTACCATTACCCCCATTTGATACAATGTCTATCGCCATGCCCACTCGCCAAGCCGGCGACTGTATTTTGATGGCCGACAGTATAACTCTATCTTTGGCGGTATCGTCTCTTTTACCGAGTTTGAGGCCGCCATCAATGTAGCCAACCCCAATATAAGGCAAGAGTCGGTATTTGTTTGGCAACAGTTTGGCACAAATAAAACCTTCGAGAAGCTCGTGGCTTATCTCCACATCTTTGCCTTTGAAACCATTACTCAACACCAAGCCATCTTCAGGCCGAAAACTACCTGAATAACCACCAATTTGTAGCGAAAATGGATACCCGATACCGACCTCTGCATAAACCGAAAGATTAGCCCCTGCTTTTTGCATTTGCCCAGACTGCTTGGCTCCTACAAAAACAGGATTGAGAAATTGAGATATAACAGGATATCCAAGACTTAGCATAAAGCCTCTCGAACGCTCTTTGTGTAGCTCGTCTCGGTTGTCTTTGTATTTGTTTTGCGGCAACTGAGCAAAACTGAGGGTAGAGAGTAGTAGAAGTGGTAATAATTGAACTTGTTTTTTCATACTTACGTATTTTAAGTTTTAATTAAAAGATACATTCATCACTTGCAAACTATTTTTTTACTTACAGCCACTAATTACCGCAGTAAAAATCACTCCACTTTTTGCATTAAAACCAGGCAATAAAGTAATACTTTCTCCCGCACGATACAATAAACTACTACCTGCATTGATTACGTTTGTTGCTATTACCATATTTGAGGCTTGTATCATTTCAGGTGATGAAGTTATAGTATTTGTCATAGTCTGTACGGGTAAGCATGGACTTTTGAGTACACTAAAACTTTTTTGGCTTACAAACGACCAATTATTATTTGAGTTTTTCACTCTCACACTTAAGGTATGCACACCCACAGAAAGTGGGTTTATATTGGTATAAATACTCTGAATAACAGAAATACCACTTGTTATAGCAACTGTTATGCCATTTCCTATACCAGGGTCATTATCAAAGAAATATTCCATACCAATAATTTGACTACTAAGTGTCGGAATTTTTACAAAAGGGAAAGCATGAGTAATAGACCACAAACCCGTAGCATTTTTTGCACGAATATACAGAACATGCACGCCTACTGATAGACTATTTATACTAATATCTAAAGTACTTTCAGCAAAATCGTATGTATTTAATGCGATAGGTGTTCCCTGTCCAAAAGCCGTAGGGGTGTCAATAAAATATTCGGCTTGGGTTATCAAACTCTTGTTTCCCGTGCCGCTTCCCAATACCAAAAAAACTTTGTCGTTCATAAGCGAATACTGCCCATTAGTATTTTTTACTCGTGCAAAAAAAGTGTGTAAACCTTGCGAAAGTCCAGTGGTAGTTACTGGAATGTTAGTGGTTGTGTTGTTTGAAGCACTAACAGCTAATGTTGTAAGTGCCTGATTGTCAATTTTGTATTGAAGTTCTACGATTGGGTAAGTGGTACTCGCTGAATAAGGCAGGATATTAAACGTCCCAACGGCCTCTCCAATAGCTGCTGGGCTAGTCGATACTACTCTAACTTTATAATTGCCCTGTGGGAAAGATTGTAGCGGTATTGTAGCGGAGATTGGGGTTGTGGTACTTGTACCTATATTTGTAGACGACACAAAAGAACCACTTGCATTAGACAATTGTGCCGTAAATGTGGAGGACGCACTAAAGTTACCAAACGTTTTAAAAACAACTGGAAATATAACATTAGGATATATCTGAGTGAAACGGGTAGTATCCGTAAGTATCTTTGGCTGAACACTAAATGAAGACACATTACTATAAATTTGAGTATTTGAAGCCCGAACTCGGTAATAAGCTGATGCAAAAAAATCTTGGCCATCGTCGATATAAGCAGTAATGTTTCTATCAACGCCCCCAATACAAACGAAAGGCCCTGATATAGCTGAGGCACGCTCTATCAGATAGCCTGTTTCTGTGTTTGAATTATCTTGCCAACTAATTTGAATGCCTGCTCTGGATGGCACAGATGCAGCTACAACACTATTTATACTCGGTGGAGTTTGAACTATTGGCGAACACGATAAATTATTGTTTACCATAGCTACTTTTGAAGTAGCATAAGCCAATATTCTTGTATTTTGCTGATTTGTAAATTTAAGATGAGTACATTTTTCAAACGCGTAAGCTCCATAGTAATAGGACATTGTATTATCGAATGGTGGACTGTACCTATTATCGCTGCCTTTGTATGTCAAACTACATCCTTTTTTTTCAGCAAATACTCCGCCATAGCTCCTAACACTATTATCCAATGCATTTACTGCAATATCCGTCGCTTCTCCTACTAATGAATTGTTATACGGGTCTGTTTCTGTATCGCAAATGTAGTCGCCCGTTATGGTACAACACAACGCATTACCCGGATTAGGAATACAACTGGTAGTAGCTCGACTGATCGGTTCCGCTTTCCCATCATCAGATGTTTGGAAAGTATGAAATAAGCCAAACGTATGTCCCAATTCATGCGCCAATGTGTATGATATATATGGCTTTGGAACGAGTCCCTTATATGTATTAATAAACAACCGACTTGTTGCCCTCGTATCACCTTCCCAAGGAAAGTGAGCATAACCGCCTGATTTCCGTGAGATGTCTGGGACAAAATAGATATTGAGACTATTTGCCGATTCACCGCTTGCGTTAAATATCCCAACTGTTGCCAATTCGAGTGCAGGGTTTCCTGGCGAGTATTGAGTCAGGTACAAGCCATCATTATCAACATAATTGGGTGTTGTGCCACAAATAAAAAATTGTAATCCAGATGGTAAAAATACACGGTTTGCATAGGCAATGGCATCATTGATAGTCCCCATATCTATGCCAGAATCTACGCCAAATGTCCCATTAGATTTTCTGAGAATATGAATTTTTAGTGGCACCCATAGCGTACCAGTAGCGGCTATTCTTGCCTGTGATGTTTTTATTTGGGCATCCAATCTCAACATCGCCGCCATATCGTTGGCATTAGGGCTTGGCGTACCACATAACTGGGCTTGCGCTGTAAAAGACAAGATAAGCACAACTAAAGATATAACTGTTTTCATAATGAAGTGTCTTTTTAGTTACCGATACGTGCTTTTACAATTACATCAAGCGTTTGGCCTGTTGCAACAGAAGTTGGTACAACCATTTCATAAATAGTAGGTACTGCGGGCAAACCAGAAAGTACATACGGCTCGCTTCCACCAAAAGCCCCACAATCATAATTTGCAGAAGTAGGACTCCCTGAATTTTTGGCTGGCGAATTTAAAGCTAAAATATAGCGTGCATCTTCTGGCAAATTACCCGTATTCGTAGGAAAACCTTGATAAATAATATTGCCGTTCTGGTTCAATTTATTGGTATTATCCACAGCCCAGCTAACACCAGTAAAAACATTATACTGAAAATAGACAAACTGACGAGTATTAATGTCTGTGTATAAAGGCTGAATAATATTGTTCTCAAAACGAATATTACTACCGATACCGAGATTACTATCTACTGCGGGTGCGCAAGCAATCGTATTGTGTTTGATTGTAGCACTACATATTAAATTAACGCTTGCTGTAACTGTACATTCTCTCAGTATGATATTATTTTGTAAAATAGTATTTGTGGAATTTGATAACACGACCCCAACACTGTAGTTTTGTTTAACCACCGCATTGTTTACGATAACAGACGACCCCGAATAAGGTCCGTAACCGACTTTAATATAATTTGTGTAGTTTCTACTTATCTGTACATTGTTTGCAAGGACTGAAATAGTACCAGTCATAAAACCCACAAGAACGGATCCGGATGAGCCACTGTTAAAAGTAACTTCGCCTAAAGCAGAAGATGTGGGCGTAGCCTGTGAGCCTGTTGTTAAAAAATAGCCTGTCCCAATCAACGTAATAGGTTTATTGATAACAATACCCGTTGTTATTCCATACGACCCACCACCAACCATAAATATAGTACCATTGGTGGCGTTATTTATAAGGGTTTGTAGGTTGTCGCCGTTATTTACTTGAATGGTCGTTTGTCCAAAACTTGTCATAGTCACCAATAAAAATAGTATTGGCAGTAGTAATTTTTTCATTTTTTGAAATTTTAAGATTTTTAGATGAATTATTTAATCCTACTAATTACCCCCCACGCTTGTATCGCTGGGGCTGGTACGGGCTTTGAGGTACTGAGCCCACCAATAAGATAATGTACCGTTATCGAAAAACTACCATTGGGTATGTGTACGGCACCACTTTTGGTGATAGTCGAAAGACTCGAATTCCAGCGCAGCTCTGCACCAATCCGCTTGACTTTTATTTGCTTTTCATTCTATTCCTATTTATCGAAATTCTGTGACGCTTAATTTTTTCTATCGAAATACTATAGTGGCAATTATTTTATTGATTAAAACGGTAGTGTAAAGCCACGCTCAAAGTATTGTTGTAAGCGGTAAAAGCATAACTATAAAGCCCAGAAGTGTCAGCATCAACCAAATTAATTATTCCAAGAGTGTACCTAATTTCTGCCCCCAAGCGTGGTATAGTAGGGAAGCCAAGCAAACCCCCTCCCAAAGTAAAACCTAAGTCAAATCTTTTATCAGCACCACCAGAACTCTCAGATACTTCTTTTTGCTGCTCTCCATTAATCTTAATAGTCGTAATAAGTTCGGCAGAAACTTTATTAGAGACTAAGAATGCAGGCGTAAAACCAGCCAATACATATGGCCTAATGTTGCTTTCACCTATTTCGTAGCCTACCAACAAAGGAACTTGTAAATAAGTAAAACGTATTTTTATATCTGAATTGCTGGTGGATAATCTACTAATATTCTCATTTTTCTGATTGAATCCGTTGAAGGAAATGCCTATTTCTGGCTGGACGAATATTTTGTTTGTTATGTTGTAGCGAAGGAAAAAAGTTGGCATTAGTGATACAAGTGGAGTTTTTTTTCCTACAGTGGAAGTATTACTGCTTGTTATTTGAGAAAAACTCCCCCAGTCCTCGTTATCATTGAAAACTGTACCCCCAATTGATGACAGAGTACCTCCTAAGCGAATCCCATAATCCTTAACTTGGGCTTGGGAAGACGGAAAAATCATAAGTAGGATAAATACGTAAAATAGCTTTTTCATGTAGTTTTTTTGTGAGATAATTTTAAAAATATTGTAGATAACGAATACTAAAACCTCGGTTTAATCTTCCAGATATTATAATTCTTTTCAGCATTTGAATAGAAATAAATCATGCGGTCCGGGCCCCAGTTGGGGTCTCCTTCGTCGGTTTCTCCTTGTGTTAATTGAAAAATACCAGAGCCTTCCGAGTTCATTACGTAGATATGATGGTTGCTACTCCGTGGATTTTCTCTATTGCTCGAAAAGGCAATATATTTACCGTCTCCCGAAAAAGCCCCATCTCTATTATTATAATCTCCAGTGGTTAATTGCGTTTTTTGCCCTGTTTTCAAATCCATTGTGAATAATTGAACAACATTGGCTACCTTGAGATTGTAAATAATCTTATTTGCATTTGTAGGATTAATTCTAACATGACCTCCTTCGGTAATAACGGTGTAATTTCCCCCACGGGCATCCATCGAACAAATCATTCTACTACCACCAATAAGCGTTGTAAATATCACTTTACCACTGTCTTTACTCACCACTGGTTCAGCGTCATCATCACCCATTTCTCCTTGTGAGAGATAGTTTAATCCAATTCCGTCAGGATTACTTTTCACGATAACTGGTTTGGCGGGTTTGGTGTAAGTAAAAATTACGCCCGAACCATCGGGTAGCCAAGTGGGGTCAGACGCATTACTTACTAAAGGATTTTTGGTCGGTTGCCCAATTTCCTTCTTGATAATCGAAGATTTTTTGTTGGTTGTTTTGGTTAAGCCCGTACTACCATAAGACCAACTTGAAGTGCTTTCAATGGCATTATAGAGAAGATACCGTCCATCAGGACTAACTGTGGGGTAATATTCTTGACTTGGGTCGTTGGTTTCCCGAGTAAGATTCTCTGCGTTGGAAGTTGTGCCAGGAGCGTTGGGGAAGACTTTCTTGGGCACTTGCGTAGCGCAACTTTGTAGTAAAGTGATGACAACACAGCTTAAAAAAATACGAATTGTGAACATAATAAGTTAAGTTTTGATTGAAGGGGAATTAATTGTAAGTTGTAAGGACTTACATGATTTATGTAAAAAATATAGTCAAAAGATGCAAATAAGACATAAAGAGTTCAGTATATAAACCGCCCTTCTTCGCGCTACCCTCAATCTTAAACCATTGAGCAGCACAACCTCGCGCGGGGTGACTTTGTCTTTGATAAAATCGCGGCGCACGATGTGACTCTTGCTGATGCGCACATAAACTTTGCCGCACAGGCTGTCCTCGAAACGGCCAAGTGTTTTGGCGTACAAACAGTGGCTGCCGTCTTTGAAATACAAAAAGGTATAGTTGCTGATGCCGTGCAGATAAATCAACTCGTCTAAGTTTAGATGCTCAGCGCGCACAATGGGGAAGTGGGACTTATTGGACATGATTTATCGTTGGGTTTGTTGTTTTGAAGGTGATGTACTTGACCCCACAAAACAACATCCAAAAAAATAACTCACCTACATTTACAAATCTCTTTTAGCATTTGCAAAT
>JAYWHT010000072.1:0-38800 GCA_043777595.1 Spirosomataceae bacterium
TTGGTGCGGAGGGAGAGGGATTCGAACCCTCGGTACCCTTACGAGTACGGCAGTTTAGCAAACTACTGGTTTCAGCCACTCACCCATCTCTCCTTGACACTCTTTAAATGCGAGTGCAAATATAAAGGTTTTGATTTGAATTGACCAAATTTTTTGAAATAAAAATCCATTTATTTATCAGCAACCAATCTTCTCGACTCGCCCTGCGTGCCTACCTCCCTCAAAATCAGTGGCTAAAAATTTGAGAACACAGGCAGTTGCTTTTTCTGATGTCATAAATCGAGCGGGCAAACAAATCACATTGGCGTTATTGTGCTGGCGAGCGAGTTCGGCCAGCGGTTCGTCCCAAACCAATGCGGCTCTGATGTGTTGGTGTTTGTTGGCTGTGATAGCCACTCCCTGCCCGCTACCACAAATCAAAATACCAATACTATATTTGCCGCTTTCGACGGCCAAAGCTACGGTATGGGCAAAATCTGGATAATCGACCGATGATTCTGAATATGCCCCAACGTCTTTTACTTCGTAGCCCTCGGCAGAGAGCCCGCATATAAGTGTTTGTTTGAGCGCAAAACCAGCGTGGTCGCTACCTATTACAATTTTTTTTACCATTTTTTTTAATTCAAACTATTTTATTCGTTACTTACAAGCCCGTTTGATGCCGCAAATTGGGTTTGAATTGACAAAATAACAACAAAAAGTAATTGAATATGACAGTTATCACAAAAGAAAATGAAGAGAGCCGCATCAAGGCCGCATTTGACAACAAAGATTGGAACGAAATAAAGAGTGCAGACTCATGGGTGATTTTTAAGGTACTGTCCGAATTTGTAGAAGGGTTTGACAAACTGGCCAAAATTGGCCCCTGTGTGTCTATTTTTGGCTCGGCACGCACCAAACCCAACAATAAATATTACAAAATGGCTGAAGAAATTGCGGCCAAACTCGTGCGTCACGGTTACGGGGTCATTACGGGTGGCGGGCCGGGCATTATGGAGGCTGGTAACAAGGGTGCATTTGAGCAAGGTGGCAAATCGGTTGGATTAAACATCGAATTGCCCTTTGAACAGCAGTGTAATCCTTTTATTGATTCTGACAAAAACATCAATTTCGACTATTTCTTTGTTCGTAAAGTTATGTTTGTCAAGTATGCACAGGGGTTTATTGTGATGCCAGGTGGGTTTGGGACGTTAGACGAATTTTTTGAAGCCCTGACGCTTATCCAGACTACTAAAATAGAGCATTTTCCTATTGTACTTGTTGGTACTGCTTATTGGTCGGGCTTGGTCGATTGGATTAAGAACACCATGCTCGAGCATGAACACAACATCAATGCCAGCGACCTCGACTTGTTTTGTGTTGTGGACACAGCCACTGAGGCCGTTAAGGTCATTGACGATTTTTATTCTAAATATTTGTTAAGACCTAATTTTTAAGGTCTTAACAAATTAGGTTTTTACTTTGCTTTCAGGTATGCAAAGGGTATAATCATTTCTTCGATTGAGAGGCCACCATGCTGAAAAGTGTCTCGGTATAGATGCACGTACTGATTGAAATTGTTGGGATAGGCAAAGAAATAGTCTTCTTTGGTAAACACATAAGCCGACGACATATTGAGCCGTGGCAAGAAAAACCGCTCGGGGCGCTTACACACAAACAGGTGATTTTCGCTGTCAAAGCCCAAGTTTTTACCCTGTTTGTAGCGCAAGTTGGTGTTTGTCTCTCGGTAGCCCACGATTTTTATTGGTTTCTTGACCCGAATCATACCGTGGTCGGTTGTGATGCAGATTCGTCCGCCTTTTTCGGCTATTTTTTTCAATAAATCCATAATAGGCGAATGTTGAAACCACGACCGTGTGATGCTGCGATAAGCGGCTTCGTCGGGGGCGAGTTCTTTTATCATCATCATGTCGGTACGGGCGTGCGAGAGCATATCTACAAAGTTATAGACGATAACGTTGAGGTTGTTTTTCCATAAATTAGTTACGTTTTCGACCAACGCTTTCCCTTGATTTTGGTTTACGATTTTATTGTACGAAAACTTAACTTGCATACGGTTGCGCTCAAACTGCTTGCGAAGCAGGTCTTCTTCGTGTTTGTTGAGGCCCTCTTCGCTATCGGGCAGGTTTTCGTCGTTTACCCACCATTGCGGAAACTGCCGCTCGATTTCACTGGGCATCAGTCCTGCAAAAATGGCGTTACGAGCAAAACCTGTAACTGTTGGCAAAATAGAATAATAGGACGACTCTTCTTCGGTCGTAAAAAACTCTTGGAGTAGCTGCTCGGCCACTTTCCATTGGTCGTATCTAAAATTGTCGATGAGTATAAAAAACAGTGGCTCAGTGGCTTTCATGAGTGGAAATACCTTGCGTTTGAGTAACTGATGAGACAGTATGGGGCGGTCGGCGGTCGGGTCGTTGAGCCAGCTTTCGTAGTTTTGCTCTACAAATTTACAAAAATTGGCGTTGGCTTCGTCTTTTTGCATCACAAAAACATCTTCCATCGTTTTGTCTTGCGAGTTTTCGAGTTCGAGTTCCCAATAAATCAATTTTTTGTATAGCTCTGCCCATTCCTCGTGCCCTATGCGGTCTTGGTATTGGGCGGTGAGTTGTCTGAACTGTTGCTGGTAGGTCAGATTTGTTTTTTCGCTCACAAGGCGGCGGTTGTCCAATATTTTTTTGACCGACAACAGTACCTGATTAGGGTTGATGGGCTTGATGAGATAATCGGCGATTTTTGAACCAATGGCATCTTCCATGATGTGTTCTTCTTCGCTTTTGGTTATCATCACTACGGGCAAGTTGGGCCAAGTTTGCTTGATTTTGGCCAATGCTTCGAGGCCAGTCATACCGGGCATCATTTCGTCCAAAAACACAATATCAAACCGTTCTTTTTCGAGTTTGTCAATCGCATCTACGCCACTATTGACGGGCGTAATGTCGTAACCTTTGTTTGTCAAAAATATAATATGTGGTTTCAGGAGGTCTATTTCGTCATCTGCCCAGAGGATTTTTGCCATTGTTGGTGAGTTTGAGTTGGTGCGTTTATTTCTTACGAAACGAAAACTTACAAAATGTAGTATATCGCTACAGTATTTCCAACGATTTTATTCTTAGCGAGTCGAGTGTTGGTTCTGTTGGTTTGAGGCTTGTGATGAGTACGTTAATGTCGGCGAGGTCGCAAACTTTATAGTTTTCGATGGTGTTGAGTTTTTCGGGAATGGCACAAACGGCTACTTGCTTTGAAATCGCCATCATGGCTCGTTTCAGTAACGACTCTTCATAGTGCCTAATGGTTAGCCCAGAGTCGGCTTGTAGTCCGTTGAAACCCATCAAATATAAGTCAGGTTTAAAAAACTCTAATTGCTTGATTGTCTCGCTACCCATCGTAATCTGATAACGTTTGTAGTAAGAGCCACCCAGCAAAATAGTTTCGATTTTGGGGTGGTCGTTGAGCATCATCGCCAGTGGCAGGCTGTTGGTGATGACCGTCATTTCGATGTTTTTGGGCAACTGTTCGGCAATATGAAAGTTGGTCGTGCCGCCGTCCATGAGTACAATCCGCTTGTTTTCAATTAGTTTTTGTACTTTTCGAGTTATCTGTAACACTTCTTGGTTGGACACTCCCAAGCCCTGAGCGGCCTTGAACGACATATACGAATTGGCAACAGCTCCGCCATGTACTTTTTTGAGAAGCCCTTTGTCTTCGAGTTCGATAATATCCCGCCTGATGCTGTCATAAGACACCGCCATGACTTGACTAAGCGATACTAAACTAATTTGTTGGTCTCGATTGAGTTTTTCGAGAATCTGTCTTTGTCGTTCTTCTTTTAACATTTTGAGGGCTTATGCGAAATATTCCGCTAAATTATAAAAAAAGAAAACATCGAACCCAACTTTTTATACTGTGCTACCTTTCATTGACAACATTAAGCCGTATTCTTCACGAACGTCTAAGCCCCAAACGTCCCAATCGTCGGGTTTGTGCCTTGCAAATAATTCTATTCTGTCTTGTGTTGGAAACATTTTTTCAATGCCTCTCAGCACTTCCAAAGGCTTTTCGCTGTGTTGGCCTCTTGGCACACGAATCAACTGTTTGATGTTTCTGGCACCTCTTGGCGTTGGAATTTTGCCTTTTTTGAAAACTAAACACAACTCACAATAAGACATCGTATATTGGCCTGGGTTGTGGTTCATTTTGTCCCAAACAAAAGCAACTGTTCGATAATCAAAACCCCATGCTTTGGCCAGTTCTATACCTTGCTGCAAATGAGGATTTGTTACCCACATAAACAAAAGGCAATCGTCTTTTGCTATTTCGTTGATGGGTATTTTCATCATATCCTTGGTTTTGAGTGTTGGATATTTGAAATTGGCGGCACTAATAAAAATATTTTTCCCCCAGTCGGTATTTATGTCTTTTTTGCTACTATTATCAAACTGCAATTTGCCGCCATAGTCCCATGGCGGGTCGGCGTAGATTACATCGTATTTTTTTTCGGGTAAATCTGGGTACAAACTTGGCAAATCGTTTCTTACTGTCTTTCTTTCTTGTTCGGCATTATAAACTCTGTAGCCAGACAGAGGTTTGTCTTGTAACGTATATGTGTTGCCAAATAAATCTTCTTGGTGCATACAATAGCAGTTGTTTTTAGTAGGCAAATGTACTGATTAACTTTCAAAATTATGTCAGAAATCTGAAACAAATCTCGGGCTAAGATGGTGATTTTGATAGTTTACTCAAAAAGAAAACACTCACCTCAACTTTTTTGATTTGTAACGTGTTATTTTTTAGTAGCTTTGTTGCTGGTTTTAAATTGATACAAACGACCATTTATACATTTAGATTTTCAACTACGCTTAAAAATAAATGCCTAATCGATTACAACTGCAGAATCTTGCATTTTTAAGAATGAAAGAAGCGCAGATTTTGTTGGATAATGATTGTTACGAAAGTGCATTTTATCTGTCTGGATATGCTGTTGAAATAGCTCTTAAAGCCGTAATTTGTAAAAACTTAGGAATAGATGAACTATTTGCTGACGCTGCCAGTGTCAATAAAAGTAAAGAAGTTAATGCCGCTTTTGGCAAATTGAAAATACACGATTTAGATACTTTGATTGTATTTGCTGGATTGTACCCAAAACTGCAAGATAGAACCGAGCGATTGTTTGAAATTTGGTCGTTTATTGACCAAATGTGTTGGAGTGAAGAATGCAGATACTTACACAGAGACTCAAAATGGAAACAAAATATAACAATTGATAAATTGAACGTACAGGGATTTTTAGACACCGTAAATGACTTCTTAAAATGGATACAACAACATTGGTAAATAATTTAAAGGTAGTTTTTAATGCACTCAAAAACGATGGCATCGACATTGAATATATAGCACTATCGCCTGCTTATGCCATGATTCCTAACTCTACTTATAAGTTAATGGTGGCTTCGCCTAATCTCAAAAAAATGGGCCTTAGAGAAATGATACATATCATTTCGAGCAAATTGTATGCCCTTTTAGATACCGAGTCTTTGAGAAGATTAGACAGGGTTGCTGTCTATGAAAATAGACAATTCTTGGAAGAAAATACCCCAAATGGTATGATTGACCAAAGCATTTGTGAATCTATTTTGAGCGAAAATTTAGAACTTGTATAAAATTTATAATATAATCTGTAATAATTTATAACCTCCACCATGGCATTATTTGACTTAGAAATGATGAACGCCGTCTATGCTGCTCTACCAGAGCGTATAGCCGCCGCCCGCCAAACCGTTGGCCGACCGCTTACTTACACCGAAAAAATACTATACGCTCACCTCACGCAGGGGGCAGCCACTGAGGCTTATGGCCGTGGAGAGTCGTATGTGGACTTTGGCCCCGACCGTGTGGCCATGCAAGACGCTACGGCGCAAATGGCTCTGTTGCAATTTATGCAAGCTGGCCGCCCCAAAGTGGCCGTGCCGAGTACTGTTCATTGCGACCACCTCATTACGGCACAGGTAGAGTCGAAAACAGATTTGAGTAAAGCCAAAGTCGAAAACAGTGAGGTGTATGACTTTCTGTCGTCAGTTTCTGACAAATATGGTATCGGTTTCTGGAAACCAGGCGCAGGAATTATTCATCAAGTGGTGTTAGAAAACTACGCTTTTCCAGGCGGCATGATGATTGGTACAGACTCACACACTGTAAATGCTGGTGGTTTGGGAATGATAGCCATTGGCGTAGGTGGCGCAGATGCTTGCGACGTGATGGCAGGCTTACCGTGGGAATTGAAGTTTCCAAAACTAATTGGTATAAAACTGACTGGTAAACTCAGCGGCTGGGTCTCGCCCAAAGACGTGATATTGAAAGTAGCGGGCATCTTGACCGTTAAGGGCGGAACAGGCGCAATCGTCGAATATTTTGGCGAGGGCGCAACTTCAATGTCTTGTACGGGCAAAGGAACGATTTGTAACATGGGTGCAGAAATTGGCGCTACAACTTCGACTTTTGGTTATGACGACTCGATGGAGCGGTATTTGAGAGTAACAGGCCGTGCCGATGTGGCCGATGCAGCCAATGCCGTTCGTGAACACCTCACCGCCGACCCCGAAGTGTATGCCAACCCAGAGCAATATTTTGATGAATTGATAGAAATAAACCTATCGGAAATGGAGCCATATCTAAACGGCCCATTCACACCCGACTTGGCTACGCCTATCTCAAAAATGAAAGAAGCGGCAGCCGCCAACGGCTGGCCAACCAAAATAGAAGTAGGGCTAATAGGCTCATGCACCAACTCGTCTTATGAAGACATCAGTCGTGCGGCTTCATTGGCACAACAAGTAGCCGACAAAAACCTCAAAACCAAGGCAGAGTTTACCATTACCCCAGGCTCTGAACAAGTGCGCTATACGATTGAGCGAGATGGTTTCTTAGCAATTTTTGATAAAATCGGTGCAACTGTATTCTCAAATGCCTGTGGGCCGTGTATTGGTATGTGGGCAAGAGTTGGTGCCGAAAAACAAGAAAAAAATACGATTGTTCACTCGTTCAACCGTAACTTTGCCAAACGTGCCGATGGCAACCCCAACACCATGGCTTTTGTGGCTTCGCCTGAGTTAGTAACGGCCTTGGCCATAGCTGGCGACCTGACATTTAACCCATTGACCGACACGCTTACCAACGAAAACGGTGAGCAAGTAATGCTCGACGAACCAACTGGCCATGAGCTACCACCACGTGGTTTTGCAGTAGAAGATGCTGGCTACCAAGCCCCATCTGCAGACGGTAGCGGTGTACAGATTGCCGTTAGCCTCACCTCCGACCGCCTCCAGTTGCTTGCACCTTTTACAGCCTGGGACGGCCATGATTTGACAGGTCTAAAACTCTTGATAAAAGCCAAAGGTAAATGTACAACTGACCATATTTCGATGGCTGGGCCGTGGCTCAAATACAGAGGGCATTTAGATAATATTTCAAACAATATGCTCATTGGTGCAGTAAACTTTGCCAACGACAAAACCGATAACGTCAAAAATCAACTTACGGGCGATTATGGCCCCGTACCTGCCACACAACGTGCCTACAAAGCCGCTGGCATTGGCACGGTAGTAGTGGGCGATGAAAACTACGGCGAAGGCTCATCTCGTGAACACGCTGCCATGGAGCCTCGCCACTTGGGAGTACGTGCCGTTTTGGTCAAATCGTTTGCACGGATTCACGAAACAAACCTTAAAAAACAAGGTATGTTAGGCTTGACATTTGCCAATAAAGCCGATTATGACAAAATACAAGAAAACGATACGATTGACATTTTGGGACTAACGACCTTTGCACCAGGCCAACCGCTCACAATGGTTTTTCACCATGCCGACGGTAGCTCTGACAACATCGTAGCCAACCACACTTACAACGAACAACAAATTGAGTGGTTCAAAGAAGGTGCGGCTCTGAATATTATCCGTAAGCAAGTAGCGGCTTAATATTTAGACTCCTAATACAAGAAAGCCCTTCAAAACGTTTTGAAGGGCTTTCTTGATATTTAAGTAGTCGTGAGTATATAGTCTTGTGTCATGAGTTAAATACAATACTGCTAATCAGCAAGTTATCAAAATAAAAATGCCGTATTACTTCTGAATATATACTTAAGTAATGCGTAAATGATAAAATGCGTAAATGATAAGAATCTAATAATCAGACATCTGACATCAAAAATAATGCTACTCGAAATACTAAAACAATACTGGAACTACGATGCCTTTCGACCTTTACAAGAAGAGATTATCGAAGCGACATTGGCCCAAAAAGACACATTGGCACTACTACCAACTGGTGGCGGCAAGTCTATTTGTTTTCAAGTATCTGCGTTGGCCGTTGAGGGTGTCTGTATTGTCGTTACGCCGCTAATTGCCCTCATGAAAGACCAAGTAGAGCAACTCAAAAGGCGAAACATCAAAGCTGTGGCGATATATTCGGGTATGAACTCGTATGAAATTGACATCGCTCTCGACAACTGCGTACATGGCCAAACCAAGTTTTTGTATGTGTCGCCAGAGCGGCTCAAAACCGATATTTTTATAGCACGGGTCAAACAAATGAAAGTATGCCTATTGGCCATTGACGAAGCGCATTGTATTTCGCAGTGGGGTTATGACTTTCGGCCTGCTTATCTGCAAATTGCCGAGTTTCGTAAACTTATTCCCAATACTCCACTTATTGCACTGACTGCCTCGGCCACCGAAACCGTTAAAGTAGATATTTGTAAAAATTTAGAACTAAAAAACCCCGTAATTTTTCAAGATACTTTTGCTCGGGCCAATTTGTCGTATTCGGCTTTTTATGAAGAAAACAAAGACGGACGACTGCTCAAAATACTAAACAATGTGGCTGGTACGGCGTTGGTCTATGTGCGTAGCCGCAAACGAACCAAAGAAGTGTCGGACTGGCTCAATCGCAATGGCATCAGGTCAGAGTTTTATCATGCAGGACTGGCCGCCAAACAACGCTCAGAAAAACAAGACGCTTGGATACGCAACCGTGTGCGGGTGGTGGTGGCTACCAACGCTTTTGGTATGGGCATAGACAAACCCGACGTGCGTGCAGTAGTGCATCTGGACCTACCCGATAGCCTCGAAGCCTATTACCAAGAAGCAGGCCGAGCAGGGCGAGACGGTAAAAAAAGCTATGCCGTTGCGCTCTTTACGTCCAAAGACATTAACGATTTACTAAAAGCCGTAGAACAAAAATACCCTGCCATTGACAGCGTGCAGCGGGTATATCAGGCATTGGCCAATTATTATAAAATACCAACGGGCGGTGCCGAAATGGAGTCATTTAGCTTTGACATTCAAGACTTTACGTCAATCTTCGGCCTGCCCGTGTCCGAAACGCACTACGCCATCAAACTACTCGAAAACGAGGGACTGCTTCAACTCAGCGAAAATTACAATAGCCCGTCAAAAATTCATATTGTGGTCGATAACAGGCGACTGTATGAAATCCAAGTTAAAAACCAGCAATACGATAATTTTTTAAAACTAATACTCAGAATATACGGTGGCGAATTATTTACCCAGTTTGTTACTATTTCAGAAACGGCCATCGGTCAAAAGTTTTATGGCACAGAGGCCGAGGTCGTTCAGATTTTGCAGAATTTAGAACAATTAGGGGTATTGAATTATGAAAAACAACGAGACAAACCCCAGCTTACCTTTCTGACACCTCGCTACGACGTGAGTTTGTTGCCGCTCAATACACTTGAAATCAAACAAAAACAATCAAGAGATACGCAACAAGTAGAGGCCGTGTCCAATTATGTACGCCACACAGTGCGCTGCCGAACACAGCTACTGCAAGCCTATTTTGGCGAACAAACCGATGCCACTTGCGGTATTTGTGATAACTGTTTGGCCCGAAAAAAACGACAACAAAACACCTCGCCAGATGCCAAACAAATACAAGAAAAAATAACCAATATGCTCAAAACCAGCTCATTAAAGCCCGAACAATTGGTAGCCGCATTTGGAGTAAAAAACGAAACACTGGCCATTGAAATCATCAGAGACCTATTAGCCGATGAGATTATAAGGTACGATGCCGATAGATATTTGGAAATAAATGACTGAAGCTGTTGTATTGGTAATTTGAGCCAACTATGTTTTACATCAGATTTTTGGTACTGGTTTTGTAATCTATCAAACAATGACTTGTTGAGCAAATATAACAAATGAAATACCTTTTAATATTTATCATAAATTAAGCAACAAGTACCAAAATATAACTTACCGCTAAAAAATCAATGACAAGCGCCTAACACGAAACAATACCAACAAAAAAATAAGGACAGGGTGTGGCTTTTTTTATAATAACAAATCCCCAATCTCTAACCAGTTATTGACACGCAAATAGTTGGTTTCTTGGTAGTTGTGCGGAGAATCAAACAGAATGGCTTTACCCTCAAAATCAACGAAGTTTTTGGGCATATCGTCAATCAAGTAGTCGGCAGTCAAGATACTTTTGTCGCCACAAAACACAATATTACGCCAGTGTATAAAATCAAAATGAGTTTGTAGCCAGTCGTATTTGTCTCTAAACGAATCTGGAAACTCCATGGCCGCTGTGCCAACAAAAATGTCATATTTCTTAGCCAATTCTCTTACAACTTCTTGGGCATGAGGTTTGAGAGGAATATCTGCAAAAAAACCAGGCTGGTGTATCAGTTTAGTAATTCGCTCACGGTCGGTGTTTGATAGTATTTCGGCAAAAGGCTTTTGGTAAAATGCCTCCAATGGTAAACCCGTACCAAAATCGGCCACAATTATTTGGGCAATTTTGAGGTAAGTATCGGCCAAAACATCGTCTTGATCAAGGATAATTCTTTGTTTTTTCATAACACTGATTACTGCTATTAGTGATACACAAACTCACCAAACTCACTTTTGATAGTAACTTGTTTACCTTGGCATTGCGCCACTCTGCCAATGATTTGGGCCTCAATACCAAACGACTGTGCAATGTCAATCACTCGCTGGGCGTGGGCTGGGCTGAGATATACTTCGAGGCGATGCCCCATATTAAAAACCTTATACATTTCGTGCCAGTTTGTGCCGCTTTCTTTTTGAATAAGTCTAAACAATGGTGGCAGTGCAAATAGATTGTCTTTGATAACGTGCAGATTGTCAATAAAATGCAGTACTTTGGTTTGTGCGCCACCGCTACAATGCACCATACCGTGAATCTGTGGCCGCAACTCGTCCAATAGTACTTTGGCCACAGGTGCATAGGTGCGTGTTGGTGAGAGTATCAGTTGCCCAACATTGAGAGGTGTGCCTTCGACGGCTTCGGTCAGGGTCTTTGAACCGCTATAAATCAGCGAACTATGGATTGTAGGCTCAAAACTTTCTGGATATTTGGCCGCCAACTGATTGGTCAATACATCGTGTCGGGCTGAGGTGAGGCCGTTACTGCCCATACCGCCATTGTAGGTGGTTTCGTAAATTGCTTGCCCAAATGAGGCCAATCCGACTATGACATCGCCTGCCTGAATGGTATCGTTTGAGATAACCTCTGAGCGTTTCATGCGGGCAACTACGGTACTGTTTACGGTTATGGTTCTGACCAAATCGCCTACGTCGGCCGTTTCACCGCCTGTGCTGTGTATTTCTATGCCGTGGCTTCGGAGCATGGCCAGCATGTCTTCTGTGCCGTTGATTATTTCGCCAATGACTTCACCCGAGATTCTATTTTTATTTCGGTCAATGGTCGAAGATAGTAATATCGGGCCTGTGGCACCGACACAAATCAAGTCGTCGGTATTCATCACTACGGCATCTTGCGCTATGCCGCGCCATACCGACAAGTCGCCTGTTTCTTTCCAATATAAATAAGCCAACGATGTTTTTGTACCAGCACCATCTGCGTGCATTATTGTACAATAATCGGGGTCGTTGGCCAATACGTCAGGTACAATTTTACAAAAAGCCTTTGGAAAAAGCCCCTTGTCCAATTTATCTATCGCACGATGCACGTCTTCTTTTGAGGCCGACACGCCCCGCTGCAAATATCTATCTTCCATGGGGGACAGTTATTGAGTTGTTGAGTTATTGAATGTGTGAGTGGCAGTATTATATTAAACCCACGACACTATACCATACTACATACATTTGATTACTAAAATTTTACCTAATTTTCAATGACCATGTTTGTAGTTTTCCGCCTGAATAAGTATAAATCAAGAGTTTATTGTAGCTGTCCACCAAACTCACTTTGATGGGTACTTCGCTCGGAATCGGCTTGTCGCCAATTTGCTCGCCTTTTAAATTATAGAGTGTTGTAAAAGGCCCAGATTTAATACTAATAAACTGAACATCAGAACCCAACGAATGGTACTGTACGTTTTTTTGGTCGGGTACTAAGTCTTGGCCTACAAACAATTCTGTTCCTTTTTTGTCCAATATAGCAAACTGTGTTTCAGATTCTCTAAAAAGCAACCAATCCCGATTGGATACATCGGCTCTGGGTCTAAAAAATGCCGTTGGGTCTGAGCGAAAAAGCTGGGCTTTGGATTTTATTTTACCGTCCAACGAAATATGAAACAAATCGCCATACTTACTCATTCCTACCAGTTCGGTTGTGGCTGTTTCGGGGTTTAGTACACCAAAAAATGGCCCCGCAATATTTGTTTTTAGGTCTAATTTATAAGGTGCTGGAATGACTCCATTTTCTTTGATTAAACCAACTTGTCCGGTAGCTTGGGTAAATAAAAAGTGCCGTTTTCCTTCAAATTCAATTTCGCTAATTGGCAGCAATAAATCTGTAAACGGCCTTGATTTATTGAGTAGCACTGGCTGTTGGCTTGGGCTATTCCAGAGATAAATATAACCTTGGGTATCTATTATCAAAAACCGATAGCTGGCTTCGATGCCACTCTCTAACCGTTGCAAACTTCTTATTTTGTTGTTATTGGGAAGATTTACGAGGGGCAAAGAGGTGTAGCGATGGGTATCGTCTTCATCGATTACGTACAGACTTTTGTTGGTTGCAAAAATATATTGCAGGCGGCCTATTCCCAGAAAATCTGCTGAGTGGATATCGTCAATGATTGGTGCATCTAAGCTAATTATTTTTTGTTTTTTTGTTTCGGCCAATGGGTTTAGTAGTTCATTGACGGCATTGACGACCAATATTTTTTCTAATGCGTTAGGATAATTCCTGACTGCATAAATACCACTTGTGGGCTTTGTAAACTCGGTTTCTTGTTGTAAAAAAAGTTTATTCAATACTTTGGCATTTGTTGTGGTAGTCGTTCGGGCAAAGGTGAGTGACGAGTAAGCCCTTGCATTTTTGTAAGCCGTCTGAAACACCAACTGGTCGAAAGGTAGTTTTTCGGTAATGTCATAATTGAGATTATTGAAAACATAACTCAAAAAACTATTGCCAATATACTGTTTTGCTTTGCGGGTATTGACCAAAAGCATAAAATTTGACGACTTGATAGACTGATTGACAAAACCGCTATAAACCTGTGAGTTGGCCCAAGTGCGCTCGTATTCCAAGTCCACCAAATAATCTTTGAGTACTTGACGGTCGTTGGCATAGACAACAAAGTTTTTATAAAACGCCACATAGCTGGTCGGAAAACCCTTGAACAACCCCCCAAACAACACTGCGGGTAGCTCTGGGGTGTCGATGGTATAGACTTTTATGTTTTGAAACGTCTCATAGGGCAACTCTCTATTTTTGTTAAAAACGATTGAAAGTCGCTTATAGAAAGGCTCTAAGGTGGTATTGGGCTTGACCTGCTGCAAAAATACCTGCCCTTTGGTGAGTACGTTGTTTGGCTCTAACTGGCACATTATTAGTTCTTTGTCTATGTATTGATAGACGGTGTCCAACTGTGATGCACTAAGCTGAGATGTAAAACTATTACGCGCTTCATTGACAGTATCGCTCGAAACTTCGCTGAGGCGCTGGCGCAAGGTTTTGGTAAAGGTAGTCGAATTTTTGAAACCCAGACGGCAAATAGTAGCAGCATTGGTTGGCAGGTAGTACAGGCTTCTAAATGGGGTCGTTGGCTGGTTGTTGAGTACATCAATGTAGCCGCTTAGTTTTATTTTTTTTCCTTTTGAGGTCAGTGTTGGATTTTTGGTAGAAAACAATTTGTCTAAATGAAAACTCTCCGTGGCAGGCAAAAACGACAAAAAATAGATTAAGCCCGCATCAGACTTGGCCGAAGCATCGTTTTTGAGTGCGTCCGACAATATGGCACTGTCAATAAACACACTCAACTCGCTTCCTCTACTCTGTACAGCTTCAAAACGACTGCTATTGGTGGCATTGAGCGGGCTTTGAGCAAACCGTATCCAGTCTTCCAGCACGTCGCCAGAGGTACACATCACCATCATATTATTGAATACTGTGTAAGCAAACAGAGATTCTGAGCGCAAATTACTGACCTCAAACACCTTTCGGCCTTCGTGTTCGTGGGTGCTGATGCGTGCTTTGGTGGAGCTTGGCGATTCCAACCAGCCAGCGGTTTCAAAGGCGTTGAGTGGAATGTAAATCAAATAAGTAAATCGTCCGCCCGAGTTGCGTTGTAGGGCATAGGTAATAGTTCGGTTTTTAAAAAACTGCTCTGTTTGAAGACTATCTTTTGATAATAATCGTATAAAATTAACCTGCTGAGAAGCCAAATTAAAGAGCGGCACTTCTTTGAGTTCCAGACCACCTCGCTGGCTCTTGAAAGTAGAGTCTTGTAGGCGAGTACTTTGAAGTACGAAAAAACTATTTTCGGGCAAATATTTCCAGACAGTACCCGAGTACGACTGCCAATACCTGAATCCAAACCAACCAGCGGCCAAGAGCAATACAACGATAAGTAGATATAGACTTCTTTTTTTCAAGATTTAAGTATTTTTAATTGCTCGTACCTTTGAGTTAAGATCCAACCTAAACCGCAGCAGTTCTTTGAAACTCTGAATACAAACTTTTAGTAATTTCCATCGCAATATAGACACTTCGCCAGTAAGCCGCTCTTTGTGAACAATCGGAACATCAAAAGTTTTTTGGCCTGCTTTACGTGCCATTACTGCCAAAAAAATATTGGGTGCAAATGGCTCAGGGCTGGGCAGTTGTGCCAATAATTTTTTGAGATAACTACCTTTGATGAGCCTAAACGGAATATTGCTATCGTTGAGATAAGTGCCGTAAGCAAAAAAAATGGTATATTTCAAGATACGAGTGATGGCCAACCGAGCAGGAGCGTCGTAGCGTACTTGGCGGTGGCCCATTATAAATTGAGACTCGTTGCGTTTGGCCCAGAGTTTCAGTACGTCGGCTGTTATAAACTGGTCGTCGGAGTCGGTCTGAAACACCCATTCTGACCCCAACTCCACGGCCTTGCGATAGCCATTGACAACGGCATTGCCATGGCCACCATTTACTTGATTGACAACCAACAGATTACTTATTTTGGGCGCAAGTCCATTTAGTATTTCGGCTGTTTTGTCTTTTGACCCGTCATTTATTACAATCAATTTGGTGGACTGGTCAGCAAACGACTCCGTCAAGAACGATGTCCACATCTTAACAACTTGCTCGATGCACGCCTCCTCGTTATAGGCAGGCATGACGATTGAAAAAAAAACGCTCATATCTTATATTTTGCCCAAAATTACGAAATTGTATTTACTAATCTGTATTTTCGAGGACTTTGTTCGATTGGGTAGTTATTTGGCCTTTTAAGGTTTTATGTTTTAGAATCCAAAACTATACTTTTTAAGATAAGTTCTACTAACTTTGCAAACAAAGATTTTACAAAAACTAAATGACCTTAGAAGAAATAAGACAACACATTGATACCATCGATGACGACATGCTCACGCTGCTCAACCGCCGTATGGAATGGGTGCAGAAAGTAGGCGAGCTAAAACGTGCCTCTCAGTCGGTGATTTATAGACCAGAGCGTGAAAAGTACATTGTAGATAGGCTCTCCAAACAAAACACAGGGCCGCTACCCAACTCCGCTATTGAAGCTATTTATTTAGAGGTTTTTGCCGTTGCTCGTAACATAGAACTCCCTGAGCGAGTGGCATTTTTGGGACCAGAGGGTAGCTTTACACACCAAGCCGCCGAAAGTCGTTTTGGTGCCATGAGCGAGTACATGACGTTGCCAACTATCAGGGCAGTCTTTGAAGCCGTTGATACTGGCCGGGCCAAATATGGCGTAATACCCATCGAAAATAACCAGGAGGGTATTGTCTATGAAACTGTAGATTTGCTCAATACAACTAACCTCAATATTGCTGCCGAACTCAAAATACCAGTTCATTTTGCGCTGGCCACTGAGGCCGAAAGCCCTTCAAAAATAAAGCGTATTTATTCAAAGGATATTGCATTTAGACAATGTAGAGGTTTTTTGAATAAATATTTTGAGCATACACAGCCCGAAGAAATTCAGGTAGAATCGACCTCAAAGGCGGCCAAACTCGCCGCCGAAGACCCCGAAAGTGCGGCAATATGCTCGGTTATTGCAGCCAAATTGTTTGGGTTGCCTGTACTTTTTGACAATATCGAAGACAACAGCAACAATCGCACGAGGTTTTTTATATTGGCCAAAAACTTTATAAATCAACCCAGCAACAACGACAAAACGACCATCATTGCCAGCCTACCCAATACCGACAAGGCAGGAGTGTTAGCCGATTTTTTGCAAGATTTTAAAAATAATAATATCAATCTAACCAAAATCGAAAGCCGCCCGCACAAAGGTGACGAAGCGTTTAATTTTTGGTTTTTTATAGAATTAGAAGGTTATTTTGAAGACCAAAACTTGCAAAATGTGTTTGATAAACACCGAAATTATATCAAATGGCTGGGTAGTTATGTCAAAAATACCTAATAGATTAGACAACTTTTAAAAGTTTTCTAATCTCCTGTCAAACAATAATTAGAAAAATAGATAACCAATAAAGTGGCACTGAACCAAGATCATATACGGCTCGTTTTTGGCCTAAAACTAAAACAGCTTCGCTTAGACAAAAAACTGTCTATCACCGACTTGGCGCACCAAACGGGGCTTTCGATATCGTACATAAACGAAATCGAAAAGGGAAAAAAGTACCCCAAGTCCGACAAAATTATGGCACTCGCCGAAGCCCTCGGTACAGACTACGACTCGCTAATTTCGCTCAAACTCAGCAAACGGCTCGAACCTATTTCAGCACTTTTACAGTCGAATATCCTGACAGAACTCCCCCTTGAAACCTTTGGTATTTCGCCCTCTGACTTGCTTCAAATGCTGTCGGACGCTCCTACCAAACTAAGTGCTTTTATTGGTACACTTATCGAAATTGCCCGTAATTATAATATGTCAGTCGAGCAGTTTTATTTTTCGGCCTTGCGTACATATCAAGAAATGTACGACAATTATTTTGAAGACATTGAGCTGGAAGCAAAACGGTTTTTGTCAGAATTTAACATTCCCAAACAACTGATTTTGGACGATAAATATTTGGCCGATTTGTTGATTAAAAATTACAATTACGAAATCAAAGACTTAGACGAAAACCTATATCCAGAGTTGTCGGGGGTACGGTCGTTGCTGGTGCCAAAGGGCGATAAACTACGGCTGCTCGTCAATCCGCAATTAGACCTTCATCAGCGGTCGTTTGTGTTGGGACGAGAGTTAGGTTATCAGTTTATGAAGCTAAAAGTACGGCTCAATACCACACATCTTGTTGAGGCTGAGTCGTTTGACCAACTACTGAACAATTACAGAGCCTCTTACTTTGCCAGTGCCATTATCATTAAGGGCGAGTTGTTGGCGCAAGAATTGGAAACGATTTTTGCGAATTCTTATTTTGACGGCGATGCGATGATTGGGCTATTGAGTCATTTTAATACAACCCCCGAAACGTTTTGCTATCGATTGAGCAATGTGCTGCCCCAGTACTTTGGTATTAGTCAAATATTTTTCTTTCGGTTCAATAACTACGCTGGCCAAAACTTGTTTGAGTGTACCAAAGAGATGCACATTGCCCGAAAACACTATCCACATACCATCAAAAACGAGCATTATTGCCGCCGTTGGGTGGCTCTGACGAGCTTGCAAGAACTGGCGGCCAACAAGTCGAAAGATATTATTTGTAGAGCGCAAATTTCGCATTACATGGACTCGCCCGAGCAGTATTTTGTAATGTCTTTTGCCAAACCTATGACCCCAACGCCCAACCTAAATATGAGTGTTTCGATGGGGATAATGATTGATGAAAATACAAAATCGAAAATTCGTTTTTTAGATAATAACCAGATAGCCAAACGTGAAGTAAACGAAACTTGTGAGCGATGCTCGGCCTTTGACTGCAAAGAGCGCATGGCAGCACCTACGGTTTTACAGCGAAAACTGAAAAACGAGGCCATTCAAAAAGCCATGAAAAAGTTAGTTGCCGAATGAAAAATATTTATTTGATTGGAATGCCCTCATCGGGCAAAAGTACGCTTGGCAAAGAATTGTCTAAACATATCAGATACAGATATTTAGATACCGACAGGCTCATAACCAAAGAAGCTGGCCAAAACATAAAGGCTCTATTTGAGCAACATGGAGAAGGGTATTTTAGAGACTTAGAACACAAAATATTACACTCCATTCGGGCCGATTCAAAACTCGTAATCTCGACGGGCGGTGGTATGCCTTGCTTCAATGACAATATGGCACACATCAAGCAAAACGGAATTAGCGTATTCTTGAATGTGCCAGTTGGGGTAATTTATGACCGAATTAGACGACATACTGCCAACGACCGCCCTTTATTGGATAGACAAAATGCGGACTTATTACAAACGCTCAAAGACAAACTCGCCGAGCGACTACAGTTTTATAGCCAAGCCGACATTACGATTGATGGCGAAGTAAATGTCCATGAATTGTTAGAAATTTTAAAGCCCTTTATTAGTAATTAAACAAGTTTTCATTCTATCAAATATTCCCTGATAACGGTCGGCCATAGCGGCTTCTGTTTCTACAACCGTAACGTTGTCGTTTAGGCCGCTGGCTATGAGTTGGTCTATGTATTTGAGTAAAATTGCACCTTTCCATCTAAATAACGTGGTCGGTATGGTTACTTTGGCGAGGTTTTCGGCTCTTTCATGCTCAAATGCAGCTCTGTAAGCGGCAGCGTAGTTGGGGCCTGCTTGCAAAAACTCCATCGCTGCCGTATTGATGATATTGAGAGGCGGCGTACTGGCCGACACTCGGTGCGCTTCATCGTTTTTAAACCATGGAAAATAAACAAAAAATTGATTGGCCATATCCCAAACTTGTTGTAAATGACTACCGTCTGGTTGTGGTGATAAGTCTGGAAAATAGTCTTTTGTAATTGCTTCCCGCTCGGTATCTTCAAAATGAGCGGCATTGTCCAAAAACAAATGACTAACATCTTTGGGGTAAGTGTAGGCGTAGGCAATACCCAACTGTGCGCCTGTGGCTGTGCCGTAAATAGCTATTGGGTTGCTGAGTGGTTGGGTTACTGAGTGAATAAAGTCCTTGAAATAAGGCAGATAATCGGCGATAGTTTGGGGTTCGGTTGGTAATGGGTCGGTGAGGCCGTAGCCTGGGGTGTCTGGGGCTATGACCGTAAAATCGGCACTGAGTAGCTCTATCAAAGGCACAAACATAGCTGAGTTGCGTGGCGAAGCATGAAGCAAAACCACAACTGGCCCTTGCCCAGCTTGTCTATAATGCCAGTACTGACCATTGATATTTACCAAATGTCGTGTTGTCATTGCTTTTCTAAGAATAGTTACATTCTACTGTTTACAGTATTTGATTTAAAATTGTTGCTGGCATACACAAATATAATCAAAAATCCTGTATCTATTGAAACTTAACTGTGTTTATAAAAACAAATAAACATCTTTTGACAGATTTGGGTTATAATCTCTCGTTACACTAAAACTCAATTCGATATTGAAAATAAGGTAAAAAAGCCAGTTGATGAACAGTAATGATTTGTCCTGCCGCTGCGCTGTAATGTTGCCCAAAAATGTTTTTGTTATTTAGCACATTATCGGCGGCCAAGAAAACCTCATGCGATAGCTTCTTGCGATTCATACGAAACGATACCTTACCGTCCATTTTAAAAAAAGCTGGGTTTTGTTCTACAAAATCTTGATTTGCAACTGGTACGGCCGTACCAGCGAGTTTTGAGGCTGCCAGATCGATGGGTGTAAAACGTCTTCCACCTGCATAGGTTGTTTTTAAATCTATGATAAATTTATTGTTTTGGCCTACCTTCCATTCTCTCCCACAAAGTACGTTAAAAATGTAGTTACTATTGAAACGGGTATTGTAGGTGTAGCCATTGCTGGGCTGATATTTTGAATCAAAGATTGAGGCAGTTCCCAAAAAATAAAAGCCTTTATTAAAAAATCGTTCTGCGGTAAGTTCCAAACCAATATTTTTAGCCCTGCCCTCGCTTACTAAGTTGGGTACAACAAGCAACACAAAATCACCACCTTCGTTTATCATCGAAAAACTACTCGGAAAACGTTGAATAGGAATATTATAGAGCGACTGGTAGTACATTTCTATTTTGAAACGCAACAGGGATGAGACCAAAAAATCATAGCCAAATACAATATGTTGTGCTTTATTCATGGTCAAATTGAGATTGGAAGGTGTTAGACTTGGCGAACTTTCAGACCGCTTAGAAAGTACAAAGTAGGTTGGCAAGTTCTGAATCTGGCTATGCAAACCATAGGCCAAACTCAAAGTCTGTCGCTCAGAGATTTGATAACGAAGCCCCAGCCGAGGTTCTAAGGAAGTACTTTGATTCAAATCGAAATACTGACCATATATACCGCTATTGATGGTTAGTTTTTGTGTAGGCCGCCATTGCCAAAGTGCATAACCACGTAACAATAGCATTTTTTTATCGGTATCTCTTACGGTAACAATCTGCTGACTTTGACGGTTAAAATCGCTTTGGTAATGCCTAAAATTGTAATAATCAACCATCAAACCAACTTTAATACGGTGTTTTACGTTAAGCTTTGTATTCAAAAAACTATGGAAAAGATATTTAATTTGCCCTCCGTCAATGTGTTGATAGGGTACAATTATTTGCGGATTGAGTGTACTGACCGAATCAACAGTCCTTGTACCATCGGTAGCCGTAATGCCCACAGTGGTTTGCAGGTATGTTCGGTCGGTGAGTTGTATTTTATTACTCATACCCACCACACCCAGTCGGTTGTTATATTGCTGATTGGTGTTGTCAGTCAAAAAAACATCAAAACCATCGGCTTTTGCATCGACGGCTTTGAGCGCATATTGATTTATACCGCCTAAGCCAAAAATAGTAAATATCCCCAGGTGTTTTGTGGGTAAACGAATTTTAAAAGAGCCATCTTGATAGATTGGATTGCCTGCAAAGCCCACATTTATTTTCAAAGCCTGCGTAACAAACCTAATGGTAGAATAGCGATAATTGACCAAATACGAGCTTTTAGTTTGGCGGTTGATTGGCCCTTCGAGTGTAATTTCAGGCCCGATCGTTCCCATCATAAAAAGACCCTCGTGTTTTTCGTCATTGCCATGCCTCATTTTTAGATCAAACACTCCCGACAGCGCATTGCCATAGTCGGCTGAAAATGCCCCAGTCAAAAAATCGGAATTGGCCAAGACATTATAATTGAGCATACTCACCACACCGCCTACGCTACCTATACCGCCAAAATGATTGGGGCTGGGTATATCGAGCCCTTCATAACGCCAAAGCAACCCAACAGGCGAATTGCCCCTTACCACAATGTCGTTGCGGGCATCGCTGCCACCGCTCACCCCAGCGAAGTTTGAGGCCATACGGGCAGGTTCATTGCGACTGCCTGCATAACGGGTAGCATCTTCGACCGAAAACTGCCTTGCACTCACCGTAGCCATTTCGTTGATTGACATAGCACGCTCTTTGGGTGCTATGATTTTGACTTCGCCCAAATCTACCACCGATTCTTTCATTTCTATATTTAAAATCCGCTCTTTGGTAGAGGTGATCTCTTGGTTGGTAATACTCACTTGTTCAAAACCCATCAACGAAATCTTAAACGACTGCCTCCCCACAGGGATATTTTCTAAACGAAACTGCCCTTGGCGGTCTGTAATCATACCTTTTTTAGTACCCTCGTGCCAGATGCTTACGCCTGCAAGCGGAGTTTGCGAGTCTTTGTCGATTACTGTACCACGTACCGTTTGAGTTAGGTTTTGGGCCAAAACATCTCCCACTCCACCGCAAAAACAGGCGATGAATAATACAAAATAAACAATTGGTGATGCGATATATTTTTTCATAATGTTGAGATTGTTCGAGTGATGATGTCGCTGTGTCCAAATTCCCCCTTTGGGGGCAAGGGCGCTAAGTATTTCTCAAACCAGTCGGTAGCAATTGGCCAAAGCGTAGTAGCAAATTGCTTACTAAAAAATCGATTATGGCCAATTTGTTTTGCTCCAATAGTTTTTGGTTCAATAAATTGATACTCAACTGGTGTGTGTTTGAGTTGGTCGAAGAGCCTATAAATGGCTTTTTTGGTACAAATAGGGTCATCGGTTGCAGTCAAGGCCAGAGTGGGTGCGTGCAACGATGTATGGTATTCGTTGATATTATGCTCGGCCAAAAAATCAAAAATATTTTCAAAACGACTTCTTAGCAAAAGTTCTTTTATAAACTGAGCGGGCATGTTTTCAAAGCCTAATTTGAGTTTTTGACCTGGAAAATAACCAAAACAGTTGGTCAAAAATGGCATAATTTGAAACCATAAAAAACTGATTTTCTGACGTTTCCACCACGTAGGGCCAAAATCGGGTGTATGAGCCATTTGTGCGCCTACCGTAAAAAACGCATCAACTTGTCCAATATTTGGAATTAAAATTGGAAACACTCCACCAATAGAATGACCTACCACACCCAAAGGCAAATCTGAATAGCGTAGCTTGATGTAATCTATCAATATTTCTAAATCGTCTGCCATTTCTTTGAACCCTGCCTTAAAATCTTGTCTAAGAACAGCAGGTGCCGACTTGGCTATTCCCCGATAGTCGTAAGTGATAGTAGTGAATCCTTGTGAAGCCAGATAAAGGGCAAAACTGGCATAATAACGCTGCGAAATACCCATAGCGGCATTGACCAAGACAACGCCTTTGGGGGCAACGGTCTCAAACTGAGTTAATAGTATGCTATATCCCTCACGAGTGGCTAAGGTGTATGTCTGCATGGCTACCAAAATTTTGAGCTTCAATGTTGATTATTTCTTTGTCTTCGTCGGTCATCTCAATTTTGATGGAGCCAATATCCAAAAAACTAAAATTATCTTTTCCAAAAAACACCTTAGCCAAAGTGTTTAGAAACCAGTTACTGAGTTGAGTTTTCATTGTAGTGAGTTTGAGTAAAAAAAATGATAGGCAAAGGTCTATAAAAAGGCTACGCCAATAAATACCATTATCACGGTATTTATTGGCGTATTTATACCTAATTTGCTGTATAAGCTACAATAAATGATGCTGAAAAGCGTATTTAACGAGGGCGAAGGAGGTGTTGAGACCCAGTTTTTTGAGAATATTTTTGCGGTGTGTTTCTACGGTAAAATAGCTCAGATTAAGTTTTTCGGCAATAGCCAATCCTGTCATTTCTTGGGAAATGAGTTTGAGAACCTCTATCTCACGTCGGGTAAGCGAGTGATTCTCGAAAATTGGTCGTTCAACATTACTTTTTTGAGTGAGTGCCTGTATGACAGTTGCCGAATAATAAGTTTTGTTAGAAGCCAAACAATAAATCGCCTTTTTTAACTCATCTTTGGAAACTCTTTTGGATAAATAGCCTTTCACTCCTGCTCGAATAGCCGCCTGAATACCCTCCCTGTCTTCACGAGTGGTAAGCATCAAGACTTTGATATGTGGCTGGGTAGTGCGTAGTTTGAGCGTAATTTCCACACCATCGCACTGGGGCATGATATAGTCGCATATCAATATTTGAGCTTCTGACGCAGCTATGTTTTGAAGTATCTCTTGTCCGTTTTTTGCAACACCGACCAATTCAACCCCTTCAATCATTTCTAAAAGTAAAGTCATGCTTTCTAAGAAAATGGTGTGATCGTCGGCAAAAAAAACCTTTATAGGAGTATTCATTTTGTGTTTTGTAAAGATAATAATCCGTAAACCTATCACATACTGACCGATTGGAACAATATCAAAGTGATTACTTATTAAACGGTGTAAAAATGAACAATTTATGTGTATTTTTCTTGTTGATTGCCACTACTGCTTTTGGACAAGAAACAAACTTAGACAGCCTCAAAAGATTATTGACAAATGTAGAACGACAGGCTAATTCGTCCGAAAACCAAAAGCAAAAAGCTACAATACTCAATCAAATAGGCTATCGGCTCATAAGTTCTGGTCAGTTTGACTTTGGGCTTGCTTACAGCCAAAAAGCATTTGAATTGGCAAAGAAAAATAATTTTTATTCGCAGATGGCACAATCACAGTTTAATATTGGATTTGTGGTACAGAAAAAAGAGCGTTTTTTTGAGGCCATTTCTTACTTTGAAACCGCTCAAAAATTTGCTAAAAAAGCAAACAATGATAGTCTTTTATCCCAAAGTTATCATTATGCTGGCATGTGCTACAACGACCAAGAGCTTCCACAAAAAAGCATTGAAGCTCTTTTAAAAGAGTTAAAAATAGATCTTCGTGCCAATCTAAAATTACACACCATAGAATGTTACAATTCTTTGGGATTGGCTTATACAAAACTCAATCGGCCTGACTCTGCTTACTATTATTTTGAGCGTATTATTCAACATAGAAACCAATTTGAAGATAACTTTATGACAGGTGTTGCCTATAAAAACTTAGGCCGTATTTTGTTAATGAATAACCGAGACGATGAAGGAATCGAACTCTTAAAAAAATCAATTGCTAAAATTTTTCAGTCCAAACATTTTTATCAGCGCAACGAGGTGCATTATGCCTATGTTGTTTTGGCTCAATATTATCATCAAAAAAAACAGTACCGCCTTTCAAACAACTATGGCCGATTGTCATGGCATTTAGTAGATGTGCTTAATTATACAGACCAAAAAATAGAAACTTCTAAAATTTTGTATGACAACTACAAAGCTATCGGTAGGCAAGATAGTGCTTTGTTTTTCTTAGAAAAATATGCTGAAAGTTCACTCAAAATCAATCAAGATTTGTTAAACGAGCAACACATTGCGGCTGATGCAAGGCTTATAAATGAAAAACAAAAAAATCAGATTTTGGCTCTGAACCAAGAAAAAATAGTTGAAGCCTACAAGAGAAAGTGGTTATTGGTGGGGCTGACAATTACACTTGTTTTAATGTCGGCAATTGGAGTGTTGTACCAGACCATCAAAAAACAAAAAACGTTAATAGAGGATGCCAATCAGACTCTCGAAGACAAAGTACAGTTACGAACTACTGAACTCAAGAACGCACTTTTGGAAATAAAAGAAGCAATGATGAAAGGCCAAAAGTTAGAGCGTAAACGAGTGGCCTCTGATTTGCACGATAATCTCGGGAGTTTATTATCGGCAATTAGCATAGGTATGGAAACGATAGACGAAACCGAAATGTCAGAAAAAGAACGGCAGGTATTCAGAAATATCCAACTACAAATTGGCTCTGCTTATAACGAAGTTAGGTTATTGTCGCATAACCTACAACCCGATGAATTAGAAAAGGAGGGACTAAAAAAAGCCCTCGAAACGGTTACTAATAAAATAAATCAACATCAAAAAATCAAAATAAAGCTCGACACCACCAACATCGTGCCGTTTAGTAAAGAAATAGAATTTGCACTCTATTCTATTACTTTGGAACTCATAAACAACACGCTCAAATTTGCATTTGCAAGTGAATTAAGTATTACCTTCGACCAACTTACTGCTCACAAATGGCAAATGCAAGTATCCGACAACGGTCGAGGACTACACAAAGACCACAAAGAAGGTTTTGGTCTAAGAAGTATCAAAAACCGTATCGAGGCCATCGGTGGCACTATACAAACTATCAGCGAAGGTGGTTTGGCTTATTTGATTTATTTTGAGACTTGATAAAAACCAACAAAGTCAAAATATCAAATTTGTTACATAAATGGCTTCACTTTCGTGGTTTCAACTATTGGCATCTTCAAAGGATTTTGGCTTTCAAATATTTATTAACTGCCTGTAATCATTATCTAAGTACTTATTAAAAAGTAATACGGTATTTTTATTTTAATAACTTGCTGATTAACAGTATTGTATTTAACTCACGACACCGTACTATATACTCACGACTGCTTATGATGTAAAACAGAATACTATTCTTGATTTTGCTGCCTTTATTGGTATTTTCACCAACAAGCTACCGTCCGAGTTGTTGGTGAAAACACCAACAAAGGTGCAAACTAACCAATCAGCGGAGACACATTTACCACAGAACATCTAAATTGCCACTGGCCTCAGCCAGTGCAAGAAAGGTTTATTTTCCAATCAATTTCTTAAAACAACTCAAAGCCCGACCCGACTCCAACGATTCTTGAGCGGTAGCGATGGCATCAGTCAAACTCAAATCTGAATTGGCGGCGTGCAAGGCCAAACCTGCATTGGCCACCACCGCCTGTTTTTGAGCCAACGTACTATCGTTGTTTAGTACATTCATAAAAATAAGAGCCGAGTCTGCAAGTGTATCGCCTCCCGATAGCTGTGCTTCGGTGAGAGTGTTCATATTGAGGTCTTTGGGTTGTAGTATTTGTTCGTTTTTGGCTGTAACTATTTTAAAATCACCAGTTAATGATACTTCATCGTAGCCGTCTAAGGAGTGGACGATGAGGTATTTTTTGTTGGTTTGTTGGTACAAGTAAGCGTACATTCGAGCCAATTCCAAACTAAATACACCTGTTAGTTGCCTTTCTGGAAAACACGGATTGGTGAGCGGCCCCAGCATATTAAAAAACGTCTTTATTCCGAGTTCTTTGCGAATTGGTGCCACGTGCTTCATGGCAGGGTGAAAAAGCGGTGCGTGCAAGTAGCAAATATTGGCTGTTTCTATTTCTCGGGTCAATGTATCTTTATCGTTCGTGAAGGGTATGCCCAGATATTCGAGTACAGTCGAAGACCCCACCGCGCTCGATACGCCATGATTGCCGTGTTTGGCCACTCGCTGCCCTGCACCAGCTACCACAAACGAGGCCAGTGTCGAGATATTAAAGGTGTCTTTGCCATCGCCACCTGTGCCACACAAGTCCATTGGGTCGTAGGCCGATAGGTCTGTAGCGACACACATTTCGAGCATGGCATCTCTAAAACCCGACAGCTCGGCGATAGTTAGGCTACGCATGGCATAAATAGTCAAAAAACTTGCTATCTGCGAAGCGTTGTAATCGCCCCGACCAATGCCCAGCAGCGTTTGTTTGGCTTCGGTCTGCGATAACGTTTGGTAGTTGAGTAAGTGTAAGAGGGTGTGTTTCATTTAAAAAAGTTAGGTTACGGCATAGCCTGAATAAAGACGGATAGATTAGGGCTGAAAGCCCAGCACAATTTCGGACTTGACTACACCACGCTCGATGAGTGCCTGCGCTACGTCGTCTTCTGTCTAATTGGCCAAAATCCAGACTTTGCCGTTGATTCTGTCAGTAAATCGACAACAGCCAAGCCATATTTTTCTATTTTTTCCATGACAAAACAGTTTCTTGGTTGATACCATAAACAATCAATTTAATTATGTAAGGGTCATGCGTAACTGTCCAGCCTTGTTTCAAAAGCCCCTGCTTGACCGCATCGTGAAAAATATCTTTGGCCATTTTGTTTTGTCGTTTTCACAAAAAATACCTGTAAAATTAGCATATTTGCAGCAAATAAATCTAAAACCAGATGAACAAACTAAAATTACTTCTCTTTTTATTGTTGGCCAATGCCACCACCTTTGCCAGCAACCCCGACGAAGGTATGTGGCTGCCTGCATTGATTGGCAAAAACGAGGCCCAAATGAAAAAACAGGGCTTCAAACTCACCGCCAAAGATATTTATGACATCAATAAGGCAAGCCTCAAAGATGCGATTGTGGTGCTGGGCGAGGGCTTCTGCACAGGCGAAATCGTATCGAGCAAAGGACTGATATTTACTAACCATCACTGTGGCTATGATGCCATTGCGGGCTTTTCGACACCCCAAGACAATATTTTGGATAATGGCTTTTGGGCCAAAACCAACGCCGAAGAGCGACCAGTAGAGGGGCTATTCATGGAAATATTAGTCCGAATGGAAGACGTGTCTGACAAGATATTGCCCGAACTCAAAGGATTAGACGAAAAAGCCCGTGCCGCCAAAATCAATCAAATTGGCTCAGAACTCGCCAAAAAAGCAAAAGAAGGAAACAGCTACACGGCTTCGGTGCGTGAGTTTGCCAAAGGAAATGCCTACTATCTCTTTGTTTTTGAACGTTTCGACGACATTAGATTGGTAGGAACACCTCCCCAAAGTATCGGTAAGTTTGGTGGAGACACCGACAACTGGGAATGGCCACGGCATACTGGCGACTTTTCGGTATTTAGAATTTATACCAACAAAGACAACAAACCTGCGGCCTATTCAAAAGAAAATGTACCTTACACGCCCAAAAAGTTTTTGCCCGTGTCGCTCAGAGGTATCAAGCCTGGCGACTTTGCGATGGTATTTGGGTTTCCAGGCCGTACCAATCGCTACGAAACTTCGATGGGCATAAAATTGGCGATAGACAAAGTAAACAACGGCATTGTCAAAAATCGAGACATTAGGCTCAAAGCATGGAAAGAAGAGATGGACAAAGACGTGGCTACCAAACTTAACTTAGCCTCAGAATACGCCAATATTGCCAATTATTGGAAATATTTTATTGGCCAAACTCAGCAACTCAAACGCCTCAAAGTATATGACCTAAAAGCCAGAAATGAAACCGACTTCAAGACTTGGGCCAAAGGCAAAGCTGATTATGAAAATATTTTTGATGAATGGCAAAAAGCATATACCGCTTACGAACCCTACGCCACGCACCCCGTTTATTTGAGTCAAGGAATTTTTGGGGCCAATTTGTCGCAGGTCGTGATGCCGATGGTGAGCTTAGAAACCATGCTGGCCGATACATCGGCCAAAGCGAAGGCTTCGGTAGCCAAAACTATGGCTGGACTTAAAGGCACGGTCGATGAGTTTTATAAGTCGTTCAATTTACCGTCTGACCAAAAAATTGTAGCCCAAACGCTATTGGCTTTTTATAACGACATTCCCAAAGACCAGCACCCAGACATTATCACAGAAATCTTGACTAAGTTTTCGGCAGGAACTCCCGAAGAATCTTTCAAACGATTTGCCCAAGAAATATATTTGAACAGTATTTTTGCGACTAAAACCAATCTTGAAAAATTTACAGCCAGTCCTTCAAAAGAAACGCTAACCAACGACTGGGCTTTTAAGTATTTTACAGGTTTTAGAAAAAATTATATTGCTAAATATTCTAAAAACATTGCAGATTTTCAGACCATTGACAAAAAATTGGCCAGAACTTACATCAAAGGACTGAGCGAAATGAACCCTGCTTTGGTGCAGTTTCCAGATGCCAACAGCACGCTTCGGGTCAGCTATGGCAACGTACAAGACTACGACCCCAGAGATGGCGTACATTACAGTTACAAAACGACTCTAACAGGCATAGCCGAAAAGTACAAAGCGGGCGATGACGAGTTTGACCTACCCAAAAATTTTCACGAACTCTACAAAAACAAAGACTTTGGCCAATATGCTGACAAAGATGGTGATGTGCCTGTGGCTTTTATTACCAACAACGACATAACAGGCGGCAACTCGGGTAGCCCCGTTCTGAACGCCAAAGGCGAACTCATAGGCTTGGCATTTGATGGCAACTGGGAGGCCATGTCGGGCGATATTGTGTTTGACAAAAAATACAAACGTTGTATCAATGTCGATATTCGGTATGTGTTGTGGTGTATTGAAAAATTGGGTGGCTCTGATTTGATCAAAGAATTGCAAATTGTGAAGTAAGATAATCGCTTAGAGCGATGGTATCGCTATTCACGTATAAATCAACGATGAATCAATAACCGTAGTGCTGTAAGAACCATAGAAATTAAAACCGTAAATTTACACGGTATTGGCAGTCCGACTAACAAACTGAAACAGAATTGATGGCTAAAAAATCTGCAAATTCAAATCTTACTCTTGCCAAAAACAACAAGAAAGACGAATTTTACACACAACTTTCGGATATTGAAAAGGAGTTGAAGCATTACCGAAAACACTTTAAAGATAAAGTAGTGCTGTGCAACTGTGACGACCCACGGGTGAGTAATTTCTTTCACTTTTTTTCGTATAACTTTGAACGCTTCGGGCTTAAAAAACTAATTGCTACTTGCTACAAAAGTCAAGATATGGACTTGTTCAGTCAAAATAATTCTGAACGAGCCATTTATTTAGAATATGGTGGCGACAAAAACGGAGACAATGTTCCAAACCCAGAAGAAATTGGCATAAAATATTTACAAGGAGATGGCGATTTTAGAAGCAAAGAATGTATTGAACTCTTGAAGCAAGCCGACATTGTTGTAACAAATCCACCTTTTTCATTATTCAGAGAATATGTCGCTCAATTGGTAGAACACGATAAGAAATTTATAATTGTTGGACACCAAAACGCAATCACTTACAAAGAGATTTTTAAACTTATCAAAGAAAACAAACTTTGGTTGGGCTTTGGGTTTTCGGGTGGTGCAGGACATTTTATCAATACACATTATGAAGATTACGCCACAGCAGCCGACCATAAAGAGGGAATGATACGAGTGTCGGGGGTGCATTGGTTTACAAATCTTGATATAAATAAACGACACGAAGATTTGATACTTTACAAAAATTATACACCCGAAGAATACCCAACTTATGATAATTATGATGCCATAAACGTAAATGTAACAAAAGATATTCCTTTGGATTATACAGGAGCAATGGGCGTTCCAATTACTTTTTTAGACAAATATAATCCTGAACAGTTTGAGATTATAAGTTCAAACGAAATTAGAAGAAATGAGAATATTCCTTTTAAAGAACATGGATTGATAAAAGACAAAGATGGGACAATAAATGGGGTGGCTACTTATGTCCGAATCGTTATCAAGCACAAGCGATTATGAAGGGTTACTTTTAAGAAGAAGATATGAAACAGGAATTTATCAAAGCACTATTTGAGCAATTTGAAAATGCTTGCTATCTCTACGAAGGTATAGAATATTGGAGCGCACGTGAGTTGCAACAGATATTGGGCTATGCCCAGTGGCGAAATTTTGAAAATGCTATTGAAAAAGCAAAAACTTCTTGTAAAAATGTGGGAGAAGAGGTTTCAGACCATTTTGCTGATGTCAGCAAAATGGTTGAAATTGGGAGCGGTGTTCAAAAAGAAATATCCGACATAGCACTCACACGGTATGGTTGTTATCTGATTGCACAAAACGGTGATGCAAATAAATCTGAAATTGCATTTGCACAAACGTACTTTGCTGTTCAAACCCGTAAGCAAGAAATCATAGAAAAACGATTGCTTGATTTGGTCAGAGTGGCTGCACGTGAGAAACTATCACAGTCTGAAAAGAAACTCTCTGGAATTATTTTTGAGCGGGGTATTGATACTAAAAATTTTGCAACTATCCGCTCAAAAGGCGACCAAGCATTGTTTGGTGGCAAAACTACGGGCGACATGAAACGAATATTGAACGTGCCAGAAAGCCGCCCTTTGGCAGATTTTCTACCTACATTAACCATAAAAGCCAAAGATTTTGCTACCGAACTTACGAGCCACAATGTTGTAGACAAAGATTTAAAAGGAGATAGCCAGATTACAAAAGAACATATAGAAAACAATTTGGCAGTCAGAAAAATACTACACGATAGAGGGGTACAGCCCGAAAGACTTCCACCCGTAGAAGACATCAAAAAATTAGAGCGAAAAATAGAAAGTGAGAATAAAAAAGTGTTGAAAGATGCAAAGAAAAATAAGAAAGTATGAACATAGCCCTCAAAGAAATAACAATAAAAGAACTCTCAGACGGCTTTGAAGACAACGCTGAAAACGGCGTTGTTGGCTACAGTGGCAAGTTAGACATTCGCCCACCATACCAACGAGAGTTTATATACAAAGACAAACAACGAGATGCCGTAATAAATACCATCATACAAGATTTTCCGTTGAATGTAATGTATTGGGCTGTTCGTGAAGACGAGTCATTTGAAGTTATTGACGGACAACAACGGACAATTTCAATTTGCCAATACATCAACAGTGATTTTGCCTATCAAAACCGATATTTCCATAACCTTAAAAAAGACGAAAAAGAACAAATATTAGACTACAAATTGATGGTTTATGTATGTAGCGGCACAGAAAGCGAAAAATTAGAATGGTTCAAAACCATCAACATAGCAGGCGAAAAACTAACCGAACAAGAACTAAGAAATGCAGTTTATACAGGTTCTTGGGTGTCGGACGCAAAAAAATATTTCAGTAAAACAGGTTGTGTTGCTTTCAATATTGGTAGCGACTATTTGAATGGCTCAGCCATACGGCAAGAATATTTGGAAACTGCCATTGACTGGATTTCAAATGAAAACATCGAGACTTACATGGCAAACCACCAGCACGACCCAAATGCAAGTGCTTTGTGGCGTTATTTTCAAGATGTGATTTCTTGGGTAAATGCGACATTTACCACTAAACGAAAAAAGTTTATGAAAGGCATTGATTGGGGTTTGCTCTACAACAAATACAAAGACGTAGTTTATGACACCAAAGCCATAGAAGCCGAAACAGCCAAACTTATTGCAGACGATGACGTAGAAAAAAAGAGTGGAATTTATGCCTATGTTTTGACAAGAGACGAGCGATATTTGGGTATTCGGACTTTTTCGGACAGCGTAAAGCAGAAAGTTTATGAAAAACAAGAACGAAGATGTGTAATCTGTAAAAAGGAATTTGATATATCAGAAATGGAGGGAGACCATATAACACCTTGGAAAGACAACGGAAAGACAATAGAAATAAACTGCCAAATGCTCTGCAAGGACGACAACAGACGAAAATCGGGAAAATGACAGATTGATAAAAAAATATTTTCCAAATTAAACACAACTAACAATGGGTTATATCAAAGAACCAGTAGGAATTGATTTTGTGGTTGATTCGACACCATTAACAACAGAAGACAAAGAAAAAATTGGTGAGATAATTGCTTTTTATAAGGCTACTCGCAAGAAGGTGCCGCCACGTAAATCAATAATAACACTTCGCATAAAAAACACAAAAAAACTTGCCATTGCGTAGTTATTTTGGCAAATAACATCAACAAATGCGTTTCGACTCTCTTCAATTTATTCTGTTTTTTATCGTCATCACGCTGGCTTATTATAGCCTGCGCCGAGGGCGTTGGCTACTGCTACTATTGGCAAGTTGCTATTTTTACATGGTTTTTAAGCCTGTCTATATTCTGATTTTGTTTTTGACAATCGTCATCGACTATTTTGCGGGTATCTGGATAGAGCAAGCCCAAGGCCCCAAACGTAAGTGGCTGCTGGTGTTGAGTATCATAACCAATGTCGGTATTTTGGCGGTTTTCAAATATTTCGATTTCTTTTCGGTCAATTTCAACGGCTTGGTTTATAAGTTTGGAATTGACTTGCAGCTACCGCTTTTGAAACAACTAAACCCCGATTTGATTTTGCCCATTGGCCTGTCGTTCCATACTTTTCAGGCCATGAGCTATACCATTGAAGTTTATCGGGGCAATCAAAAATCGGAACGACATTTTGGAATTTACGCCCTCTACGTGATGTTTTATCCACAGTTGGTAGCTGGGCCAATCGAGCGGCCACAAAATGTGCTGTGGCAGTTTCATAAATATTTTGAATATAATTTTGAGAACGTCAAGGCAGGACTGATGCTTATGGCTTTTGGTTTTTTCAAGAAAGTAGTCATCGCCGACCGCCTCGCCATGATGCAAGGCCCTGCCTACTCAGACCCACAACACCACAACGGCCTGACGCTGCTGGTGGCTACGTTTTTTTATACATTTCGTATTTATTGCGACTTTTCGGGCTATTCAGACATCGCTCTTGGTGCGGCTCGGGTGATGGGCTTCAAGCTCATGGACAATTTTAATACGCCCTACGCCTCAGCCTCGATTGCAGAGTTTTGGGGCCGTTGGCATATTTCGCTTTCGACATGGTTTAGAGACTATTTGTATATACCCATGGGCGGCAACAAACGGGGCGAAGGCCGAGCGTACTTCAATCGTATGTTTGTGTTTTTGGTCAGTGGTCTGTGGCATGGTGCCAGTTGGAACTTCGTAATTTGGGGTGGCTTACACGGTTTTTATTTACTAATGGCCTCAGTCAGAGATAAATATCTTAAAATACCACCGACACCATCGCTTGGAGCAATTGTGTCGGCAAATAAAACTGACACAACCAAAAATGCACTCTACACAGGTCTGCAAGTAGCTTTTACTTTTGTGTTGGTCATGCTCACTTGGGTGTTTTTTGCAGTTGGCAATGGCAGTGTTAGAAACTCGTTTTTGATACTCAAAAAAATAGCGATGCTCTCTTTCACCGACCCAATACAGTCTAAACTCAACGCCGTAGAGATGTGGTTTAGTATGGCTTTGATTTTGTTTTTGGTCTTAAAAGAAAAATATGTATTGCAGATTCCAACCAAAAACACAGCTTGGTTTTGGGTTTTGTTTACGGTAATAATTTCGGTCAATTATTTTTTCGGGGTTTTTAATTCCAATCAATTTATTTATTTTCAATTTTAAAATATAGTCGTGTGTTTTTGGTCTTGGATTGTGAGTAAAAAATGTCTGCAAAGCAGGCAAAGACCCAAGACCAAAGATCCAAAACCCAAGACCCATGATAACTTTTGCCAATGCCAAAATAAATATCGGCTTGCAGATAATCCAGAAACGGACAGACGGCTTCCATGATATTGCTTCATGCTTTTATCCTGTTGGCTGGGCTGATGTGTTGGAGGTCGTTGAGGCAGAGCATTTTAGTTTTTCTTCATCGGGCATAGCCATTCCGGGCGATGTGGCGGGTAATCTGTGTGTCAAGGCATACGACTTGCTCAAAGCCGATTTTGACCTGCCGCCCGTAGCTATGCACTTACTCAAAAACGTACCGATAGGCGCAGGAATGGGCGGAGGCTCTGCCGATGCGGCCTTTGCCTTGAAATTATTGAACGATAAATTTGAACTAAACATAAGCACCGAAAACCTTGAAAACTACGCTCGACGATTGGGCAGCGATTGTGCTTTTTTTATTCAAAACCGCCCAATGTATTGCTTCGACAAAGGTGATCAATTTGCTGATATTGAGATAGATATAAAAGGTAAATACCTGGCGTTGGTTTATCCAAATTTACATATTTCTACAGCCGAAGCATACGGCGGTGTGAAGCCTCAACAACCTAAAATAGACCTGCAAGATGCCCTAAAATTGCCCATTAGCGACTGGAAAGATTGTATAGAAAACGACTTTGAAACTGCACTTTTTGAAAAATATGCTGTTCTGCCCCAAATCAAAAAGCAACTCTACGAGCAAGGCGCAAGCTATGCCAGCATGACAGGCTCAGGCTCAACACTGTTCGGTATTTTTGAATCTGAACCCACGCTACCAAACAATTACGATAATTATGTGGTTTGGAAAGGACAGATTTAGTGAAAAGTGAGAAACTAAAAGTGAAAAACTATTGACAATTCTTGACCATTCTTGATAAAGAATTTTTATGACAAAAAACAACCCCCTGACCAAACGCCGAGAGCCATTTAATTTTTTGTTGTGGCTCGGCATTACGAGTAGCGCATTGATTTTTACGGTCTTGATTGCGATTTATATGTTGCGAAAATCTGCCCCAAACTGGGTAAGTGTGCCGTTGCCATCGTTGTTTTTGATAAGTACAGCCGCCATTGTCGTCAGTAGCGTTACGCTTCACTGGGCCAATAAATCATTCAAAATCGACCAATTTATTAAATATCGAGCTTTGATGGCATGTACGCTGGGCTTGGGTGTGACGTTTATAATCTTGCAACTATTTGGCTGGCAGCAGCTTATATCTGGCGGTGTTTCGATGAGCAATAATCCTTCGGCGGGTTTTATTTATGTACTGTCGGGGTTGCATATTTTGCATATTTTGGGCGGAGTGGTTGCATTAGGTTGGGCGGTTGTGGAGTCGCTCAAAAACTACACTTATGTCGATGCCTTTGTGTATAGTGTCAATCCGCCCAATCAACTCAAAATCAAGCTCATAACACTCTACTGGCATTTTGTAGATGTGCTATGGCTCATTTTGTTTGCTTTTTTGGTCTATCAGCACGGGGTTTGAGTGGCATAGCTTCGTTACCGCCTTCTTTTTTATGAGTATATTTTCCAATAACCTGTTTTGTCGCTTCCGATGCGTTCCAGCTTGTTATTATTTTTTAGTTCTTTTATTTTTCGCCTTACAGTACTTACACTCATCTGCAATCGTTCACCAATTTCAGTTGCTGTTATTTTATTGTTTTCTTTGATGAGTGCAAATACAGTGTCATTTACAGTGTCATTCGGCGACTTTACAGTGTCAGAATAATGAATATGCATGACTCTGTTTTTCAAAGCGTGTTTTTCATCAAGTAATAGATTTTCAAAAAAACGTAATAAAAATTCATTTGTATTATAAACGTCTTTTTTAAAATTTTTGTAATTATATCTTACCAATCCATTCCGAAAATACCAAGAATGTTGCTCGAACAATTCGTTGTTTACGTTAAAGCCAAAGGTACGCAAGTATTTTATCAGAAAAATAGCTGTTGTTCGGGTGTTGCCTTCTCCAAAAACGTGTATTTGCCATAAGTAAGAAATAAAATAGGCGATGTATTCTGTGGCTTCTTGTTGGCTTAATCCTTTATAACTAAACTTTTTTTCTTGTTCAAAATCATACTCTAACGTTGCTTTTAAACTCTCTGCACTACCATACAAAATTGTTTCGCCATCGAGTACCCATTCTTGTTTGCTAATGTTGTAATCCCGTATTTTTCCTGCAAATCTATAAATACCCTGAAACAGCCTGCGATTTATAGAAAGGTATTCGGCTGGTGAAAACGTAAAGATTTGTTCGCCCAAAATGGCTACAATTCGTGCCGAAACCTTATCAGCTTCTTCGGTTCGGTCTTCGGCTGCTTTGCTGGGGTGTTGTTGGTAGTAAAGGTCTATGCGTTGAGTTACTTCTTCAATGCTAATATAACCCTCAATATTTTGTTTTGCAGTAGCAATCAGAAATTCAGAGGGCTTTAAGCCATCTACTTGTTGCAATCCAATGGCTGTTTTCCAATCCTTTACTTTTTCTGCTTGTTTAGGTTCGCCTTGTCTTAAATATTCTTCAAAATTTTCCATTGACAAATTTATTTTTTCGTTGCCACCACTTTCCCATCTACATACAATACCAAATCTTTGATAACCAATTTTTGAATCGCTGAAATAAAGGTTTCCATATGCAAAATTGCAACTACACTTTACTTAGGATTTATTTTAACGATTTTATCATTTTGCAAAATAACTATTTTGCTGTTTTTGCTTTTTTTATATATTAGAAGGTTTTGGTATGTTTTTTCAAGACCTTTTAATATTTTATTTCTTTCTTCAATTTGAATTTCAAGCGTTGTCATAGTGATTTTTTAAAAGATTAAATTTTTCTTCATTTATTAGGTTCAATAATCCATCTATCTGTTTTTCGGCTAAAAACTCATGCCGCCCTTCAGAGTTGTCAAACAGTAAAGCTCCATCAACGATGGGTAGATAAATTTCGAATAAATTTTTAATTCCTCTGCTGTACCTTCTTTCTATAACTTCTGGTTGTATGTTGTGCCCTCCCTCCGAAACTCTTATTTTTACACGTTCTTTGGCTAATTTAACGTTTTGTAGCCAAAAAAACAACAAGGTTACTTGGAAGCCCTTTTCTTTGGCTTCAATGATTTTGTTTTTGTAGCTTTTGGTTGCCAATGTTGTTTCAAAAGCAAAATTTTCGTTTCCCAAAAGTAATTCATTTATTCTATTGAGCATTATTCTTCCTGCTTCAAAAGAGACTTTCTCTGGCTGAAAAGGGGATAAACCTTTTGCAATTTCATCAGCATTTACAAATTCTTTACAGTTTAATATTTCGGGCAAAATCGTAAATGAAGCCGTTGTTTTTCCTGCTCCGTTGCAACCTGCAATGATATAAAGTTTCTTATTTTTCATGCTTGCAAAATTGATATTTCATCACACTTTGTAGCCCTAATCTTCCCATCTACATACAAAACCAAATCTTTGATAACCAGCTTTTGAATAGCAGAAATAAAGGTTTCCATTAGGGCGTAGTGGGGCTGGTTGTTGTGGGCTGGAAGTTGTATTTTAGTATTATTCATTGCAACTCGGTTAAACTTTGTACCATAATCATATTGTTTTGAAGTTGAAACTCTACTTGCAGAAATTATAAAATTTGCAATGACTTTATTGAATGGCTCAAATTTTGGTACTAAATGTTGTATGTGTGAATAACCAATAAAATCGTTTTCTTGATAAAACATTGTATCTGCCCCCAATGTTGTATCAGAACACGTTAAGTAGGTCATTATAATTAGTTTAGATTATTTTGTAATTTTGTCGCATGGGACGAGTAAACACACCAATATTAGATACAGCGGCTAAAAATGCCTTA
>JAYWHT010000073.1:0-38115 GCA_043777595.1 Spirosomataceae bacterium
ATACGGCACGCAGGGTTTCCTCCAACGACTTTCTGACCCGTTTTGGTTTCAAAGTTTTGGCTCGGTGATTGGCATGGACTGGAACTCGTCGGGCGTAACAACCGCCGTGATGTCGGCCTTGAAGAAAGCCTTGAATCCACATTCAAAAGAGTTGGGCATTTACGTTTGCGGCGGCAAAGGCAAAGATTCTTTGCTGACTCCCAGCCAATTGATTGAGGTCGGAAACAAAACGGGATTGGACGGCCTCGAACTGGCAAGGTGCAGCAGGTTGAGTGCCAAGGTGGACAACACGGCCATTCAAGACGGATTTCAGATTTATATGCACAATTTCGTGGTCAATAATCAGGGCGACTGGTCGGTGATTCAGCAAGGAATGCAAACCGAAACCTCCAAGGCGCGGCGTTACCATTGGAATTCGGACAACATTAAATCGTTTGTGGAAGAGCCGCACACCGCAATTTGTGGCGAAAATCAGGGCGAAATTTTAAACTTAGTGGATAAATTAGCCCAACCTTCGCAGCAAGCCATTTTGAATATCACAAAAGAAAATCCCGAAAAAATGTTGGCAGAAATAAAAACCATGGTGCTGCCAACGTATTGCGACATCAAACCCAAAGACGTAGATTTGAAGCGTTTGGGTAGTATTTTATGGCTCGCACAAGAAAACGAAACTACCAAATTTGAAGATTTATTGCTCCTCAACGGCCTCGGCCCGCGAACCTTACAATCTTTAACTTTGGTAAGTGAAGTTATCCACGGCACCGCGTCGCGCTTCACCGACCCCGCCCGTTTTGCGTTTGCCCACGGCAGCAAAAACGGTAAATCGTCGTTCCCCGTGCCGACTCACGTATATGACGAAACGATTTCAGCCTTGAAATCTTCGGTAGAAAAAGCAAAAATGGGCAAAACCGACAAGCAAGAAGCTATTAAAAAACTCCATAAATTGGCCCAACGAGCCGAAGCAGATTTCACACCCAACGACAACTTTGAGGCATTGCTCCAAAAAGAAAAAGACGATGCTCACAAATATGGTGGCAGGACGATTTACGGCTACGCAAAGAAACCTCAGAAAGAGAATGAATAGTAAGATAATTATAGTTTGGTATCAGAAAATCAGGTGGTCGTGGGTATATAGTCTGGTGTCGTGAGTTAAATATAGTGCAGTTTATCAGTAAGTTATCAAAATTAAAGCACTGTATTAGTTTTCAATAAGTACCTAAAAATACGGAGTGTGGGGTGTGTTTAAGAATTTATCAGATGAGTTGGACTCAAACGATGGCTACATTTTTGTTCCATATTTTATACATAGTACTGGGGAGTTGGTAGCCCAAAAATGTTTCCATTTCGTGGCTTAGGGCTACAATCTGGGCAATGTCAATACCTGTCTGGCAGCCCATTTGATGGAGCAGATGGGCGGTGTCTTCGGTGGCGATATTGCCCGTAGCCGACTCTATAAACGGGCAGCCGCCCAAGCCCCCAAAGGCCGTATCGAATTGCCGAACGCCTGCCTCGATGGCCGCATAGACATTGGCCAGACCTTTGTTTTCGGTATTGTGTAGGTGCAGTGCTACGGGCTTGTTTTGTGCCAGAGCCACTACTTGTATCATCAATTCTTTGAGCGATTTGGGGTTGGCCATGCCCGTACTATCGGCCAGAGCGATTTCTTCTACGCCTAAGTCGAGCAGGTATTTGACCAAATCCAAAACTGATTCGGGACTTATTTTCCCCTCAAACCTGCAACCAAACGCACACTGAACGCCGCCACGAACTGTTATACCATTGGCCTGCGATAGTTGAACCATGGCTTTGATGTTGGTTTTGGCTTCGTCAATCGTCATTCTTACATTTTTGAGGCTGTGTGTATTGCTGGCGGATATCGACATTGATAAATGCGTAAGCCCTGCGGCAATACCTCGTTCAATGCCTTTGAGGTTCAGGGCCAGCCCGTCATAAATCACGCCTTCTTTTTTGACAATCAGCTTACAGAGTGCATCAGTGTCGGCCATTTGAGGCACAAATTTGGGGTGAACAAACGACCCAACTTGTATGCGAGTGAGGCCAGCAGCTACGAGTCGGTCGATGTAGGCTAATTTTGTTTGGGTAGGCACTATTTTTGATAAGTTCTGGATTCCGTCTCGCAGACCTTGTTCTTCTAAAATAATTTTCATAGATTGATGCTAAAACTTATTCAAATAACCCTTATTTTTAGGCAAAAAACAATATTTATACATGAAAAAAACAATTACAGTTGCGTTGTTATCGGCAACATTGTCAGTAAGTTTTGGGCAAACTGCCCTCAAACCGAAAATCAATTCGGCAGCAGAGGCTATTGAAAGCAAAGTTGTAACTTGGAGGAGAGATTTTCACCAAAATCCAGAATTAGGAAATCGGGAGGTAAAAACTGCCGAAAAAATCGCTAAACATTTACGGTCTTTGGGTATAGAAGTACAAGAAAAAGTAGCTTATACGGGCGTTGTAGGCATTTTGAAAGGTGCAAAGCCCGGCCCAGTAGTAGGCTTACGTGCCGATATGGACGCATTGCCTGTGAATGAGCGTGGCGATTTGCCGTTCAAGTCGACTGTAAAAGTTGAGTACAATGGCCAACAAACGGGAGTCATGCACGCCTGCGGACATGATACGCACGTGGCGATGCTCATGGGCGTAGCCGAAGTACTGGCTGGAATGAAAAGCGAACTGGCAGGTACTGTCAAATTTATCTTTCAGCCTGCCGAAGAAGGCGCACCAAAAGGCGAAGAAGGCGGAGCGTTGCTGATGGTCAAGTCGGGAGTGTTAGACAACCCAAAAGTAGATGCTATTTTTGGGCTACACATCAACTCTCAGACCGAAGTAGGCAACATCACGTTTAGACCTGGTGCCGAAATGGCCGCCGTCGATTCGTACTCTATCATCGTCAAAGGCAAGCAAACCCACGGCTCTGCTCCGTGGTCGGGTGTGGACCCTATCGTTACGGCCTCGCAAATTGTGATGGGGCTACAAACCATCGTCAGCCGCAATGTCGAACTCACTGAGGGAGCTGCTGTGATAACAGTAGGTGCGATTCATGGCGGAATCCGTGAAAATATTATTCCCGAAGAAGTAAAACTCATTGGTACTATCAGAACCCTCAATGCCGACCACCAAAAGCTCATTCATAAGCGCATAGCCGAAATAGCTACCAACATTGCCGAAAGTGCCGGGGCAAAGGCCGAAGTAAACATCGAAATATTGTACCCCATCACTTTTAATGACTTAGACCTTACCAGAAAAATGCTGCCAACGCTACAATCGACGGCTGGATTGGATAAGGTAACGATGATTTCGGCCATTACAGGTGCAGAAGATTTTAGTTTTTTCCAGCAAAAAATCCCAGGCTTCTTTTACTTTCTGGGTGGAATGCCCAAAGGCAAAAAACGCAGTGAAGCAGCCCCACACCACACTCCCGATTTTTTTATTGACGAAAGCGGCCTTACGCTCGGTGTTAAGTCGCTCTGTAATTTGGTAGTGGACTACAACGAAAGCGTTGCGGTTAAGAAAAAGTAGTAGCGACTTTTAGCGAAGCCTTCGCTTTCAAACTAACACCTCAAACACCACTGCCGTACCGTTGGCACTGACCATGAGCATTGAGCCATTGAGCGACTCGTAGTCTAAGTCCACACCTATCACGGCATTTGCGCCGAGGCGTTGGGCTTGGTCTATCATTTCAGAAATAGCCAAACTTTTGGCTTCTCGCAGACCTTGCTCGTAGGCACTCGACCGCCCGCCAACGATGTCGGTAATGCCTGCAAAAAAGTCTTTGACGATATTGGCCCCGATGATGGCTTCGCCGTTTACGAGACCGATATATTTGGTAATGCGATTACCTTCGATGGTGTTGGTAGTGGTTACGAGCATTGAGTAGTAGGTTTTTAGACTGCATATTAGTTATATTTCTGGAAAATACCATCAAAATTTACACCAATGACCACACCAACTGATAAACTGCAGCCCAGCCTGACACCGACCTTGCTGTGGGGGCTTGGAGTGGGCTATGTTATTTCGGGGCTTTATTTTGGCTGGAACTTAGGCTTACAGCAAGGCGGCACACTCGGCATGGCAGTAGCTACGGGCTTAGTTGTGGTGCTATACATTTGTTTTTCAATGAGTTATGCCGAATTGGCTTGTGCCATTCCGCAGGCAGGTGGTGTGTTTGACTATGCCTCACGGGCGTTGGGTAGCCGTTGGGGATTTGTAGCGGGTATTGCCCAAATCGTCGAGTTTGTCTTTGCACCGCCTGCCATTGCCTTGGCCATCGGGGCGCACATCAATTTGTTTTTTCCAAGTATTTCAACTAATTCTACTGCCATTTTTGTTTATTTTATATTTACATTTCTCAATATCCGTGGTGTAAAATTAGCGGCTACTTTCGAGTTGATTATTACCATTTTGGCTGTTTGTGGCCTGCTGTTATTTGTCGGATTGTCTGTTTCTCAATTTGAAATAAAAAATCTAACAACCAATGCACTGCCCAATGGTTGGTCTGGTGCTTGGGCGGCTATACCGTTTGCAATTTGGTTTTTTTTGGGAATAGAAGGACTCGCCAACGCCGCCGAAGAAAGTATCAATCCACAACAAGACTTGACTCGTGGTTTTGGATTGTCAATGGCTACTTTGGTCGTTTTGTGTGTTCTTACGGCTGTGTGTGCGGTGGGGGTGGCGGGTTGGGAGGCTATTGTTTTTAAAGCCGACGGCACTATTACCGACTCTCCGCTGCCCTTGGCATTGGCTCATGTTTCTGTTTTGTGGCAGCGAGCGGTTATTTTTTTTGGATTGTGTGGCCTTGTAGCTTCTTTTCATGGCCTGTTGATGGCGGGCGGACGAGCGTCTTATGAAATGGGGCGAAGCCGAAACTTACCAAAATGGCTTGGTAACATTAGCCCAAAATACCAAACACCAGCCAATGCCCTGATAGCCAATATGCTGATAGGAATTGTAGCGTTGCTCACCAATTCTACTGCCGACATTATTGTGCTGTCGGTGTTGGGTGCGCTCACGCTTTATGTTTTTGGTAGTTTGTCAGTAATTATTCTTCGCAAAACCGAACCTCACACTCCTCGCCCATTTAGTGTGCCTGCGTTCCCGATTGTGCCTATTATCGCACTTGTGCTATCGGTTGTGGCTTTGGGGGCGGTGGTTTATTTCAATCAAACACTTACTACTTGGTATGTATTTGTGTTGGTTGGAGCGGTGTTTTTTAGAACTTTAAAACAATATTTCTCGACCCAAATATGATTACATACAACCCCAAAGACTGGTGGAAACTTATTTTTGCATTTCACCGCAGCGATACTTTTAGGATTTTATTGCCTGGTATGATTGGCGTGGCTTGCTTTACGGCTGTGGTGGCTTATCTCGAAAACGATGTTTGGCAAACGTCATTCAAAAGTACAACTGTGGTACACTCAATTATGGGCTTAGTGTTGTCGTTGTTGCTTGTTTTTAGAACCAATACCGCTTATGATAGGTGGTGGGAAGGGCGCAAGATTTGGGGAAGTATTGTCAATAATTCTCGAAATTTAGCCCTCAAACTCAATGCTTTTTTACCCGATGACGCTATTCAAACCAAAAAGATGTTTAGGATATTGATTGGTAATTATCTGATGGCTTCCAAAGAACATCTGCGTAAAGGTGTAAAACAAGAGCATTTAGACACAATCGGTGTGTATGACTATGCCTATTATTCAAAAGTCAAACACATACCCAATCAGGTAGCCAAAGCGATTTATATAGAAATTGATAGACTTTTTAGAGCCAAACAACTCACGGGCGACCAGCTCGTGGTACTCAACGCCGAGTTACAATCGTTTACCGACAACTTAGGTGCTTGTGAGCGTATTCGTAAAACACCGCTTCCGTATGCGTATAGTTTGTTTTTGAAAAAAGTTATTTTTTTGTATGTTTTTACAATGCCTATTGGCTTTGCCGTAGAGTTCAAATATTGGTCAATAATTATTGTAACACTCGTATTTTATGTTTTTGCCAGTATCGAAGTCATCGCCGAAGAGATTGAAGACCCCTTTGGTACAGACTCCAACGACCTACCAACAGACGAAATTACGGACAATGTAAAAGGAAATTTAGTAGAAATATTAGAACAATAAACAATACTAAGGCACAATTTTGACATCACGCTGCTCAATATATAACTGCAATAGACTGACAGAATATACCAAAAAGCCAAATGCCATTATTGACCAGAAACCAAGTATGAAGTTATCGATAGGGCTATTTTGGTCAATAAATGAAATCTGAACTATAGACAAGGTTAAGCCAATATTCCCCCCTGATGCCCTACGAATCAGGACATTGAGCCTGATAGATTTGAGTAAAGCCCTGTTTTTTTTTATATAATATCCCCACATAGATTTGAGACTAAGCGGTACAGTAATCAAAAGGGGTAAAAATACCATAACGATAACGATAATTTTCAAGGCCAGTACTTGCTCTCTTAGCATTTCGACACCTTTGAAAACCAACACCGCACTGAGAAATACGGCAATAATGGCTGGAAACTTAAAGTAACTTTTTATAATCTGCCACTGATGTCTGCCAGCAAAGGTATTGATTTTGTCGTGTTGCTGCCACTGCATGGCTTCGAGGCCGTAGTAGGTCATTTCGTATCTGTCGCTGTAGCGTATGTTTGAATATGATTGGCTCAAAAATGAATCATGGATTTGATGAAAAGCTGTTTCAAAGTCTTTGCCCTCAGCCATTTGAGTTTCGATACTGTTCAGATAGCGGTCGTTCATTATTTCATAAAAATCTTGAAACTGCACGCTGCTTACATCAATAATGGCCTCACGAATGTATGCTTTTTGTTGGGTTGTTATCATGTCGTCAATGGGCTTAGTTTTGGGTTCAATAATTGTTGTAACTGTTGGGCAAAAGTGGCGAGTTCGGCCATAAAAAACAATACATAATTTACTTAGGCATATATATTTTTAATTTTTTTTCGATATTTGTGAAAAATAAACTACCCAAACAAAATGAACCCAACAAAAGCAATCAGCTTTGTCGCTTTGATGGTGGTAACTTTGGTAAGTTGCAACAAAACTAAGCAAGAAGACACCACCACCCAAGGCACCGAAACGACCATTGATGTAGCAAAAGCAGGCGTGGTTGATGTGGTAGCGATAGACGGCAAATTTTGTTTTTTGTCGGCCACCAACAGAGATACCACCAAGGTAAGCCTAAATATTGTGGGTAATAATGTAACTGGAACGATGGTCTGGAATCCATACCAAAAAGACGGGGCTGTTGGCACTCTGTCGGGTACTAAAAACGCCAATGGGGAGATGGATTTGGTCTATAACTATACCATCGAGGGCAGCCAACAAACAGAAACCAAAGTAATGAAGATACAAAACGATGAGCTATTCATAAAAAAAGGCCAGTTGATTGACCCAAAAAACGATGGAAATCTAATGTACAAAGATGTTGCAAAGGCAATGTTTAGCGAAAAAATGACAAAGTCGAAATGTGATTAAAATTGTGATATGCAACTCAGAAACTCGCTTTTTTGGGATACCAAACCCGACACCATCGACTACGACCAAGATGCAGCCTACGTCATTGAGCGTGTGCTTGAACGTGGCAATATGGCTGAATGGACTGCGATTAGGACTTATTATGGATTGGATAAAATAAAAAATACTTGTCTGGAAATCAGGTATTTGTCAAAAAAAACATTGCATTTTTGTAGTGTTTTCTTTGACGAGCCAATCGAAAATTTTAGATGTTGGCAGTGGCAAATGCAGCAACCAGAACACCTGCGCTGGATATATTAAAGTATGCAACTACACTACGAAACAATAAATGCCAAAATGGTATGTATTTTGGGCGAATTGATGGCTTCAACATCGCTCAAAGATTTTTATTTGGTGGGTGGTACGGCGCTGTCTCTGCAATGGGGGCATCGTATATCCGAAGATATTGATATGTTTCGGTTCTCGAATCAAGAAGTGGATGGGACGTTGATTTATGACGAATTAGAACAAAAATTTGGTGATATTTCAGAATTAAGTCGCCAAAATTATTATCTAAAACTACTGATTGACGGCATCAAAATAGACTTGCTCCGCTATCGGTATCCGCTTATTGACAATACAATAGAAATTGACGGCATCAGAATGTTAAGCCCCAAAGACATTGCGCCCATGAAACTGCTGGCTATAAATAATCGTGGTGCAAAAAAAGACTTTTATGATTTGTACTTTTTGCTCAAACAGTTTTCATTAGACGAAATATTTGGTTTTTATGAGCAGAAATTTGGCGCTTTCGATGCATTCCAGCTACAAAAAAGTCTGTGTTATTTTGACGATGCTAATAATAAACTTCAAAAATTAGAGCCTTTATCGGCTATAACTTGGGAAGAAGCAAAAAACGAAATCAAGAAAATAGCAAAATGTATTTGAGCAAAAAATTATGAAATTAAAAATACAAGTAGCTATTGTCATTCTTTCATTCAGCAATTCAATCATTCATTCATCGGCAGTAGCCCAGTCGCTGCCTCAGCCCGAAATTGACCTTACGGCCTTTGTCCAAAATTTATTACCACTCCAACCCCAAAACGCCAACAATAACGATTTGTACGAGTCGCTGCTGCAACTCTACACCTCGCCGCTCGACCTCAATACCTGCACCCGAGACGAACTCGAAGGTACTTATCTACTGTCTGAACGGCAACTCAATGCTTTTTTTGAGTACCGCTCGCAGTTTGGTAGCTTGTTGTCTGTATATGAGCTACAGGCCGTACCAGATTTTGATTTGCCGACTATTTATAAATTAATGGCTTTTGCAACGGTCGTACCCGAAAATAGAAAACTGTGGAACGGGCTAAATAACCCTACCCAAAACTATTTTATTTTTAGAACCGAAAATATATTAGAACAAAAAAAAGGCTTCACCACCGCCATTCCTGACTCAAAGGGCGTGTTGCCGCAACGGTTTTTGGGAAGCCCTACCCAATGGTATGCACGCTATCGGTACAGCCGCAGTCGAGATTTTAGTTTTGGTTTTACGATGGAAAAAGACGAAGGCGAAAAGTTTAACTTCGAGCCCAAAAACCACAACTATGGCCCCGATTTTTTGTCCTTTCATGCCCAAGTTCAGAACCGAGGCCGACTAAAAAACTTAATTGTAGGCGATTATCAACTTCAAATAGGGCAGGGGCTTGTGTTTTCGGCGGGGTTTGTGCTGGGCAAAGGCCAAGAGACGGTTTATACCACTCGCAGACCAACTACTGGCGTACGGCCTTATACGTCGGTGGTAGAGGGTGGTTTTTTTAGGGGTATTGCCGCTACTTTTAATCTGTCAAAACACCTGGAACTGACGGCCATGTATTCGAGAGTCAGACGAGATGGCACTGTAAACGACGACAACACAACCGACACTAACGACGATTTCGTGAGTTCGATTTTAAGTTCAGGGCTACACCGCACACCCAACGAAGCCAGCAAAAAAGCACAAGTTCTCGAAAATTCAATCGGGGCGCATTTACTTTATAAAGTAGTGAGAGGGCAGCTTGGACTAACGATTTTGAACACAGTCTTTGACCGAAACCTACAAAAAAAACTCACCTACTACAATACCTACGATTTTGGGGGTTCAAGTAACTTAATTCTTGGATTGCATGGCAATTATTTATTCAAAAATTACAATATTTTTGGTGAAGCCGCACGCTCACAGAGTAGTGGAGTGGGGGTAGTGGCGGGTGCGCTGACGAGTTTGTCTAAACGGATTGATGGTTCTGTGTTATTCAGACATTTCGACCCTAATTTTCATAGTTTTTATGCCAATGCCTTTGGCGAAAATTCTCGAAATGCCAACGAAACAGGGCTATATTTTGGGGCTAAATACTTGGTTTACAAAAAGATGACGATTGGCGGCTATATTGACTTGTATCGCTTTCCGTTTTATAAATATTTGGTCAATCAGCAGCCTACCACAGGTTTTGATTATTTGTTGCAGGGTACTTTTACAGCCAACAAACGACTGATTTTTTACGCTATTTTTAGAGAAGAACACAAACAAAAAGACCTACCGAGCCGGCTCTCAAAGAAAAAAGAAACTGTAGGTACAACCCGCCGAAACTTGGTATTGAATGTAGAATACAATACCCCCAGAATATGGTCGTTTCGTACTCGTGTGCAGGGAGGTACTTTTAAATACGATGGTTTTGATGCCTCAAAAGGCTTTTTGATATTGCAAGACATTACGGCAGACTGGGGTAAATTGTCAGTCAATGGCCGGCTGGCACTGTTCAATACCGATGACTACGACAGCCGCCAGTATGCCGTAGAGCGAGATGTACTTTATGCAGTTACGTTGCCGGCTTACTACGATTTTGGCTATCGCAATTATTTATTGGTTCAATATTCGCCAACGTCCAAAATTGACCTTTGGCTGCGTGCTGCCCAAACCAACCAGCCCAATAAAGGCGCACTGAGTAGCTATGTGGACGAAATCAAAGGCGGTAGCCGCACTGAAATCAAGGCACAGATTAGGTATAAGTTTTGAAGTCGGCGCGTCATTCTGTCATAATTTCAATCATTTTATGTAACTTTGTTTTCAATATTTTATAGCACTCACGACTCCTAACTTATAGCCTATTTCTGATGTCTGATACAATCAAAACCATTCCCCTTAACGATATTCACCACGGCCTCGGCGCAAAAATGATGCCTTTTGCAGGCTACTCAATGCCTGTGCGCTACTCGTCCGACTTAGAAGAACATCACACCGTTCGCAATGGTGTAGGTGTGTTTGATGTCTCGCACATGGGCGAGTTTGTGGTAAAGGGCGAGCGAGCTACTGAGTTTTTGCAATACGTGATTTCAAACGACGTAGCCAAACTCACCGATGGTAAAATATTGTACGGTTATCTGCCCAACCATGACGGTGGCGTGGTGGACGATTTGCTGGTTTATCGTTGGGACGAAAACGAATATTACTTGGTAGTCAATGCCTCAAATATCGAAAAAGACTGGAACTGGCTACAAGAGCAAAACACGTTTGGAGTCAAGATGCAAAATCTGTCTGATGAGCTTTGTCTATTTGCTGTTCAGGGGCCGCTGGCTACCAAAACTCTCCAAAAACTGACCGATGTCAATTTGTCAGAAATAGATTACTATACTTACAAGTCTGGTACGCTGGCAGGCATCGACGACGTTTTTATATCGGCTACTGGCTACACGGGTGCAGGTGGGTTTGAGATTTATGTCTGGAACAAAGATGCCGAAGCTATGTGGAAAGCCATTTTTGAGGCAGGTGCTGAGTTTGACATTAAGCCAATCGGCCTTGGTGCCAGAGATACCCTCCGCCTCGAAATGGGCTATTGTCTCTATGGCCACGAACTCAACGACACGGATTCACCGCTTGAAGCTGGCTTGGGTTGGGTAACAAAGTTTAGCAAAAATTTTATCAATTCTGATAATTTATTAAAACAAAAAGAAGCGGGATTGAGCCGTAAACTCATTGGTTTTGAACTAATTGACAGAGGCATACCTCGTGGCGACTATGAACTGTGCGATGCCAGCGGCCAAGCCGTCGGCCATGTAACGTCAGGCACGCAGTCGCCTACTTTGGGCAAGGGTATTGGCTTGGGCTTTGTACCAACTGCTATGAGCAAAGTGGGTACAGAAATTTTTGTAAAAGTACGAGACAGACTCCTCAGAGCGGTAGTAACCAAAGTACCTTTTGTACAAAAGGGCGTTTAAAACTTTTACCTTTGCGGCCAAAACGTATCAAATCAATACAAAAATGAAAAAAACAGAGGTACTCATTCGGCAATTAGAATGTAAAACTTTGACACAGGCCACTACAAACACCAATGTTTCGGCAGCCTCGGTAGGTTGGCATATCGAACATTCGCTTTTGGTGGCAAATGGCATAATCAGTGCGCTCAAAAAATCGGACCCCGCTCAATATAAGTGGCAGTTTAATTTTCCAAGATTTGTCGTAATGACCGTTCTCAACAAAATACCCCGAGGCCGTGGCAAAGCACCAGAGTCCGTCAGACCAAAAGGTGATTTTACAATAGAGAGCCTCAAAGCAAAAGCCGAAGCTACCATCGAAAGGCTGTCAGAACTTAATGGTATTGATTCAAATAGTAACTTCAAGCACCCTTATTTTGGACAATTAAATCTAAAATTGGCGATACAGTTTATAGAAATACACACCCAACACCATTTGAATATTATTGATGACATTTTAAAATAACCTATTTTTTTATTTCAATAAATTCAATAAATATGCCCCATAACCACTTTTGACGAGTGGTTTGGCGATTTCGGCGAGTTGGGTAGCATCAATAAAACCCATGCGGTAGGCTACTTCTTCGATACAACCGATTTTTAAGCCTTGTCGCTCTTCGATGACCTGCACATATTGGCCTGCCTGCATCAACGATGCGAATGTACCTGTGTCGAGCCAAGCCGTACCACGATTAAGTACACCCACTTTGAGCTGGCCACGGCGTAGGTATTCTATGTTTATGTCTGTAATTTCTAATTCGCCCCGTGGTGATGGCGCGATGTTTTTGGCTATTTCAACTACCTGATTATCATAAAAATATAACCCAGGAATGGCATAATTTGAGCGTGGCTCGGCGGGTTTTTCTGCCAACGAAAGCACATTAAAATCTTTGTCAAACTCAACGACACCATACCGCTCTGGGTCTTGAACTTGGTAGGCATAGACTACGCCGCCCTCGGGGTCGTTGTTGGCTTGTAAGAGTTTAGAAAGCCCCGAACCATAAAAAATATTATCTCCCAGTACCAATGCCACTTTGTCGTTGCCAATAAAGTCGGCGCCAATAATAAAAGCCTGCGCCAAGCCATCGGGGCTGGGCTGCTCGGCATAGCTAAACTGGCAACCAATACGGCTACCGTCGCCCAATAATTTCTGAAAATGAGGTAAATCGTGCGGGGTCGAAATAATCAAAATCTCACTAATACCCGACAGCATCAATATTGAGAGCGGGTAATAAATCATTGGTTTGTCGTAAACAGGCATCAGTTGTTTGCTTACGGCTAATGTCAGAGGGTGAAGGCGAGTACCTGAGCCTCCTGCCAAAATAATTCCTTTCATATTTTTTTTTAGTATTAAACCACAAAATTATAAAAAACTAAGCAAAGATTTTACTTTGTCTATTGCCTTCGTAATCTTAAACTGTAAAGTATTGGCTGGCTCTGTGGCCAAACCTTGGTAATCGAAGTCTGTGCCACTGCTGAGGCCCAAGTAGTGTTTCATAAAAGTACTCGACGACATTTTCCATTTGTGCATAAACTGCGCTCGCCCATCGTTTCGCTTGACCCGACCAATGCTTTTGGACATAAAATGATAGACTAAACTGTCGCCAACGCCTCTAAAATTACGCACCCCCACGTCCCAAAGTTTACGACAAATATCTGGGTCTGAGTACATTCCAGGGCTAAACTCAACACTAAAACCACCAATCAAAGCCCAGTAGCTGCGGTGCATGATGCTGGGTGGGTAGTTGGCGCCTCGCCAGTCGGCAATGGCTAATGTTTTGTAGTCTTTGAGCAAGTCAGTTTCTCGAAAATTAGTTGGACTGTCACCGTAGTTGTGAGGAGTAGAGGTGCAGCCCCAGTTGTTGGGTGTACGCTCAATCATTGTACCCGAAAAATAAAAATCTGTGCGGCCGTAGTCTATTATTTTTTCAAACAGTCGCAAGTCCCATTCTGGGCAAACGTACATATCGTCGTTGATGTACAAAATATAGTTGGTCGTGGCCAACGATGCGGCGGCGTTGCAAGCCAAACAAATACCAACGTTGGTAGCCGAAAGACTGTAATCTAACCCTTGTGCTTTGGCCCATGCGAGTGTGCCGTCTGAGCCATCGTTGATGTGCAAAATAATTTGATGCTCAAAGGTAGAGTTTTGCCTAATGCTCTTTACACATAGCTCAACAAACGGCATATTGTTCCAAGTCGGAATCAATATTGAGAATTTTGCGTTCGTTACTGGGCTGTTTTTGTGGTATTCAATCATTTGTTTTGTAGAGGCCGATGACAATTAACATTTGAAGCCAAAAAATACCGCATGGAAATTAAAGACAATCTAAACACTTTGCTTAATTGTATTTTACATCACAATTTTGTTTGAAATTACCTGATTTTTTATAGTTTTTACCAACTTCCAAAATGCCAATTTTGCTTTTAATTGTGAGGTAAGAGTCTTTTTATGGTAGTTGTCTAGTACAAAATACTGTTATAGTGTGAGTAGTTTAATGTCGGTGTAATTATTTTAAAACTATAATTGTATATCTGTGTTGTGATATTGGCTCGAATAGCCTGCTTGGTAATTATAGCTAATTTAGATTCCCGTGTTTTTTAAAGTATATTTGATGTTTCTTTTATACCAACACCACTAATAACCGATTCAAGGTATGCTTATTACAATTTTATGGATAAAGCGGTAAATGGGCAGATTTATTTGCACGGTTCAGCGTTGAGTGAGTAGCGTTGTTTTGCACTTACTCGCAAAGCCTTTAATTATTGATAGAGTGTAAATCAAAATTACCAATAATTTTTGACTCAGCCAATACTTCATCAAAAATGTTCCAGTAATATTTATTCACTCGCTCATAATTCTACCTTAGCACTTACGAAGTTAGAAGATTTAAACTCAAAAAATTGCAACCAATGAAAGTAGCGTTATTTATACCTTGTTATATCGACCAGTTTTATCCACAGGTGGGTATTGCTACGCTACAATTATTAGAAAAAAACGGCTGTGAGGTTCATTTTCCAACAAACCAAACTTGTTGCGGGCAACCAATGGCTAACTCGGGTTTTGGCCATCTTACACAGGGCTGTAATGATAATTTTATTGCCAATTTCAAAGATTTTGAATACATCGTTTGTCCATCAGGAAGTTGTACGTTACACGCCAAACAACATATTTTGTCGGAAATAGGGCAGGAGGGTAGGTGCTACGAACTGACCGAGTTTTTGGTCGATGTACTAAAAGTTCAAACCCTTTCGGCTCGGTTTCCTCACCGAGTGGGGCTTCATCAGAGTTGTCATGGGCAGCGTGGGTTGCATCTGTCTCAAATGTCTGAGCTAAATGCACCGCACTTTTCTAAACCAGAACAGCTACTAAGCCAAGTATCAGATTTACAGTTGGTTGCGTTAAATAGAAAAGATGAATGTTGTGGCTTTGGAGGTACGTTTTGTGTTTTTGAGGAGGCTGTTTCGGTCAAAATGGGAAAAGACCGCATTGCCGACCACGCCAGCCAAAACGTGGAGTACATCACCGCCAGCGACACAAGCTGTTTGATGCACATGGAGGGTATTCTGAAACGACAAGGCTCGACTATCAAGACAATTCATATTGCAGAAATTTTGAACAGTTGAAAACAAACAACCAAAAATGAAACAACAATTACAACATTCGGAGGCTGCGGAGGTTTTCAATCGGGACGAGGCTCGGGTAGATTGGCACGATGAAACATTGTGGTTTGTGCGTCAAAAACGAGACAAAGCGGCTTTTCAGATACCCGAATGGGAAGAGTTGCGTGAGGCTGCCTCGCAAATTAAAAACAACGTGCTGTCGAATATGCACGACTATTTGACTGAATTTGAGACCAAAGCACTCAAAAACGGTATTAAAATCCATTGGGCTGCCGATGCCGAAGCACACAATAAAATTGTGCTTGATATTGTCAATCAGAACGCTTCGGCTTTGGGGGCGGCGCAGTTGGTCAAGTCCAAGTCGATGCTTACCGAAGAGTGCCACCTAAATGAGTTTTTGGCCAAAAATGGTGTCGAAGTCATTGATTCGGACTTAGGAGAGCGCATTGTGCAACTTGCCAACGAGCCACCAAGTCATATAGTTTTGCCTTGTATTCATTGGAAAAAAAGTGAAATCGGCGAACTATTTTACACGCATTTAGGAACTCCCAAAGGCTGTGATGACCCTCAGATTTTGACCGAAGCCGCTCGTCAGCACCTCAGACAGACTTTTTTGACCCGAAAAGTAGCACTGACAGGTGTAAATTTTGCGATAGCCGAAACAGGCGAATTTGTGGTTTGTACCAACGAAGGCAATGCCGACATGGGCGTACATCTGGCCGATGTTCATATTGCCAGTATGGGTTTTGAAAAAATTATTCCTCAAAAAAAGCACCTCGGCGTGTTCTTGCGGTTGTTGGCACGCTCGGCCACAGGCCAGCCAATTACGACCTATTCGAGTCATTTCAAGAACCCTCGCCCAGACCAAGAAATGCACATCATTATTGTAGACAATGGCCGTAGTACTCAGTTGGGTCGCCCCGATTTTAGAAATTCGCTCAAGTGTATTCGTTGTGCGGCTTGCTTCAACACTTGCCCAGTTTATAGGCGGAGTGGTGGGCATAGCTATCATACGGCCATCGCTGGGCCGATTGGCTCTATTTTAGCCCCCAATTTAGACATGACCAAAAACGCTGACTTGCCTTTTGCGAGTACCTTGTGTGGCTCATGCTCAAATGTGTGTCCTGTCAAAATCGACATTCACGAGCAGCTTTATAAATGGCGGCAAGTATTAGTAAAAGAAGGCCACGCCACGGTAGGCAAACAAATCGGAATGCAGGCAATGAACTTTACGCTATCAAACCCGAAGCTATACCAAGCGGCAGGAAAAATTGGTCGCTGGGTACTAAAAAATACTCCTGTGGTAGTCAATAATGGCTTGAATCCATGGTTCAATCAGCGAGATATGCCCGAGCCACCGAAAGAGAGTTTCAAAGAATGGTATGAGCGAATCAAAAAAGAAGAAGCGGCATGAAAAATGAAAAATTGAGTAGTCGAGAGTTAATTTTGGCTAAAATCAAAGACAATCAGCCCGAGTTGATGGCTTTGCCAGCCTTACCGTCGTTTGCAATTATAGATTCCAATCAAAAAAATATTGACTCGTTGGCCATAAAAGCCCAATTTGCCCAAGTTTTGGCTACCATTGGCGGCCAAGTGATTGAGATTGATGGTTATGACGAAATAATAAGTTATGTCAAGGGTACGTTTGCCGATGCAAGCCGAATCGTTACAACTATTTCAGGACTATCGGGGCAATTATTTGATGATAAATGGATTGATGGCAACCCGCATGACTTGGCAAACGTTGAACTGAGTATCGTGGCCGCACACTTTGGAGTAGCCGAAAACGGCTCTGTGTGGGTAACAGAAGATTTGCTTTGCCAACAACGGGTACTACCTTTTATTACTCAAAACTTGGCTATTGTTATCGACAAACAAAATATTGTACCCACCATGCACCACGCCTACGAGCGCATTGCGGGAAGCGATTATGGTTTCGGAACGTTTATTGCTGGGCCATCAAAGACGGCAGACATTGAGCAGTCGCTCGTTTTGGGCGCACATGGCTCTCGGACGATGACCGTGTTTTTGATGGGTTGATGGTTGGGTTTTATAGCAAAAGCCTACTTTACCAAACTCAACCCCAACCAAACGGCCAGTAAGCCCACAACTAAACTCCCAACAGCGTATGCAACAAAAAGGCCAAGCTGGTGGGTGTGTAGTAGTTGTAGGTTTTCGTAGCTGAATGTAGAAAAAGTAGTATAACCACCACAGATTCCAGTTATCAGAAACAGTTTCCAGTCAGCATTAAAGCCTGTGTAACGGTCGGACAAGCCGTAAACTATTCCAATTATTAGGCAGCCAGTTATGTTGGCTACAAAAGTGCTAATTGGAAACGAAAATGTGCATAACTTGTTGATAAACAATGCCGTTAGGTAGCGAGCCACACTACCCAAACCTCCACCAACTGCGACTATGGCCAGCGTCCGTATCATTCGCCAAAATATTCTACATAATTTTTTGGAGTTTCAATCAATTTGAGGGAGTGTAGCTTTGCATGAGGAGCGGCGGCAGTAATATGAGGCGATAGAATATCCCAGATTTTGACTATAAAGTTCTCGCAACTCGTAATGGTATCGGCCATAAAAGCCACGTCTAAGTTTAGGTTTAGGTGATCGACTTTGTCTATTATTTCTGTCCTAATCATATCGCCCAATGCTTTCAAGTCCATGACAAAGCCAGTTTCGGGGTCAATTTTCCCTTTGACCGTTACAACTAACTCAAAATTGTGGCCGTGGTAGTTTTTATTGGCACAACGACCAAAGACGGCAGTATTTTTTTCGTCGCTCCACTCAGGATTAAAAACACGGTGTGCAGCATTAAAATGTTCGACTCGGGTGATATAGACCATGGCACTTAAAGCGTTTTGTTTTCTATCAAATAATTTTTAACATAATCGGCAATTCCTTCTTCGAGTGTATGAAAAGGCTTGTTGTAGCCTATTGAGCGCAATTTACTCATATTGGCTTGTGTAAAATATTGGTATTTGTCTCTGATGTCGGCAGGGGTGTCTATAAACGAAATAGCAGGGGCAATATTGAGATTGACAAAAGTATTGGTTACTAAATCCAGAAAAGTACGTGCTTTGCCGCTCCCCAGATTATAAATACCAGAGTTGCGGCGGTGGTGCATCAAAAACAAACATACTTCGACTACGTCTTTTACATAAATAAAGTCTCGTATCTGTTCGCCGTCCTTAAAATCTGGGTTGTGCGACTTAAAGAGCCGCATTTGGCCAGTGGCTTTTATTTGATTGAAAGCATGAAATATTACCGATGCCATGCGCCCTTTGTGGTATTCGTTGGGGCCATAAACATTAAAAAATTTGAGTCCAGCCCAAAAAAACGGCTTTTTTTCTTGTTGCAATGCCCAAATATCAAACTCGTTTTTGGAGTCGCCATACGGGTTGAGCGGTTTGAGGAGTGGGATATTCTGCTCGTTGTCGTCGTAGCCCAGCTCACCGAGGCCATAAGTAGCCGCCGATGAGGCATACACCAATGGTATTTGATATTGAATACATTTTTGCCAGATTTTTTTTGAATAAGCTACATTCAGTTCTTCAAAAATCTGAACATCAAACTCAGTAGTGTCTGTTCGTGCGCCAATATGAAACAAAAACTCGACCTCGTGGTAGTTGTTGTCGAGCCAGTCAAAAAACAAATCACGCTCGACTTGCTCAATAATTTTTTTGTTTTCGAGATTTGGCAATTTTTCTAATCTCGAAAAATCATCTACTGCAATAATATGATTGAAGTTTTCGGCATTTAGCCGACCAATCAAACAGCTACCAATAAACCCCGCTGCTCCTGTTACGATAATCATTTTTTGTTTGCCCAATAAATTATAAAATGTATGTAAATCAAATAGTTGGCGCAGGGTTTAGTCTAAAAGGGAGCGCAAAGTTAGGCCGAAAGTTTGTATTATACTATTTAAGTAGTTAAGAGATTTGAGTATTGAGTATTGAAAATGTTGCAAATGATTGATTTTGAAGTAGTTAAACTAAAAATCAACTACTCAATATCTGTAACTACTTAAACAGAAGAGGAAAAATAAAATGCAAAATGTAAAATGCAAAAATATCGAATTGAAAGACGACTGCAACCAAAGTAATGGCCAGTTATCGAAAAACCAAGTTTTAGGAATATTTCGATATTTTTAACTAATTTTGTCCAAAAATTATTGATATGCTGACTGAAAAAGTAGCGGCGATTGCTGCCGAAATAACACGTTTTGAAGTAACAACCAAAGAACATTTAGAGGCGTTTAGAATGAGGTTTATTAGTCGTAAGGGCGAAATAGAATCGTTGTTTGAAGGACTAAAAGACGTGCCAAAAGAAGACCGCCGAGTGGTAGGTCTTGAACTGAATGGCCTCAAAAACTTAGCTTTGAGCCGTTTTCAAGATCTACAAACACTACTTGACGACAATACCAATGAGTCAGTTTCGGCAATGATTGACCTCACGCTTCCTGTCGCTCCCAACCAACTGGGGAGTATTCACCCGCTGACGTTGGCTCGTGCCAAAATCATTGAGATATTCGAGCGAATGGGTTTTAGTGTGTCGGACGGCCCCGAAATAGACACAGATTGGTATAACTTTTCGGCTCTAAACTTTGCCGAAAACCACCCAGCTCGGGAAATGCAAGACACGTTTTTTATAGAAAAAAGTACCAATAAAGAAGCAGACGACGTATTACTTCGGACACATACCTCAAACGTACAGGTACGGCTCATGGAACACAAACAGCCACCGCTACGTGCCATTATGCCAGGGCGGGTATATCGCAACGAGGCTATATCGGCACGGGCGCATTGCTTTTTCCATCAAGTTGAGGGAATTTATGTCGATAAAAACGTAGGTTTCAAAGATCTCAAAGATACGCTCTATCATTTTGCCAAAGAGATGTTTGGCCCCGAAACTACTATCAGGCTGCGCCCTTCGTATTTTCCGTTTACTGAGCCAAGTGCCGAGATTGATATTTCGTGCGGCCTCAACGACCCCAAAGGTTGTCAGCTATGTGGCGGCAGCAAAAATATTTGTAAAGGCTCTGGCTGGGTAGAGATTGCGGGTAGTGGTATGGTGGACCCTAACGTACTGGCCAACTGCGGCATAGACCCCGAGCAATATACTGGTTTTGCATTTGGAATGGGCGTGGAGCGCATCGCCCAGTTGTGTTATGGTGTCAAAGATTTGCGGCTCTATTCAGAAAATGACGTGCGTTTCTTACGCCAGTTTGAGGGGGCGTGATGTAGTTTATTTACTCAACAGTTTGGCTTGGTCAAATAGTGTAAGGGCTTTTGTGTAGGTGTTGTCGAGTGCAGACATGGCTTGGTAGTATTCGTTATTGAGGCCGTTGCCTTGGCTTTTTTTCTGAAAAACATACCGCCCTATGTATGCTTTGAGTTGTGCCTTGATGTAGTTTTTTGAGCGATTGTATTCTTTATCGTTGGGTTTTATTGCTGCCTCCGTAGCTGCTTTCTGCACTTGCTGCAAGTCGGACTCGCTGACAGAAAACGTTTTGAGATAATCGTCAAAGGTCATTTTTGCTAACTCTATACGGTGTTTGTCGGTATATTGAAGAGCGTATTCTCTGATTATGTTTTGGCCCCAAAGCGCATACAAATAGTTGGAATATAGACTGGTGTCTTGCCCCACAAAAACATCGGGACTGATACCGCCACCGCCATAAACAACCCGCCCAGCATCGGTTTTGAATCTAAGTTTTGGGTTATTTTTGATGCTATCGGCTACAAACAGTTCCCCACCGTCTATGCGTTGCTTCATGTCTTTTTCGTAGTCTTCTAAGTGGCCATGCTCGTAGGGTTTCTGAATACTGCGACCAGAGGGAGTATAATATCTCGAAATCGTAATTCTTAGTTCTGAACCATCGGACAGGCTGACGGGCATCTGTACCAACCCTTTGCCAAACGAGCGGCGGCCAACAATGAGCGCACGGTCGTGGTCTTGTAGCGCACCCGAAACGATTTCGGAAGCCGATGCGCTGCCTTCGTCTATTAGCACAATAACGGGGCCGTCTTCAAAGAGTCCGTCAAAAGCGGTATTGGTTTTGTGGTCGTATCGGTTGTCTTTGCCGTCGGTATAAACAATCAATTTGTTGCCGCCCAGCAGTTCATCAACCATGTTGGTGGCTCTGTCCATGTAGCCGCCAGGATTGCCCCGAAGATCGAGCAGTAGTTTTTTCATTCCCTGCGATTTGAGCGTTTTGATGGCACTTTTAAACTCGTCATAAGTACTTTCTGCAAATTTTGTAACTTTCAGATAGCCCACATCACCGTTGGTAATATAAGCCGCATCGATTGAATAAGTTGATATGCGGCCTCGTTTGAGAGTAAACGATAGTATTTTTTTGCCTCTCAACATATCAATTTTTACTTCCGAGTTTCGCTGCCCTCTTAGTTTTGAATAAATATAGGCATTGGTTATTTTTTTTCCTGTAAAATCCAAACCATCGACCCGTATCATTTTGTCGCCACCCCTAATGCCCACCGCCTCAGACGGCCCACCCGAAAGTGTACCAACGACCTGAACTGTGTCTTTGAACAAATTGAACTCTATGCCAATGCCATCGTAGCCATTTGAAAGCTGCGAACGAACGGCCTCTGCTTCGGCTGGTGGAAAGTACGTGGTGTGTGGGTCTAACTTTTCGAGCATTTTGGTTATTGAGTAGTCCACTAATTCGTCAGTATTGACTGTATCAACGTAGTTGTTGTTAATCAACTGCAACACTTCTTTGAACTTGGTGTAGCCCTTTGAGACATCGTTTGTACCACGGCCACCCAAAAATGTTGCACCCAGAAAAATACCTGAAACGAGTGTGAGACCAAGCAAAACTGGTAATTTGACAGTTGAGGGTGAGTTTTGAATGGGTTTGTCTGGATTAGTCATTTAGATTTGGGCGTAAAATGAGCCGTAAAGTTAGCGATTTTTTGTTAATTCATTGGCAATCGTTCGGTCGTTGGCCAATCGTGGTACTTTGTTTTGGCCACCGAGTTTGCCCTTTTTTCGCATATAGTCTATAAACGAATTGGGGCGTAGCGAGGTTATTTTGAGTGGTTGTAAAATTGTCCCGCCAATCAAATCATCATAATAGGCGTTGAGCTGTGTCAGGCGGTAGTCGAGGGCGGCGGCAAAGGCGTTGGGGTCGTGTGGTTGTTGGGCAAATTCAATGAGCCATTCGTGGTAGGGGAGTCCTTCTGAGGGTGCTACCATTGGGGCTACTGTCAGCTCTACGATTTCTGTTTCGGGGTGCTGGGCCATGGCATATTGCAGTGCTTTTTCTATTTCTTCGCCGATGACGTGTTCGCCGAAAGCCGAAATAAAATGCTTGATTCGTCCTGAAACTACGATACGATAAGGGTTTTTAGACACAAATTTGATAGTATCGCCAATCGAATAGCCCCAAAGACCGGCATTGCTGTTGATGACGAGTGCGTAGTTTTTGTTTAATTCTACTTCTTCAATACATAATCTTGTTGGGTTTGGATTAAAATAATCTTCGACAGGGATAAATTCAAAGAAAATACCTGAATTTAACAACAACAGTAGTCCTTCGGCTTTTTGTGAATCTTGATAGGCAATAAAACCCTCAGAGGCAGGATACATCTCGATTGAGTCTATTTTTTTTCCGATTGTTTCAAATAATTTGGCACGGTATGGCTCAAAATTAACTCCACCATATACAAATAGTTCAAAGTCAGGAAAAACGTCTTTGATAGGGCGACCTGTTCGGGCAACGATTTTATCGAAATACATCTGTACCCAAGGCGGAATACCCGAAATGAGCGACATAGGCTGGTTTAGTGTTTCGTCTATAATTTGGTCTAATTTTGTTTCCCAGTCTTCGATGCAGTTGGTGCTGTAACTCGGCATTTGGTTTGAGCGCAAGTAGGCAGGCACGTGGTGATTGACAATACCCGAAAGCCGCCCAGTTGGAACAAGTCCTTTTTGGTCTAAAATAGGGCTACCCGACAAAAAAATAAGTTTTTTATCCAAAAATTGCGCCCGCCCTGTTTCATGGACATAATTCAAGAGCGCATCTCTGGCGGAGTCGATGTGATTTGAAATTGAATCTTTGGTAATTGGAATGTATTTAGTGCCAGAAGTTGTACCAGACGTTTTGGCAAAATAAACGGGCTGCCCCCGCCAAAGTACATCTGGCTGGCCATCAATGATTTGCTCAATGTAAGGTTGCAGCTCTTCGTAGTCTCTGATGGGTACGGCTTGTTTGAAGTCGTTGTAGGTCTGGATATTGGCAAATTGGTGTGCTTTGCCAAAGGCTGTATTTTTTGCTTCCGAAACGAGCTTTTTGAGCCAGTATTTTTGAGTATCGGCGGCGGCGTATATCCAGCTTTGTTGCTGGTTTACAATTAGTTGGGCAAGTGGTTTACTGAGTAGCGAACGAAAAATCATATTGGTTTTAGGTCATTGGTCGTGTGGGCTTGATGACAACGAGTACACACGACCACGCACGACACCCAAAAATAGGTATTTTCTGATTGTGAACAAAAATAAAGCGCAGAACCACAATTGGTTCTGCGCTTTATTGGTAAATCGTAAATCGAATTACATTACCGACAGCACTTTAAATTCTGTTCGGCGGTTGCGCTGGTATTCGCCTTCGGTACAAATCACACCATCGACACAGCCATTGATGGGTGCCGCTTCGCCTACTCCTGTGGCTTTCATACGGCTTTTGGCTATTCCTTTATTGGCCAAATAACTAAGTATAGCCTGTGAGCGTTTCAGAGAAGTTATTTTGTTTTCTTCGGCTTCGCCACGGCTATCGGTGTGAGTCATAATTTCTACGTTCATCATTGAGTATTTTCGCATTGTTCCCACCAATTTGTCTAATTCTCGTGCTACATTTGGTTGAATGGCCGCTTTACTACCTTCAAATGCAATATTGTCGATTCGTATCAAATCACCTACTTTGAGCATTGGTAAGTCGGCAGAAATGACTTTATTTGGTTTGGTTTTTTTAGAAGATTTTTTGATAAAACTTATATTTGTACCATACGATTTTTTTGAAGACTCTACTGTGTATCCACATCTGTCGTTGTCATTTACTGTAAAGCTATACCTACCCGTAGCATCTGTGAGTACGGTTTGTGTTACTTTTCCGGTACAGCTACTTCTCAACTTTATTAGTGCGCCAACAATAGGGCTTCCGTCTGTACCTTCCATGGCAATACCAGCTATTTTGCTCGAAACCCTATCGGCACCATTCCATGTTTGCTCTTTTGTATCGTCCTTAGTACTTTGCCCCCAGGTGTTTTGGCTGTCTTCGGTCGGTTTCGTTGCTTGTGAACTTTGTGTCTCGACGGTGTCAATGAGCATAAGTGGTTTTCCGATTGACATTTCTAATCTTGTGGGTTTGTCGTCGGTTAGGCCACGGGTTGTGAAGCCAATAGTACTATTCAAAAAACCGTCTTTTGAGGCCGTAAACAGATAATCGTTTTGGGTAGAAAGACAAATATGCGCTCGGCCATTTTCGTCTGTAAAGAGTTCTTTGTTTTCGCCCCCTCCATTTCTTGATTTTGCAATAATTTTTACACTATCAACGGGTAGTTGTGTTTCGTTGTCATAAATGCGAAGTGTTAGGTCACGGCAGTCGTATAGTGAGCTTTCACGGCTAAAACGAAATATATCGTCATCGCCAGCACGGCGATTGCTACTAAAAAAACCTGCACTGCGATCGCTATCGGTAATGAATCCAAAATCATCGCCTTTTGAGTTGAGTGGGGCATCAAGATGAATAATATCAATAACCTGTGTACCGTCTCGGCTCAAAATGGCGTAATATATGTCCAGCGCACCAAGCCCACCTCTACGGCCAGTTGTCGAAAAATACAGGTTTCCGTTGTCGTCAATAGTTGGAAATAGTTCATCGTTTTTGCTGTTAATTTCTTTGCCCATATTAACGGGCTTTCCCCAGCTATTGCCTTCACGAAACGATACATATAAGTCCTTACCGCCCACACCACGGGGCATATCTGACACAAAATAGAGCCGCGAGCCGTCTTTGCTTAGTGCTGGGTGTGCTGTCGAGTATTCGTCACTATTAAATGGTAGTTCTTGTACATTTGTCCAGTCGCCGTTGCCATATTGAGCCGAATAGAGCTTGAGTTTGATGTCGTTATCAACGCTTTGGCCTTTTTGGCCACCATTAAAGTTATTTCTTGTAAAAATCACTTGAGACCCGTCCGTACTAAACGTGGCCGGCCCTTCGTGGTATTTGGTATTTAGTGTTTTACTAAAAGAATTTGGCTGGCCAGGTTTTGAATTTCTGTTGCCGTTACTGTTTCCACCAATACTTGCTTCGTCTAAGCCATAGCCAATGGCGCGTCCTATTGTTTTTGAGTCGTTTGAGGTATTGAGTGTGTAAGCATCTTTACCCAAAACTCTTTCTTGTCTTACTCGCCCAGTGTTGCTGCTACCGTTTGTTTTTATTTCGGCCTCAGTACCGTCTGAATTAACGGTTGTTACCGACCGAATGTCATTGCGATTGGCCACATAAAACAAGTCTAAGTACCCTTTATTGAGCGACTCAGACGAAACCAAAGAAGATGACTTACCCGAAACATAAACCAAACCATCTTTAAAATAAGAAGGGCTAAACTCTGACTCATCGGTATTGATTGATAGCGACTCGACCTTGTAAGATATTTTTCCCTTTGAATAGGTCGAAGCATCAACGACCGTACTAACTTTATTTGTTTGATATTGGGCAAAATACTGTTCAGATTCTTTAGATTTACCTACATTGGCCAATACTTTGGCATAATGTAAATAATGAATCGCCATGGGGCCCGTCAATGGACTTCCTTCTGCAAGTACTTCTCGATAAATACTCTCTGATTTGGCAAAATCACCCAACTCAGAGTAGGAATATGCTACATTGGCTTTGACGATTTGTGTTTGTTTTTCGGGCAATGTTCTGTCTCCCAGCACCTGCTCATATAGAGATATAGCTTTTGCAAAGGCACGTGTATCAAACTGCCGATTGGCTTGTTGCAAAACGCTCTCTTGGGCATTGGCCAATATGCTCAAAAACAATAACAGTATAATGTATGTCTTTTTCATTCTGAATGTGGATAGTTCGTACTTTATTATTGCTACAACGTTTATATTCTCTACCGACTGATTGTCATAAATCTTGAAAACTCACGCCCATCTTCTGTTTTGACTACATAAAAATAAGTCCCATCGGGCAAGCCTGTTTTCTGATTTGTAACCAAATTGCTTGTACCATTCCAGTCGTTTTTATAGTTTTCTTTTGAGTAAACCAAGCCACCGTTACGGTTATATATTTCTAATTTTAAATTTAAAATATCTAATTTTTTAATTACAAACAAATCATTGATACCATCACCATTGGGTGAAAAGCCTTCTGGAATAAATACATCACCAATCTCAACATTGCCTCCCAGACTATTTAATACCAGAGGGGTTGGTGTTGTATTGTCAAGCGGGTTGCCATTGTTGTCGGGGTCGGCCACTTTACCGTCTGTCGAAATATCTCTACAAATATTACCATCAACGTCCAACGATGAGGCATAAGCTGTGTTCAGAAATACCGTATCACGAGCTTTGCTCAAATCTACGACCATTTTGATGCTTATTGTCCGAGATTCTCCCTTTGGTAAAATACACTTTTCGGCTCTTAGTATTTCATAGTTACCGTTTTGGCCTGTGTATGTGGTATCTGCTTCCCACTGATAGACTGAATTGCCGTTGTCCAAAACCGTTACTATTGGCTTACTAACAATAATTGCGCCATTTTTGAAAACTCTGTCCAAACTATCTATAATTTGTGTTTCGATGAGGTCGTGGCCGCCCAAGTTAAACACTTTGATGTAGTATTCAACATTGTAACGTTTGGGTACGATTGAACCATCTGGATTTTGAAAAACACCATTACTATTGAGGTATTTACTCACACCCAATATTTCTCTCACCAATACTGTTATTGTATCTATTTTTAGGTCAATTACTGCAACGCCTGGCTTACAAACACCAGTACTATCAGGGTCGTTGGTTTTGAGGCTTATGCTCACTTTTCCAGCTTTGCGGTCGTCGATTGAGGGTTTATAAATGGTAGCGAGGGCATTTATATTGTTAAACGTACCCGTTCCGTTTGTTGCCCATTGGCTTTTGGTAGCCATGCCGCCGATTTTCCCCTCTAAGTAATAATTATTGCCAGCAATTTGCTCTGTTTTGACGATTGAGGCTGTGGCAGGGCTGGTTGAGCAGGGCGCAATACCGTTAGCACAGTTGATAATTATTGCTTCTATTGGTATAGACACACTCTTACAACCCGAAGGGGTTAATTCTGCAAAATAATAAATATCAGCTTTGGCGATTGTCCCTGTGTTGTTGATTAGAGATTGATTTTGGTCTGAACTACTAAACACAAAATAGCCCCCATCGGTGCTTGGTTTTGTCAAAATAGCTGTTGATAAATCTACCGTTTGATAGGGACAAACGTTGGTCAGTTGTGGTGTGGCATCGGGAGTTTGTATTTTTTTTATAAAACTCAAAGATAATACACTTGATGGCTGGGACGTACAGTTATCACGCTTACAGATGGCAGAATAGTTGACCGTTTGGTCAGTAGTAAAATTTTTATTTTCTACTATAATACTACTGCCCGTTTGCCCGTCAGACCATACTACTACGCCATCGCAGCCTGAGGCGGTGATGGTAGCCGTTTCATAATAGCAAACTATTGACTTTGAGGCTTTTAGTTGGGGCATGGGTGGTAGGCCAGCTTCTACTGTAATGGCCGTTTCGATGGCTACGCCGCCATCGACCTTGCACACAGCCGAGTAAGTTGTAGTAGCCGTTGGCGATACTGTTATGCTCGGCCCCGTTTTGCCATTTGACCAAACGATTATACCCTTACAAGTTCCTTTGGCTGTAAGCGTGGCCGAGTCGCCTTGGCAAACAGTGGGCTTTGATGCGCTCAATACCAATTTTGTTGCTGGTATTACCGCTACTTCTACCTCGGTGGCAAAGCAACTTAGGCAGCCATTGGCTCGGCAAGTGGCAGTATATTTTGTGGTAAATATAGGACTAACTGTAATTTCGTTGCCAGTCATACCGTTTGACCACATCGTTTTGTCGGTGCAACCGATGGCCGTAAGCGTGGCCGACTCACCGATTGAAAGTGTCTTTTTGTCTGTATTAACAATCGGTGTCTGCAACTGGACAATATCAATCGTCAGTGGCTTCGATGTCGCTGACTTGCAGGTGGTTTTGTTACAAACGGCGGTGTAGGTGGTGGTAGTTTTGGGAAAAACGGTCTGAGAAATTCCCGAGATTTTATTGGACCAGACCACCGTGCCGTCGCAGCCCGTGGCGTTTAGTATGACTGCTTGCCCTACGCAGCTTATTGGTTTTTCGGTACTGATTGTGGGTGCAGGAGTGTCGGCGCAAGTAGGCAAATCGCTCTGAGCAAGTACCTGACTGGCTGATAGCGCAACTGTCCAAAAAAGGAATAATAGCTTTGATTTCATCATAATTAGGGTTAGTAAATTCTGTTTGTTTGGGTACAATACCCCCAACCCAGTAAACGTAGCTAATTTCGTGCCAGACTGATACAAATCTACTTTTTTTTGTGGTTTTGTACAATTATTTTATTTATGTGCTTTCTTTATCTTAAAATGGTATATTTGACTTCAAAAATTAAACTAAAATAACTCAATTTCAAATGTCATCATTCAAAAACAAAACGGTGTTTATCACAGGTGCCAGTCGTGGTATTGGCCTTGCTATAGCTTTGCGCCTTGCTCGTGAGGGAGCCAATATTATAGTAGCTGCCAAGACAACGGAAGCTCACCCCAAGCTACCAGGTACGATTTATACAGCCGCCGCCGAAATCGAAGCTGCTGGCGGCCAAGCATTGCCGATAGTGGTAGATGTACGCAACGAAGAAAATATCTATGCCGCCGTAGAGGCCGCAGTCAAACGCTTTGGGGGTATTGATATTTTGGTAAACAACGCCAGTGCCATTAACCTTACGCCAACCCTACAAACAGACATGAAACGCTACGACCTCATGCACCAAATCAATACTCGTGGTACATTTCTGACAAGTAAAGCCTGTTTGCCACATTTATTAAAAGCCGAAAATCCACACGTACTCAACCTTTCGCCACCGCTCAATATGGAAGAAAAATGGTTTGCGCCACACGTGGCCTATACCATGGCCAAGTTTGGAATGAGTATGTGTGTGCTGGGTATGGCCGGGGAGTTTAGGAATGAAGGCGTAGCTTTTAATGCACTTTGGCCTCGGACGGCCATTGCAACGGCAGCCGTCAATAATCTATTGGGTGGTGATATGGCCATGAAACGATGCCGCACCCCCGAAATTATGGCCGATGCCGCTGCACTTATTTTTAGCCAAAATAGCCGTGAGTGTACAGGTAATTTTTTTGTGGACGAGCCGCTCTTGCGCCAGCATGGAGTAACGAACTTTGACCAATATGTAGCCATTGCAGGTACGCTTGATAGCGACTTGATTCCCGATTTTTTTGTGTAAAAAATATTTAGACAAATACACCAGACTACAAACACAAAACCTATTTATTTTCCCAACAAATCATACACAACTTGAGCAATGGCCGTTCGGACGTTGCCGCTTGACAGCTTGCCATTGTCTCGGGTTGGATATACTCTATTAGACAAAAAAACATAGTTGAGGCCAATCGTGGGGTCGTTCCAGGTCATAATACCCGTAAAACCTGTATGCCCATAACTTTGCGGACTGGCCGATTTGGGGGCATTGCCACAATATGTTTGGCAAGGTTTGTCGAAGCCCAACCCTCTGCGACTGTCTGGAAACTGGTAGCGTGTAAACTCGGCGATGGTATTGGCTGACACAAAAGACTGGCCGCCGTAGCTGCCTTTTTGGAGGTAGGTTTGGGTGAGTTTCATGAGGTCGTTGGCATTGCCAAAAAGCCCTGCATGGCCACTTAGCCCTTCGAGCATGGCTGCGCCCTCGTCGTGCACTCGTCCGTGTATGAGGGTTTGCCTAAAAAACGTATCTCGTTCAGATGGTACAATCTGGCTTAGGTCATAAAATCGCCGTGGGTTGAAAGTCAGAGAGTTAGCCCCTATTTTTCTGTAAATACTACTTTTCAAATATTCTTCAAAATCTTGCCCCGTAATGTTTTTGATAACTTGCGGATAAAGTATAAACGACAAATCTGAATAAATGTATTCTTTTTTTGCAACGGCAGACAACTCATTGAGTGGCGAATCTTTGATGGCTTTAAATATTTTTTTGTAATATTTTTTGTGCAACCACAAGCTATCTGTAACCTGAACGGTGTAAGCCCCTTGCATTGTTTTGCCCCATCTAAAAGTTCGATTTTTCCAAGTACCGTCTCCGTTACGGCAGTCTCTCCAAAACGGAATCCAGGCTTTTAGTCGGGCTTGGTGGGTCAAAATATCACGCCATACCAAATCGGCTTTGTTTGAGTTTTTGAAATTGGGCAAATAGTCTTTCATTGTACCGTCCAAATCAAATTTACCTTCGTCCACCAATCGCATCAAAGCCAATGTTGATGTACTGACTTTGGTAACAGAGGCCAAGTCGTAGAGATCGGTGAGTTTGACGGGCTGGTTGCTTTCGTAAGTTGGATTGCCGTAGGCTTTTCTAAAAAACACTTTGCCGTCTTTGGCCAACTGAACTACGGCACTTGGGGTAGCTTTTTGGGCGATAGCACCGTTTACAATAGAATCAATTTTAGCGGTTAATTGCTTGGTATTCAACCCTATTTCTTCAGGAATTGTATATTTCAGTCGGCCAATGGCTTCGGTATTGATGCCTGCTCCATACTTAAATTTTTCATTGACTGTAACAGGTAATTTGCCCGATGCTGCAATTGCTCCAAATATCAACTGAGCCGATAAGTCTTCGGTAAAAGGGGTAAGTTGATAGGCCATGATTATGGCTTTGGCTTTGTCTATGTCTTCAAGTTTATTGAGCGAATAAGGATTGCCAAAAATACTAATGACGGCATTGCCGCTGTTGGCCATTACTTTCAGAATATTGGCAGTGGTGGGCATAATGCCATAGTTACGGCCCGGTCTAATGTTGTTGAGATGTGCGCCCACCAGCACCACATCATAACTTTTGAGAGCCGTCTGTATTTGTCTAATCGTACTGTCGGGGCTGCTGTTGTTGAGGTTATAATGGTCAATGTGGGTATATAAATCTAAGGTTTGCTGAAAAGTAGTGAGGCCGTCGCTTGACACCGAAATCTCGGAACGAGTACCGAGATCGATGACGCTGTTTGTTACGGTCTGTGAAGACACAGACCGTGGTGTAGGCGACACAGACCGTGGCGATGACATCACTAAGGGCGCATCTGTGATAGACAATGAAGCAATGTTGAGTTTGTCTAAGTCTCTGATAGGCAATATGTTATTGCTGTTTTTTAGAATTGTTAATGATTTTTCGGTCATTAGTCGATTGATGAGTTCGGCTTCTTTGTCGTTGATGTCTTCTACCAAATTTTTGGTGTCAATCGGCTTGGCTTTGTCCAAACCTACCCATTCTTTGGCGGCTAATATTTTTTTGACACGACTATCAATTTCAGCTTGACTGATGCGCCCCTCAGCGATTGATTTCTTGATTTGGGCGATAGCGGCTGGGATATTTGGCGAAAATTCTAATATATCCATACCTGCCTCTAAACCTAAGGCATCGCCTTTGCCGTCAGGAAACAAGTTGGTCAAGCCTTTCATATTCATAGCATCAGAATATATCAGTCCGTCAAATCCCAACTCTTTACGCAACACATCGGTAACTATTTTTTTGGATAAAGTCGAAGGTAAATTTTTGGTTGTATCTAAGGCTGGAATACTCAAATGGGCAATCATTACACCATCTAATCCTCTCTTTATGAGTTCTTTGAACGGATATAACTCAACCGAGTCAAGTCTTGCTCGGCTGTGTGGAATAAGCGGCAATACATTGTGCGAGTCCACGCCTGTATCGCCATGGCCTGGAAAATGTTTGGCCGAAGTCAGTAGCCCACCGTCTTGCATACCCTTGATGTAGGCGTAAGATTTGTCTAATACTTTTTGAGGATTTTCGCCAAACGACCGAAAGTTAATGACAGGGTTATTGGCATTGTTATTGACATCGACAGAAGGCGCAAAATTGACGTGAATCCCCATGCGTTTGCTGTGAGCGGCTAATGATTTGCCCATTCTATAAATCAAATCATCGTTGCCCTGCATAGCTCCCAACGTCATCTGGTACGGAAACCGCACACTGCTATCGAGGCGCATATTCAAACCCCATTCTGCGTCCATGGCTACCAAAAGTGGCACTTTGCTGATAGAGTTATAGTAGTTGGTGAGTTGCGCTTCTTGTACTGGCCCACCCTGAAAAAACACCAAACCACCTACTTTATAGTCTCTTATCATGCGTTCTACATAGCGTGGGCTACTAACGGCGGTGTCGATTATTACTCGCTTGGGGTTGTTTGGGTAGCCGTGTGCTGCCACCATTATCAACTGCCCAATGCGTTCGTCGGGTGTGAGGGCATTAAAAACCGAGTCTATCCATCGCTGGTTGGGGTTTTTGAGAAAAGCTGGAGTTTGTGCTTGGCTCAATGAAGTACATAAAGCGAAGAGTGCAAAATGAAATACAGATAGCAATTTTTTCATGCTGGGGGTTTTTAGTAGTCGGGAGTGTTTAGTATGGTGTCCTGAGTTAAATACAATGCTGTAAGCCAGTAATTTACCAAAATCAAAATTTATATACAAACTTAGTTTTTTAGCAAATTTAAGAAACCTTTGAGAACATAAGTGCTAACGCACAATTAAGAGTTAAGAGTTAAGAGTGTAGAGTATTGATTATCAGTAAATTAAGTTATTTTTATTGTATAAATAAGTCAGTGTTGTTACTTAGATAAAAAATAGGCAAACACTAATCTTAACTAATTCTCGACCAGTTGGTTTCTTCTTTTCTGAGTGAACTGATATGCTGGCGAATAGGCTCGTTTTGGGGTTTGGCAAAAGTGGGGTCGTCGGTCAAGATGGCTTCGGCTTCAATACGAGCTACTTTCAAAATTTCGCCATCTTTGGCCAAATCAGCTACCAACAAGTCCAAAATACCACTCTGCTGTGTACCAGACAGGTCGCCTGGGCCACGTAGCTTCAAGTCCACATCGGCAATCTCAAAACCGTTGTTGGTCTTGCACATTGTAGCGAGTTTGAGACGAGTATCGCTGCTCAGTTTCACGCCCGACATCAATATACAATAACTTTGCTCTGCACCTCGCCCCACTCGCCCACGTAGCTGGTGTAGCTGCGAAAGTCCAAAACGCTCAGAACTCTCAACTACCATCACGCTGGCGTTTGGTACATTGACCCCGACCTCGATAACTGTCGTAGCAACCATGATATTGGTTTCGCCTTTGACGAACCGCTGCATTTCAAAGTCTTTTTCATACGGAAACATCTTGCCGTGTAGCATACTGACATGGTACTCTGGAAACGCCCTCGTGATGCTCTCATAACCGTCTGTGAGGTCTTTGTAGTCTAATTTTTCTGACTCTTCGATAAGCGGATAGACCATATAAATTTGTCGTCCTTTTTTGATTTCGTCTTTCAAAAACCCAAAAACGGCCAATCGGTGTTGGTCATAACGATGTACTGTTTTGATGGGCTTGCGGCCTGCTGGTAGCTCGTCGATGGTACTCAGGTCGAGGTCGCCGTAGAGAGTCATGGCCAGCGTGCGGGGTATGGGCGTGGCGGTCATTACGAGTACGTGTGGCCTGATGGTTGGGTTTTTGTTCCAGAGTTTGGCTCGCTGGGCTACCCCAAAGCGGTGCTGTTCATCGATGACACTGATGCCCAAGTTTTTGAACTGTACGGTATCTTCGAGCAAGGCATGCGTACCAACAACGATTTGAATAGAGCCATCGGCCAAGCCTGGGTATATAATCTTGCGCCCTTTTTTGGTTGTCGAGCCTGTTAGTAGCGTGAGCGTTATGCCCAAAGCATCGGCAAAGGGTTTGAGACCTCTAAAATGTTGGTCGGCCAAGATTTCGGTGGGAGCCATGAGGCATGCCTGTGCGCCGTTGTCGATGGCCATGAGCATCACAATAAAAGCCACAATCGTTTTGCCAGAGCCAACATCGCCCTGCAACAACCGATTCATTTGCTTGCCCGACAGCAAATCGGTTCTTATTTCTTTGATTACTCGTTTTTGGGCATTGGTCAATTCAAACGGTAAATGCTCGTCATAAAACGTTTTGACGAACTCTATTTTATCAAAAACTTGTCCTGGGTATTCGTTTTTGTTTAGAATTTTATTCTTGATAAGCCGCAACTGATTATAAAACAGTTCTTCAAACTTCAACCGCCGCATGGCTTGGTGCAGGTGCGCCTGGCTTTCGGGCAAATGTATGCTCCAAACGGCGGCAGCTTTGGAAATAAGTCTAAATTTTTGGATTAAATCGGCAGGTAGTGTTTCTCTAAAATGTGGCGTGGCTTGCTCCAGCAATGTCTGCATGACCTTACTAATAAACCGACTGTCCATGTATTTTTTGCGGAGCAGTTCTGTCAGGTTATAAATCGGTTGCCAGTAGTCGCCTTTTTCGTTTTCGGGAGTGAGCGGTTGTAGGTCGGGGTGGCTAAAATTATACTTATGCCCAAACTGCGTAGGCTTGCCATAAACCACATACTCGCCACCCGCTTTGAGTTGCTTGTTATAATAGTCCACACCCTGAAAAAACACCAACTCGGCCACGCCCGTGCCGTCGGTAAACTCAGCCGAAAGGCGGCGTTTGTGGCCTTCACCGATTATTGTCCAGCCACGTATGCGGCCTTTGAGTTGGGCGGCGGCCATGTCTTCGGTTAGCTCTCTGATGGTCTGAAAAGTAGTACGGTCTTCGTGCCTAAATGGGTAATATTGCACCAACTCCCCAAACGTAAAAATTTTGAGTTCTTTGTTGAGCGTAGCCGCACGTTGTGGCCCTACACCTTTCAAAAACTCTATTTTGGTATCAAAAAAATTAGGTTTATCGTTCATAAATTAGTGGTCGGTTGGGTGCTTTTAGTTTTTGTATAACGTTCTGACAAATTGGTCATTAATAATTTCCCCAAATCCCAAAAACAAATCAACACGACCAACAAATACATGAGCGATACGATTTCGGGCTTCATATCAAAAGAACAAACATTGGCTTTGAACCAACCAAATACCATTTCAAGATTTATAAAGTAGGCCACCGATGTAAGCGCATAAAGCCAATATTTTTTGGTCAAAAGCCCATAACCAAAAAACAAAACCAATGCAGGGTGGGGGTATCGCTCGTGCATTTGGGTATTGACAAAAAAGAACAAAATCGTAACTAAGCCAGATGTCAGAAATACCAATTCGTAGTAGATTTTATCTAATTCTAATTTTTGCTTAATATAAAGCCAAGTAGTTATCAATAAAGGGGTTAGGGCTAATCCCGATGATAAAAAAAACAAAATAAAACCCCAACTACGGTACGAATATTTTATAAAAATGGTCGTATCGTTGATTTCATTGGGATTTGATTTGGTCAATAAATACCATAAATTATATCCGCTCCATGACACACTTGGAAAAAACCCTACCGAGTCGGTAACAACTGCCCACACGATTTTGAGTTGATTTGTAACAATAAAAGGCCATAAAATAATGACTTGTAGCACAACAAGTATCGGAATAACCTTTAATATCAAACGCCAATCTTTAACCCAATAATACAAAAACAGTATGCCAGCAATGGGTATCATTACGACAGAATGAAGTTTGGCATTGATAGACAAAAACAATAGAACGACACCCCAAATAGGTTTATTTTTGAGTAAGCAAATGAGCGAAATTACAATCAGTACCGTTCTGATGCCATCTTGCTGCCCCCAAAAAAAAGAATTATACAATATAGCCAAGTTCAAAAGTCCAACATATTCAATGTATCGTCTGCTATAATATTGTTTGACCGAATACGTGACGGCCAAAATTGCGATAATGTCGCAAAGCATTGGCAAAATTTTAAATAAATAAAAGTTGGGAACAATGTCGGCAGGGTTTTGAAAAAACAAACCAAAGACATACAAAAAATAAAGTGATAGTGGCACATAATTGGTCTTAGAATCATAGGCGTCGGCAAGGCCGTGCCGCATCATATATTCTGACCAGCCGCCGATGTCAATCATGTCAAAATAGAAGCCTATTTTGGGTAAAATTATTACCAAAAAAACAAAATACAAAACATGGTGAATCTGGACGGGGCTATTTTTTGTAAGTTTTTCTGACAACATCTTATGCAATTTATGGGCTAACGAGAAGCGAAATTACAAGATTTTTGCCAAAAACTATAATCGTAAAGTATCTATTGGCTTTATGTTACCTATTTTTTGGGTTTTCGTTGTGTCTGTAACTGAAAACAGGGAAGAGGCCCACAAGTACACGTCGTTTTGTTGGTCTTGACTGTATAATCGTTGCTAAGACCACATTTATTAAAGACTCTGACTGTGTAAGTTTGGTTTTGATTTGGAATATTATTGGCAATTATACCATCGGGAGCAACCAAGTTGAGTGCACCATAGCTACCGTTACCAGTGTATTTGTCTCCCAGACTATAATCGAAAGAACCAATGTCTGTACCTTTTACCACAAGCTGGCCGTCGCCACGGGCAGAATCACCAAAACAAGTTGTGGGTTTGGCGATTACAGTAAATACAGGATTGTTTATTTTTATCAATGAAGCGGGTGTTCGTACAGTGCTTAAACAGCCTGTTTTTTCAACCTTACCCTCTACATAAAAAACACCAAAGTCCGTTGGGGTGTAGGTACTTGTGTTTGCCGAAAGTGGTGTACCGCCCGATGGTGAACTGTACCAACTTATTTTTACAGTCGTGTCGGCGGTATAGGCGTTCAATGTTGGTATTTTTTCATCTTTACAAATGGCATAACTCACTGGAATAACCGCAACAGGTATAGGCGAACAGCCACATTGAGCCGATAATAGCATCACGCTTTTGTCAGTAAAGCAACCAGATTGCTCAAAAATCCGTACTGTATAAGTCTGAAATTGATTTGGATTTGCCAAGTCTCTCGCCAAAACACTATCGGGAGGTATTGACCTTGCTGTCTCAAAAGTAGCTAAACCAACGTAAGCATTACCCAACGAATAGTCATATCGTGCATTTACATTTAGCTTTTCAAGAATCAGCATGGCATCATTTTTAGGCTTAATACCATTACAAGATGTGGTCGTAACACTGATATTAAAAGGTATTGATTTGCACTTTATACATTTTTGTTGGGTGAGTTTTATGGTTGTGTCTTTGCTGCACCCAGTCAATCCAAAAACTCTGATTGAGTAGTAAACCACACTGTCGGGGTTGGGTAAATTGGCCAAAATTACGCCATCAACAGGAATGGCCGTGGCCGTTGATGCGGTTTTGTTTCCAGTGTAAGATTTACTTAGACTGATGTCGTATTTTTGTGCGTTTTGGATTGATGTTAATTGGATTTTGGCATCAGAAAGAGTTACATAATTCTGGCAACTATTGGCCAATACAACGACTTTGAAACTCGGAAGGGCTGTAATGGTGATTGTTGAGGGTACTTTGACGTCGCTCTTGCAACCTGTGGCCAACACAACTGCTCGGGCATA
>JAYWHT010000074.1:0-37708 GCA_043777595.1 Spirosomataceae bacterium
AAATAACAGCTTTAACATTCGCAATATTTTTAAATTTTATTGCCGAAATGCCCATTTTACAGGTCAAAAACTTTATCTTTTAATTAGCACAATCCGTAATATACTTCTTTCAAGCGTTATTCGCTTAGAGCAAATACTGAGTTTAATGTAAGCAAAAAAATACGTGTAGGCGAAAACCTACAAGTAGCTTATGCCGAAAGAATAGGTCAGACAAACGGAAACCAGTCAGAGTCTAACCCTGTTTCGTTTGCTTATCGCTTGCAGCCGTTTGTGCCTGTTACTGACATCAAAGGCTATTTTGCAGGAACGGCTGGGGACCCTGCTTTGAGCAATTCAAGAAACCCACTCGCCGAACTTTTCCGTAATAAAGACAACAAAGGTATAGACGTGCGTTTGTTTGGCAATATGTATGCCGAGGTCGATGTACTGAAAGACTTGGCGTTTCGTACCAGTTTTGGTGTTGATTATTCTATTTTCAATCAGCGAAACTACCGTGCCAATGATCCTGAGTCTGCAGAAGCAGTGGGCTTGAACTCACTCGGCACAACCAACAGCTACGATTGGTCTTGGACTTGGTACAATACCCTGACTTATACCAAAACACTTGGCGACAAACACCGATTTACGTTATTGGCAGGTACAGAGTCTATCAAGGCATACAGCGAGTTTTTGACAGGTTCACGCACGGGTTTTGTGTCTGACGACCTCACAAATCGCTATTTGAGCGCAGGTAGTAGAGAAATTGCCAATACGGGTGGTGCAAACGAGTGGCGTTTGGCTTCTGAGTTTGGTCGCCTAAACTATGCTTTTGATAGCAAATATTTGGTCGATTTTACACTTCGTAGAGACCGCTCTTCACGATTTGCCAAAGACTTCCGTGTAGCTATATTTCCAGCGGCAAGCGTAGGCTGGGTACTATCAGAGGAGTCGTTTCTGAAAAACATAAACTGGTTGAGCTTTGCTAAATTGCGTTTAGGTTTTGGTAAAACTGGAAACCAAGAAATTGGTAACTACAACTCGTTTTCTACCTTTGGCTCTGCCCCCGAAAACTCGTTTTATAACTTAACAGGCTCGGTGTCGTCGCCTAATCAGGGTTATGACCTTGCTCAATTTGGTAACTCTGAAGCCCGCTGGGAAACAACGACCTCTACCAACTTTGGTCTTGATGCTCGCTTCTTGAAAAATAAATTGGGCGTGAGCTTTGATGTTTATAGCCGCCGTACAACCGATATGTTGTTTCCTGTCGAAATCCAGTTTACACAAGGCGTAGCCGCTGCACCGTTTCGTAATATTGGTGAAATGCTAAATAAAGGTGTAGAGTTGGGCTTGACGTATGACGGTAAAATCAATAAAGATTTGAACTTCAACTTCGCTCTAAACTTATCTGCATACCGCAATGAAGTAGTCAAAACTACTGGCAATGCCGCTACGCTTTACCCAGGTTTTTCAAACTTGCGCTTACCAACTGGTACGGTGTCATACACGCAACAAGGCCAAGCATTAGCTTCGTTTTATGGCCTAACGACCGACGGGATTTTTCAGACTGACAAAGAAGCGGACGAATATTTGCCACAGTTTGGCCGTGCCTACAACAAAGCTGGTTTCTTTAAATTTAAAGATACCAACGGCGATGGTAAGATTGACAACAACGACATTGGAGTCATTGGTAGCCCGCACCCTAACTTTACAATGGGTCTGAACTTCGGGGTGTCTTACAAAGGTTTTCAGTTGGACTTGATGGGGCAGGGTGTATTTGGCAACAAAATATTTAACTACACCCGTTACTGGACAGACTTCCCGACTTTTGCAGGAAACCGCAGTCGTTTTGTTTATGAAAACTCTTGGAGACCTGGCAATACTGGTGCCACAGCACCTATTTTTGGTATCAAAGAGCAGTTTAGTTCGCTACCGTCAAACTATTATTTAGAAGACGGGTCTTATTTTAGACTAACAAACGTACAACTCACATACAATTTGCCAAAAGAAATAACATCTAAGGTAGGTTTGGGTAGAACGTCGGTCTATGTACAAGGTCAAAACTTAGCGACATTTACCAAATATACTGGCATGGACCCCGAAGTAAACCTACGTGGATATGGTGCAGGCAACGACCGTATGATGGGTGTTGATGAAGGAACGTACCCAGCATATCGTGGATTTTTGGCAGGTCTTAAATTATCATTTTAAATTATATAATATCATGAAAAAGTATCTCAAATATCTTTTATCTTTCATGCTTGTAGTAACGTTTAGTACTGCCTGCAAAGACGAGTTTTTAGATGTTCAGCCACTTGGTGCGTTGATTATCAATCAATTACAAAATAAAATAGGTGTAAACTTATTGCTCGTAGGGGCTTACTCAATGCTCGACGGTGTACAAAACAACGTAGGCTCTGCTTGGCCAGATTGGACAGGCTCAGGCGACAACTGGGTTTATGGTGAGGTTATATCAGACAATGCCTACAAAGGCTCTGACTCAAACGACCAGCCCGAAATATCACTTATCGAAGCATTTTCTGGCAACTCAACCCTTATTCATTTCCGTGGCAAATGGCGGGCAGTTTACGATGGCGTGGCAAGAGCCAATGACGTATTGCAAGCGATAGAAAAAGCTACTGACATGACGGCTACTGAAAAATCGCAGGCAGTAGCTCAGGCTCGTTTCTTGCGTGGCCATTATCATTTTGAAGCTAAAAAAATGTGGGGAAATGTGCCATACATTGACGAAAAAACCTACAACGCAGCCGACCCAGCCAGTACCAAGATGACAAACGATAAAGACATTTGGCCAAATATCGTAGAGGACTTGGATTTTGCATACAAAAACTTACCAGCCAGATGGGCAGGTGAGCCGGGGCGTGCCAATAAGTGGGCGGCTGGAGCGATGCTGGGCAAAGCGTATTTATTTCAACAAAAATACAACGATGCCAAGATTGTTTTAGATGCCGTTGTGGCCAGCGGGCAGTTTAGCCTCATGCCCAACTACCACGATAATTTTAGAGCCGTTACCAACAACAATGCAGAATCGTTGCTCGAGGTACAGTTTTCTATCAACGATGGCGCACCAATAAACAACAACGGAAACCGTGGCGCAACCCTCAACTATCCGTATGGTGGTGGCGTAACTAATTGCTGTGGGTTCTTCCAGCCTTCACAAAACTTAGTCAATGCTTTCAAAACCGATGCCAACGGCTTACCAATGGCTGATAATAACATGAGCGACATTCCAGGGGTTAATTCAGCTTCGTACAAAGACAACATTGATCCGAGATTAGACTGGACGGTTGGCCGCCAAAATGTTCAGTTTTTAGACTGGGGTTTGCATGGCGCAATTTATGTACGTGACCAAGGATATGCTGGGCCGTTTTCACCTAAGAAAAACGTACCCTACAAAGCAGACGTAGGCACCCGTACAACAGCAAATCCACGTTTCAATACCAATAACTACCGCATGATTAGATATTCACAGGTGTTGCTGATGTTGGCCGAGTGTGAGGTAGAGGTAGGCGACCTGAACCGTGCCAGAATGTTGGTAAACATGATTCGTACTCGTGCTGCAAACCCTGCTGGATTTGTGCAAACTATGGGCAATCAGCCCAATTATAAAATTGGTACTTATACTGCCCCTTGGACTGACAAAGCCATTGCTCGCAATGCCGTTCGGACTGAAACTCGTCTGGAACTGGCCATGGAAGGCCATAGATTCTTTGACTTGGTACGCTGGGGAACAGCCGAAACCACAATGAACAACTACTTAGCAACTGAACAAACCAAACGGACGTACTTAAAAGGTGCAACTTTTGTGAAAGGAAAGCACGAGTATTTTCCAGTACCGCAAGGCGAAATTTTGAATAGCTCGAAGGACGGTGCGCCCACGCTCAAGCAAAATAACGGGTATTAGAATCTATTAATAAAGCATAACTGATAACAAAAAGCCTCGCTACAATCGTAGTGAGGCTTTTTGTATGGTTTAGTGTAACTTTATTTTTAAATTTGTTGTTGCTTACTCAATAACTCGAACATTCAATTATTCAAAATTAACTCTGTGAACGAAGAACAAAAAAGCGGTAAAATATTCGACTTACCTATTCTCAAACGACTCTTTTCTTTTATTAAGCCATACTCTCGGCAGTTCTGGACGTTAGTAACAATTATTATGGTTGGTGCGGCCTTGTCGCCCGTCAATCCGTTGCTGATTAGATATACTATTGACGACAAAATTGCCAATGGCGATTATACAGGGCTTGCTCTCATGATTGGCCTCATGGTGCTGGTGCTGGTGCTGCAAAGTGTCATTCAGTTTTCAAATACCTATCTGTCGGGTTGGTTGGGGCAAAGTGTCATTAGGGACGTGCGGGTGCAGCTATATGAAAAAATACTGAGTCTTCGACTTAAATTTTATGATAACACCCCCATCGGGCGGCTTGTTACTCGTACAATATCAGACATCGAAACCCTCGCTGACGTGTTTAGTGAAGGTATGGCTTCTATTGCAGGCGATATATTGCAGCTCACGCTTATTATTGCCGTCATGTTTTATACTGACTGGCGGCTATCGCTCATTAGTCTTTCTACTGTGCCGTTTATGCTGGTTAGTACCTATATTTTCAAAGAAAAAATCAAAGGCTCATTCAACGAAGTACGCACGGCGGTAGCTAATCTCAGTTCGTTTGTCCAAGAACACATAACAGGCATGAATATCGTACAGATATTTAGTGCCGAAAAAATTGAGTACAACAAATTTAAAGAAATAAACAAAACCCACCGAGATGCCAACATTCGCTCTATACTCTACTATTCGATTTACTTTCCCGTGGCCGATGTCATCGCTGCCGCTGGTACGGGTTTGGTGGTATGGTATGGTGCAAAGCAAATTTTAAGTTATGAAGTTACTTTTGGTACAGTTACGGCGTTTATTATGTTTATCAATTTGTTTTTTAGACCAATCAGAATGTTGGCCGACCGTTTTAATACGCTCCAAATGGGAATCGTCAGTACCGACCGCATCTTGAAAGTATTGGACAGCGACGAATATACAGTAAACAACGGCTCGTATTCGCCCCAGAAACTCAAAGGTGAGGTATCGTTCAAAAATGTTTGGTTTGCATATATTGACGAAAACTATGTACTAAAAAATATTTCTTTTGAAGTGCAGGAAGGTCAAACAGTGGCTTTTGTGGGAGCAACGGGTGCAGGCAAGTCGTCAATCATCAATCTGTTAAGTCGTTTTTATGAAATCAATAAAGGTCAAATATTGGTGGACGGTGTGGACCTGAATCAGTTTGAACTCACCCAACTCCGCAAACAAATTGGCGTGGTATTACAAGACGTTTTCTTGTTTTCGGATACCATCGAAAACAACATTACACTTGGAGATACGTCCATCAGCCGTGCCAGAATTGTAGAAGCAGCGCAGTTAGTAGGCGTGCATGATTTTATAGAACGGCTGCCGGGCGGCTACGACTACAACGTCATGGAGCGGGGGGCTACGCTGTCGGTAGGGCAGCGGCAGTTGATTTCGTTTGTGAGGGCATTGGTTCACGACCCCAAAATTATTGTCTTGGACGAAGCCACCTCGTCTGTCGATACCGAAACCGAAGAGTTAATCCAAGCGGCTATCGAAAAACTAATGAAAGGCCGTACGGCTATTGTCATAGCTCACCGACTGAGTACAATCCAGAAAGCCAATCAAATAATAGTACTTGATAAAGGCGAAATACAGGAACGAGGCACACACGAAGAACTACTCAATCACGAGGGTTTTTATGCCAATCTATATCGAATGCAGTATAAAGAGGTGATGGAGTAGAACGTATCGTTTTGGTTGCTATTTAGCCTATTGCCTAACAACAATAACAAATAAACTGCCGTTGCATTTAGTAAATTGCCGTTGGCTTTAGCCAACGGACTAATATAACAAAAATACTCTGTTAATCATGCAAAAAAGTAATTTTAGAGAATGGACATTGGACAAAATCGAAGATAATTTTGGGCTTGTGCAGGCCGATAGCTTACCTATTTTGGACGAACTACTGGCTTTTGAATATACTACCAGCAGTTTTGAAAAACAATATTTGTCTATGCTAAGCAAAGACTACCTGACATTGGGTGGCGACGACTGGAACGAAGTAGAACTTGAAAACAAACTAATCAGCCCTGTTATTGTTTTTTCGGGTATTCAAAACAAAAAGTTTTCTTACTTTTTGGAAAGAGACCTGTCGGCTACGGTCGATAATTTTGATCTATCTGGACGAGTGGACGGTATGATTGCCACGGGCTTTCGTAGCCCTAAAATGCCGTATTTTTGTCTCAATGAATATAAAAGACAAACAGACCCCGATGGTAGCCCACAAGGACAAGCATTGATTGCTATGTTTGTAGCGCAGCAACTAAACGATAATGTCAAGCCTGTTTTTGGTAGTTATATTATTGGTAGAAGTTGGTATTTTATGGCCTTGGTGGGCAAAGAATATGCCATTAGCACAGATTTTTCGTGTGTAGATACTGAAATCTTAGACATTTACCGAATCTTAAAAGGACTAAGAGTACAGATTGAAAAATTGATTTAAAAAAACATATAATGGAACGCACCCTGATAAGTTTTGATTGGGCATTGAAACGCCTACTTAGACAAAAAGCGAACTTCTCTATACTGGAAGGTTTTTTGAGTGTATTGCTCAAACGGGATATTATTATTTTAAACTTATTAGAAAGTGAATCGAATAGTGATGAATACGACCAAAAAATAAATCGGGTAGATATGCTCGTAGAAAACGAAGGTAGAGAACGGCTTATTATTGAGTTACAATACAGCAAAGAATTTGACTTTTTGCAGCGTATGCTTTTTGCTACTTCAAAGCACTTAACCGAAACATTACAAAAAGGAAGCCCCTATCAAGATATAAAAAAAATTTATTCAGTCAACCTCATTTATTTTGATTTGGGCTATGGTACAGACTACGTGTATCATGGTAAAACTGAGTTTGTCGGCATACACCAAAACGATATATTGAAGCTATCGGTCAAACAAAAAGAGTTGTTTTTGAAAGAAACAGTTTTTGAGATTTTCCCTGAATATTATGTTTTAAAAATCAATAATTTTGACGACGTTGCCAGAGATGGCCTTGACGAATGGATTTATTATTTTAAAAATGGTAAAATCAAAGACGAATTTAACGCCCGTGGTTTGGCGGAGGTAAGAAGCAAACTTATTTTTGATGACCTAAATGACAAAGAACGTGATGCGTACAGACAGTATGAGAAAGATTTGCTCTCTCAAAAAAGTACCATTCTTACTGCTCGAATCGAAGGTAAGGCCGAAGGGCTGGCCGAAGGTGAGTACCAGGCAAAACTCGAAACGGCTCTTAAAATGAAAAACGATGGTTTGCCAAGCGAGCTTATTATCAAATATACAGAACTGTCTTTGGATATAATCCATGAGTTATAAATTCATAAATCATGCAAAAATTACTAATAATTCTAATTTTAATTAGCTCTTTATCAGTTCAATCGCAAACGATTTGGGCTGACAAAGTGGTCGGTGTTTCGTCTGAATATGTAGGTACAAACCAGCAACATAAAGCCTCTCAGCTTGTTGGCAAACCCAACAAACTACCCCAAGCCGAAAGCGGTGGTACAGCCTGGCGACCTGCCCAAGAAGATGGCGGTGAAGAATGGCTCAAAGTAGGTTTTAGTAAGCCAACCACGATTAGACAAGTGGTCGTTGCTCAAAATTTTGGTGGGGGGTGTATCACAAAAATTATGGCTTATGACCCAAAAGGAACTGAATACTTGATTTTTGAACGAAAAACGCCCGATACAAGCCCCTTATTTCGGCTAACACTTAGCAAACCAACGGCTTTTGCCGTGGCGGCTATCAAAGTAGTTTTAAATACTAAGTTGGTTGGGGGGTGGAATGAAATCGATGCCGTGGGTATTTCAGAATCTGCACAGCCAATTCAAGTTCAAATCAATTCAGTGGCTGGCGTACCGAAAGAACTAAAAGCCGAAAATTTGGGACTAAACGTTAATTCGATTGCTAATGACATTACGCCTATTATCTCGCCCGATGGTAAAACACTTTATTTTACCAGATTTGACCACCCTAATAACATTATCGCCAAAAACGACTACGATGTGTGGTTTTCGGAACAACGAGATGGCAAATGGCAACCAGCCAAAAACATGGGTCGACCTGTCAATAACCAGTCGCCAAATACCATTTGTTATATATCGCCCGACGACCGAACGGCTTTGTTGATGAATATCTTTGCCGAAGACGGGACTGTGCTTGGTGGGGGAGTGTCCACAAGTCGTAAAACCCAATCGGGTTGGACAGCATCGAGCCCTGTATTGCTCGTCAATTATCAGAATACCAACCAGTTTTCGGGTTTTTATATTGGCCCCAACGGCAAAATTATGGTATTGTCGCTGCAAAACCAAACTTCGATTGGTGATGCCGATTTGTATGTGTCGTTCAAACAAGACAGTGGCCAATGGTCTGAGCCTCGCAACATGGGCGCAAGTATCAACACTGCCGATGCCGAATATACCCCCTTCTTGGCAACCGACAATCAAACACTGTACTTTACGACCAATGGCCGTAGTGGCTATGGCGAAGCTGATGTATTTTTGAGTAGAAGATTGGACGATACTTGGACAAACTGGAGCGAACCCGAGAACTTGGGGCTAGCATTTAATACCCCCGACTCTGAGGCACATTTTACGATTCCGGCCGCTGGCGACTATGCCTATTTTTGCTCGACACTCAATTCGATTGGTGAGTTTGATATTTTTCGTACCAAACTACCCGACCCACTCAAACCTGCCACGACCGTTATTTTGACAGGAACAGTTATTGACCAAAAAACAAATAAAAACATTCAGGCCGAAGTTATTGTAGAAGATTTGGACCAAAAACAAAAAGCCCAAAAATTGGACTATGACCCCGCAGTAGGCGACTTTAAAATAGTACTTGATACAAAAAAACAGTACGGTATAACGGCACAAAAGAAAGGCTATCAAGCGTCAAGTACAGTGTTGGACTTGACCAAAGAACAAAAATACCAAGAAATAAAACAGGTAATATTGCTCGCACCCATCGAAGTAGGCCAAAAAGTGATACTGAACACTATTTTGTTTGAACAAAGTAAGTCAAATTTACTGCCATCTTCATTGCCGGAATTGGACAGAATCGCTGAAATAATGACCGACAACCCCACAATGGAAATATTGCTCGAAGGACATACCGACAACCGTGGAGATTTTGATGCCAATGTCTTGCTATCAAAAGAGCGAGTCGAAGAAGTAAAAAAATACTTGGGCAGCAAAACCATTACCCCAAATCGTGTTCAGACCAAAGGCTATGGCCCCGCCCGCCCCATCGCCAACAACGAAATGGAGGCCACCCGCAAGCTGAATCGTAGAGTAGAATTTACAATTTTAAAAAAATAGTTACCAACCAAGCGAAGCCCTCACTCTAAGTGAAGGCTTCGCTAAAACCACCGATAGACGATGTTTTTACCATTTGACCAAATCGCTTTTGAGGCCCGTGTGTGGGTATATCAGGCCAACCGAAACCTGACTAACCAAGAAGCAGGTACAATTATCGAAACCCTCAGTGCGGCCATTGAGGGCTGGGAGGCACACGGCCAAAAGCTGGTAGCATCGGCCAAAGTCTTTCTCAATCGGTTTGTAGTCATTGCTGTCGATGAAGACGAAGCTCTACCCAGCGGCTGCTCCATAGACAAGTCCACGCACTGGCTCAAAGAAATTGGAATTCAGCTCAACATTGATTTTTTTGATAGGTCGGTGGCTTATATTGACGAAAACAACAAAATTCAGACAGTAAGCGTGGCCGATGCCAAAAAAGCGGTGTTGGAACAAGAAATCATGGGTAGTACTACTGTTTTCGATAATTTGGTAGAAACCAAAGCCAAGTGGCTCTCACGCTGGAAAATCCGTGCTGACCAGTCGTGGCTCAAACGTTTTTTTGTAGAAATTGAGAGTCGGGCGGCGAACCGTCAGGCGTAAAATTATCGGTTTTCAAAAAACATTTCTTACATTGCGTCAAAATTTTATAACTATGCAAGCCATTACACAAACTACACATTGGGCTTACGAGGACATGGTCAAGAACCTGCCTGCTGAGTCGCAATACGAACTTCGTGATTTTAATTTAATAGAAATGCCATCTCCGAAACCAAAACACCAGCGGATAGTTCACAGATTAGTAAAACTAATCGATACGTTTATTGAAGGAAAAAATATAGGTGAGCTATTTTTATCTCCCCTTGATGTCGTTTTTCAAAAAGGTGATGTAGCCCAACCCGACTTGATTTTTATAGCCACCGACAACAAGCAGATTATCAAAGAAAGCCATATAGCTGGTGCGCCCGACTTGCTGGTCGAAGTAGTATCAAAGGGGTCGGTAGCGAGAGATTATATCGAAAAACGAAACGATTATCGGAAATTTGGTGTAAAAGAATACTGGATTATTGACTCTCTGAATGAATCTATCTGGGTGTATGTACTCTCAGAAAATGCCCAATACGACCTGCACTCTTGCGCCGAAGAAACCGAAGTAGCTAAGTCCAAGTTTTTTGAAGGATTTGAAATGGCTCATGAGTTGATTTTTGGGGAGTAACCGTCAAATCACCTGAAAACCATAGCAATAGGGGTCGTCAGTGTCAATAGTAATGGTGTTGTGGCCGTACACTTTTGCCCAACCTTGTACACTTGGTACAACTGCATCAAGCTCTCCTACTTTTACCACGTCTTCAATCTTGCCCACAAACTGGCTGCCGATGATGCTCTCGTGAATAAATGTATCGCCTTTTTTGAGTTTGCCCTTAGCTGCCCACTGCGCCATACGTGCCGATGTACCCGTACCACAAGGTGAGCGGTCGATGGCTTTGTCGCCATAAAAAACGGCGTTGCGGGCTGTTGCTTCTGCCGAAATAGTCTGGCCTGTCCACAAAATATGACTGAGGCCGTTGATAGTAGGGTCGTTGGGGTGAACAAACGTATGTGCCTCGTTGATTCGTTTTCTCAAAACACCGCTCCAACCAATTAGCTGCCCTGCCGTGTAGTTTTCTAAACCTCCAAAATTAGTTTGAACATCCACAATTGCATAAAAATTACCTCCATAAGCCACATCAACTGTCAGTAAGCCCAAGTCTGGACATTCTACGGTTATGTTTTCGGCAGCCAAAAATGAGGGTACATTTACGAGTTTGACAGATGTAACCTTATTGCCCACTTGCTCATAACTCACCATAACCAAGCCAGCAGGTGCTTCCATTCTGATAATGCCTGGCGTTTTTGGTTGAATCAGTCCATGTTCTATCGCTATCGTAATCGTGCCAATCGTGCCGTGTCCGCACATGGGTAGGCAGCCGCTGGTTTCGATAAACAGCACACCCACGTCGTTCTGAGGGTCGGACGGGGCATATAGAACGCTCCCGGACATCATGTCGTGGCCACGTGGCTCAAACATCAGTCCTCGGCGAATCCAGTCATATTCTCTCAAAAAATGCTGACGTTTTTCGCTCATATTTTGGCCTTCGAGGTGCGGCCCGCCTCCTGCTACCAACCTAACAGGGTTACCACAGGTATGGGCATCGATACAGAAAAAAGATTTTGTCATGTTAGGATTTGATTTTTTTTTTATTGCTTCAAAATTAAGGGTAATTTGGTGAATCTAAAAAATATTTTTGGCTATGGTTTTGTTGTTAAAAGTTTTAGCTATAAATTTGTTGTTAAAATAATTAACAATGAAATTGTAGCTAAAATGAAACAAACTTGGATTAGCCCCCGAATCATCATTGGGCCGACTGCAACTGGAGATTATTATTACCATCGCCCTAATATAGCTGAGGCTATATGGTCAGAAGTTTTAAAAGGAAGTCATGTTTTGATAGCAGCACCTCGACGAGTAGGCAAATCTTCGGTTATGATTTATATGGCCGACCATTGCCCTGAAAATACAAAAGGTATTTTTAAAGTCATACAAGGGGTTACGTCCGACGAGCAATTTTATGCCTTTATTTATGATTTAATGCGGGATTGTTTGGGGAAATTTCAAAAAATGGCCGAATGGCTAAAAGAAGATGCGGATTTAAGAAAAATTGGGCCAAGTGGTATTGAATTAGGCGAAGGTAGAAAGATAGATTATTTGAAAAAAATCAAAAAGTTATTGCCCAAAATTGCATCAAAGAAGGTTAAAATCGTACTATTTTTAGACGAGCTGCCCGAAGTATTGCATTATCTTTATACATACAACAAAAAAGAACAGGCAAGCGCATTATTAGATAATTTGCGTGGTTGGCGGTTGAATTGGCGAGAAAATTTTAATTTTGTATTGGCTGGTTCAGTGGGGATTCATCATATTGTGCAAAAACATGAAGGCCGTACTGCCGACTTGAACGACCTCAGAGAAGTAGTCTTTGAAGCCTTTACCATCGAAGAAGCCTACGATTACGTAGGTTGGGCAACAAAAAATGCAAGTGTGCAGTATGACGATACACTCAAGAAATATTTACTTTCTAAAATCAATTTCTATCTGCCTTATTTTATCAATTTGATGTTGGACGAAATTGATAAAAGTGCTGTAAGAACCAATAATCGAAATATTACAACTCAAGACATTGATACTGCTTTTGAGCAAAATGTAAAGCACAGTGACCATTTTAAAGAATGGAAAGCTCGGCTTTATGATTATTTCGCCAGAGACGATGCTGATTTTTTGAACGAAGTCCTTACCTATTTGTCTCATAAAGAAACGATTAACAAACGGAAACTCTATGATTTAGCTATCAAACACAACAAGCAAAATAGTTATGTTGATTTGGTAGATGGCCTCGAAACAGACGGCTACATAATAGAGCAAGCCGATAACTACGTTTTTGTATCGCCGTTTTTACAGGCATATTGGAAACGCCAAAACGAATATTATGATGCAAGATAAAACAGCCTCTAAACCCCCAAAGGGGGCTTTCTACCAAAACGCTAATAGCGATAGTGCTTCAGTCAAAAACGATTTTGTGATTCGAGTTGCTGAGTTTGAGCGAATTATGGCAGCCATCACAAACAAAAAAGCCAACGACCCCGTTCAGCACGAATTACTACTGGGGCGGCGTGGTAGTGGTAAGTCCACGCTACTACGGCGGTTGCAGATTGAGATTGACGAAAAACTCTCAAAAACCCACATTGCCATCAACACCGCCGAAGAGCAAGCGAGTATTTACAGGCTCTCTGATTTGTGGTATGAGGTATTGCAAGAATTGGGCAAAAAACTTGATTTTACGACCGAACTACGCCCTTTTTCGAGTTTTGACAATAACAATTCATACACACGCTACCTCTATACCCTCATACACGATGTCCTAAAAAAACACCAGCGCAAGGTTGTTTTGTTGTTGGATAATTTGGACAGAATTGTAGTAAATTTTGACGACGATGGTAATTTGTTGCGAGAAACCTTGCTCAACTACAACGATATACAGCTCATAGGCGGTAGTACCCGCATGGACGAGCATTTTTGGAAATACGACAAGCCTTTTTATGAGTTTTTTAGGAGACACCGATTGGAAGGACTGACTTTTGACGAAATACATTTATTGCTCAATCATTGGAGCGAGACCATGAGCCTGCCCGCCCTCAAAGACTACGCCCTGCTACACCGTGGCAAGATTGAGACTATCAGAATTTTGACCGATGGCCTACCCCGCACTTTGCAGTTTTTTATACATATTTTGTTGCACGATGCTACGCTCTACGGCTTTGACTATATCAGAAAAGTAATGGACGACATCACGCCGCTCTACCAAGAACGGCTCAACAACCTAACCGCCCCACAGCGCAAGATAGTACAAGAAATGGCGTTTTTGTGGGAAGCCTGCGCCACCAAACAACTCATAGACCTGTGCCGCATGGAGGGCAAGTTGATTTCGTCGTATATGAAACAACTCACGGCTTTTGGCATTGTAGAAACCATCGAAACCAATACCAAAAACCACCTCTACCGCCTCTCAGAACGATTTTTTAATATGTGGCTGATTGTTACACAAGGCAACCCCGACCAAAAACGAAAAGCCAAATGGCTCACTATTTTTTTGGAGGCTTGGTATGATGGGGACGAAATACTGGTATTGACAGAACAACATTTAGAGAATTTAAAAAGCAAAAATTTAATCTATGATAAAGCGTTGGTGTTGAGTAAGGCTTTGAGCCAATCAAAATACATTAGCCCGTATGATAGAGATGAATTGATAGATGGAACATTAAATTTATATAATGCACCCAAAAATGCAAAATGGGAGATGCCCTCGAAATTTAGTGAGGTGTTGGACAATATTCTTAAGAATGTGGAAAGAAAGCAATATGAAGAAGCATTACATAAACTTGATGAAATAGAAAATGAGGCAGATGGTGACAAATTTTCGTACAAGGCACTTATTTATAGCTTATTAAATGACTACGATAACTCTATTGAATATTATGAAAAAAGTATTTCTAAAAATAAAAAAACAATTGGTGCCGATTTTCTAATCGCCTTTATTTACTACAATACAAAACACTACAAAGAAACTGTACTAAATATTATCAAAACACTGCCTAACGGATATTTGAGGTTGGTTATAATAGTAAAAATCTGGAATGGTATTTTTGATAATGTAGCCCAAGAAATAGAAATTTGTTTACACAATAGCGGATATAAATACTTAGACTGGTTTCTCGAAAATCTTTTATACTTAGAACAAACAAATTTGGTGCTATCGCTTTTTGAGAGTGAGGCGCATGGCAAAGAGTTGCGAGAACGTTATACATTGCTATACTATGCCGTACTGATATTGCTGAACAAAACCGAAAACAACCTACTACTACGAATCCCGCCCGAAGTGCTGCCTACTGTGCAGGGCATTGTGGCACAGGTGTGGGTGAAACAGGCTTTTTATGCTGAATCGTAACGATTGGCGATTATCATATTGAATTTTTTTTTATTTTTGTCTTCAAAATCAAAAAAACAATGACACAAACAGTCGATTTGCAACAAGTTATTATTCAAGGAATAAAAGACTTCCCACAACAATATTTGAATGAAGTGGCAGACTTTGTTTTTTTCTTACGTGAAAAACAAATCAAGCAACAAATGCCAAATAACGAAAATCAAGAGCGAAAAGAAGCAATGCTTCGTATGATTAAAGATGCAAAATTCAATGCTCCTAAAATTGACCCTTCGATTGACATCAGAGCTTTAATTGACCAAACCCATGATCGAGAAATATGACCTACTTTGATACTGATGTTTTGGTTCATTTTTTCTATAATCAAGACCAAACAAAACATATTGATTCGATAAGGCTAATTGAAAAATGTATGGCTGATAAGACTTTTGCCGTTTCTTGGGTGAATATACAAGAAACGGGCTTTGTACTATCAAAACTCAAACAATCCACTCAAATTATTACCCAAAAGCTAAATGATTTAATGACATTTAGACCTTTATCTTACAACAAGGCAACCTTTGTCAGAGCCATTGAATTGGCCAACGAAATCGGTTTTAGCGATTTTAATGATTGTTTGCACGTTGCAATTGCCGAGGAATTTTGTACCGAACTTTATAATTATAATTCTCGTGATTTTGGTAAAATTCAATCCCTTACCTCTATCACGATTCATATTTTATAAAAAACAAATCACCTGTTAAACAAAAAACACAGCCACCACCTTTCGGTTATGGCTGTGTTTTTTGTTCTTGTCTATCAAATAACGAGCGACTACTTCACATCTTCAAACGCCACATCTTCTACGTTACTGTCTGTCTGTGAGGCGTTTCCGTTAGATGCACCATTGCCCGATGGGTCGGTTTGTGCGGCTGGGTCGCCTGCGGCTGCGTACATCTCGGTCGAGGCGGCATTCCAGGCTTCATTGATTTTGGCCATAGCCGCATCAATCGCTTCTATGTTGCGAGTGGTGTGAGCCGCTTTGAGTTCTTCTAATGCCGCATTGATGGCCGTTGTGTGTGTAGCAGAGAGCTTGTCGCCAAATTCTTTCAACTGTTTTTCAGTCGTAAAAATCATAGTATCGGCAGCATTTACTTTCTCAACTTCTTCACGTGCTGCTTTGTCGGCTGTTTCGTTGGCTTTGGCTTCGTCTCTCATGCGCTGGATTTCGGCATCTGACAAACCGCTCGATGCCTCAATTCTGATTTTCTGCTCCTTGCCCGTGCCTTTGTCTTTGGCCGACACGTGCAGAATACCGTTGGCATCAACATCAAATGTTACTTCGATTTGTGGTACTCCACGTGGCGATGGCATAATACCGTCTAAGTGAAACTTGCCTAATGTACGGTTTTGGGCAGACATTGGTCGCTCACCTTGTAGTACGTGTAACTCTACCGATGGCTGGTTGTCGGCGGCGGTTGAGAATGTCTCTGATTTTTTTGATGGAATGGTTGTATTTGACTCAATCAATTTGGTAAACACTCCACCGTAGGTTTCGATACCCAATGACAGCGGAATAACGTCCAACAACAATACGTCTTTGACTTCGCCCGTGAACACTCCACCCTGAATGGCTGCGCCAATGGCTACGGCTTCGTCTGGATTGACGGCTTTTGATGGTTTTTTATTAAAAAATTTCTCTACTTCTTCTTGTACTTTTGGAATACGGGTTGAGCCGCCTACCAATAACACTTCGTCGATGTCGGCTATCTGTAAGCCTGAGTTTTTCATGGCACGTTTGCACGGCTCCATCATGCGCTGAAAGAGCGTATCGGCCAACTGCTCAAACTTAGCTTTGCTCAACGACCGTACTAAGTGCTTAGGAATACCGTTGATTGGAAAAATATACGGCAGGTTAATTTCGCTTTGTGAACTGCTCGATAGCTCTACTTTTGCTTTTTCGGCAGCTTCTTTGAGGCGTTGCAGGGCCATTGGGTCGTGGCGGAGGTCTATGCCTTCGTCTTTTTTAAACTCGTCAGCCAACCAGTCGATAATTACTTGGTCGAAGTCGTCGCCGCCTAAGTGCGTGTCGCCATCGGTTGATTTTACTTCAAAAACACCGTCGCCGAGTTCTAATACTGATACGTCAAATGTACCACCGCCGAGGTCGAAAACAGCAATTTTTATATCTTTTCCTTTTTTGTCTAAGCCAAAAGCCAAAGCGGCTGCCGTAGGCTCATTGATAATACGCTTTACATCTAAGCCAGCGATTTGCCCAGCTTCTTTGGTTGCTTGGCGTTCGGCATCATTAAAGTAGGCTGGTACAGTAATAACGGCTTCGGTAACAGTTTGGCCGAGATAATCTTCGGCTGTTTGTTTCATTTTTTGTAAAATAAAAGCCGAAATCTCTTGTGGAGTGTAAAGGCGGTCGCCGATTCTGACACGTGGCGTGCTGTTTGGCCCTTCTTCTACTGTGTATGCCACGGTTTTCATTTCGTTTGTTACTTCTTTGAAGCGACGGCCCATGAAGCGTTTGATAGACGAAATTGTATTTTGTGGATTGGTGATGGCCTGACGTTTGGCGGGTGCGCCAATTTTGCGCTCGCCGTTGCCGTTGTCTGTAAATGCCACTACTGACGGCGTGGTGCGCGCGCCCTCACTGTTTGGTATCACGATTGGCTCGTTGCCTTCCATGACCGACACACATGAGTTGGTTGTTCCTAAGTCTATACCAATAATTTTTCCCATTGAATTGTATATTGAATTGTTTTAGTTTGAATGTCTTTTGTCTGTAAAACCCACAAACATATATCGGTTTACAGACTATGTTTAGCAACGAATATGCCATTTGATAATCTATTGACCAAAAATGACAAATTGACAGAAATACAGTCTTTTTCAAATCTACATTTGCCATTAAGCAATTTTTTATGTCAGTTTGTGGCAAATAAAAAGACTATTTTGGCAGACTATTATTATAAATCCGAAGTCAGAAAGATAGAAACTGGGCTAAATTTTGGTAGTTTTGTGCTTTAAAAGTAAGTAATTTCATTCAATCACTCAATACCAAATGTTCACCCTTCAAGATATTATCTCTCATGCCAAGGAGTATGGCTTTGTTTTTCCATCGTCTGATATTTATGACGGCCTCCAAGCTGTGTATGACTACGGACAAAATGGCGTAGAACTCAAAAATAACCTCAAAAATGTATGGTGGAAAGCCATGACCCAACTCAACGACAACGTAGTGGGTATCGATGCGGCTATTTTTATGCACCCACTCACCTGGAAAGCCTCTGGCCACGTGGACGGCTTCAACGACCCCATGATTGACAACAAAGATTCTAAAAAACGCTACCGTGCCGACCAACTCCTCGAAGCCAAAGCCGAAGAGTACGCCGCCGCTGGCCAAACCGATAAAGCCCAGGCTTTACTGAACGAAATGGGCCGACTACTTGGCAATGAAGACCTCAATGCTGTGCGTGAACTAATTATTGCCGAGGGTATCATCTGCCCCATCGCCAAAAACAGCAACTGGACAGAGGTACGGCAGTTTAATTTGATGTTTAGTACCCAAATTGGCTCAGTAGCCGAAGATTCTACCCAAATTTACCTCCGCCCCGAAACAGCACAGGGTATTTTTGTCAATTTTTTGAATGTCCAAAAATCAGGCCGTATGAAAGTACCTTTTGGTATTGCCCAAATTGGCAAAGCATTTAGAAATGAGATAGTTGCCAAGCAGTTTATTTTTAGAATGAGAGAATTTGAACAAATGGAAATGCAGTTTTTTATACGCCCAGGCACACAAAGTGAGTGGTTTAGGACTTGGAAAGAAACCCGCTTGCGTTTTCACAAAGCCATTGGTTTGCCTGCCGAAAAACTCAAATACCACGTACACGAAAAACTGGCACACTATGCCGATGCCGCCGAAGACATTGAGTATCAGTTTCCGTTTGGTTTTCGTGAAATCGAGGGTATTCACTCGCGGACAGACTTCGACCTGAAAGCCCACCAAGAATATTCAAAGAAAAAACAACAATATTTTGACAATGACTTAGACGAAAATGGTAAGCCATTCGGCAATTACGTTCCGTATGTAGTCGAAACGTCTGTTGGGGCTGACCGTTTGTTTTTGGCTACTTTTTGTAATGCTTTTACGCAAGAAACAGTAGGAGAGGGCGAAACAGAAAAACAAAGAACCGTCTTAAAGTTACACCCTGCCTTGGCACCGTTCAAGGCAGCGATTTTTCCGTTAGTTAAAAAAGATGGTTTACCCGAAAAAGCGCACGAAATTGAAAAATTGCTCAAAACAGAGTTCCGAGTGTTTTATGAAGAGCGTGATGCCATTGGCAAGCGTTATACTCGTCAAGATTTGATTGGTACTCCGTTTTGTATCGCTGTCGATTACCAGACTTTAGAAGACAACACCGTAACAATTCGTCACCGAGACTCAATGGGGCAAGAACGGGTACACATCGACGAGCTAAAAACCAAAATTGGCTATGCAGTATCTGAGCAGCGGATTTTGGAATTGATATAGAAGTTTACGAGGGAAGCCTTCGCTTTAAGCGAAGGCTTCCCTAAAATTCAAAAACTACATCAATCGCTTCATAGCTTCCAAGTTAAGCGTTTCGTCAAAAATAGACTGTATAGGTATCTGAAAGCCTGTTAGTACAACGCTTTTGATGTTTCCCTCTGTCGATTTTAGCATAAGTTCATATTGGCCATCGGTCAAGCAATATTGCTCAATCGTCTGTTGGTCGGCATCGACAATCCAATATTCTTGAATTTTGTGGGCTTGGTAGTCTTTAAATTTTACGCCTCTGTCTCGGTCTTTTGTACCGTCCGATAGTATTTCTACCACAAAATCTGGTGCAGGAAAAAGCGTTTGCTTGTCTGTAAAAGTATCGGCTTTTTGTTTATCAAAAAAACAAATATCTGGCTCGTAGTCGTTTCTGGTCAGGGTTATCATTATCTTTTCGATACCTACAAAACCTAATTGATGAATATCCGAATAAACGCTCATTAAACGAGCCAGCAACAACGAAGCAACGTTATACCGTTTCATTACGGGGGAGTGAACTACGATTTGTCCATTGATAAACTCTACCTTTTCTTGCTCAGTTATGTCATTATAAAACGCCAAGCGTCTTGTTTTTTCGTCATTCAGTTTTAGCTGAACTTCTTGAATCAAAAAGTAAGCATCTGGTTCTTCGAGTATGTCAGTGATAATGCGGTTACTCATAATTTTATATTTTTTGTACGAACAAATATACAAGAATTATTTTTACTTCGTTTTCCGTTCTTCAAAATCAATAAAGGCCTCCAATTGTTCGGCAGGAATACGGCGGCCTACTATTTTTTTGTCTTTGTCTAATACATAAATCTGCGGCGTTGTAACGACATCAAACTCATTCTTAAAATCAATTCTAAAACTATAATCATAGACATGAATCCAGTTTTGGACACCAAACTCTTGTATGTACTTGCGCCATTGCTCGGGCGAGTGCGCTATGGCTGCCGCATAAATCTGAACGCCTCGGGTTTTGTTTTTGTCATAAAAAGCCTTCAAGGCTGGTGTGGACTGGCGGCAATGCACACACTCGGGGTCATAAAAAACCACAATAGTATAGTTGGCTTTGACATCGGCCAATGTGCGAGGTATTTGCAGCGTATCGCTCATGCTGAGGGCTGGCATGGTTTTGCCGACCAATAACGGTTTCATGATTTTTACTTTTTGGGCAATGCTCTTAATTGTCAGCGAGTCGGTGATGGGCATGATGCCACCTAAGTAATATTTTTCGGCCAAATGTACAAAAACAGCCTCTGTGCCTACTGTTTTGGGGTTTTCGTATTTATTGGTCAAATACCAAATACAGTACGAAATCATGTCTTTGGCTTTGCCAGCACGGGCTTTGTCAATCACAAAATCGGCGGCTTTGGTGAGCGAATCTGGGGTTTGATAGACCAAATTATCAAAATAGGCATCTAATTTTCGTTGTAAGTGAGGTGTTCTGGTTAGTCGCTCTTCGGCGAAGTCTATATTGTCCCAATAATGATTTCGATAATAACTAAAAAGCCATACCGAGTCAGGCTTACCATCTTTGCGATTGGGTGGCACAGGCAGGCTGATGTTTGTTGCAGCCTGATAGATTTTGGCCGCAAAAGTATTTGAATTGTCTTCAATAAACTGTTTATAATAAGCCGACAACTCACTACGAACATTTGCTATTTTATTGTTTAGCAACATATCCGTCCTTAGGCGTTGTTGTAGTTGCAGTACTTTGATTTCGGCAGCAGCGTTTCGTAGTTTTTTTTGATAGTTATAATAAACCTCATTTTCTTTTGAGCCATTGATTTTCATATTCAAAAAATAATCAAGGGTATCGGTTTCGAGCGAAAATGTCTGATTTTTGTCGATAATTATTTCAAACAGTTGCCTTTTTTTTGAGTTTACAACCAAATACAACCCTTCTGAAATCGGCATTGTGCCATCAAACACAAAACGCCCGTTGGTGTCGGTCTGGGCGGTATCTTTACTAAAATATTGAGTTGCACCAAAATAATGCGCCAGTATCAGCCGTTCGTTTTTTAGCCCCTTGATTGTGCCGCTTATGGCTCGGTTTTGAGCCTGCGAAGCGTTAATAGTCAGACAATAAACAACAAAAAGTAATTTAAAAAATCGCATGGTTTTATTTTGATGTTTTGGCTTCGGTTTTAGTTATTTTTTGCCTTTTATGGACGGTTAGGTATGGCTCTAAGTCCTCAATACCTAATTTACGGGCTATAATTTTATGGGTTTTGTCAATGACATAAATGGTTGGTGTCGACAGTACGTCATAGTCTTTGTTATATTCTATCGACCTCGTAACGCTTCTGCCGTAGCCGTTTACCAAGCCCTCCCATTTATATTCTTTAATAAACTTACGCCAGTCTTCTTCGTTTCCTTCGGTCGCTATTGTCATCACCGATACACCTTTGTCTTTGTATTTGTCCTGAAAGGCTTTGAGTTTAGGTGCTGATTCTTTGCAGTGGCCGCAAGAAGGCGAATAAAAAAAGACAACATTGTAGTCGGCTCTAAGGTCATGGATATTGACAAAATTGCCTCTGTCCCACTGTACTCCCAAGTCTGGAATGACTTTGCCAGTCAGTAGGGGTTTCAATACACTCACTCGGTCTCTGAATGCTTTTTTTGAGGATGTATCGCTCAATGGCAAAATACCCGTTAATATATATTTTTCCGCAATTTGTACAAATACGCCCTCTGTGCCTATAATTTTGGCATTTTCGTACTCACGAGTAACAAACATAATGGTAGTAAAAATCATTTCTGTTTGTTTGCCGTCTATGGCTTTCTTAATCATAAAATTGGCAGATTTCATTATCGAGTCTTCGGTCTGAACGGTCAGGTCTCGTATGTATCTTTCCATTTTTGAGTTCAAGAATGGAGTACGGATTAGGCGTTCGTCGGCAAAATTGTAATTGTCCCAAAAATGATTTTTATAATAATTAAAAGCCCATACAGAGTCAGTTTTGCCATTCGGTAATTTTGGGGCAGTAGGTACTTCGGGTTCGGCGGCAGCCTTAAAAAAAACAGCAACCATGCGGTCTTGGTTGTCTTTCATAAACTTGTCATAATAACCTTTGCGTTTGTCTTGGACGGCTTTTATTTTTTTGTCTGCATCAGTTGGCTTTGCATCTTGAATTTTCTTGGCATCGGCTTCATAGTTTTTCATAGCTTGCTGAAACTCATAAAAAAGTTCAGAATCGGGCGAGCCTTTGATTTTTATTGTTCCCAAAACGTCAAGAGTGTCTAAACTAAAACTAAAATTTTGCTCTTTACCAATCAAAAAGCTGACTCTAACTTTACGGCTGGGCAATATCAATTCATAAATACCTTGCGGTAGAGGCTTAGGGCCTTCTATCACTAACTTGCCATTGGCATCGACGGTGGCGGTGTCTTTGGCATATAAACTACCCGTGATGTAGTTATTGGCCAAAATACACTCGCCACCCGCCAGCCCCTTGATTTGGCCTTCGATGCGGTACTGGGCGTAGCTTGTTAAGCAAAAGAGTAAAAGAATAAAAGAATGAAAGAATGAATGTCTAAATATTTTCATTTTCTTTGTAGATTGGTTTTTTAAGATTACTTGCAAAAATAACGCCAAAAAGTTGGTTTTATTCTATTTATTGCCAACGTTTCTACCATTTTACAAATAGCAAATGTTTTATATTCTTTCCAAAACTCTCGACGTATTATTTATGCCGCTGCCCCTGATTTTTATGGCTTTGATGTATTGTTTGATAACCAAAAACCGAACCAGAAGCCGTAGAGTGATGCTCATTTCGATGATTTTTTTATATGTAGCCAGCAATCAAATTGTTGTCAATCAGATTGTTAAGTGGTGGGAAGGTGATTTTGTTAAGCAGTCGGTCATTGTCAAAGACTACGAAGTTGGAGTGGTACTAACTGGTGGAATGTCGAAGGCCTACGACCCAGCAACCCAGCACGTGTGGGTTGGTAGGGCTTTTGACCGAACAGCGCAGGCTTTTCAGTTATACAAATCTGGCAAAATAAAAAAAATACTCATCAGCGGCGGGCAGGGTAGTTTTAGAGGTAATATCACGAGCCGAGAAGGGCAAGAAATGGCCGTATTTTTGACCAACGCAGGTGTACGAGCCGAGGATATTATTTTGGAAGGAAAATCGCTCAATACACGTGAAAACGCCAAATTTTCGGCACAAATTTTACAAAACCAATTTCATACCAAAGACTGTATTCTCATCACTTCGGCTTTTCACTTACCTCGGGCAATGGGTTGTTTCAAAAAAGTAGGTATCAATGCTTTGCCCTTTCCTGCGCATTTTATGCAAGAAAAAACCGTTTTTTGGTTCGATCAGCTACTCCCTAATGAAGAAGCGTTATTTTATTTTTATGTCGTTTTTCACGAAATGCTTGGCGTGGTTGTTTACAAAGTGGCTGGGTATATTTAGACACTCAAAATCTTGACCATTCGTAGCAAATCGTTATTGATGGGTTTGGGTAGTTTGATGGTATCTATAAAGGGTGTATAAACAATATCGTCGTTGATAATCCCTGCCATGACGTTACTTTTGCCGTTTATTAGCCCCTCAACGGCGGCCAGCCCCAAGCGGCTTGCCAAGATGCGGTCGGCGGCGGTTGGTGAGCCACCCCGCTGAATATGCCCCAAGGTCGTTACTCTGATGTCTATGTCTATGCCAATTCTTTTTTTGATTTTATCGGCCACTACGCTTGCGTGGCCTTCTTCGTCGCCTTCGGCCACAATGACTATTGACGACGATTTTGAGCGGTTCCAGCCTTGTTTGAGCGTTTCCATGACCTCGGTTATGGGTGTCAGTACTTCGGGTACCATCACAATTTCGGCCCCCCCCGCTATGCCACACTCAACAGCAATATAGCCAGAGTCTCGGCCCATGACTTCTATAAAAAAAACACGGTCGTGCGAGCCAGCGGTGTCTCTAATTTTATCAATTGCTTCGAGGGCTGTATTGACGGCAGTGTCGTAGCCTATGGTGTGGTCTGTGCCGTATAGGTCGTTGTCAATCGTGCCAGGTGCGCCAACTGTTGGCACACCAAATTCGTCAAAAAACACCAACGCACCCGTAAATGTACCATTGCCACCAATGGCCACAAGTCCCTCAATGCCATGACTTTGTAGTTGGTTGTATGCTTTTTGGCGGCCTTCTTTGGTCATAAATTCTTTGCTTCGAGACGACTTTAAGATAGTGCCACCTTGCTGAATGATATTACTGACAGAGTGAGAGTTTAGGGGGTTAATGTCGCCGCTAATCATGCCTGTATAGCCCCGTGTTATGCCACAAACCTCGATGCCATAATACACGCACGACCGTACAACGGCACGCACGCAGGCGTTCATGCCGGGCGCATCGCCACCCGATGTAAATACTGCAATTTTCTTCATCAATAGGTTTCGTTAAGTTTTGACTAATATTTGAGGTGTAGGTGGAAATATCCTGTTTAGGAACTGCAAATTTATTTCTATTTTGCATTTAAGAAGCATTTTTTTGATTTTTCTGATATATTTTACCTAAATTTAATTTGCTTTACCTCATCTTTGTACCATGATATACTCCAATAGCCCGACAAATATCAAAGGCTCGCTATCGCTAATTGTTAGTATTTTAATTGCGTTTATTGTTCTTTTTTACTTCGCTACGCTTGGTTATTTTCAGTATAATTTTCCTTTTTATGACGACTATAATGTCGTCTTGAAAACTATTTTAGATTGGAAAAGTAGCGGTACTTTTTCTGAAAAACTCTCACAACTTTTTGCCCAACACAACGAACACCGCTTAGTCGTAGTACGCTCAATATCACTTTTAGACTATTTTTTAAGGGGTAAAATTGTATTTATAGACCTTATTTGGCTCGGCAATCTGAGTTTGTTAGTTGTTGGCTGGGTGCTTTATAAAAGTCGTGGGTCGTGGGTCGTGGGTCGTGGGCAAAAAACATCTTCACCATTTTTCACTTTTCACTTTTCACTATTCACTACTTCTCTGCTTCTTTTTCAGTTTCAGTCGTGGGACAATCAGTTTTGGGCGATGGCCTCAATTCAAAATTTTGGTATTTATGCCTTCGTTTGTCTTTCTGTCCATTTTGCAACTCAACAAAAACCATACCATGCTTTACTGTTCGCTACATTGTGCATCGGTACTTCGGGTAGTGGTTTGTTTATTGTTCCTACACTTTTATTATTTTATTTTATCCAAAAACAATGGCGTAATCTAACTATTTCGGCTGTCGTTTTGGGTACTTTGTGTTTACTTTATTTTTATCAATATCAATCATCGTCTCAAAACGGTTCTGTCATCGATCGCTTGCTGCATGGCAACTGGCTCGAAATGGCTATGTTTTTTGGTGCATTTTTGGGCAATAATTTATACCACCCGTCCCTACCATTTATTGCTCCAATAGTTGGCTGGGTAGGTGCTTGTTGGGTGCTATATTTGTTTTTTAGCAAATACTACAAAGTCAATCCAACGCTATTTTATATTCTTGTTTTTATACTATTAACGGCTATTGCGGCGGCACTCTTGCGGTCGTCTCGTGGCTTGGAGGGTGCGTATCCATCTCGTTATCGTATTACATCGTCGTTGTTTTTGGCCACCATTTTCTTAACTTCGATGCACGTTTTAGAATCTAAAATCAGGTCTTGGGTCTTGGGTCTTGGGTTAATGGGTAGTTTGGCTTTGTATGTGCTATCGATTTATGTTTATTTTCCTCGAATCAGAAACAATCAAGAACTACGCATGGCCGATGCTTGGTTTTTTGAGAATGGCTACAACGTAGCTGGTCATTTTGATAGTGTATTTGCGACCAATATTCTCAAAAAATCTGATGCTATTTTTAAATTACAAACGAATGAGGCCAGCCATTCAATAATCTTTGACAACTTCAAGAAAGTTATCAAAAGTAAACCAGATACAAATACAGAATACGGCATAGACTGGATAAACCCTTCAAAGTCGGCCATCAAGGGTTGGGTACGGTTTTTACGGCCTGTTACGGCTCAAAAAATATATGTTGTCGTCAATGGCACGGTTTATGAAACATTGTTTTTTAAAAGATACGATTTGGTAGCTTCCCAAAAATCAGCGGCTTATCAAGATACGGGTTTTTTGGCTATTTTACCCAACACTATTGATATTTCAAAACAAAACTGGTACTTGATAGCCACCAACAACCGTGGCGAATGGGTGCGGCTTGATAATGTAAAATGAATAATTGATAATGAATAATGAACCCCTAAAATTTAAAAGTACATATTACGTTTGCTTTCTGTTTTTGTTTTTTGTGCTTTGTCGGCTTCCTGTTATTCTGCACAATCAAGAAATAAACCCAGACGAAAGCCAAGTATTGACCCAAGCCCTGACACTCAAATTTGTGAGTCCTGTTTGGGGAGTGGCTGTCGATGGCACTACTTCGGGGCCGCTTAATACTTATTTTTTGTATTTTCTGAATCTGCTTGGTTTCCCGCTCGACTACACTACTGCCCACTTGGCCAACGTCATATTGTGTGTGTTTAGTTTGATTGTTATTTTTAGAATTTGCCAAAAACTAACCTCTGACTATGCGGCACGAATTACGATACTTATTCCCACTCTGTTTCTGAGCATTACTCAACATTCTGACTTGGTGAGTTACAACAGCGAGATGCTATCTGTTTGGCTCACTTCGATGTGTGGTTATTGGTTAGTTTCTATTTATCAGAATACAAAAAAAAGAGGTGAGATGTGTGATGCGAGTACCTCTGACGACAAGACATCAAATACAACATACAACATACATCATACATCTGGCCCTAACAAAAATATTTCTCTTCAAATATTTAGTTTGTGCTTCACGGCCAGTCTTGTTCCTTTTGCCAAAATTCAGGCAGTGTTTATTGTGCTGGGTATTCTTGTTTTATTATTGATTGTACTAATTCGCAATAAAATACATTTTAAATATTACGCCATAGGCATTTTGGCGGCGGCGGTATTTCCAGTTTTTTTCTTTGGTATTTTGTTTAAAAACAACGTGCTGGGCTATTTTTTAAATCACTACATCACAGGCAATGCGGCCATTAGTAAATTTGGCGAAATAGACGGACGAATGACAATGACCGCAGTATCGGGTTTAGATAGCCTAAAAAGTGTCTTCATGGGCATCGGTCAGTCAAGAGATTTGATGTTTTTGGTTTTGAATGTCATAGTCGTTAGTCTTTGGGGGCTATTTAGTGAAAAACGTATAGTGAGAAGTGAAAAACGTATAGCGAATAGTGAAAAACGTATAGTGAGAAGTGAAAAACGACTCTCACTTGATGCTTCTTGCTTTTCACCATTCACTATTCACTATTCACTTCTCACTATTTTACTTTTAAGCCTCTACGCCATTGCCAAGCCAGGCATTGGGCGGGTACATTATTTTTTGTTTTTGTTGCTCCCGCTCACGGTTTGGGTGGCGGTGATAGTTGATAAGTCATTGGTTGTTGGTCATTGGGGGCTATTTAGTGAAAAATGTATAGCTAAAAGTGAAAAACGATTCCCACTTGATGCTTCTCGTTTTTCATTTTTCACTTCTCGCTTTTCACTTCTCACTATTCTTGTAGCTACTTCTCCCCTCAACCTCGCTCTGCGGTATAACTCTGACGGTATTTTGAATAAATACAAAACGCAATTAACGATTCCTGCCACGACTTTGGGCCTGAAAATTGCTGAATATACTAATCCCAACGAGGCCATCACTATCTGGGGCTGGGCTTGCAAGTACCATGTCGAAATCCAGTTGCCACAAGCCATACGGCACAACCATTCGATATTAGAAACCATTGAAAACTACCCGTATCGAGCAGACTATTATCAGGAATATGTACAAGAATTAACTCAAAATCTGCCACCTGTTATTGTAGATGCCGTTGGGGCAAAGTCGTCTGGAATAAACAATCGGGGGCGTTATAACCTAAATCAATATGAGGCATTAAGAAATTTGGTAAATAACAACTATTTTGCGGCCTCAAAAACCAACGATTATGTGGTTTATGTCAGAAAAGATAGGTATTAGTGATGATGAATAATAAATTGGCTTTTAAGTTTCGTAAATTTCAAGCTACTATCGAGCAGGTTGTTACCGAAAAAGGATACACGGAACATGATTTTGAAGCAATGGGTAAAGCGCATAACAGAACGCCTTATAAATTCGCTTCGTGGTCTGTGAAGACATAGACCACGGAATAAAAAATCATCTCAAAAGTTAAAATAATAACCAGATGCTTACTCGAACAATTGCCATAAAAACCGTCGAGAGTTTTATTGAAAGTTGTAAAGAAAACAATATTATTTTTGAAAAAGTAATATTGTTTGGCTCAACGGCACAAGACAACGCAAACGAAAATTCGGACATAGATGTACTCTTAGTTTCTGACCAATTTGGATCAAGCAAATGGACTAATTTGGGCTTGATAGCCCGAGTCAATAAAAAATATAGGCTTATCGAGCCACATCTTTATCCAACCAGTTCTTATTTGTCAGGCGACCCGTTTATTACTGAAATAAAGCGAACAGGAGTTGAAATCATCTAACCCAAACATTTACACAGTAACATTTTAAAAATGAAAAAATCAATCAATTTCAAAAAACTATTACCCCATTTACTTGTCGTTGTGGGCTTCATTGCGCTTTCGGTGGGCTATATGAGTCCTGTCTTGAAGGGTAAAATATTGACCCAAGGCGACCCTGTACGAGCAGCGGCTGGCGGCCATGAGGCCGCACTATTCCAACAAGAAACGGGCCAATGGACGGGCTGGACAAATGGAATGTTTGGCGGTATGCCTACTTACTTGGTGCATGGTGGCTATACCCGTGGCGTGTTGCCTGTCGTTACCGACTACCTCAACCACTTTTTGGGCGGCCTGCCCAACATGATTTTTTATTACCTCATAGCCGCCTACATTTTGCTATTGGCCTTAGACTGCGGCTTGTGGGTGAGTTTGTTGGGGGCTATTGCGTATGCTTTTTTTTCGTACAATATCGTCATCATCGAAGCTGGCCATATTTCCAAAGTGTATGCGCTGGGCTTTGCTCCATTGATGTTTGCGGGTATGGTGCTGGCCTACAAAAATCGTCCGTGGCTCGGTGCGGCGTTGTTTAGTATTGGCTTAGGTCTTGATTTTAATACCAGCCACTTTCAGATAACCTACTACACAGGCTTGCTGTTGATTATTTTTGCCGTTTTTGAATTTGTCAGAGCCATCAAAACCAAATCAATTGGCTCGTTTGCGTTGGCAAGTGTGCTGGCCGTTGTGATGGGTGGCTTGGCGGTTGCTACCATCAGTTCAAGAATGTGGAGTACTTACGAGTACCAAAAAGAAACCATCAGAGGCAAGTCTGAACTGACTTTGGGCAAAAAAGAAGCCCCTGCCGACGGCCTCGACCGTGGCTATGCTTTTGAGTGGAGTTATGGCAAATTAGAATCGCTGACGTTGCTCATTCCTAATTTTTCGGGCGGGGCATCGGGCGGTGGTTTATTGACAGAGAAGTCAGAAGCCTACAAAGCCATCGTGCGCTACAACGTACCAGATGACCAAGCCCTCGGCTTTGCCCAAAATTTGCCTACTTATTGGGGCGACCAGATGTTTGTGCAAGGGTCGGTTTATGCAGGTGCTATTGTTTGTTTTTTGTTTATACTCGGGCTTTTTATTGGCGACAATCGCTACAAAATTCCATTTGCCATCACGGCTTTACTTTGTCTAATTATTTGTTGGGGCAAAAACATGGGGCCAATCAATAACTTGCTTTTTGACTACCTGCCGATGTTCAATAAGTTTAGGTCGGTCAGTATGATAATGTCGTTGCTGCAACTCAGCATGGTGATTGTGGGAGGATTGGCATTGAAAAAAATACTTGAAAAACCCGACTGGGCCACTTTCAAGCAACCGTTTTTTATTAGCTTGGGAATTGTGGGCGGGCTTACGCTAATTCTGGCACTTGTGCCGTCTATCGTTGGTCTTCGTAGCGATAACGACCCTGCACTTATTGAACAACTCACTCAGGCATTCGGCAACAATAAACTGGCGGCCAACGATTTATATAGCTCATTGATTGACGACCGTGGCTCGCTTCTGCGCTCAGATGCCCTGCGCTCGTTGTTTTTTATATTGGCTGCCGCTGTGCTGATTTGGGCTTTTGTGGCTCAAAAAATCAAAAATAGTAATATCGTCATGGGTATTTTGGCCTTGCTGGTTTTGGTAGATTTGTGGTCGGTGGACAAGCGTTATTTGAACGATGCGGCTTTTAAACCAAAGTACTATTCGACTGACGAACTCTTCCAGCCAACTGCTGCCAACTTACAAATTATGGAAGACAAAGACCCCAATTATAGAGTGATTGACGTTACAACAAGTCCATTGTCTGATGCTACGGCTTCGTATTTTCATAAATCGTTAGGAGGTTACCATGCCGCTAAGTTGCGCCGTTATCAAGAATTGTTTGAAAACCAAATGGCAAAAAATAATATGGCCGTTTATAATATGCTCAACACTAAGTATTTTATAACTGCCGATGACAAAAATCAGCCCATTGCCCAGCGCAATGCCGATGCCATGGGCAATGCGTGGTTTGTGGCGGAGGTCAAGATGGTAAAAAATGCAGACGAAGAAATAAAAGCCTTAGATAAATTTGACCCTCTGCAAGTGGCTTTTGTAGATGTTCGTTTTACGGAACAAATCAAGGCTACAAAAATGATGATTGACAGCGCAAATAAAATTAAATTGATAGACTATAAACCCAACAATTTGATATATCAATCCAATACCAAAACCCCACAAATTGCCGTTTTTTCAGAAATATATTACCGTGGTGGCATCGACTGGAAAGCGTATATTGATGGTGTAGAAGCCCCACATTTTAGAGCCAATTATGTGCTGAGAGCCATGAACGTACCAGCGGGAAGCCATAAAATTGAGTTTAAGTTTCAGCCAGATTCGGTTATAGTAGGTCAAAAAATAGATAACTATGCTTCTATCGCTTGGTTGATGTTGATTGGATTGGCGTTTTTTATGGACACTAAACGAAAAATATGAAAATAAGTACCGCAGGCCGAATTTGCTTTTTTGGCGAACACCAAGATTATTTGGGCTTACCCGTCATAGCTGCCGCCATCTCTCGGCGTATTGAAATCAGTGGCTCAAAACGAGCCGATAATTTGATAGTGATTGAGATGCCCGATATTGGTCATACAGAGCAGTTTAGTTTGACAGACGTTTTTCCATACAAACGTGAACGAGATTATTTTAGGAGTATTATTCATGTACTCAAAAAGCGTGGTTTTGAGTTTAGTGTTGGTTTTGAATGCGAAGTGCGTGGTAATATTCCTATCAATTCGGGTACGTCGAGTTCTTCGGCTTTGAATGTGAGTTGGGCTAATTTTTTGGCTCGAATGGCCGATAACCCAGCCGAACTGTCCACCAAGACATTGGGCGAGATTGCCTACGAAGCCGAAGTGTTGGAGTTTGGCGAGCCAGGCGGTATGATGGACCAATATTCGACAGCTATCGGCAACGTAATTTATTTAGAGTCAGTCCCCCAAATTCATGTAGAAGCCTTGCAACCCGACCTCGGTACGTTTGTACTTGGCGACTCGCAACAAGCCAAAGACACGCTGGGCATTTTGGCACGCTGCCGCTATGGCATGGAAGCTATTATTGACAAAGTAAAACAATACGACCCTACGTTTTCAATTTTTACAACCGAAGCCGAAAAATCACCAGACTATAAAGCCATTTTGACGGCTGACGAATGGGGGCTATTCAATGCCAATGTGAGCGATAGAGATATTTTGAGAGCGGGCAAGATTATTTTATCACAAAAAAATATTGACAACGAAGCCTTTGGTCAATTACTATACGAGCATCACCAAAACCTGAGAGATTATAAAAAAACCTCAACACCCAAAATTGACCGTATGATAGAAGCCTCTCTCTCTGCGGGGGCTTTGGGAGCCAAAATAAACGGCTCGGGTGGGGGTGGCTGTATGTATGCCTACGCCCCCAACAACGCCCAAGCCGTAGCCGAAGCCATTGAGCGTGAGGGCGGCAAAGCGTATATTATTACGGTTGATGGTGGTACGAGGGTGGTAGATTAAAAAAAAATGTAAACTATCACTTACCTTTTAGGGCTTTGTCAGATAAAGACTTGAACAACTAATCAAGTTTCAGATAAAAATTCTTACATACATAGCCACCACTATTTTTGCTGCGCCTAACATTCTGGTAATATCGGCCAAGTCTTGCATTTGGCCTGCCAATAGTTTCATCAACACCAAATACGTCCAAGACTTCGCCCGTAGCCGACACCCATGTGCTACCACCAATGCTCAACGCTCCTTTTTTTTGATATTGATAGGCTTCGAGGCAAACTTCTACTTTTTGTTGGTCTTTGGTAAGTATCAATATGTCGGCATCGAGTGTCATACGAGCAGTGGTGTGTAGCCAGTCCGCCTACGAGTAAGTACGGAACATTTTGCAGGGCTTCTTTAAATTGTAATAACATAGCAGTATTGATTGGAACAGCCGAAGCGACACTACTCTCACGGCCATTTTGGACATATTTTTGCGAAAGACAAATCAAAAATTGTCTTTGAGCGTACTGTGGCAATGATGCGGTGGGCGGGGTTTGTAGCATAGGGTTAATAATTAAAAAAATGCTGTTTGAGGTCTTTCAATCGTTTTTCGCCTAATTCTGTACCATAATAATCTTCAATAATCAAGTATTTCAACTCTTTATCGGTGCAGTTGGGATTTGCTTTTTTGATGCGATTGACGGCCAAGAGCCTACTCTGGCGCATCATGGCATCGGTGAGTTGCAAACGTTGAGCTACTGACTTGCTCATCACTATCTCAAATTGTTTTTTGGCAATAAAATCAGGTGTATCGGTCATAGTGTTAATTGGTAAGTATTTAGTTTCAAATCTCTAATCCATTCTTTGATATAGCCAGTGTCAAGGTTGGGGTTGTTCAAAATCTGTAAAACATCTGCTATTTGACGGTCGCTGTATAGGTCTTGAATCCATCTGATTTTACTGATAATCAAGTCTTCGGCTGTGATTACCCAAACAGGCGCTCCAAAATTTTCAACATCGCACACTCTGCGTCCAAACGCTGTACGGGCATATTCGGTTTCGGGACGCACGATAAAATCAATCTTAAAACCCGTTTCATAGTCTATAATATTGAACATACCACGCCGTTTTATTTCTGCCACAACGCTCGGCTGGTGGTAATAATGATTGTCAAAGATAGCCAAAAATCGCTCTACATCAGCTATTCTGAGTTCTATGATAATGTCGATATCTTTGGTGCTTCGCCCTACTGAGTAAAAATCCATAGCAGCACTACCTGTGAGCATATACGGTATTTGTAGCGTGTTGAGTTTTAGTGCAACGTCCCGCAAAAAATTAACTATCATTTTTGAAGATTAAAGGTACATTTTTTTATATATGTCAAAGTAATTTTTTTGTATTGACAACTACTCTTTGTTATGTAGAGTTCCCTTTGTTATGCAGATAGTTCCTTTGTCATGCTGAGCGAAGCGAAGCATCAGTCGTTTGCTTCACCCACGCATCGGCTACTGACCCTTCCTTACGTCAGGGTGACAAGGAGGCATGGTAACCAAAAAGGGGTTTACTGAGTGGAAACCACACGAAACCCATAATTCTCACCGTTAAAAGTAAAAATACTATCATTCCGAAAAGACACACGGCTATTTTTAGGATAGCTAATCCAACTACCGCCACGTAAAACATGATGAATATTGGTATGGTCGGGTATGCCAACATTCCCAAAATAGCCTTTATACCAGCCATCACACCATTCGAATACATTACCAGTCATATCATACAAGCCCAAAGCGTTTGGGCTAAAACTACCCACGGGTACTACTTTTTCACGATATATTCCCGCTACTGAGTAATAAGTTTGGAAATCTACACTTCCATCAAAATTAGCCTCGTTTGGGTCTAAAATGTTTTTTCCATTGCCAAAACGGGTGCGGTTGGTAGCACCGCCACCTGCGGCATATTCCCACTCAGCTTCGGTAGGCAGACGGTATTGTTTGCCTGTACGGGCATTTAGTTTTGTTAAAAACTCTTGTGCATAATCCCAACTTATAGCGTACATTGGGCAGTCGTCACATTCTTCTGAATCAATGTGAATTTTGCCCATCACAGCTCGCCATTGTGCTTGGGTTACTTCATATTTACCCATATAAAAACTTCCTACAGTAACTCGGCGTACTGGTTTTTCGTCTTCTTCCCCCTCGTTGCTTCCCATCATAAAACTGCCACCTAACACATAGACCATTTCTATATTCTGCACAATATTTCTCTCAAGTCGTTCATTTATTGCCATTTCTTTTTTTTCTGCTATTTCTTTCCGCCGCTCGGCTTCTGCCAATCTTGTTTTCAAGGCGGTATTTTCATCAGCCAGTCGTTGTTTTTCTTTTTCGGCATTTGCTAATTGTTCTTTTTGGTCTTGGTCTATTTTTGTATGTTGCTGCTTTTTATTTTGTTCTTGTCGCTGTTTTTCTACCTCTGCTTCTTGTTCTTTCTTAGCTTGCCTTGTTTTGGCAAGTTTATCTTTACAGTCATCATCGTTGGCTTTTACTACGAGTGCTGCCCTGTACCATTTGTCGGCGCAGGGGTAGTCTTTTTTGGCAAAACAATCGTCTGCCTGGCTTTTATACTTAAAAAAATTGGGGTCGGTTTGGGCTTGGGTGGCGGTGTAACAACTAAGCACTACTATCAAAACTGCGAGGTGTTTCATCATAGTTGTTTCAATGTTGATAATATTAAATCGTCTGAAAATTTGCCTGCAAACACAGGTGCTTGGCCATTGGGGGTGCTTCGTTTTACTCTTCGTGCCACGTATTTATAAAGTTCTTTGATAGTTACTGCTCTGTCGCTGTTGGTATCGGCAGAGCCTTTTAAGCCTGCAAGTAGATAAAAAGTAAATATGCCCCCTCTAACGTTGGTTGTTTCGGCAGAGGTCTGCGTAGAGCGCGACGACAGTATCATGGCTACATTTAGGTCGCCGAACGCCTTGGCCGTGGTTTTCAGCGTAGGGGCTTGGCGGCTACGCATACTACCCGACATACAGGCATCGGCTATGATGAGCTTGGTGCTGGCTGCCGAGGCTTTGAAAGCCGCCTTGACCTCGGCGTGGGTGAGTAGGCTGGCGTAGTTGTTTTGGCGTACATCGTAAGGCACAAAGGCTTGCTGAAGACCATGTCCTGAAAAATAAAAAACAATTCGGTCTTGCGGTGTTGCTTGCCCAAATATCTGCATACCGTCTTTAATATTGGCTTGGGTGGCTCTTTGATTGGTGAGTTTTATGATGTTTTGGGTAGGTACACGCCCGCCTGCGGGGCTTTGCAAAAATGCCACAAATTGCCCAGCATCGCTGTCGGCATAGTTTAGGTCGCCTGTTTTGTAGTCCATTATTTCATAATCTGATACACCCACTACCACAGCATAGGTATTTTGAGCATGGGCGGCCGTGTGCGTCAGCAGGGCAAGTACAAGAGGAAATGTGACTTTGTGCATGGTTTTGTTTGGTTTTATTATCGTTTTACTAATTTGAATATCCTCTTTCGCCTAAGATTAGACAACTTTCAAAAAGTTGTCTAATCTCAAAAAGTTGTCTAATCTCTTAAATTGTTTGCTAACCATTACAATTTTGCCGTCAGTCTTTTAAATTTTGCCGTCAGTGAGTTGTCATAAAACACCCATGTTGAGCTATCCGTTTGGGCAGGGACTGTCTCCCTGTAATAGTCATTGGTCAGTGCTTTGCAATCTGTATCGCAGGTGTTGCAGGCTCTAAACTTGGTAATTTCTGTCTTTACTTTCATCGCAGACGGATAAACCTCATACTGCGTTTTGCTTTCTTTGATCGTAATATAATCGGGTAGTTCTTTCTCAAAAACAAAGTTTCTTGTTTGGCCTGCATTGATGTATTTTTCATCTTTAAACACAATTTCTTCATCTTGGGTTGTTTCGTATTTTTTGACTAATCTAAAACTCCCCCCTTTTTCGCTGGTGTTGGTTATTTCTGTCTCTGTGTGTAGCCTTGGGTGTGTGTCAAATAGCACTGTTCCGTCGATTCGCCGCCAAGTTGAGTTTCCGACTGAATATGTCAGTGGCACTTGTTTTTCTTCTATTGCAACGTAGGGAACGTTTACATAGTCGCAAGATGCTCCACACGAACAAAGCACGGCTGAAACAGCCATTAAATAAAATACGGCAATAATGATTCTGGTCATAAAAATAGTAGGTTTGGTTTTTGTAAATTAAATATCAAATTTGTTTTCTGACTTTGGGGACTATGCAATCCCACCCCTCCTGTGGCCTTTGTGCCAGTTAGGCGTCTTCTTTGTCATGCTGACGTAAGGAAGCATCTATCGCTGGCCTCACCCACGCAACGGCTTTTGACCCTTCCTTACGTCAGGGTGACAAAAGGCTGACTTCACCCACGCATTGGCTCTTGACCCTTCGCCTCCCCTTGTCATGCTGACGTAAGGAAGCATCTATCGTTTGCCTTACCCACGCAGTTACAAAATAGACTATTCTTAAATCTGCTCATTCAAAAATTCCCATTTTGGATTGAACGATACAATAAGGCTTTCCTTTTTACTTCGTCGCCAGCCTTTTATTTCTTTTTCTCGTGCTATGGCATTGTTGATATACTGGTGGTGTTCCCAGTACACCAAATAATAACAGTTGTATTTGGCTGTAAAAGTACTCGTTTTGTTTTTATGCTCTTCGAGTCGCCTCTGTAAGTCGTTAGTAACGCCTGTATAAAGCACCGTTTTGGTATAATTGGTCAAGATATAGACATAGTAGTTATGCTCTTTCATATTTTTGGTTTTATTATTTTTTATCATGCTGACGTAAGGAAGCATCTATCGTTGGCTTCACCCAGGCATTGGCTCTTGACCCTTCCTGTCGTCAGGGTGACAAGTTTCCCTTGTCATGCTGACGTGAGGAAGCATCTATCGTTGGCCTTACCCACGCATCGGCTCTTGACCCTTCGCCTCTCCTTGTCATGCTGACGACAGGAAGCATCTATCGTTTACCTCACCCAGGCATTGGCTCTTGACCCTTCCTGTCGTCAGGGTGACAAGTTTCCCTTGTCATGCTGACGTAAGGAAGCATCTATCGTTGGCTTCAC
>JAYWHT010000075.1:0-37465 GCA_043777595.1 Spirosomataceae bacterium
AAATAACAGCTTTAACATTCGCAATATTTTTAAATTTTATTGCCGAAATGCCCATTTTACAGGTCAAAAACTTTATCTTTTAATTAGCACAATCCGTAAATTTAAGATTATGAAGACTGAAAAAACAGTAAAAAAAAACCTCCCAAAAGGTTTTAGGTTTAATTCCAATCTGGACGATAAATATACTGAACAGACACTTTTTAAAGATAAAGTCGATAGAGCTAATCATATACTAAAAACAGTAGGACTTCCTAAATTTTGATGATAAAAGTTGAAAAACTACCAATATAATTATAAAAGTACCCTCAAACAAATTATCATTGAAAGAGTTACAAACCAATAAACTACAATAAAATTATATGAAAGCACGGTGGTTTTTTGTACTTTTGCTCTCGGTTTTAATCAGTGAGATGGCCACAGCCCAAAAATTTGGATATGTGGACATGGAGTATATTACAGGTAAAATGCCCGATTATCAAAAGGCACAAGCCGATGTAGATAAGTTTTCGGAACGATGGACGAAAGAAATTCAGGATAAATTTGCTGACATTGACCGCTTGCAGCGAGTATATCAGGCCGAAGAAGTACTACTAACCGAAGACCTTAAACGCAAACGACAGCAAGAAATAGCCGACAAAGCAACCGAAGCACGAGAATACAACAACAAGATATTTGGTTTTGAGGGTATGTTGTTTCAAAAAAAGAAAGAAACCATCAAAACCGTAACTGACCAAGTATATAAGGCCATGGAAAAAGTAGCCCGACAACGAAAGTTAGATTTTATATTTGACAAATCAAGTGAGTTTGTAGTTGTTTACTCAAATCCCCAACACGACTATACCGACTACGTGATGGAAGAATTGGGGCTTGGCTCAGACAATAAAAATACCAAAAATAGCGTTAAAGCCACTGCAACACCAGCGGCAGATGTGCCACCAAATGCAAAAGATAGTTCAAACAAATCCAAATCTAAACAGTAAAATCAAATGAAAAGTACACTGATTGTGGCCGCCGTAGCGGTATTGGCCTTAGTCGGAATGGGCGCACAAGCGCAAACTACCCCGAAAATAGGCTGGACAAACGTAGATTACCTTCTGAATGTGATGCCAGACAGCAAAAAAATTCAGAATGAGCTTCAGATTCAAAAACAACAACTTGAAAAAGTATTGCAAGAAAAATCAAAAGAATTTGAAGAAAAGTACAAAAAGTACGAAAAAAATCAAGCCACATGGTCAGAATTGATCCGTGCTGATATGGAAAAAGAGCTGCAAGGCATGAACCAGTCTATCACGGAGTTGAAGCAAGGTTCTGAGCAAGATTTGCAAAACAAATACCAGAAACTGGTACAGCCCGTGTTGGTCAAAATCAACGAGGCTATCAGCGCCGTTGGCAAAGAAAACGGTTTTACATATATTTTAAATATGGACGCAGGCAATAATTCTACTCCAATTATTTTGTACTCGGGTGTTGAAGAAAACAATATCAGCAACTTGATTTTGAAAAAACTGGGTGTAGAGCCTCCCACACCACAAGTACCACAGGCTGTTAAAGATGCCGCTGCTGCTCTCAAACAACCAGCCGCTGCGCCAGTTTCTAAGCCAGTAACGGCAACACCTGCCGCACCAAAGAAAAATTAGAGTTCGTTTTTTGTTTCAAGGGGGTTCAGACTTAAAGTCTGAACCCCCTTGTTATTTTTCTTCTACTTTAATCACAATTCGATTAGGGGCAGTTTTACTTTCGATAAGCCCCATACGCTCTACCTGCGGTATGAGTTCCGACTGCTTGCCCTGCTTCATAAAATTGGACTTGACGATGGTATAGACCGAACGAAGATTATCTATTTCTTCCTTTTTTTTTCTGATTTGTCTCATCTGCCGCTCGGCGTTGTGTTCACAGCCTATCAAAACAAGACCAATCAATAACATCCACATAGCCCCGTCGATGTAATGTACTGGAAACTTATCGCCTGTCATTCGACGAAAAGGACTAAAACTATTGAGCCAAACAGCCAACCCACTTGCTTCTTGTGGTTGTGCTGGCGTTGGTGGACTTTTGATTATATTTTTGGCCATGATAGTATATATTTGAGGTCTATTTTTTCTCAGCAATTCTCAGTTTAGCACTTCTTGCTCTTGGGTTGAGAGCTACCTCATCGTCGGTTGGGTCAATGGGCTTTCGGTTAATGGCTTGCAGGGGCTTGATTTCATTGCCGTACAGGTCTTTATCTACTTCGCCATGAAACTTGCCTTTATTGATAAAATTTTTGGCCAAACGATCTTCTAATGAATGATAAGCCATGACAACGAGCCTCCCGCTGGGTTTAAGAACCTCTACACTTTGGCTCAAAAAATCTTGTAACGCACCGAGTTCATCGTTTACCTCAATTCTGACAGCCTGAAATACCTGAGCAAAATACTTATTTTCTTTGCCTCGGTGTGCATATCGTTGCAACACACTTTTTAGTTCGTCTATTGTATGAATGGGTCGAGTACTGATAATAGCCGATGCGAGTGTTCGGGCATTGTGTACTTCGCCATACATTCCAAAAATTTTGTGTAAGTCGGTCTCACTGTATTCGTTCAGTACTTGGTGTGCTGTAAGGTCGGCACGTTGGTTCATTCTCATGTCGAGTTTGGCGTCGTATCGAGTCGAAAACCCACGTCTGGCAGTATCAAACTGGTGCGAAGACACTCCCAAGTCGCCCAAAATACCATCGACGTTTCCGGCACCGTAGAGCCTTAGGTATTTTTGTAAATATCTAAAATTGGCATCGACAAAAGTAAGCCGTCGGTCGTTGATGGCTTCGGCGTTGGCTCGGGCATCTGGGTCTTGGTCAAAAGCAAAAAGGCGGCCACGGTCGCTGAGTTCTGCCAAAATGGCTTTTGAATGGCCTCCGCCGCCAAAAGTTACATCTACATAGACACCGTTTGGCTTGATGTCCAAACCCGCTAAACATTCCGACAACATGACGGGCTGATGATACATATATTTTAGTTTTACTTACACAAACTTAGTAATTTTGCCAAAACTATTCACCAAAACAATGATAAAAAACTGGTCTATTGTATTTGTTAGCTTGCTACTGTGTTCTCATCTTGTTGTCAGTCAGACAGTTAAGGCAGGTCAATGGCGGGCAGCCATCAGGCGAAGTGGGCACGAATTACCTTTTGGTTTAGAACTTAGCCCAAAGGCTGGGGGCAAGTTTGGGGTATTGGCTCTAAACGGAACCGAAAAACTACCTCTTGACGATGCCTATTTTGAAAAAGATTCGTTACATATTCCAATGCTAATGTTCGACTCTGACTTGGTCGTTAAGGTATCGGGCAACGAAATGATAGGTTTTTGGAAAAAACTACGGAACGGAAATTGGGTATCGGTCTTACCCTTCAAGGCACAATTTGGGTATGATTATCGATTTATAAAAAACAAAACCAAGACGACCCACAATGTATCTGGCAAATGGGCTACTTATTTTTATAAACCAAATGGCGACTCAACTTTTGCAGTTGGAGTTTTGTCGCAGCAAGGTCTCAAACTCTCGGGTACTTTCTTGACTCCTACTGGCGACTATCGTTATTTGGCTGGCGACGTACAGGGCGATAGCCTGTTTTTGTCGTGCTATGACGGCTCACACGCTTATATGTTTAGGGCAGCCATAGGCGCAAATGGTCAGATTAAAGGCGGCCTCTGGGCTGGTGTTTTGGGTTTTCAAAAATTTAGAATGGTACGAGACGAAGCCGCCGCACTCATACCACCTACCCAACTCACCTACTTGAAAGAAGGATTCGATGCCATTGATTTTTCGTTCAAAACACCGCAAGGCCAAACGGTATCGCTCAAAGACGAGCGATTTAAAAATAAAGTCGTTATCTTGCAAATCATGGGGACTTGGTGCCCAAACTGCATGGACGAGACCAAGTTTTTGGCCCCTTGGTACAAGAAAAACCGTAGCCGTGGCGTTGAAATAATAGGGCTATCGTTTGAGCATACGTTAGATATGGCTATTTCGGGGCCTAAAATCGAGCGGACAAATAAGCGTTTTGGAGTACAATATCCCGTTGTGTTGGCAGGTACCGACAACGCCGACGCTGGCAAAGCACTACCAATGCTCAACCGAATAGCAGGCTACCCAACGACTATTTTTATTGACCGAAAAGGAAAAGTAAGAGAAATACATACAGGGTTTTCGGGGCCGGGTACTGGTAAATATTACGACGATTTTGTAGAAGAATTTAACCAACTAATAACCAAACTATTGAGTGAATGAAAAAAAATATTATTTTTTGCCTCTGTTTATTTTCGATAACGATTCAAGCCCAAAAAAAAGTAGAAACAGGTATCAAAGTGGGCTTACAAATGTGCCGTTTTCAGGGTGTTGATTTTAATTGGTCGCCCGAAAGTGCAGCATCATCTCGTGCGTCTGAGCGACTTAGTACCAAAACCTCGCCCGTGTTTGGTTATGCCATTGGTGGCTATGTGCGGACGTTAGAACCTACATTTTTGCAAGCCGAACTCATGCTGTCGGTCAAAGGTGCGCAAATAGACCAGTTTTTGGGAAACAACACAACCAAAACCACCACGACTACGATTAAATATACACAAATAGATATTCCGCTATCGATTGGTCACAGGTTCAATAAAATTGAAGTTTCAGGAGGGCCAATGTTTTCGGTCAATGTAGCAGAAGATGGTAAGCTCAAAACGTTATTGGCAAATTACTCAGCCAATCCGCCACAATTCTCGCCTTTTCAGACACTAACGGTAGGGTTTCATGCTGGGGCGGGTTATGGGTTTGGCAATAAATTTGTAGTTAATTTGCGGTACATGGGGAGTATTCAGAATGTTACGGCGCAGTCGATTTATTTCAAAGACCCTACCATACCAGTCGGCCAACGTGAAAGTAGTTTTAAGCAACGCTCAGGCGTTTGGCAGCTTACGGTTGGGTATAAACTGTAGAGTTGTGCTGGTAATTATCTGTATTTTATTAAAACGACACCACATTTTATCAAATCACGACTATTATTGTACATGGAAACACTAATCATACAAACGCAATCTAAAAGCACTTCAAAGTTATTGGTAGCATTGGCTCAAAAATTGGGTGAAAGAGTAAGTATTTTAAATAAAGATGTAGCCGAAGATTTTGCTTTTGGTTTAATGATGCAAACTGAAAAAACAGGACGAAATATATCGAAGGAAAGTATATTAGCTGTTTTGTCTAAATAATTTAGACCATGAACATTTTGTTTGATGAAGCATCTACAGCCGTACTATCTCTGCTCCCAGCGCATTGAGGCGACTGTCGATGTTTTGATAGCCACGGTCAATCTGCTCAATGTTGTCGATTATGCTCACGCCATTGGCCGACATAGCGGCAATGAGCAACGACACCCCCGCCCGAATGTCAGGCGAAACCATACGAATACCCCGAAGTGGCATTTCTCGATTTAGGCCCACAACGGTAGCACGGTGCGGGTCGCAGAGAATAATCTGTGCGCCCATTTCGATAAGTTTATCTACAAAAAACAACCGACTTTCAAACATTTTTTGGTGAATCAATACCGTCCCTTTGGCCTGAATGGCCGTTACGAGAACAATACTCAATAAGTCGGGAGTAAAACCAGGCCAGGGTGCATCGGCCACTGTGAGCATTGAGCCGTCAATAAAAGTGTCCAATTCGTAGTGGTCTTGGGCTGGTACAAAAATATCATCGCCTCTGATTTCGAGCTTTATTCCTAATTTTTGAAAAACAGTCGGAATTTGTCCTAAATCTGGCACAGAGCAGTTTTTGATAGTAATTTCGCTTTTGGTCATAGCCGCCAGACCGATAAACGACCCGATCTCAATCATATCGGGTAGCATTGTGTGTTCTGTTCCTGATAGCGCAGGCACTCCCTCGATTGTCAATAAATTTGAACCAATGCCACCAATTTTTGCACCCATTCGGTTGAGCATCTTGCAGAGTTGTTGGAGGTATGGCTCGCAGGCAGCATTGTATATCGTTGTTGTACCGTTGGCCATCACAGCGGCCATCAGTACATTAGCAGTGCCTGTTACCGAAGCCTCATCGAGCAACATATACGTTCCGTTGAGGTTACTGGCATCGACCTGATAAAAACCACCGTCTTCGGGGTCATAGTCAAACTTTGCACCCAGTTTTTCAAATCCCAAAAAATGTGTATCAAGTCTGCGGCGGCCAATCTTGTCGCCACCTGGGCGGGGTATTTTTCCTTTTTTGAACCGTGCCAACATAGGCCCAAGCAACATGACAGAGCCACGCAAGGCAGCCGCTTTTTGTCGATACGTTTCGGTTTCCATAAACTGAATATTTACGTCCGATGCCTCAAAACGTATAGCCGAGTCGCTTAGGCGAGTTTGACTTATACCCAAATCGCCTAATAACTCAATGAGCTGATTTACATCTCTGATATTGGGGATATTATGAATCGTTACAGGTTTTGAGGTAAGTAATACGGCACAAACAATCTGTAAAGCCTCGTTTTTTGCGCCCTGTGGTGTAATTTCACCGCTGAGTTGTCGGCCACCTGTAATTTTGAAAGAAGACATTTCGTAGATTTTAAAATAGAGTAAATGATAAGTCCACAAAACTATTCTTTATTATTGAAAACAAATCGCTATTTTTGGAAAAAACTTAATATAAACAAGGAAGTCTTCCCTCAAAGGGAAGGCTTCCTTAGCAACTTTAATACTGTTAGGGAAGCCTTCGCTTAGAGCGAAGGCTTCCCTCTAACCTAACTACACAATGGAAGAACTATTTGCCACCGAGCGCACCCGAGAATTAGTGCCAAAAATCAAAGAATTTATTGAAAATGAGGTAATCCCACACGAAAACGTTGCTATACTAACAGGCAGATTTTCGGACGTTGCTCCAATTTTAGATCAAAAGCGTGAATTAGTAAAAAAAGCAGGACTTTGGGGCTTGCAATGGAGCAAAGCCGAGGGAGGATTAGGGCTTACACTCTGTGAATTTGGGCAAATTAGCGAAGTGCTGGCCACAACTCCCATCGGTCATTATACTTTCAACTGCCAAGCCCCTGACATTGGCAATATGGAACTGATGCACAAATATGCTCCAGAAGCCCTAAAACATAAATATTTAGAGCCGCTAAAAAATGGTGAAATACGTAGTTGTTTTTCGATGACCGAGCCGGGCTTTGCTGGCTCAAATCCTGTCAATATGGGTACAACGGCCGTCAGAGATGGTAACGAATACGTTATCAATGGCCATAAGTGGTTTACATCGTCAGCAGATGGTGCTACTTTTGCTGTTGTGATGGCCGTAACCAACCCCGACGCTTCGCCGCACCGCCGAGCAAGCCAAATTGTGGTGCCGACCGATGCCCCAGGTTTTAAATTAGTCAGAAATATCCCCATCATGGGCGAAGCGTCAGACCATTGGTCGAGCCATGCCGAAATCACTTATACCGATGTGCGTGTACCAGTCAGTAACTTGATTGGTGGCGAGGGCATGGGTTTTGCACTGGCGCAGGAGCGGCTCGGCCCGGGGCGTATTCATCACTGTATGCGCTGGATTGGCACAGCCGAGCGTTGTTTGGACATTATGTGCCGCCGTGTAGCCGAGCGAGACATGGGCGACGGCACAGTACTGGGCGAAAAACAGTTCATACACGGCTGGATAGCCGAAAGTCGTGCCGAGATTGATGCCTCCCGATTGATGGTACTCAGAACGGCGCACAACATTGATAAGTTTGGGGCAGCGGCGGTAAGAAATCAAATTTCTGAAATTAAGTTTTTTGTAGCCAATATCATGCTCAAAGTCATTGATAGAGCCATTCAGGCCAATGGTGCGAGGGGTATTACTGACGATATTTTGCTGTCGTTTTATTATCGCCACGAGCGAGGAGCAAGAATTTATGACGGGGCCGACGAAGTACACAAACAAGCCCTTGCCCGTAGTATCTTAAAAGACTACGGCCTCGATGTACGCCGCAAAGCGCAAGAAAGAAATGGGTAGAATATGACAGCAAAAGATATTTTAAAGCTATTGTATGCTGATGGCTGGTTGGAAAAAGACCAGAAAGGTAGCCATTTACAATTGGTTCACCCTTCTAAAAAAGGGAAAGTTACAATACCAATGCACAAAGGAGATATGCCAAAAGGAACAGCCCTCTCAATACTGAAACAAGCAGGAATTAAATAATTTTAGATATGCAACCAATAGAATTGATTGTTGAAAAAAATACGGACGGCCAATTATGGGGGAGAATTAACTATGAAGATAACTTAATGGTTGATGTGGCTTCTGATTTGATAGAACTGAAACAAAAAATGGTAGCTTTATTAACCGATTGCCATGAAGTTAATAGCAACGTTTCATTTATTGTTTTGTATGACCTAACTTCTTTTTTTGATGAATTTGATTTCTTGAAATTATCAAAAATAGCTGAACGAGCGAGTATTAACCCCAAAATATTAAGAGCCTATTCGACAGGGGCAAAGATGGCATCGGCTGAACAAGTTACTAAAATAGAAAATGCCATGCGTGGATTAGCCCATAAATTTTCTACTTTACAATTAGCATAAACCCAACCAATGCCAGAACCAAATATAGACAAACCCACAGCCGTTCGTGAAGGCGAGCAACTGGACGCTGCCAAACTAAGCCAATATCTAAATAACCAAGTGGCTAATTTTGGTCAAATAACTGATATTCAGCAGTTTCCTGGGGGGTATTCAAACTTGACTTATTTTCTTAAAACCAACAACGACCAAGAATATGTGTTGCGAAAACCGCCCGTAGGCGCCAAAAATATCAAAGGCGGCCATGATATGGGCCGTGAGTTTAGGGTGCTTTCTACTTTGAAAAATGCAGGTTACGCCCAAATTCCCAATCCAATTACGTTTTGTGAAGATGAGACCGTCATGGACTGTCCGTTTTATGTCATGGAGCGAGTACAGGGGGTAATTTTGCGAGCGCAGTCGGCACCAAAGTTGGGACTTACTGCCGCTACCATGCGCTCGCTGTCTGAATCTATGGCCGATACACTTGTGGCTCTGCACGCTATTGACATTGAGGCTACGGGGCTTGTTAATCTCGGCAAACCCCAAGGCTATATTCAGCGGCAAGTCGAGGGTTGGTACAAACGCTACCAGAATGCCCAGACCGACGACCTGCCAGCGGTTGAACAACTGTATGAATGGCTTACCAAAAATATGCCAGCCGAAGGCCGCCCTGCGTTGATTCATAACGATTTTAAATATGATAATGTGGTACTCAATGCCAATGACTTGACCCAAATAATTGCACTATTAGACTGGGAAATGTGTACCGTTGGCGACCCGCTCATGGACCTGGGTACGGCGTTGTCGTATTGGTCGGAAGTGGGCGACGATGCTTTTATGAAGAGCTTTAACTTGACTTGGCTCGATGGCAACTTGACCCGCCAAGAGTTTGCCAATCGTTATGCCGAGCGAAGTGGCCGAGATGTGTCGAATATTTTGTATTTTTATGTATTCGGATTGTTTAAAAATACAGTCGTGATGCAGCAAATTTATGCCCGCTGGAAAAAAGGCTTCACCAAAGACGAACGATTTGCTGGTTTGCTGGACGGAATGAAAGCATTGACCAATACAGCCATTGTAACTATCGAAAAAGGACAGATTTAAGACATTGGCGAATATATTTTACCAATAATCCAAAAAAAAATACCCACATAGACACGATTGGCAAGGTTTTAGTCGTTATCATTTGTAGAAACAAAAAGAAGACGATATTATAGTGAAGGTATATTTTCAGAAATCAAGTTTTTTATCGACTCGGCCCTATTCGCAATGGGGCTTTTTGTTGCTACTTTCAATGGTACTATCGGCGGGTTATGCTCAAACTACATCTAAACCTACCCCCAAAGATACCACCCGAAACAGCCGCGATGCTCGCCGCCGCCTGTATGCCCGCTGGAACGACCGCCTCAACAATCGCTACACAAACAAACCAGCTCGCTCACCGTTTTTTTTGAAAGACCCCAAAAACGTAAGTAACGAGTTAAAGATAGATACAACACGAAAAATATCGGTCTATGAAAAACTCGGCGACCCCAAAACTACAAAACTGAATTTTAGAAACCCTACTGCCATGACTTACGAGCAGTTTCTACAACTGCAAGACGACCGAGTGATGAATAGCCTCATGCGAGACTACTCGGCCAAACAAGACGGAAAAAGTGCGCTGGGAGGTCGTGGATTATTGCCAAAGTTAGAATTGCCACCAATATTTGACCGTATTTTTGGGGGCAATGTCGTTGATATTAAACCAAATGGCTTTGTGGGTTTGGACATGGCCGTGGTGCATACCCGAAACGAAAACCCATCGCTGGCTATCGGGCAGCGAAGCCAAACGTTTTTGGACGTGAAGCAACAAATCAATATCAATTTTGCGGGTAAAATTGGCGACAAACTCAACGTCAATACTAATTTTGATACACAAGCCAGTTTTAATTTTGAAAATCAACTCAAACTCAATTACAAAGCCGAAGAGCATAGCTTGGTACAAGACGTACAAATTGGTAACTTAAAATGGCAAATTCCAACGCAATTGATTACAGGCGTTGAAAATCTGTTTGGATTGAAGACTGACCTAAAATTTGGTCGATTGACCACTACTTTTGTTTTATCGGAGCAGCGTTCCAGGCAGCAGTGTATTACGCTTAGAGGCGGGCTTCAAAACCGACCTTTTGAGATTCGTGCTGACCAATATGACGAAAATCGTAATTTCTTTTTGGCACAATATTTTAGGGACAATTACGAAAAATCGCTCAAATACCTGCCCATGATTACGTCGGGGGTTACTGTTACTCGGGTTGAGGCTTATGTTACCAATCGTACCAACAATACTGAAACACTACGCAACGTGGTAGGTTTTGCAGATTTGGGTGAAGCCAAGCCTTACAACCAGCAGTCGGTTATGCAGCCCGTCAGAGCCAATCAGCCTGTCGATAATACCACAAATGGATTGTTTGGAGCCATCAGCAACGACAAAGACGTGCGGGCTGTGGACAAAACTACGCTTGCCATTGAAAGCAAGGGCATCAGACGGGGCGAAGATTATGACATTTTGAGAGGCGCACGGCGTTTGAGAGATTCGGAATATAGATTTCACCCAGAGTTGGGCTACGTGTCGTTGCTCACGCCCCTCCGCAATGACGAAGTACTGGCGGTGTCGTATGAGTATCGAACCAAAGACGGCCAACGGCACCAAGTAGGCGAGCTAATCGAAGACTATCAAGCTCGCCCGTCGGACGAAGTGCTGGTGTTGAAACTTTTGAAATCGGTTACGGTCAGAAACAACACCGACAACCCAATGTGGAACTTGATGATGAAAAACGTATATTCGCTCAATACCACTCAAATAGGTAAGCAGGGATTTCAGCTCAGAATTGTTTACAAAGACGACCTTACTGGCCTTGACAACCCCAATTTGCAAGAAGGCCGTAACCTACAAAACATACCATTGCTGCGGGTTATGAATTTAGATCGACTGAACTCCATTGGCGACCCGCAACCAGATGGTAACTTTGACTTTGTCGAAGGCACTACAATTGATAGTCGATTTGGTAAAATAATTTTTCCAGTACTTGAACCTTTTGGGTCGAGTTTGGCCAAAAAATTTGAAGCAGACGAAGACAATCTTAAAAACAAGTACGTGTTTAGCGACCTCTATCGTAGCACGCTGATTGATGCACAGCAAATTACCGAAAAAAACAAGTTTTTTATGAAGGGCAGCTACCAAGGTTCGGCTGGTGGGGCATCGGTACAGTTGCCGTTTGGCGTGTCGGAGCAGTCTGTTACGGTCAAGGCTGCAGGCGCACGGCTACAAGCAGGCACAGACTTTGTGGTCGAGGCTCAGATAGGGCAGCTTCGCATTATCAACGAAAGTGTGATGAACTCAGGGCGAGACATTGAGGTTTGTTACGAGCAGCCCGATTTGTTTCAAAACCAAACCAGAAGAATGCTTGGTACTCGGCTGGAATATACTGCCAGCCCCAAACTAAAAATTGGTGCAACGGGTATGAGTCTTCGTGAAACTCCAGCAGGGTTTATTAGCCGCACGGCCATTGGTAACGAACCCATCAACAACAGCATGGTGGGTTTTGATATAAAATACCGCTCAGACTCTCGCTGGCTTACTCGAATGATAGACGCATTGCCGTTTTTGCAAACCAAAGAAGTATCGTCAATAGACTTTCAGGCGGAGTTTGCACAGTCGTTTGCAGGTATTTCGCCACAAGCCAAAGGCCGGTCGTTTGTAGATGACTTTGAGTCGGCCAAGATAGCTTATGACCTCACAAGGCAGCCCAATCGCTGGAAATTAGGTGCCACGCCGCCACAGTTTTCACAGGGTACAGTGGCCAATCCACTGGAGTCAAGTTACAATCGTGCCAGAATTTCGGCTTATGCCGTCGATAATACCCTGACGAGTAGCAGTGGTTTTGGCGGAGTATCTCGACCGAGTAGTATTACAGATGCTGATTTAGAAAATTTTTATGAAAAATTTTACCTGCCACAAGACCTTTACCCAGGCCGCTCGGCGAGTTTGGTACAGCTACCCGAAGCGATTTTAGACATTGCGTACTTTCCTGAAGAACGTGGTATGTACAACTACACCACCGACCTCACACCAAATGGGCTACTCAAAAACCCACGTAAAAATTTCGGGGCAATAACCAGAGCCGTAGCCTCTGACCCCGATTTTGACAATGCTAATATCGAAAATATTAGTTTTTGGCTCATGGACCCGTTTATTAACAATGAAAATGGAATAATAAAAGATGGCCGCCTCAATAGACCTAACACAACAGGCGGAAAACTACACCTAAATCTGGGCGAAGTGTCGGAAGACATCATGAAAAATGGCCGCTATGACTACGAAAATGGCCTCCCGATTGACTCGCCAGTGGTCGGTACCAATGTAACCGAATCTAAATGGGGCTACACCACCAAACAACAGTATCTTATCAACACATTTAGCAATCAGCCTGGTACAAGACTCAAACAAGATGTAGGACTTGACGGCCTCAGCAATAGCGATGAACGGGTGTTTTTTAAAGATTATTTGCAAAATTTACCCGCCAATCTTAGTGCCAAAGCCAAAGCCGAAATCACAGCCGACCCATCTGGCGATGACTTTGAGTTTTATTTTAGTGCCAAAGCCGACTCAGCCAAAAAGAAAGTCGTGGAGCGATACAAGCAATACATGGGCATGGAAAACAACTCGCCCGAAAGTATCAATGGCACGCAGATATTGCTACCAGCCTCAACGACTATTCCAGATGGCGAAGACCTGAATATCGACAATACCATCAACGACCAAGAGCAGTTTTTTGGATATGATATAGACCTCAGACCCGGCCAGCTCGAGGTAGGTAAAGGCTACGTTGTGGACAGAGTAAACGCCCGTGGGGCAAATTGGTATTTGTTTCGTATTCCAATTCGGGAGTTTACAAGCAAGTTTGGGGGTATCAATGGCTTCAAAAATATCAGATTTATGCGAATGTACTTAGACGATTGGCAAGAGCCAGTGGTGTTGAGAATGTCGCAATTACAGATGATTTCGACCCAATACCGCAAGTACAATGGCGACCTCAACGCTCGTGGGTTGCAGGAAGTACCAGAGCCTTACGATGCTCAGTTTTCGATAGCAACGGTGAGCGCCGAAGAAAACAGCGCACAGTCTGCCGACCCCAAAGCCCCCAAATATGTCTATGATTCGCCACCTGGCTTCGACCGTGATGTGGACTTTACGACTACCAACCAAATGCAACTCAACGAGCAATCGATGAGCCTGTGTGTTACCAACTTACGAGACGGCGACTCACGTGCAGCTTTCAAAAACGTTAATCTTAATCTGATTCAACGCAAGCGGCTCAAAATGTTTATTCACCTTCAAAATCAAGACAATGAAAGTGGACAAACTTCGGCTTTTTTGCGGTTGGGTACAGACGTTGCCGAAAACTATTATGATATAGAATTAAAAGGACTGAAAGTAACCAATCCAAACGAGGCCAACCGCCGTGCAATATGGCCACTCGAAAACGAACTTGATATTGCGTTTGCAGACTTGATAAACGTAAAATCGCTACGAGATCAAGAACTAAGCCGCTCGCTAACAACCCCTTTTACGAGAGCCATTACAACAGACTTGGGCCGCACGTATAACATTACGGTTGTGGGACACCCCGATTTGAGCGCAATTATGATGCTGATGATTGGTGTCAGAAATCCTCGCTCAACTGACCAGCAACCCAAAAGTTTTTGTATTTGGGTAAACGAACTACACACAGACGGTATCGACAAGTCGTCGGGAAGTGCTGGCTTGGTGATGGCCAACGTCAAACTGGCCGATTTTGCCACAGTACAGGCTTCGGGGCGGTTTTCGACTTTTGGTTTTGGGAGTATTCAACAAAAAATAGCCGACCGAAACCGTGATTATAACCGTGAGTATAGTATTTCGGCTTCGGTGGCTTTGGATAAGTTATTTCCACAAAAATGGGGATTGAGAATACCGCTCTATGTCAATTTGGACAACAAAAAAATCACGCCACACTACAACCCACTCGACCCCGATATGCCGTTGGAGACGGCCATTAGTAATTTTGCCGAAAATGATCCCCGTCGAGCGCAACTACGAAACATTGCCGAAGAAAGTGCAGTACGCAAAGGCTTTAACTTCTCGAATGTACGGAAGGTAAAGGTAAACCCAGCATCAAAAAAACACTTTTTTGATATTGAAAACTTCTCGGCAACTTATGCCTATAACGAATATGAGCGACAAAACAGTATGATTGCCAGCTACAGCCAGCGGCAATATAAAGGTGGGTTGGCTTATCAATATAGCTTCCCACAAAAAACATGGGAGCCGTTCAAAAACATAAAAGCCTTTGACAGACCCTATTTAGAGTTACTCAAAAACGTTAATTTGTCGATATTGCCAACTCAAATAGCGATACGAGCCGAAGCCGATAGAAGTTTTACAAGAACTGTATTTAGAGCCGCTGACCTGACGGCAGATGGCCAGACACCGATGTTTGAAAAATATTTTTTGATAAAACGTAGTTACGATGCAGCTTGGAACTTGACCAAAAACCTTAACTTAAACTACAAAGCCACGGCCAATGCTGTACTTGACGAACCATTTGGTGATATCAATACCGAAGCCAAAGCCGATTCTATTTGGAGGAGCATTAAGCGGTTTGGGCGTACCAAAAGTTTTAATCAAGACATCAGATTTACTTACCGACTGCCACTCGACCAAATTCCGCTCTTAGACTGGATGACGGGCGACTACAGCCATACGATTGGTTATCAGTATCAGGCCAACTCGCTCGGTATCAGAGACTCGCTCGGTATTCCGTTTGGCAACACCATCAGAAACAACCGAGAGTATAGTCTTATTGGGCGGGTCGATTTTGTGAAATTATACAATAAAATCAGGTACTTAAATTTTGCCAATAGGCCGTCTGCCGTTCGCAAAAACTTTGCCCGAAGCCCTGGCGACGACGAAGAAGTGGTACGTGAGCCAAGCCGTGTGGCCAAAAACATTACTCGTTTTTTGATGGCTGTTCGAGGCATAGACGTAACCTATATTGTGTCTGAGACTTCTACATTGCCTGGTTTTCTGCCTGACGACCCACGCTCTTTTGGCTTAGATGCCGTTCGTGCGCCTGGGCTTGGGTTTGTTTTGGGCGCACAAGACCCCAACTTTGCCCGCCGTGCGGCAAGCAATGGCTGGCTGTCTCAAAGTACCGAACTCAACCAGCCATTTGTACAAACACTCAACAAAACTTTTAAGGCCAGTACTCGTGTACAGCCATTCAAAGATTTTAATATCAGAATAGAAGCCCAATATACCCGTGGCGATGATTTTAGAGAGTTTTATAACCCAACGCTCGGCGGGGTGTTTCAGTCCAACCAGTTCAATTCGGGGGTTCGCAGTGGTAATTTTCAGATGTCGTTCATTTCGTTTAAAACGGCATTTGCCAAAATCAACGATGACAATACCTCGCCTGTTTACGATACTTTTAAGCAGTATAGAGAAATTGTGCAAGAGCAACTCATGGCAGCCAAACGAGGCTCTGGCGAATATACGGGCGGAGAGTATGCGCTCAATTCGCAAGATGTGTTGATTCCTGCGTTTTTTGCGGCCTATAATGGCAAAACCGAGGCCGAACTCAGAGCAGGATTTAAAGAAACTCCCGACAAAATGGTGAATCCGTTTTTGAGATTTCCGTTACCAAACTGGAACATCAACTACTCGGGACTGTCGCAATTAAAGCCATTTAGCAAGTTTTTTAGTTCGTTTACCATTGAGCATGGCTACCAGTCCACGTACAGTGTGGGTAACTTTACATCGTCGTTGTCTTACGATGCGCTGTATGTCAATATGGCCGTTCGTAATTATCCAACGGCAGTGTTTACAAATAGCGAAAATCAGTTTATTCCAGTATTTGCTATGAGTACAATAACACTTTCCGAAAAATTCAATCCCTTGATTGGTATTCGGGCTGTTACCAAGAGCCGTATTAACTTTTCATTAAAATACAACAGAGACCGCACCGTAACTGTCAATTTGGCCAATGCCCAATTAGCCGAAATCTACAACAAAGATATTTCGGCTACGATAGGGCTGACAAGAAAAAATGTGCGGATTCCGTTTAAGATAAATGGCAAATATCAAAAACTCAAAAATGACTTAAAGGTAGAATGTAACTTTATATTGAGAGACAACCGTGTCATTGAGCGTCGCTTTGACCAGCCGCCCACACCTATTTATGGGGGTATCAATGTTACATTCAACCCAAATATAGACTACACAGTAAGCAAACTCTGGAGCATCACCGTTTACTATACCTATACGTCCAATACACCATTTACAAGCAATAACTTCTATCGCCTCGATACCCGTGGCGGTGTTCGGGCGAGGTTCAACATTGCTGAGTTGTAGAATGTAAAATGGCGATTTGAGTTAAAAAAACGAAGCCCGAACAACTAATGGACTGTTGTAAGGAGAAATATTTTGAAACGAGTTTGATGGATTGACCTGACTGTTGTAGTTTAGATTGTATAGTACTGTCAGATTGACGGCACGAATAAACCTTCCACCTGTGGGCTGCGAATAAGTACCTCCTACCAAAAAACTACTTAGCTGAGTTGGTCGTACGTTGCCGCCTAAGTCAATGTATTTTCTGCTTATGCTTTCGTACTCAACATGGGCCGATACATCGCCTATGATTTTATACATGCCAAAAGCCCTCCCACCATAAATATTGTCTTGATATTTGTAGCCAGGCACTATTGATTTGAAATACTGATAAATAATTCCAGCCCCTGCTGTGAGTTTGGGTGTAAGTTGCAAACCAACTATTGGTGATATTTCGATGGTAGTAATGTTGCCAAAAGTCAGTCCAAAAGCCCCACCGAGCCGCAAACGATCCATGATACTTGTAGGTGCTTGGGTTTGTTGCCCTGTCTGGTCTGATGACTGGCGTGGTGGCGCGCTCAATACCTTTATTGGCCCATTGTCTTGTGTGGGTTGTGCGTCGGGGTTGGGGGTAGTTTGGGCAAAAATCTGTGTACTGGCCACGGCCAAAAGTGCAAAGAGGGCTATTATTTTGATTGTTTTCATTTTTAAAAATTTATGTTGTTAGTTTTCTAAAAATATCTTCCAGCGATTTATTTTCTTGTTTTAGACTTGCTAATGTACAGTCAGATACAATTTTACCATAATTGATGACAACGACACGGTCGCAGATGGCCTCGATTTCTTGCATGATGTGCGACGAAAACAAAACGGTTTTATCTTGACCTACATTTTTTATGACATTTCTGATTTCGACAATTTGGTTGGGGTCGAGTCCTGTCGTTGGTTCGTCCAAGACCAATACCGAAGGGTTGTGTATCAACGACTGTGCCAAGCCTACACGCTGCCGATAGCCTTTTGAGAGTTGGCCAATCTTCTTGTGTTGTTCTACACCCAGCCCACATAGCCCTATCATGTCGGCTATTTGTTTTTTGAGTGCGTGGCCCTTGATGTCATACAGACTGCCAACAAACTGTAAAAACTCTTTGACATACATTTCCAAATAAAGCGGGTTATGCTCGGGCAAATAGCCAATACTTCTTCGCACGGCCATAGACTGCGTCTGAACATCAAAGCCATTGACAGCCACACTACCACCGCTGGCCGCCAAGTAGCCCGTTACGATTTTCATTGTCGTGGACTTTCCTGCACCATTTGGCCCCAAAAAACCTACTATTTCCCCCGTTTTTACTTCAAAACTAATGCCATCGACTGCTTTTTGCTGGCCGTAGGTTTTGGTTAGATTTTGTACTGATATTGACATTGAATTTAATCTAAAAACCAACCCGCCACCCACTGTGTGAGCGACAAAGCCAAACTAAAAATAAGAGCCGTGGCAAAGCCATCAATTTTGAAGCCATCTATGAGGTAGGCCGCCAAATAAACCATGGCGGCGTTGATGACAAAGTAAAACAAGCCCAGTGTAAGTAACGTAATTGGAAAAGAGATAAACTGCAAAACGGGTTTTAGGAACGTATTGAGTAGCCCCATGACCACCGCTACAATAACCGCCGTGGTGGTGCTATCTACGCTGAATCCTTTGAGCATTTTGTTGGCTACCAGTACTACTATCGTACTAATCACCAGTCGAACTAATAAGCCTATCATAATTATTGTTTGGTTGTTTTTTTGTTTATTTCTCCCAGATTTACTCTAAATTTTTCTTCGTCCCAGTAGAGCTTATACTTTTTGCCTGACTGTAAAATATATTCTTCCGTAATTTTTTCACGGGTGCTTACTCTCAAATAAATCGTTGAGGCTGCCAATTTAAAGTCTGCTTTTCGTAACGATGGCACATGAAAAGTGTCCCAGTTGGTACGGTCGCCACTGATTTCATAAACAACTTCGGCGTTTGTTTCGTTCTGTACGCTAAACGGGTATCGGTCATAGGCGTTTAGGTTTCGGCCACCTACCAGACTCACCACTTCGACTTTGGTAGTGATTGGTTCACCTTTTTCGGCGGGAGCAAGGCCGACATAGAGCATTTTACCTTTGCAAGTTAGTCGTCCCGTTGTTGCTTTGGTGTTTTCTACGCTGCCACAGTTACCATCGGTTTGCCCAGAAGTACGAAAAGCATCAGCATTTTTGACATCAGTAAAAAAATAAATATTGACCCCAGCCACAGCCGTACTTGTTAGGTTGTGTTTCGTAAAGTCATAGCTGTCAGATAACGCCAGCGTATCGAAGTTTGTAAGCCTCAACGCATATTGGAGCGCATCGTTTACTTCTACTTTATCTTCTTTAAAAGTCGTGATTCTATAAAAAGCCGCTTGGCCGTTGGCGGGCATTTCGATTGGCACAACTTTATTTTTTGAACGCATCGTGGCATAGTCTGTAATGACTTCTTGCAACTGCGCCTGCCCAAAACCATTGCAGGTAGCTGCAAGGAGCAATAGGGCGATTAGTTTTGTTTTCATATTTTACGTGGTCAATGTAGTCGTTACTATTTAATTTATTTTATTCTAAAAAATAAATTTCGTTGATTCTGATACGATAAACTATTTTTAAATGTGTACTTACCAATCAGCACCTTCATTTATACGACGTTCGTAAATGCGAGCTCAAAAGGTTTTCTATACTATCTTGATTCAATCCTTTTTCTTGCCATATCTTTTCTGATTCTTTATCAACTTTTTGAGCATAATAAGCCGACAATAAAGATTTTATTGCCAATAAGTCTTGTTCATTCATTGGTCGAGCAAACATTTTAAGTAAATGTAGCTGAACAGCGTTTAATTTTGAAGGTTGTGTATTTATCATATTTTTTCAGTTTTAAATTCTTTTCAAAACCACAGCCCCCAACGGCGGCAAATGGATTGCTAACGAGTTGGCACGGCCTTGCCATGATTGGGGTTGTGAGGCCATTGGCTCGGGGTTTGTTACGCCGCTACCATAATAGTCGAGCGAGTCGCTGTTAAATATCTCACTCCATGTACCTTCAAACGGTAAACCGACCCGATAATTGTGTCGGGCAACGGGTGTGAGGTTGAGGGCTACTACTAATTGGTCGGTTGGGTCGAGGCTTTTACGGATATAAACAAAGGTGCTGTTTTCACGATCGGAGGCATCTATCCATTCAAAGCCCTCGGGCGAGAAGTTATATTCGTGCAAGGCGGGCTGGCTTTTGAGTAAGTGGTTGAGGGCTTTCATGCACGCTTGTACGCCTTTGTGTGGGGCATATTCGAGTAAATGCCAGTCGAGCGATTGTTCAAAATTCCATTCTTTTACCTGAGCAAATTCTCCACCCATAAATATTAGTTTAGTACCTGGGTGCGTAAACATATAAGCAAAAAGCAGGCGTAAATTGGCCATACGTTGCCACTCATCGCCAGGCATTTTGCCTACGAGCGAGTGCTTACCATAAACCACTTCGTCGTGCGAGAGAGGTAGCATAAAGTTTTCAGAGAACGCATAAACCAAACTAAAAGATAACTGGTCTTGGTGCCATTTACGATGTAGGGGTTCTCTTTCAAAATATTTGAGGGTGTCGTTCATCCAGCCCATCATCCATTTCATACCAAAACCCAGCCCACCCAAATACACAGGCCGAGATACCCCTGGGAAAGCCGTAGATTCTTCGGCAATGGTCTGCACATCTGGAAATTCTTTATAGACGGCTTCGTTCATTTCTCGCAATAGCGCAATGGCTTCTAAGTTTTCACGACCGCCAAACTCGTTTGGAATCCACTCGCCATGCTTGCGAGAGTAGTCCAAGTACAGCATCGAGGCCACAGCATCGACCCTCAGGCCGTCAATATGGTAGCGTTCGAGCCAAAAAATGGCATTTGAAATCAAAAACGATTTGACTTCGTTACGACCATAATTAAAGATATAGCTTTTCCAGTCGGGGTGGTAGCCCTTGCGTGGGTCGGCGTGTTCGTATAGATGCGTGCCGTCGAACTCATAAAGGCCGTAGGCATCACCAGGGAAATGCGAAGGCACCCAGTCCATCAATACACCGATGCCAGCTTCGTGTATTTTTTCAATCAAGTACATCAAGTCTTGTGGTGCGCCCATGCGTGAGGCACACGAAAAGTAGCCCGTTATCTGGTAGCCCCACGAAGGCGGATAGGGGTGTTCCATGGCGGGCATAAACTCAACGTGCGTAAAGCCCATTTCCTGTAAATAAGGCACCATTTTATCGGCCACTTGGCGGTAGTTGAGGTAGTCATTGGGGTCGGACGGGTCTTTGAGCCACGAACCCAGATGTACTTCATAGACCGAGTACGGGGCATTGAGGGCGTTATTTTTGGCACGGTTTTGCATCCAGTCGCCGTCTTGCCATTCGTGCCAAGTGTCCCAAACGATTGAGGCCGTTTTGGGTGCAACTTCACACCAGAGCGCAAACGGGTCTGCTTTTTCGAGTTCGGCCCCATATTGATTGGACTTTATGAAATACTTATAAACTTCGCCTCGGCCAATATTGGGAATAAAGACCTCCCAAATACCTGAGCCGTCCCAACGAGACGACATGGTGTGGCTTTGTTTGTTCCAGCCATTAAAATTACCAATAACGGCGACGGTATTGGCGTTGGGGGCCCAAACGGCGAAGTAAGTGCCTTGTACGCCATAATGCTCAACAACGTGCGAGCCGAGTTTGTCGTGTAGTTTATAATGTTTGCCTGTTTTAAACAAATGAATATCAAAATCAGAAAAACGAGAGTAAGCCGCTTGCTCAGTAACAATGGCTACGGTTTCTGATAGTATGGTAGGTTTTTTTGAGATTTTTGCCATATCGATAGGTTTTTGAACTTGCAAGATAGTACTAAAAACAGAAAACTAATAACGAGCATATACGATTGCAGTTATAATAGTGGTTTCTGACTAATTTTAAAATTAAACAACAACACGGGCCAGGTAGAAAGTGAGTTGTAGGAGTATTTTTGAATCAAATCTTAACTTGTACTATCTTTGCCAATCTGACAAAATTCTCTCTCAAAATGCAAAAACGTCTTTCTGTCGATAATTATGTAGAAGGTATTTTATCGGGCAATCGCTCGGTGTTAGGTCGGGCTATTACGCTCATCGAAAGTCAGTTAGCGTCTGACAAAGCACTGTCGCAGTTGGTTTTGGACACTATTTTACCTTTTACTGGACGCTCAATCAGAATCGGTGTTACGGGTGTGCCAGGTGTAGGTAAAAGTACTTTTATAGAGACCTTCGGAAAATATATTACAGATCAACAGAAAAAACTCGCTGTGTTGGCCATTGACCCGACCAGTCAGCGTTCAAAAGGAAGTATAATGGGCGACAAAACCCGTATGGAAGACCTGTCCCACAATGCCTTAGCATTTATCAGACCGTCGCCAGCGGGTGGCTCGTTGGGCGGAGTTACATACCGCACACGAGAAACGATTTTGCTCTGCGAAGCGGCTGGCTATGAGGTTATTTTTGTCGAAACAGTAGGCGTTGGCCAGTCCGAAACGCTCGTTAAGGGAATGGTAGATTTTTTTTTGTTGCTTATGTTAGCAGGGGCTGGCGACGAGTTGCAGGGTATCAAAAAAGGAATTATGGAGATGGCCGATGCCGTTGTCATTACCAAAGCCGACGGCGACAACGTAGCCAATGCCAAGCGGGCAGTTGTTGAGTATCAAAATGCACTACATCTTTTTCCTGTTAGTACAAATAGCTGGTACCCACCAGTTTGTACTTGTTCGGCATTACAGAGCCAGGGCTTTGACCTTGTTTGGGATACCATAAAGCGATTTGTTGAACTGACAAAAGAAAATAACTTTTTTGTACAAAATCGCCAAGCGCAACAATTAGAATGGCTACACAGCTACATCAAAGAAACCTTAGAGAGTCGATTTTATGAAAACAATAAATCGGAAATCGAAAAAATGGAGCAGGCTGTGCTAACCAATCAAATTTTGCCGATTCAGGCTGCCATGTTACTGTTAGGGTAATTTATTTTTGGTTCTTCGTTGATTTATACGGGTTTACCGAAGCCATCGCTCCAAGCAATGGCTTCGGTTCGGCTTCAGGCAGCATCTCCGTAGAAATCATAGTAGAACCTTATTTTTTTGAAAAGATTTTTTTGAAAGAAAGATTTTTCCAAAACGGCTCTGGTTTTTCGTCAGCATAATAGCTATTTGATTTACCATAATAATCGTAGCTATATTTGTAATGATTGCCGTAGCCCCCCGACGAATAGTACGAAGCTGGCGCAAGGCTGGCGTAGAGGTCGTCTTTGTAGAAGTCGTTTACGATAACCCCTACTTTTTTGAGACCATATTCGCTCGTAAGCTGGTCGGGCAACATATAGGCTTCCCGATTTGAGTACATCCATCTGATAATAAAAATAACCAAATCGCTCTGTCTAAGTAGCGGAATATTATCTGACACCAAGCCAACTGGGGCGGTATCCACAAGCACATAGTCGTAGTGGTTTTGGCAGTCTTCAATGAGTCGCTCAAAGTAGGGACTTTGTATGAGTTCGGCAGGATTAAACGGCACCGGCCCCGCCGGAATATAGTCGAGCCCCTCAATGATTGATTTTGAAATAACGGTTTGGTAGTCTATATTCTGGTCAGACAAATAACTACTTAGCCCTACTTTGTTATTGTTGTCAAAAAACCGATGTAACTTCGATCGACGTAAATCTGATACAATAATCAGCACTTTTTTTCCTGTTTTTGAAAGCGAAATGGCCAAATTGACCGTCGTAAAAGACTTGCCCTCTCCCGAAACTTCAGACGTTATTACAAGTAGCTTACCTTTGTTGTTGTTTTCTTCGCCTGCCATAAAACTCAGATTGGTTCTGATGCTGCTTATCGACTCTGAAAAAAGCGAACGATTGCCCAAAAAATTGGTAATATCCCTGCTATTGTTAGTAATTTCTTCAGGATAACGGTTTAATATTCCTAACAAACTAACCCCTTTGGTTTTTCCTATTTTACCGACTTCGATAAATTTTCCGTTCAAGTAGCGAGTCAAAAATACAGAACCAAGACCGATAAAAAGACCTACAAAAAAACATATCAATATTACTTGTAATGCCTGTGGATATACTTTATAAGCATCGTTGCGGGTCAGAACATTGAACGATGGCAAAATACCCGCTTTGACAATCGAAGCCTCAATTTCACGGTTGAGTAACAGGGAGTAGATTTTGTCGGTAACGGCTCGGTCGCTTTCCAAATATAACAACTGCCGCTCTACTTCGGGCAAATTCCCTACACGGCCTTTGAGGGTATTTATGTTTTGAGTTACAATCTGCAAAACACCCTCATTTTTTTGTTTTTGTACTCTAATATTTCCCAATACCTGACTTCTGACTCGCTCTACTTCTTCGTCTAATGCCTTGACTTGCTGCGAATTAACACTAAAATTTTTAATGAGTGCATCTTTACGTTTCAATATCACGGCATTTAGTTCGTTGATGAGCTTTACCAGCACTACGTCGCTCGTTGCATCAAGACCTACATTGCCAATGTTAATGGTCTCAAACCGATTTGACAAATTGTCTTCCAATAAGTCAATATAAGAGCGGCTTATTTCAATCGTACTTTTTTGGGTTTCGAGTTCTGCCATTTTGTTCATTACCTCCGCCATCGATGTCTGTAAACTCGGCACTGCATTGCGCTGCTTGAAGTCGGCTACCTTAGAGGAGGCTTGCCTGAGAGAGTTTGAGTAGAGCTTGATTTGGTCTTGAATAAACCGAATAGTTAGGTCAGACGAACGTCTTTTTTGAGACAAATCATAGTCTTCGTAGGAGGCCAAGAGTTTATTTAAAAAATCTTGCGTAAACTTTTGATTATTGTAAGTGAACGACAACTCCAAGATAGGCAAATTTCGCTCTGGTTCTTTTACATCAATTTTGTTATCGACAGCTTTCTTGACCGATTCCAAATCGTTGTAATTAAATACATACAGGTCGTCTAAATTTTGAATCGATGTAATCTTGAACGCAAAACCATTGACAGCAATGAGCGTATCTTTGGACAAATCAAAGCGTTTTTCTTCGTTACCGTCTTCGGTTGCATAGCTGATTATTCCGTTTTGAAGTAGCTCAAACTTACCCTTACCAAACTCTGCTTTGTCATAAAAAATAACCTGCGAAGTAAAAGGCTGATATGGATAAACGTCATCGTCTCTGAAAGTACCTTTTTTCTTGAAAGTAAATGGAGTTTTCAGGAGTGCTATTGCGCCATTGATAACTTCTTCGGACTCAATTACATATTTTTCTGTCAAATATTCTTGATTACCAAAACCATCGGGTTGAATCAATTTATTGAGTTCGTCGAGTTCTGTTTTTTTTTCGTTGTATCGTAGCGTAACACTGGCCACATAGCGAGGTTTAGATACTTTTAAAAACACAAAACAAGCCAGCAATGCCAGCAGTACCGCCCCCACAACCCAATACCAACGACTCCACAATACCCGAGTAAGTCGCTTGAAATCAACATTGATTCCATCTTCACTGTATCGGTCAAAAGTACTGTTATTTTGTTTTTCTGTATTCATATTTTTTTGTAGTCTTAAAGTGAGCGACACCATCGCTCCAAGCGATGGTGTCGCTCACTATTTCTCACAAACCATTCAACAAAGGTATAGTTTGTAGTTTTTTAAAGTACTGGTTATCAGACAAATTGGCTAATTTTTGTAAATGTACTACATTGTGTGCATCTGTACCAACGGCATCAATAAAGTCCAGATTGACCATTGTCTCTGCGGCTTGGCGTTCGGCTGTACCATATTGGCCAACCAAAGATAGTAAATTCAACTGAAAACAAACGCCCATATCTCGCCATTTGGTCCATTCGCTGGGCTTGTTGTGCCAATAACGATACCGTTCGGGGTGTGCCAACAGGGGCGTATAGCCCAATTTATGAATTTGCTCGACCATATCTCGCCCAAAAACAGGGGCTTGTTGCATAGAAAGCTCAAACAAAATATATTGGTTGTCGATGGGCAGTAAGTTATTTTGACTGATGAGTTCCAGAAAATGGTCGTTCGCAAAATATTCGGCAGCAAAGTTGAGTTCAATATCTATTTTGTTTTGATCAATCACCCCCAAGGCCTGAACGTGTGCTAAGGCAATGGTCTGAGGTGTATTTTTGTAGTAGTCGGAATGTATGTGTGGCGTGGCCACTATTTTTTTGATGCCCGCTTGCTCGTAGAGTTGTAGCATAGCCAGAGTCTGCTCGTTGTTCTGTGAGCCATCGTCTATATTCGGCAAAACGTGGCAGTGCCAGTCGGTCTGGATTTGCCCCAGCACGTTGTCAAGATTGTCAGATTGAGTATTTTGTTTAAAAAACGAAAACATAAATTACTAACGAAGCAATGCTATCAGGATAGCTATTGAGTTGAGTGTCAAGGCGATGGGCTGCAAAATAGCGGCAAGTCGTTGGTTTTTTATATTTCGCAGTGCTGGCTTTGAGGGTGGCACATAGATATAGTCGCCGTCATAAATTATTACGTTTGATATTTTGGGATTACTCAAATCTCGAATATCAAAATTGAGTTCTTCTTGAATACCCGCCCGTGGTCTGATGATTCTGATTGTTCGGTCGGCAGTAATAAAATCGACACCACCAGCCTGAGCCAGTGCTTCGCCCAACGTGATGCGCTCGTTTTCTAACGGAAACACGCCTTGATTTCCTACCGCTCCCAGTACTTTTATTTTGAGATTGATTAGTTCAACTTCAAAAATCGGATTAGTAATTGTGCTGTCATAGCTTCTTTCGATTTCGGTAGTTGCTTCGATGCGTGTCAGTCCTGCTACTTTGATACGGCCCGACTGCGGCAAAGTAATTTGCCCATAGCGATTGACTGTTGTTTCAAAAGGCTGACTAATGGCCGATTGCTGTGAGCCGCCTGCCGCAGTACCCAGCGATACGTTTTCAGAAAAAATAGTACTGATTGAGTTTAAGTTTCTGATTTTGAGCCTATCACCTATTTTAATTCTGTACGCTATCGTGTCGTAAGGTACATCAAAAGCCGTTATAGATTTTACCCCAGACACAATGACGGTATCTGACCTAATGGTCTTGATGGCTTCGTTAATTAGTGGATTAACGGCATTGCGTACCTTGTATTTATTGTCAGAGTTTTGCCCAGCAAGATTTGATATTAAAAAAAACAACGTAAATATATTTGCTATCAGATTTTTCATTTTTTGATTTCTACAACTTTATAATTAGTGTCCATCGGGCTGCGTGTTATTGTTGGACGGTTTCACACCACAAAAGTAAACAAATTGACTGTATATTTGTCGATAACTGCCTCAAACTTAAAATCTACGAGCTTTGTAACGATACCCACTAAAACACAATTTTAACTCCAAAATGATAACCATTAAACTACAAGGTGGGCTGGGCAATCAGTTGTTTCAGTATGCTTTTGCCAAAGCGCTGGCAAAACGACTCAATACCGACTTTGAGTTTGACGATTCATTTTATTCACAAAATATAACTAAATATAACCAATTATTCAATTTTGATATAAATTATGCCATTTCTAAATCACAAACCCCTAAATGTAGTTGGTTACTCAAAAGATTGAGCCGAAGCATTGGACTAAAAAACTATATCGCCGAGCCTCGTTTTGAGTTTACCGACATTACAGGACAAATAAAAGACAATGTGTTTTTAGATGGTTATTGGCAAAGCGAGCGGTATTTTATGTCTATTCAATCAGTAATCAAACACGATTTTAGTACTTTCAAAGAGCCTATCAGCCAAGCGGCTTTACCGATTTTAACTCAAATCAAGACCACAAATAGCGTTTGTGTTCACGTTAGGCGGGGCGACTATCTGACCAACGGCAACTATGTAGTTTTGGGGTTGGATTATTACCAAAAAGCGATTGATCGGCTTTTTGATTTATTCACAGACGTACATTTTTTTGTTTTTTCGGACGATATAAACTGGTGCAAAGCCAGCTTTGAAAGAACTGCTAATTTTCAATTTATATCTGATAGTCAACGTTTTACGCTACGAGATGAGTTTGAAATGATGCAAAACTGCCGACATCACATCACGGCCAACAGTACGCTCAGTTGGTGGGCGGCTTGGTTGAACAATAACCACTCAAAAGTGGTAATTTGTCCGCAAAAGTGGTTTTTTGACCATAAAAGTACCAAAGACCTACTTCCCAAAACCTGGATACAGTTATGAACCAGCCACTTGTTAGCATAGCCTTGCCCGTCAAAAATATGGCCGACAGCGTTGGACGAGCCATTGAATCGGTGTTGGCGCAGACTTATACAAACTGGGAATTATTGATTTTGGACGATGGCTCAACCGATGATTTGGCGGCAGTTGTCGGTCTATTTGTAGATGCTCGTATTCGGTTGATAACAGACGACAATCAGATGGGTTTTTCGGCCAAACTCAATTTAGCCGTCAAGCTGGCCAAAGGCCAATATTTTGCTCGGTTCGATGCCGACGACCTCATGCGCCCAGAGCGATTGGCTCGGCAGGTGACGTTTTTGGAACAACACCCAAACGTAGATTTAGTAGGAACGGCGCTGTCTGTTTTCGGGCAAAATGGTCGAGTGCTTTCTGAGCGAATATTCCCAACTACTCATACCCAAATAGTAGCACAGCCTTACAATGGTTTTTTGATGGCACACCCAACTTGGCTTGGCAAAACGAGTTGGTTTGGACATTGGCAATATCAAAATTTGCCTCGATACGAAGACCAAGATATATTATTGAGGGCTTATCAGTCAAGTATTTACGCCAATTTGTCTGACGTTTTGTTAGATTATTACGAACCTCATTTTTCGTTCAAGAAGCGATTTGTAGCTCGCAAAAATGCGCTAATTTCACAGTTCCAATTCTTCCAAAGCCAACGACAGTACTTTTATCTATCGTTGGCTTTGGGGCTGACTTGCTTGAAAATGGTTGGAGATTTAGTGAGGGTTGCAAGATATATAAGGCTTTGAATATAAAAGTTTGTAGTTTGCCGAAAAATTATAAGAAAATCAAAAATTATGACAAACAAATACGTCGATTTTATCTCAGACGAGCATTTGATAGCGTGCATCACAAATCTTTATAAGTCCTATTTGAAAGCAAAGAAAAACATCACAAAAGACAGTTTTTATAGCAATAAGCTTGACACAATCAAACTTACTTTCGACTCACGCTTTAACGATGTTGATGAAGAAAGTCTTATTAAAGCCGAAGTTTTACGCCAAATTGACAAGTCAATCAATAACTCTATTGGTACTTTTCACGAGCAAATTTTAGGAGGTATTGATGGTTTTGAGGTTGGGAATTTGAGTGGATTTGACATCAAAGCTGAGGACGATACGCTTTTTGCAGACATTAAAAATAAGCACAATACAATGAATAGCAGTGCTGCCGAAGCCTTGTTTCAGAAACTATCTCGGTATGCCAACGACTACAAAAAAGCTAAATGCTATTGGGTTCAAATCTTAGCAAAAAATAGTTTTAACGAACTTTGGAAAGGGGAAATCAATGGTAAAGAGTATAGTCATAGCCGAATATTTAAGATTTCGGGCGATCAATTTTATGCTTTACTATCTGGACAAGAAGATGCACTTTTTCAATTATACAAGATCTTACCAACTGCTATAGAAGACCATTTAGCCTCTATTGAGAAAGACAAATCGACAAAGGAAAATTCAGCATTAGAGGAGATTAAATCTGAGATAAAATCGTCTCAAAGAAGTATTTTAGACCAAATTACTTTTGAAAATTATGGCTATTACTTAGGTTTCGATAGGCTATAATTGTAATACTGATTCAAGAATTTGATAATTGAATATCCAATCTCTCTGCCTAAGTTTACAGGAACTGCATTACCGATTTGCTTATATTGTTGAGCAACAGATCCTTCAAAGTGCCAATCGTCAGGAAAAGTTTGAATACGAGCGTATTCACGAACTGTAAAAGGGCGTGTTTCTTCTGGGTGGCATCTTTCTGTTTGTTTTTGGGCAGGGCTGCAAGTCAAGGTCAAACAAGGTTCGTCCCAACCAATTCTACGAGCAATGCCTGTTTTTCCGCCTCCAAGGTAGAAACTTCCGCCCATAAAGGTCTTTTGAATATCCAAAGGTAAATCACGCCAATAGCCTTTTTGAGGCACTAAATCAAGTACATCAATTTTACTTTTTGGGTATTTTGAACCAGCAGAAACTGGAACATCGCAATCAAATAACTCTCCTTGTTTTAAAGCATCTACTAAGTTATAAATTTTTTTGTATGGTTTTGGGTATTCGTAATTTATACATTCTGATAATTCAGTAATATCTTTTCTAATACCAACTAAAATTAGTCTTTCTCTTTTCTGTGGAACTTTGTAATTGATTGCTTTGAGGACTTGAACAGGAACAACTGTGTAACCTATCTCGTCTAAAATTGAAATCATACCTTGCAATGTTTTCCCGTTTTCATGGCTCAGTAAACCACGCACGTTCTCACCAATACAAATAGGTGGATTTACTTCTTGCACTACTCTGGCAAATTCATAAAAAAGTGTTCCTCGTGCATCAGCCAAACCTAATTTTTTTCCTGCATAACTGAATGCTTGGCAGGGAAATCCGCCCGTAACAACATCAACCTGATTGTAATATTCAGCGAAATCGAAAGTTTTTATATCGCCCTCTAATACTTTCCAATTTGGACGATTATTGCGTAAGGTTTGACAAGCCCATTTATCTATTTCATTTAAGGCAACACATTTTAGTCCCGCTTTTTCCATACCAATAGCCAAACCACCAGCACCAGCAAAAAGCTCTAAAACTTTATAGTCATTTTCTGCTTCAACAAAGTTAGACGTGGTATCTATTTTGTCTGTTAAAAAATCAGAGAAAAGTGTCAGAACGTCATTTTTACGATAGACACGAAAATTACTCATTGGTTCTCGTGCAGCCGACAATTTACCTTCTCTATCCCAACGCCTCAGCGTTTCTTTACTTTTTCCAATCAATTCAGATGCTTCTGACAATGTAATATATTTATTCATAACCAAATAGCTTAACCTTATACAATGGTTACAAATTTATGAATAAAATCTAAACTATCACACATTCACCCACCCGTTTTCTCTCAAACTCTTCAAAGCGGCAAAGGTAGCTCGGCTGGTGTTAATGATTTCGTCGAATGGAATCAATGGCGCACCGCCTGTTTGTATTCTTTTGATGAGTTCCTGAAACTGTGCTTTGTGGCCTTTGTCTTGACCAATATTCATTTTTGAAAAACCCTTAAAACCATAGCCCTCCAACGACCGAAAATTATCTAAAACCAAAGTCCGTTCCTGTGAATATACCTCAACTCGCTCTTTTGAGTATGCCTTGCTGCCATTGGCAAAATAGTTAATGACACCCGTTGAGCCGTTTTCGTATTTTAGTAATATACTGGCACTGTCGGTGGTTTCGGTTGGGTTTTGGCCCATGGCGTTCATGCACACACTCACAACACGACTGCCCGTAAGATAAGTAATGAGGTCAATAAAATGGCAGGCTTCGCCCAATATACGCCCACCGCCTACGGCACGGTCGTGTACCCACGAAATGGCTGGAATTGCGCCTGCGTTCATCGTTGCCACTACGTTCATTGGTGCGTCGCCCAGTAGGGTTTTCATTTTGAGAGCATGAGGCGAAAACCGCCGATTGAAACCCACTGTTACTGACTTTGTAGATTTGGTGTTGATAATTTCTTCTAATTCTTCTTCATAGATAGCCAATGGTTTTTCTACAAATACGTGTTTGTTGGCTTTCAGGGCTTCAATCGTCATGCGGGCGTGCTGGTTGTGGCGGGTGGTGATGAGTACCAAGTCCACGTCCGAATCTCTGAGTATTTCCTGATAGTCTGTTGTACTGAGCGCAATGCCATGTTTTTGGGCAAGAGCCGTCCCCGATAGTCCATTGGCACTGGCGATGTATTTGACTGGTACATTTTTGAGAACAGGTAACATTGTCATTTTGGCAAAATTACCCGCACCCACAATTCCCAAAACCCCTTTTGTGCCTGCAAAATCAGTGTCTTTGTAGCGTACTGATGTTTGGGTATTTGGTTTTTCGGGATAGGCCAAAATCGATGCAATAGCCCCAGAGTTCATGTTGCCATAAATTTTCTGGTAGTCGTCTATCGGTACAACTTCGGTAATAAACGGCTTGACATCAAGTAAGTTAGAACCAATTAGTTGCAATATTGTCTGAAAGTTTCGGTTTTCCGTCCAGCGTACAAATGGTAGTGGATAGTCCACGCCTTTTTGTTCGTAGTTGTCGTCGTAACGGCCTGGGCCATAAGAACACGACACCTGAAAACTCAATTCTTTCTCATAAAACTCGGCACGGCTCAAATCAAGCCCAATGACTCCTACCAGCACAATGCGCCCACGCTTGCGAGACATTTGGGCAGCTTGTGAAATGATGTCGTCTGTTTTGGCCGAGGCTGTTATAATTACACCATCTGCGCCTACGCCATTTGTGAGGCTTTCTACGAGTTTTACGGTGTCTGTGCCTGCTGCTGGGTTGGCTACTATGATGCCTTTTTGTCGGGCTATTTCGAGTTTTTTATCGTCAAAATCAAAACCAATTACTCGACAACCGTTTAGTTTGAGTAGTTCGGCAGTCAAAAGGCCAATCAAGCCCAAACCAATAACAACGACTGTTTCTCCAAGTGTTGGGTTTAGTAATCTGATGCCTTGTAAACCAATTGAACCAATGACCGTAAAAGCAGCTTCATCGTTCGATACGTTTTCGGGGATTTTGGCCACCAAATTACGGGGTACACAGACCGTTTCGGCGTGCGAGCCATTAGAAGCCACACGGTCGCCGATTTGTAAGTCGCTTACACCTTCGCCTACGGCAATGACCTCACCCACGTTGCAATAACCCAACGGTAACGGCTGACCGAGTTTATTAAAAACGGCATCGAGCGTTGGCATCAGGCCATCGGTTTTGATTTTGTCCAATACCATTTTTACTTTATCGGGCTGCTGGCGGGCTTTTTCGATGAGGTTGGCTTTGCCAAATTCTACCAACATTCGTTCCGTACCCAACGATACCAAGCTACGGCGAGTACTAATCAGCACCGCCCCTCGCTTGACTTGTGGTGCAGGCACTTCCTCCAATATGGTTTCGCCCGATTTTAGATTTTGTATTAGTTGTTTCATTTGGTGTTTATCTATTCAAAAAATAGTGCTTAAATTCTTGCATTTCTTGGCGTTCTATTTCTACGTATTTGTCAAATATTTTGGGTGTTACTTGGCTACAAATTGCCGCAATGCCTGCATCTATGAGCCTTAGCCCATGGTCGGTCAGCAAAATATTATCAAACGCCTGTCCGCCAATATTTGAGGGGCGTTTGAGGTCTCGATGTACGAACCCCGCTTGATGTAGTGCTGCGAGTTCGTCTTCAAATACCGACCACCACAGTTCACGAATTTCTACTTCATAAGCCCTAAAATCCATCGGTTTGAGTCGTTCCATTACCAACATCTCTGCATTTAGGCTCTCGTTAAAGTCTAATCGTATAAACCTGACCACCAGGCCATTGACGTTGTTGGCAAACTGCATTTTTTGGGCTTCCGAGCCAATATCCGAGCGTGTGTCGTCAGTAAATAGTTTAGCTACTTCAGTTTCTGAAAGTACAATAACAGTATTGTTAGCACCAGATGATAATTTTCTTGGATATTTCATTTTAAAAGTACCTCTAAGACCAATTTTATAATTGCACTACTGCAAATATGATTTTTTATATTTGCACTTAGAGCCTCAAATGCAAATATAAACCCAATTTTAGCCAATAAAGTCCTTCAAAAGCCCTTTATCTTTAACTCTGATTCCTTTTTCGGTTAGCTCAACGGTACAAGCGTCGTAGATGGGGTCATGGTCAAATATCAAAATTGTGTTGTTTTGTACGGCCTCTGTCAATAGTTTTTCTTTTTCAATCATTGTTTGTAATGGTCGCACGTCATAGCCCATCACATAGGGTAGCGCAATGTGCGCTGACGATGGAATGGTGTCGGCCATAAAGAGTAGATTTTGGTTTTTGAGGTTAATCTGAACCATCGTCATCTTTTCTGTATGACCATCGCAATAGACTGGCGTTACATTTTGACCAAAGGGATTGGTAATTTTATCAGAAAAAAACAACTGCCCTGCTTCTTGAATCGGTATCATGTTTTCTTTGAAGAATGTCGCTTTTTCACGGGCGTTGGGTTGGGTGGCGGCTTGCCAATGGTCTGAATGTGTCCAATATTTAGCATTCGGGAAAGCCAGTTCAAAGCCCGTTCGGTCTGAGTTCCAGTTTACTCCGCCGCCACAATGGTCAAAATGCAGGTGTGAAAAAATAACATCGGTAACGTCGCCAGCCCCAAAACCAGCCAATTTGATAGACCCCAGCAGGTCGCCAGTGCCGTGTTTGTGGTAGTAAGCCTGCCATTTGGCATCTTGTTTGTCGCCCATGCCAGTATCTATGAGCATCAGTCGGTTGCCGTCTTCGATGAGCAGGCAGCGCATATTCCAGCTACAAAGGTTATTTTCATCGGCAGGGTTGAGTTTGTTCCAAAGTAGTTTTGGCACAACACCAAACATTGCCCCACCATCTAACTTAAAATGGCCAGCATCTATTACGTGTACTTGCATTAAAAATATTTTTTTGGCAAAGATAACAAACAAACCTTCCACAGCCATTTGTTTTGAGATTAGCGAAAAATAATCTTTCGCTGTACCTTTGCACCATGATTTCAATAACCAACTTATCGTATTACCTCGGCGACCGTGCTTTGTACGAGTCTGCATCATGGCACATCAAACCCAAAGACAAAATTGGCCTCATTGGCCTGAACGGTACGGGCAAATCAACTTTGCTGCGTTTGATTGTCGGCGAATACCAAGCTGATGCTGGAACTATCTCAAAATCAGGCGAATGTACGATTGGATTTTTGAATCAAGACCATCTTTCGTATCTGTCTGACGAGTCGATTTTGGCCGTAGCCATGCAAGCCTTCGAGCGTGCCAATGTATTGCAGGTGCAGTTGGACGAGATTTTGCACGAAATGGAACTCAACTACCACGATGCGCTGATTGATAAATTGGCTCGGATACAAGAAGAGTTTGAAGCCCTTGATGGGTATTCGCTACAAGCCAAGTCAGAAGAAATATTGGAAGGATTAGGTTTTTCGACCGATGATTTGCACAAACCCCTCCGTCAGTTTTCGGGAGGGTGGCGTATGCGAGTGATGTTGGCCAAAATGCTACTACAAAAACCAGCCTTACTCATGCTCGATGAGCCTACCAACCACTTGGACTTGCCGTCGATTAAATGGGTAGAAAAATATGTCGAAAACTACGAGGGGGCAGTTATTGTAGTCTCGCACGACCGTGAGTTTTTGGATAATGTGTCGAACTGTATAGTTGAAATCTCTAATCAGAAGTTCAACTATTATGGGGGTAATTATAGTTTTTATTTAGAAGAAAAAGCCCTTCGAAATGAAATCCAGCAAGGGGCTTATGAAAACCAGCAGTCGAAAATCAAACAAACTGAGCGGTTTATTGAGCGATTTAAGGCCAAAGCCACCAAAGCCAAACAAGCACAGAGCCGTGCCAAAATGTTAGACAAAATGGATAGAATTGATGCCGTGGTGGACGAAAATGCCAAAGTCCATTTTAAGTTTCAGTTTACAACCCAGCCTGGCCGCCATGTGTTGCAGTTAGAGAACATCTCGAAATCTTATGGCGACAAACATATTTTGTCCAAGACCGATATAGCCATGGAGCGGGGCGATAAGATTGCGCTCATAGGGGCAAACGGCAAGGGAAAATCGACAGTGTTACGAATAGTAGCTGGCGATGAAGACATCAGCGGAGAGCGGCGGCTGGGGCATAATGTCAAGTTTACGTTTTTTGCCCAGCATCAACTCGAAGCGTTGAATATTGAAAATACGATATTGGACGAACTCAAATACGCCAACCCAACTAAGTCAGAAACTGAATGTAGGACGATATTGGGCTGTTTTTTGTTTTCGGGCGACGATGCCTTTAAGAAAATCAAAGTACTGTCGGGTGGCGAAAAATCTCGGGTGGCATTGGCCAAAGTATTAGTATCGGAAGCTAACTTTCTACTCTTAGACGAGCCTACCAACCACTTAGACATTCAGTCGGTCAATATCCTGATTCAGGCTTTGCAGCAGTACGAAGGCTCATACATTGTCGTCTCGCACGACCGTTATTTTGTCGAGGCCACAGCCAACAAAATTTGGTACATCGAAGACCGTGAAATAAAACAGTACCCAGGCTCGTACCAAGAATATGAAATGTGGAACGAAGACCGAAAAGCCGAAAATCAAACCGAAAGCAATACCAAACAAAGTGCCAAACTCGAAAAACACAACGCAATCCACCAGTCGGTAGTAGCCAAACCCAAACAAGCCGTTACCAAATCGTTGAGTTATTCAGATACCAAAAACATTCAACAAAAAATAGATAAAATAGAACTGAAAATCAACGAGTTAGAAGCTCGTAAAGCCGAGAGCGAAACAAAATTGGCCGACCCCGAAATATATGGTAATCCTACAAAATTGAGCGAACTAAACCGTTTTTATATTGACCTTAAAACCCAACTTAGTACGGCCAATGATGAGTGGGAGGCGGCTGTGATAGAGTTGGAGGGGTAGTGCTTCTAATTGGATTGAGACATTTAGCGATACCATCGCTCCAAGCGATGGTGTCGCTGTGTTTCATTTCACCGCCTCATAACAATATACATTTAGCCCTGTGCTGGCGAAAATACGGCCTTTTTTGCCGTTTTGGGCGGGTAGCCCTGCTACCATTCCCCAAAAATACGCATCTGAGTTGGCCCTAAAATCAGGCGATTGTAGTTTCCAGAGGTGTTTGCCTGTTTGGACATCTACGGCATGGAGCAAGCCATCTCCACCACCAGCGTAATAAACCACTCCGTCCTGATACACCAGCCGAGTGCTTGTACCCGACGATTTTTCTTGCCAGCGTTCTGAGCCTGTGGCAGGGTCGAGGCCATAGATGTAGGTATCTTCGCTGTTGGCTACAATTATACCATCGGCAATGATAAAACCCGAAAACAGAAAATTGCCCCCAAAAGTACGCTCCCAAATTTTGGCCCCTGTAGCCAAATCATGGCAAGTAAAATAACGGCCTGCTGAGTGATAAACCCTGCCGTTATAAATAACTGGTAGCCCATCAACAGAAGCATTGTAGGACACTGCAATAGGCATTTTTTCATAGACCCACTTGCGTTTTGTAACATTGTACAGCCCAAAAACTGACCGAATGATACCTTGATTGGCTGGCAGGCTGGGTGTATGGTGGTCAATAACGAGCATCGTATCACCTGCTTGCTCAAAAGCCAGCAACGAAGTAGCACCAGCACTAATACCACTACTACCATCAGGCAG
>JAYWHT010000076.1:0-2948 GCA_043777595.1 Spirosomataceae bacterium
AAATAACAGCTTTAACATTCGCAATATTTTTAAATTTTATTGCCGAAATGCCCATTTTACAGGTCAAAAACTTTATCTTTTAATTAGCACAATCCGTATACTCAGAAATAACATATCCAGACGGTGGCCTTAGAACTTCATGTAGCGACTTGTCAAAATATTTGGTGGAAATGATACGAGGTTACAACAATCAATCTAAACTACTGATAGGTAGCTCTTTTGAAACACTTTTTTTGAAACAATTTGAAGAAAATAATTTGCCACTAAATAACAGTAAACAAGAACCGAATAGTGGTGTTTTTTGGCGATACAAACCCAATGGGTTAATCGGTCATACAGGCGGTGATATTGGAGCAACATCGTTTGTGTTTTTTGACCCAAAATCTGGAATAGGTCGAATTTTTATATCAAATACCGAGTTGGATAGCCCCGAACAAGCAAAACCCAACGAAAAATTAGTAAAACAGTTTGTAGCAATTTGGAAAACCTTAGAATCCCTTACTAAATGATAACCGATTTCGGACATATACTACTTTTTATTATCTCAGCCATTGCGCTCATCATAGGTATTTTGGCATTTGGGAAACTACTGCGCCCCAATAAACCAAACATCGAAAAAAATAGTACTTACGAGTCGGGCGAAGAGCCAACTGGTAACGCCAATGTGCAGTTTAATGTACGGTTTTATGTGGTGGCTCTGATTTTTGTACTTTTTGAGGTTGAGTTGATTTTTTTGTTTCCTTGGGCTACAGTCTTTGGTAACAAAGACTTGATAAAACAAACCAACGGACTTTGGGGCTGGTTTGCGCTGACCGAAATGCTGATCTTTGTGGTTATATTGGCCATAGGGCTGGCTTATGCTTGGGCCAAAGGATATTTGGACTGGGCGAAGCCAGAGCCAAAGATACCCCAAGTACAAACCAAAGTACCGACTGAAATGTACGAAGCCGTTAATCAAAAATATAAATTACAATAAAAATGACCTTCGTTTACGCTGACAACATAGACACCGATGGCATTATTGCTGGAAAATATACCAAATCGTTAGATGCCTACGAGTGGCCACAACACGTTTTTGAAGACCTCGACCCCGATTTTAAAAGCCAAGTCAAAGCTGGCGATGTCGTTGTGGCTGGTTGGAATTTTGGCTGTGGGTCGTCTCGTGAGCAAGCACCTGTGGCTATCAAGCTGGCGGGTGTTTCGGTGGTTATTGCCCGTACCTTTGCACGAATATTTTTTAGAAATGCTACCAATATTGGCCTGCCACTACTCGAAATCAGAGACCACGATATAGATGCTGGCGATGAATTAGAAATAGATTTGAAAACAGGGCAGGTGTTGAATAAAACCAAACAAAAAAACTACCAAGCAGCGGCCATGCCGCAGGTAATGATAGATATTTTGGCCGAGGGTGGCCTTGTGCCTTACCTAAAAAAATACGGAACTTATCAAATTTAAAAAAGATATTCTACTAAATTGCAGCTTCTAAAACACTACAATACTAATTATCACAATACCATATTTATTGCAATGGACAAAAAAGCAGAATTACTCAGAATCATCGACCAGTTTAACTTGATTTATGAAAGCGAAGAAGCCTGGCACGGGCCGTCGGTGGTTCATATTTTGGGCGAAGTATCGGCTGAAATGGCCAATCAGAAAATTCAACCTAATACACACTCAATCGCCGAATTGGTCTATCACATGACGACTTGGCGGATATTTGTTGTCAAGCGTTTGCAAGGTGATGGCGAGTATGAAGTTACAAAGGCTCGCAACTGGAAAATATTTCCGATGTTTGACGAGTTTGAATGGGAAGCCCTACAAATGGAACTAAGCCTGAGCCAAGAAGAACTCATGGCCGAACTCGAAAAGAAAGAAGACGATGAGTTTTTGGACGAAATAGTCCCAGGCCGTGAGTACGATTTTTATACAATGCTACACGGTATATTGCAGCACGATCTCTATCATGTTGGTCAGATTTCGATTCTCAAAAAAGCATTGATTTATAAAGGTTTTGGTGTAAAAAATAAAAACAAACCAGCCGATGATGAGTATTTTGACGATGAATATGGCGATGATTTGGGTTTGTATTAAAATCATATAAATAATCAAATAAGCTATGAAAGTTTTAAACTATCGTGTCATACTTTCACCTGAGCCAGAGGGAGGTTATACAGTTACAGTCCCTTCGATTAGAGGTTGTATAACATTTGGCGAAACAGTAGAAGAAGCACTCGAAATGGTAAAAGATGCCATTGAGGGCTGCTTGGAGGTGTTAGTCGAAGCTGGCGAGCCTATTCCACAAGACGATAGCAATACATTTGAATAAACGCTTAGGTTTGAAACCGAATTAGTTTGATTCATGAATTTATCACCTAAATACTTGATTAAGGTTTTGGAAGAAAATGGCTACGTTTTGAAACGCTCGAAGGGTAGCCATTTTATATTTTTCAATCCAAATTCTAAAATAACAGTTCCTGTGCCTGTACACAATAAAGACTTGAAGAAAGGTACTTTTTTTGGCATATTGAAAGAAGCTGGAATAAATAAAAATGAAATCTAAATGAGCCAATTACCTCTTACTGGTCTTCGTGTTTTGGAGTTTACGCACGCCGTTATGGGGCCTACTACGGGTATGATGCTGGCCGACAACGGCGCAGAGGTCATACACATAGAGCCACCAACGGGCGACAGTACTCGTTTTTTGAAAGGATTTGGTACGGGGTATTTTTCGTTTTATGGCCGCAATAAAAAGAGTTTGGCCATAGATATAAAATCAGACGAAGGCCGAGAAATAATCAATAAACTTGTAGCAACAGCCGACATCGTTGTCGAAAACTTTGGGCCAGGCACTATGGAACGAATAGGCTACGGTTACTCACATCTGACATCTGACAACCCACGCCTTATTTACTGCTCGCTAAAAGGCTTCTTGTCAGGCCCTT
>JAYWHT010000077.1:0-109622 GCA_043777595.1 Spirosomataceae bacterium
TTACTATCTGGTTCATGGTTATCTCTATTTTGGTTTTGCAACCTTGAGATAACCATTTTTACCCTTTTTTCAAAATAATTCTACTAGCACAATCCGTAAATATAATCAATTTTTTCAAAACAATTTAAACACTTACAACTATGCCAGCATCATCATTTGACGCTTATTTGACATGGACAGGCGGCGGCGCACCAGCCGGCGACGGCCTTCCCATTATTTCATGCAGCTATTCTTTGTCGCAGTCTATCGACGACAAAGGCCGTGTATCGTCCAAGGTTTATGGCGGTACGATATTTGTGCAGGTGGACTCCTCAGACGAAGCCCACGCCAAAGAACTCTGGGAATGGATGATTGATGCTGACGGTAAAAAACCAACGGCCAAAATCGTCTTTAAGAACATTGACAGTGGCCAAAACCAAAAACAACTCGAAATGACCGATGTTTACTGTGTGCAGTACAGCGAAAGTTTTACCGAAAGCGGCTCATCGTCTATGACAACCAGCCTCACGCTCTCGGCAAGAGAGATTAAACTACACGGCAAAGGACATACAAATAGGTGGTAAGGCTATGGAAAAAGTTTTAGAAATAACACACGAAGGGACATACTTTGACCATACACCACTGATAGCAGCTCGGTTTGGGGGCTTCGTTAAAAGCGGAGTAGTTGGGGGGCGGTCTCTTTATTTTGAACAGATTGGTTGGCTTGACAAATACTTTAAGCTAAAAGTAGTTGGTCTTCAATATGTGAGGGTCGTTATCAACTCGTGTGGGCAAGATAAAATTGTGGTGGAAGAGCGAATCATGCAAATTCGGTCTATTATTTGCCCTTTTCTAAGTAAAGATTCAGACCTAAGTAGCAACGCAAATATATCGACTTCATCTGAAGATATGGTAGAAATTTATGCAACAATGATTGGCGAGCATAACTTCAAACCAGTTGAAAAATATGTACCATTAGAGCCGGGGTCTTTTCAAAAAAAAATGCTCAACTGGTCTATTGATGACCTTAATCTCAATGGAGAGTCGTATGGTGTTGGTCCGATAAGTGCCGAAAGCGCAAAAGGAACAATAAAAATCCGCTCTTTGTTTGACGAGGGGGTTTTTGATGGAAAAATGCAGTATCAAGGGCTATCAGTTGGCGAATCGATAGACATAAACATGGGGGTAATATCCAGAGCATTGAAAAAAATAAAAGATGCAGTTGGTTATGAAACAACTTTGCAAAATACTGCTCTACCAAGCGCAACAACAGGGTTGGCATTTCCAACTATTTTATCTAAAAACTTAGATAGAAATAGCTTTACAGGGGCATTTGTCGTAATTGGTATATCGGTGAGCGTCCTTGCTGGGCAGCAAGCAAATTATTTTATGATGTTTGGTTTTAAAAGTCGGCAAGAAATATTAACGTCATCTACAGCTACCCTAATTGTCAAGTGCAGAGGTTGTGCCATTATCAACTCAATAGGATTAAATATCACAAACGCAGCTTCTGCAGGACTTCAAGGTAGTGTTTTTGTTGGAGAAATCTGGAATTAAAAAAATAGATTTTTAAAATTTGTTTTCACTCCCGTTAATCGGCATTTGCAATGCCGATTATAGCGCACGAGATTTATAATCTGCTCCGTGGCCTGTGTCTCTACAGCACACTACTCTGGTCTGACTATGCGCCCCAGTGAAGACACAGACCACGGAATAGTATATCAAACAACTGTCGATGCTTTACGATGCTTGACTGTAAACGAGGTTGTGAGTAACTACTTCGTTGAGCATACCCAAAAGACGGGGTAAGTCCGACGGAATGAGGTAATAGCTATTGGTGTCGATGGTAAGTATTTTGTTTTCAAGTTTCAAAAAAAGCCATTCCGTACCTGTCGAAACACAGCCGTAGATGACTGAGATGGAGTTATGCGCTTTTTCGTTGAAAATCTGTGCTGCTATCATTTCAGAAGCTACCTGCGGAATGCCCTCTACCGTCGTTCTATTTTTTGCTTCAACCAAACAAAAAATGGGCGACTTGATTTCGAGGCTATCTATGGCGGCAGACAAAATATAATCGCAAATACCAACGAGCGATTGCTCTTTATCGACATCAAAAGTATAGCCCGAGAAGATACTAAAATGGCGATTGCGGCGGCGGATTTCTTTTAGAACAGGTACTATCAAAAATTCTGATTTGGCTTTTTCTGAGTTGAGTAAGGGCATTTCTTGGGCATCGGCCAAGTCTATTTTTAAATGTTCACTGGGCTCAATAAGAGGGGTTGTCGTAAAAATTTTAGCGAATGTTTGCCGAATACCAAATTGATTTTCGAGCTGGGCAATATGTATAAAATCGCTGTATGCCATAATCGTAACATTTAATTTTTTTTACAAATATAACCCTTTTTTCAAAACAATATAAACCAACATGGCGGCGTAAAAGTGGTCCTATATTTATCAAGGCTGTGTTGCAAGTAAAAACACTAACAAAGGCGAAAATTTTTAGCACCCGACACCAATCGCAGTTGGTCGCCTCTGGCAGAAAGTAACCAATAGCCACAGCAAACAGATTGATATTGCCGCCTAAAACAAAAATATCGCACTAAATTCTCGCAAAAATTTCTTGCTTTCTTTGGATTTCTGAACAATACAAAGCAATTTCGTTTTTGGGTAGCGGCTTTTTGGGCTGTTATATTATTTGGGTATATAATCTTGATTGATGAAACGACTTGTATGTATTTTAATTGGGGTTTTTATTGTCTATGCTGCTCATACACAAAGCTACGATCACACAACGCTCTGGACGAGGTTACAAGTAAATAAACTAACAACCAACAAGCGTACAGAACTCATGGCTGGCCTGCACTGGCGACGGCAGAGTAATTATCATAACAATCAATATAATTTTTTGGATAGCCCACTGCTGTACGGAGGGCAGCTTCAAGTAAGCCGTTGGAACGCCAAACAAAGCCTGGTGTTTCATTTGGCACAGGTTACTTGTTTTTGGTCTAACCAGCTATTAGGTAAAGACGCTGATTTTGATGTGCCACTCAACCGAGAATGGCGGTTTGCTTTTGGTCCCGAATGGGTACAGCGACCAAACAAAAAATGGATATTTAGAGAACGCCTATTGCAAGAGTTTAGATTTTTTCGGTCAAACAACGACCATGTCGTTGGCCGAATCAGGGGGCGGGTCCAAACCATTGGCAAAATAAACACAAAAGTCAATTTTATTGGCGTTGCGGAGGTTGTTTTTCACGACCCACCCCAACTGACTGGCTTCAAAAACTTTCGCTACCATCAATTATGGCTGGGCGCAGGATTGGTCTGGAAGCTCAACAATCACCTTAACCTTGAAACAAGCTATACCTTTATCAATGCCCGTCGCAACTCAATTGTAGAACATGACAACCAGAATATACTAAACATACTGCTATTTTTGAGACTCTAAAACCAAACTCCCCAATGACCCAAACACCCGAACAGGCACTCAAAGACATCAAGCAAAAAAAGATTCAGCCATTGTATTTTATTCATGGCGAAGAATCCTATTACATCGAAAAATTAGCCAACGAGCTGGAGCGTGTCGTAGTGCCTGAGGCCGAAAAAAGCTTTAATCAATTTATGCTTTTTGGCAAAGACATTGAAGTTGGTACTATACTGAACTCTGCCCGGCGGTTTCCGTTTATGGCCGAGCGGCAGTTGGTACTTGTCAAAGAAGCGCAACAAATAGTAGGACTCGACAACAAAGAAAAAAATGCCATGCTCGAAGCCTTCGCCCTCAAACCGCTTGCTTCAACGGTGCTTGTGATATGCCACCAGGGTAATTTTGATGCCAGAAAGTCTATCTTAAAGTCGTTTGAAAAAGGCGGGGTTGTCGTTCAGTGCAAAAAACTCTACGACAACAAAATTCCTGACTGGATAGCAGACTATGTCCGAACGCAAGGCATCAAAGTGAGCCCGAAGGCTATCCAAATGTTGGCCGAAAACATTGGCAACGACCTCAAACGAATAACGAGCGAAATAGACAAAATACTAATAAACCTCAAAGCAGGCGAAGAGATATCGGCAGCAATAGTAGAAAAATTTGTTGGAATCAGTAAAGAATATAATGTTTTTGAACTACAAAAAGCCTTTACCCAAAGAAATATCTTGAAAGCAAATGTAATAGCTAATTACTTGGCTACCAATGCAAAAGAAAACCCAGTACAACAAATTTTAGTAACTTTGTATGGCTTTTTTAGTAAAATACTCATCGTACACGGCACGCCCGACAAGTCGGAGTCTAACTTGGCATCGGTGTTGGGGGTCAATCCTTTTTTTGTCAAAGACTACATGGCTACTGCTCGCAATTTTAGCGTCGTTCAGTTGGCGCAAGCCATCAAAGCCCTACGCCATGCCGACAACTGCTCGAAAGGCATAGAAGGTAGCAATAACGAAACGGCTATCTTGAAAGAACTCGTTTTTAATGTACTACACTAAGCCAAAGTAGTGAATAGTAAAAAACGAATAACGTAGAATATTGTAATTAGGTCATTGAACCTTGAATTTAAAAGTGCTTTTAAAATTCGGCTAAATTATCAAGAATCAGGTATTTATTCAATCATTCATAATTCTACATTAGTATTTATTAAGCCAAATATGGGTATATTTTTATCACAAATACCACAATAAAATTAAAATAGTGGTAAATTTGGATTCAAAACAAAACCATGACTACTGGAATGAAATCTTTTGTGCCAGCCAGCATATTCCTACTGTTATCCTTTGGTATATCTGCCCAAATTCGTACCGAAGTCAATAAAATACTTTATAGTACTCTTTCGAGCTATACTTTTGTTATCACGTCTTTGCCTACCAATACACCACACGATGCGTCTATATATTTGGCTGGTAATTTTAATAATTGGAATACTGATAATCGAAACTTTAAATTTCAAAAACAACACAATGGGCAATACCAAGTGGTGGTTTTGAGTAGTTTACCAATCGTCGAATATAAAATAACACGAGGCAACTGGGCATCGGTCGAAGGGCGAAAAAATGGCAAAGCCCGTGCCAATCGGTTCGTCAATCGGTCGAACAAAAATAAAGACCATATCGTAAAGATTGAGGTAGAAAACTGGGAAGATTTGGCTGGAAATATGCTGTCGATTTATGACTTTTTGGTAATATTATCAGCTTTTCAGGGCTTTTTGCTCATTGTTGCCATCAGTACTATCCAAGACTACAACCAAGCCGCCAACCGATTGCTGGTTATTGCCATTGGCATTACGTCCATGGCACTGTTGGTGCGTGTGGCGAGTGTATATAGAGATATTTTTCAGTTATATCCCAAACTGATTTTGATACCCGATTTTATAATATTCTTGTTTGCCCCTACTTTTTATCTGTATATTCAAAAACTACTGACATCGGTACGCTCTGCTCGTTGGTACTACCATTACATTCCAGCATTACTCCATTTGTTTGTGTATTTGCCTTTGTTTTTTATGGAGCGTGAGGCTTTTATGAATAGCATTGTGGACAGAAGCTGGGTATGGCTCTTTGCCTCTTTGGGTGGGATTTCATTTTTTTCAAACCTGTATTACTGGTACATCTGCCGCAAAGTACTACACACCTACAAAGTCAATTATACAACAAGCCACTCTTACGAACAAAATTTACAATACCTCAACACGGCCATGGTTATCATCACGACTTGCCTGTGCTTATGGTTTTTTGCTTGTACGATGATGGCCGCACAGTGGTTTTTTGGATTCGATACGCTCAACATTGCCGAAAAAAGTACCGATGCTATATGGCTGGCTTTGTCGGTTACGCCTTATTTTTTAGGGTATTTTGCCATTCATCAACCAGAGATTTTCAAAATAGCCGAACGTATTTCATTTTTGGGGGAAGTCAAAGTAATACCAACCAAACCCAAAACCTCAGACCACCAAGACGAAAACATACTGCTACTCAAACCAAAGGTAGAGGCATACATGAAAAACCAAAAACCTTACATTAACCCCAAACTTACACTCAACGATTTGGCCGAAAAGCTCAAGATACACCCCAACACACTTTCAAAAGTAATTAATGATGGTTTTGAGAAAAACTTTTTTGACCTCATCAACTCTTATCGTGTCGAGGAGTTTAAGAAAAGAATGTCAGTCCCTCAATTTAAGACCTATACACTGTTGGCGATTGCTTTTGAGGTAGGCTTCAATTCTAAGACTGCGTTCAATCGGTCGTTCAAAAAATTAACCAATCAAACCCCCAAAGAATATTACCAGCTTCTGGAATAACCTACGAAAATAAAAGTACCGTTTTTATAAAATAGTAGTCTGTTGGCAAAGCCCCCTCTACATTGTCATTTGACAATAACTCTTCAATAATTAACCAAATACACATAATATCGTGCCACTTTATAGATTGTGGCACTTCTTTTCTGTAAAAAAAGTCTGCGATGGTTACTGTTTGTTGTAATATTGCACCATGTTTTTGTATTTAACAAAGTTGCGGTTGTAAGTCCATACAGCAACAGTATTAGATATAACAAATCTTAACCTATGGATAATTGGTTTATTGTGTGTAGCCCACACCAGCTACACACAATAAAGCTATCCTTTTTTTTACTCAACATTTTTACTGAAAACACTCGCCACCTGCAAAATACAGGCGGCTACTTTGTTTGTATTCTATTTCATTAACTATATTTTTTCTTAACCCATGAAACACCTTTCCTTTGCTCGCTGGTTAGTGGCCAGTATTATTGTTTTTTGTAGTCAATTTGCCTATTCACAACAGGTGATGATGCAGGGTTTTTATTGGCAATATCCCAAAACAGGTTGTGGTGCCAACTGGGCCAATGGTATTCAGGCTCAGGCAACCAATTTGGCGGCTTCGGGCTTTACCAACTATTGGTTTCCGCCTTTTGCTGGCAACGGCGATAAAAGCGGCGGCTACGACCCCCGTGATTTGTACATTGGCCCAAACAACAACAGTATGACGGCACTGGGGACAAAAGGTGATATTATAGCCATGACCACGGCTCTCCGCAATGCAGGTATATCGCCTGTGGGTGATATGGTCTATAACCACAGAGACGCTGGCCTGCCCGAAAAAAATGATGCCGTCAGAGATTACATCATGAACTATGCAGGTAACAACAACGGTAACTGCCCCGACGTAAATGGTACGGTTTCGACATACAAAAACCCATATCCGTCAGACCGTTATCGTATGGTGATACCCATTGGAGGTAGTACGGGCCGAGGTGCGGGCGATTATTATTTTAATATGCAGTCTCGGTCAAATGGCTACGTTAGTCCTAATTTTGACTATATGTTTCATGCTACAACCAAAAAAAAGGGGGGTAGTCGTTGGTCGCCAGTCGTTACGCCAGACGTAGATTTGACAGGCTCTGACATTACAACCCAAACAGCGCAGTTGGGGCGAAACTACAAAAACCGTATCGAGAGTGCAGGCGACAATGACGAATTTAAAGTAACCATTACAGCCGCTGACTTTAATGCTACTGGCGACTCGATTGTCTTTGAAGCCATTAACTTCAATGGCAATTATTCTGACCACCGCCCCTGGAAAATATGGTATGCAGGCCCAGGGACTGACATTGTGGGTAGTTTTTTTACTGAAACTTATACCAATTTCAACACTATGCCAAGCGGTGCTGGCGGCATGAACTGGACGAATTTTAGACCCAACTATACAGGTGGGCCAGAGGGTAACGTGGCCAGTACTTGCTTGGGGCCAGCCTACTCTCGACAAAGTATGGATTATTTTTATGACTTAGACCACAGCGTACCAAGCACCGAAACAGCTCTAATAGACTGGACAAAGTGGGCATGGGACGTATTGGGAGTGCGCTCGTTGAGAATGGACGCTATCAAGCACTTCGAGGCATCGTTTGTTGCTAAGTTAATCAATGCAATGGTGGCCTCGGGCCGCACGCCCGACTTGGCCGTTGGTGAATGGTATGGTAGCGAAAATCCCGCTCTTCAAAACTGGGTCAATACCGTAGTGGCTGGCCTAACACCCGCCGCCGCCGCTGCCGTCAAGCCCAAAGTGTTTGACTTTCCGCTTAGGTATGCACTCAAAAATGCTATCGACCAAGCCAATTCAAGTTGGGACGCACGTGCCGCCTACAACGATGCACTCACCACGGGGCGAGGAATGTCGGGTTTTAATGTCGTTACGATGGTCAATAACCATGATTTTAGAGATGCCAACCGCACCTACGATGTATCGCTCGTACAAGACAACCCTATTTTGGGCTATGCTTATATATTAACTAACAATCAGTTGGGTGTGCCAACGGTATTTTGGCCAGATTATTATGGCTACCCAAACCAATCTACAACAGGCGCCAACGGTTGCCCCGGTGATGCTTGGGAGTCAAACTATTTTCCGACTGCCGCCGCTCACCCTTGGGCTGGAACGGGTCTGAAATCCCAAATTGATCCCTTGATTAACGTCCTCAAAACATACATCAATGGTTCTACGAGTGCCGACTACCTAAACAAAAACCAAAATCCAAGTATGGCCAGTTCTGACGGTACAGACTTCTTGACAGGCTCAACCCGTGGCAACCATACATTGGTCTATCAACTCAACGGAACTGGCTCTGTGGCCGGCAAAGAAGTGATTGTAGCTATCAATTTTGATAAAACTGCACCACTCAGAGCCGACCACCGAGTAATAGTAGGCCGCAATGGCGTATCGGCAGGAACAGTTTTTAGGAATATTTTGCGTGGTGGCGATGGTGGCACAACGCTCACAACCAGCAATAGCGTTCAGGCCGACAACCAGCTTTATATGGATATACCAGCAGGTAGTTATGCCATTTTTGTACAAGAAACCTGCCCTTGTATTAGTAATTTGGTGGCCTCCAAAAATTCTGTTTGCTCAAATGCTACGTCAATCAACTTAACTGCCAATGCAACCGCTGCTCCTAATGTAAAATTTGTTTATTCTGCTACGCCACTGAGCAATCCTTATGTAGGTGGAACAAGTTTAGGAACGGCTGCCGTAACAACTGGTATGGCTTCGATTAGTGGTGTTTCGTTGCCTACAACCAAAAGTACTTACTATGTGTATGCCATTCCTGAGCCACTACCTACGGCTGGCTGTACGTCGGCTGCATTGACATTGGTAACTGTGGACGGCGGCAAAAACGAATGTGTTACTGCCATAACAGGCAACACAGTAACATTGGACGGAACGGCAGATGCCAGCTATACATTTATTACCGAAGACCCTTTTGTGATACCAACTGGTGGCTCAACGACAAGCTCTGACTTTGTAGGTGAGAGTGCCGCACAGTACTTTTTTGATAGAACGGGCAATGGTGGTGCTGGTTTTCAGGGCGACTTAGGTGCGGGCTTTGCAGACATCAAAAACTTCCATGTTACTTACGATGCAACCTTTTTGTATCTCACGGTAACAGGTCCTAATATTTGCGATGACAATTTGGATTTGTTTATTGCCATTGATACCGACAACCTAACGGGGCCAACCCAAAAATTAGACCGTACCCAAGCACCATTCAACAAACGGGTCGATTTTGCAGGCTGGAAACCCGAGTATTTTATATCTTTTGAAAACCAAGGCTATGCCGAACTCAGAGCGGCTGGTGGCGCAGCGGCTATTGCTACCGATGTAAACAACGCTGCCGAAGGTGCGGGAACTTTCGATTTTAGAAATAATTGTGCCAATAAAAGCATTGAGTTTAGAATACCATTGTCGCAAATTGGTGGTGCGCCCAATGCCAGTACAGGTGTACCGTTTAACTTCGCTATTTATACTACTTTCAATAACGACGACTATGACGTTTTTGACTCCGCCCCAGGCAATGGAAACGGTGTAGTAAACGAGCAAATTGGTGATGTACCCTACGATGCCGACCATTGTGGCGGCTGCTCAGTAACAAACATAGACCCCGTAACAGGCACAACAGACTCAGGTTGTGGCAATACTGAGTCGGACGAAGGCAATGGGCCAGGCAACGGCACAGCTACCCGCCAGCCAGGCTCTGACAATACACTCGGAGATGTTGATACCATTGAAGGTTTTTATAGAATAACCAATATTGGTCAGTTGAACCCGATTACACCTACTACTCTCACCAATTTTGAAATATGTAGCGGTACATCGGTCAATCTATTAACCAAAAATCCAACCGTCAATCAGGGTACTTGTGCAACAACGGCCAACCCTGCTGCTCTAACTTGGTACAGCGATGCCGCTTTGACCACTACAACTCCAACGACCGTGTCGCCAACTATGACTACGACTTATTATGTAGCCGAAGGTTGTTTTAAGGACAAAGCCTCGGTTCAAGTCATTGTCAATCCAAACCCTACGGCAACTACTGTTCTGAGTGATTGTATTTATACCGCAGCATCAGTTCCCAATGGCACTCGCACACTTACTGTTACGGCAGCGGCGGGTACACCTGCATACAACTATACGCTCGATGCTACAGCACAGCCAACCAATGTGTTTAATATAGCCACAGGTACACACAGTGTTACGGTACAAGACTCAAAAGGTTGTCAAGTAGTTATTCCTAATATTGTAGTAGCGGCTTGCGCTCAACCCGTTAGATTGGTGTTGTTTGAGGCAATAGTCGAAAACAACGACAGAGTAAAAATAAACTGGGCTACCGAAGACGAAGTAAACAATGACGTTTTTGAAGTGCAACGAAGCGGCGACCTCAAATCATGGAAAACCCTCACAACCATCAAGGGCGCAGGCAATACCCGTGAGAAACTGATTTATACCCATACCGATATGGCACCTCTAACAGGCACGGGCTATTATAGACTCAAACAAACAGATTTCGATAAATCGTTTAGTTATTCGGCCATCAAGGTAGCCATTATAACTGGCGACAGCATACGGGTATTTCCAAACCCTACTACCGAAATATTGAGTATCGATGGCATCAAAGAGCCATCGGTCGTCAGTGTTATTGATATGCGAGGAGTTGTGGTAGAAACACTTTCTATAAAAAACAACACCCAAATACCAATGCAAAAATACCCGTCTGGTAGCTACCTGGTTCAGATAAAAACCGATAGTGGCCAATCAAAAACATTTAAAGTACAGATTCAAAACTAATTTTTAACTTATTTTAATTTTATAATAACATGAACAAAATACAACAAATTGACAACAGTACAAAGAAAGTGTACCAAACCCCGCAACTCAAAAAAGTAGGCGAACTCAAAAAAATAACCCTCAAAGTAGGGTCTCTTACCGATGGAATGGTATCACGTAGTATGTAAATTTTTAACCCTAAAAAATTAAAGGAAATGAAAAAATTTTTATTGATAAATATTTTGGGTTGTGTGTCAATCATAGCCCAAGCTCAACCATCGGCAACGCCAGCACCTGGTTATGTGTGGGTCAAAACAACGGCTAACGCTACTTTTAATGGTGGCACGGGCTACACTGGCGGGGGTAATGGCAACCAAACAGCAAGCCCTTGCGGCAATACAGCCAACTGTGGTGTAAACGATACCTCTTTTGGTTGGGCGAGCCAATGTAGCACCGTACCTTCTACAACAGTTGGCACACCTGGCAATAATTATATTCAGTCGCAGGTGTTTGGTAATTTTGGCCAAACCAATGCCAATAATGCCGCCAATGCTGGCTTGTCGTTGAGTTGTAACCCTGCCACAGGCAACCCAAACTGGGCCAGCAGTACCAGCGAAACCCGCCGAGTACAGCTAAACCAGTGGACTAACGCCAATCCTAACTCAGGCGTGGCCAATGGTGCAAGTTCTGGAACGGTTTTTTTGCCAGTAAGTTCTAAATTAGAACTCTTAGACGATGGCGTAGGCAATGGTACAGGCGTGGGTGCTGATGAACTGCGTTTTACTACCATCGGCGGTAATGGCGGCCAGTGTTCGAGTTTTAAGATTGTAGCTACCTATGGTATGAGGCTAAATGTACCTGCCGCTGAGTTTGCAATCGTGAACGATGCCGTTATACCTACTCAAACGGTTACACAAGTACTGGGATTTTTTCCAGATGCTGGCTCGGGCAACTCATACAACGTTACCGATGGCGTTGCACACAATGCAGGTTGTGGGGGCATTACGGCAAGTGCCAATTCGTGGTACTTCCCGAGTGGCAACCAAGCTGCTTTTGGTACTGGCGTCGGCACAACAAATACAGGAGCATCTGCTGGTAATTTGGGTGCAAAAGTATATACCAGTACATCAAATATTGGCCAAGCAGGTGGTACTTTCAATGTCGATTTTACGGCCTCAGCCAGCATCACAACAACCCGCGAGGGTGGCAACGCCGATGGGCGTGCTACTATGGGCCCAGGTTTGGGTGGCAAAGCTCGCTACACTGTTACTTATGACGTATGGCAGCTACAATTAAACCCGCAACCCGTCAAATTATCGAGTTTTAGTGCTACACAAGAAGGCAAAGCCATTGGTCTCAAATGGACAACAGACTCAGAAACGGCCAATGACTATTTTGCCGTTGAGCGTAGTGCCGATGCCAAAGAATTTGGTACATTGGCACGTGTAACTGGCAAAAACACAACGACCGATGCCCAGTTTTATACTTACAAAGACGAAACACCTGTTTTGGGTATCAACTACTACCGCCTGCGCCAAGTAGATGTAGGAGGCAAGTTTGAATATTCACGTATCATTGCCCTTTCGTTTGACGAGTCGGGTAAGCCTTTTGTGTTTCCAAATCCTGCTCATTCGTACCTGACATTTAGCTCAGTACAAAAAGACGCAGTTATAGAATTAGTTAATCTGCAAGGCAAAGTGTTGTATAGGGCAGTAGCTATTGGCACAACGCACGACGTGGACGTGTCTGCCTTTGAAAGAGGCAACTACCTGAGCCGCATCACAACGGGCAACCAAGTGGCCGTGTCTAAGGTTCTGATTTATCATTAGCCCAAAAATACAAAATCGTACTAAGTAGTAATGTAGAATTATGAACGATTGAATAAGTATTTGATTTACGATGGTTTATCTGAATTTATTGTCCTGTTTAAATTTGCTTAATCACAAAATTTTTCGTTATTCGTTTTTCACTACCTAACAGATTTGCAGTGTTATATTTAACTCACGACACAAAACTATAAACACACGACTATTTTAAAAGCCAGCCCAAACGCTATTGTTTCGGCTGGCTTTTTAGCACATAGTTCAGCGTAAAATTAGGACTAAACGTAAAGCCACCACCTATGCTGTTAGACTTATTGCCATCAAATGCAAGACTGCGATAGCTAACGTTGGCTAAACCAGCTTCTAAGATGAGATTATTGCCAATAAAATAAGCCAAACCCATACCGCCATCAAAGCCATAAATATTGTTTTTGATGTCTGTCGAAGAACCATTATTGTTTTTGGTCATTTGCTGCTCGTAGCTCAAACCAGCCGACCAATAGGGTGAAAGCTGCCTGTTGCGGCTCAAATATTTTTTGACAAATGGCTGAAAATTAATAATTAAACTGTTGGTTTCGAGTTTTGGGGTTTCTGAAATATAGTTGTTTGTGCTGACACCAATACCCAAACCAACCAGCAAACCATTACCCACAAAACGCCCTACCGATACATTAAGACCGCTTGAATAACTACTGGCGATTTGCATACTTCTATTTGTTGAATTACCAGAAAAATACAACCCAGCCCCCAAGAGCCAGTTTCGAGTATTAGTTTGTTCAATAGCCAAGACTTTGCTGTTGAGTTTTTGAGGTTTTAATGAATAATTTAAGCCCATTTCTAATCCATAAAAACCAATCGGAAAAACGCTTGACGTTGTACCCAAAACAACCGATATACGTGGACTAACCAAATAGTTGAACCCTAACTGAAACTGTGGCAAAACTGCCCAACCGCTACTAATCCGCTTGCCATCAATGGTATTTTGAGAAGTCGAAAGTCGCAGACCAGCCCCTGCATAAGGATAGAGCCGTGGTATGGCCTTAAAATATTGCCGAGCAAACAAGCCTATCTGACTTGTGAGATTGTCGTTGCTGCTCGTACTCGAGTTGTTGGGCAATGTAGTTTTGATACGTTCTATCGACCCAGTGAGGCCAACTGATGCCCCAATCATTAGCCCATCTTTTATAAATTTGCCATAGCTAATATTTAGATTGGGACTGAGGCGATTGTTAGTATAAACGCTACCACTCGAAAAATTCAAATTGTTGGCACTTGCAGTTCCCCAAATATAACTATTCCCTTTTTCGATTTGGGCAAAGAGTGGAAAGGATATAAGCAATAAAAAAATCAATATTTTGTTCATAGGTAGTTGCATATAAATAATGTTTTGATTTATTTGAAATGTCTGATTGTTAATTACTTAGAATGTTTTACTTCAGCATTTTAGGCTCGGCTATGAGTGGTTCGTGAGGGGTAATGTCAAGTACTTTTTGTTGAGTATTTTCGGGTATTTGTAAGTCTATTTTCCAGTTCATCGAAGCCGCCAACTGGTACATCATCAGTTGTACTTGGTTGTTGGCAATACGGGGCAAGTCGCTGGTCATGGCTTTGTCGTTCATGGCTGCTTTGGCATCATTGAGCAGATTGGTGTAGTCGTCCTGATTAAAACGATTGAGCAAGCCGTTTTCGATGTCATAAAACTTATAATCAGTATCAATCGACAAAATTTCGGCCTCTGGAAAGTACTCAATTATCATTTTATTAGTTTTTTCGTCAATTCTAAATTTCATTTTTCCAAAGTCAAAACCTACCATTACCTTGGCCTTGGCAATGACGAGTGCTTTTTTAGAATTATTGAACAAATACCACATTTTTTTGTCGTCTTTGTAGTCAAATATTTCGGTAAAATAACCTTCGGCCATCACAACCTTGAATACCTTTTCGATGCGTTCCAGCAAAATTGTCGAAGAAGCGGTAATGGCTTTTTGCTGGCTCAATTTTTGCCCAACAACAAAATAGCCAATGCCACCACCAACGGCAAGCATCAAAATCGAAAAAAGTAATGTTGAAAACATAATTAAATAATATAGCGTGATAGACCACAAATTTAGTATTTATTTTCAAATAATATTTACCCAGATTGCCCTCAAAACGAAAATCCGAGCCTGAGTGTGAGGCGGTTAAAATCATCAACTACATCGGGTAAAGTACGTCGCTCAGTAGTCGAACGCTGAAAACGATAACCTACACCCACCACAAAAGCCGTGCTTTGATGAAACAATAATTTTAGCCCCCCACCTATCGCAAAAGTAGCACCACCACGGTATTTAATATTTTCTACATCGTTTGATGTGGCATTGATAGAACGACCCGCCTCCACAAAATAAAAAGGAATCTTAGTGCCTATTTGCCAAAAATCGCCTCTAACACTGAGTACTATTGGCACAAAAGTCTGTACTGCATACAAGTCGGCACCTATACCTACGCCCGTAAATAGCCACTGATTGAAACGGTACCCGTTGGTGGTCTGAAAAGAAAAAGCAGAAGTAGTAACCCCATTTGAGGCACGATTGCTCATGGCCAGTGGCCCGAGTTCGGTGTAATGCTCAAACCCCCGATTTTTGTAACGAACGGCGGGGTCTTTGTATGGCTCATTGCTAAGTGAAGCCACCTCGTTGTTTTTAAAAACCCAAAGGCTACCGTCATAGGTTTCAATAGTCAAAGAACTGTCTTTGTTGTTTTTGGGGGCAATAATTTGACCTTTTATGACACTTCCAGTTTTGAGTTTTAGTACATCACGAGTTTGGGAAATGGCTACCCGTCCAAGCAATAAAAAAATGATAAACAAGTAACGAATCATAGATATTGAGATTTGAGAGGGGGGTTATTGGTCAATCCAGGTTTTGAAGGCAGATACTTTTTCTTTGCTCACCGCTACTTCACTTTCTGGCAAGGGTTTCAGAAATATCTGGATTCGCCCATTAAAACTACTTTTCATTCGTTGAATGGCTGCAATGTGGCCAATAAATTTTCGGTTTATTCTAAAAAAAAAGGTCGGATTCAGAAGTTCTTCAAGCTGTTCGAGTCGATAATCTACAATGTAACGTTTGGCATCTGTACCTACCAAATAAACAGTTTTATCGTCAGCATAAAAATAGGCAATTTCTTCGGTAGTTCGATAGGTTAGGTTGTCGCCATATCGCACCAAAAACCGCTGCTTGTAAGGCTGTGTGAGTTGCTTTATGGTAGTTTCGAGGCGTTCCAAATCCAATAAAGAAACGTTTTTCCATTGGCAAAATTTTGTTAAAGCTCGGCTCAAATCTTGTCCGTCAATTGGTTTCAGTAGGTAATCTAAGCTATTGAGCTGAAACGCTTCGAGTGCGTGGCGGTCGTAAGCGGTTGTAAAAATAAGTGGTACTTGTACGTTGGCCTTTCGCAAAAACTCAAAACTCGAGCCATCGGCTAAGTGAATGTCCACAAAAATTAAATCTGGGGGTGGGTTGTTGGCCCACCACTCGGTAGCGACCTCAACAGACTCCAGAATACTTAATACTCTACAAGTCGGTGAAGCCCGCCAGAGTAGTTCTTGCAACCGCTCGGCAGACAGTCTTTCGTCTTCAAGAATAAGTACTTGCATGGGTTTGTTGTTTTGTTAGGAGACGAGACTTTTGGCCAAAGAAACCGATAGCAGTGGAAGTTTTACTATAAAATCAGTACTTGTTTGATTTACTACGGGGACTTGGCCACCCAAAAATGCGTAACGCTGCAAAATATTAGACAACCCTATGCCCGTCGAAAGTGTTTCATCGTGTAGCCGTAATTGTAGGTTGTTCTGAACCACCAATATCTGGCCATCAATGTCTCTGATAGTCAGGTGCAGCGGTCTTCGCTCTGACAAAACATTATGTTTCGCAGCATTTTCGATGAGCATCTGTAATGCTACGGGTACTAATTTTTTTTGGCGTGCCTCAGCACTTACATCAATATCTACTTGCAGGGCTGCTCCAAAACGTTTTTCTAACAAAAAAAGGTAGGCGTCAATAAATTGTAGTTCTTCATTGAGCGTTACCAATTCTTTTTCGTGACTTACCAATACATACCGATATACTTTTGAGAACTGCTGCACAAAATCTACTGAGGCGTTGGTATCTTTGGGAATTAGTGCGGCCAAAACACTGAGGTTATTGAACAAAAAATGAGGGTTTACTTGATTGCGAATGGCTTGTAACTCGGCCTGAACTGATATTTTTTTGAGTTGCTCGGCTTCTATTTGACTATTGCGGAGTTGTTTTACATATTCAGAAATAACATGAACGGTGTTCAAAAACAAATTGATTCTGAATGCAAATACCAAACAAAGTTTGAGCGACAACCCTAATTCTGAGAGCGGAATGGCATGAATCTGGCCTGTTACTACAATAGCCAATACCGTAATGACCGATGTAGCCAATATGCTGACAGCAAACTGGTAGGCTATTTGTCTTAAAAAAGATATTTTTTTGAGGCACAAGTAATTGTTTATGAAGCGATTGCTTTCCCAAATTCCAAAAATAACCACCAGAAACAAAACACCCACCGATACCAGACTTATTGGTACAGGATAATACTTAAATATATCGACCGACCAGGTATTCAGAAAAGAATAAGCAGCCAAACCAATAATAAAAAAGTAGCGCAGACGGTGGCCAAACATAGTGATTGTAGTTGATTGGTTCTAATCAGTCGAGTTTGAGACTGATTAAATAAAATAGGACTAAGAGACACTCGAGCTTGCTATCAATAACGATTTGGTAGCCAAAGCATACTTTTTGGTCTATATTTAATCTCGCTGCCAGTCGCCAAAACCATTTATATCAGTCGCACCAATATACGTAGCTACTTCGGTTCTGGTGTTGGTGTTGTCTGCTGCCGTGAGAGCTACCCGCTGGCTTGTACCCAGTGCAACAAAATAGGCTTCTTGATTACTTCCCTGAGCCAAGGGCTTTGTTATGGTCTTGAACATGTCTTGCATGGCAAGGTCTTGGATAGTTATATCAAGTGCATTGAGATTACTCAAATTGGGTTTTAGTACCACAGACTTAGACTTATAAACACCATTGCCAGCCGTGGGCATCAATAAATATGACAATGTGAGCGTAATTTTACCGTCGGCTATCATTTGCTGAATTTCGCCTACACTTTTGTTTTTGATTGTTGAAATATTTTTTATTAAACTCAACAGCGACTCACTGCTCACATTCGAGGCACTGATACGTGTGGGTATTCCAAATCTGCTGAGGTCTCTGTGTGTTATTTTGGGGGCAACAATACTAAAAAAAGAACTCTGGGGTGAAACATCTGAAACAGCTACTACTTTGCCATCAGCCCATTCAAAAGGCACAGCCTCTTGTTCTTTTTGACCACAGCCCCACAAGCACAATACAGCACAAATGGCCAAATTAGATAATATTTGTTGCAATTTATTTTTCATATTGTTTTTTGGTTGAATTGTAAGTAAGCCCGAACCGAACAGTTCGAGCTTACCTAAGTGTAAAGATATTGAAAGATACTCAATTTTTATTACGGAATCAGTACTTTGTCAATAACGTGAACAACGCCATTGGTAGCATAAAAGTCGGTAGCGGTTACTTTCGACACTGCCCCCCCTGTGGCTTTGATACCCGCACCGCTGCTCAAATCTACTGTTACTTTGCCTGTACCCAACGCCGTTTGTTCGCTTGCACCGTTTACTAAGTCAGTAGAAAATACCCGACCTGGTAGCACATGATAAAGTAAAATATCGGTGATTTGCTTTTTGGTCAAACTGGCAGGATTTACCGTCTTGAACAGTTCAGCGAAAGCAGTATTGGTTGGGGCAAATACAGTATATGCACCCCCACTAAGTGTAGTAACAAGGTCGGCATCTTTTACCAAAGTAACCAGTGTCGAAAAGTCTGGGTTGTCTGAGGCAATCTGTACGATGTTTTTCAAAGGTTGCATTATAACGTTGTCTATGACGTGGATTGTACCGTTAGAGGTTACAATGTCGGCAGTCGTTACCTTTATTTTACCGTTGATAAACACCCCAGAGGCATTTTTAGACAGATAAATTTTACGACTACCCGCAGTAGTGGCCTCGCCTGGCTTTACGTTGGCGGCAAGCACATTTACCCCAAGTACGTGGTCGAGCAATACTTTCGATAAGTCTTCTTTTGAGATTTTACTCAAATCGGTGATGCCTGCTTTGGTAAAAGCGGCATTGTCGGGGGCAAAAACTGTGAATGGCCCCGGGCCTGAGAGCGTATTGACGAGTTCGGCTTTTTGAAGAGCCGCCACCAATGTCGAAAACTTGGGGTCGGCCAACGCAGTTTCTACGATGTTATTGACCTTGGGGGTTTCTTCTTTACAAGACACAAATACTAAGAGGCCGAGTGCCACTACCAAAAGCGAGAGGCTGAACGAACGGACGAATGAGGGTGTTTTCATGGTTACTAATTTTGTTTTTTTGATAAAGTAATTTTAAGTTTTACACCGACAATAACGCCCAAGCCCGACCTGACGTTTAGTTCAAACCCCTCAACAGTCGGATTTAAAGAGTGAAACCGTCAAAAACAGGAGGCGAGCCACCTATTCAGTGCCATTTAATACACTTCAATCTGGCTTTGGCCAAAGGGCTTCGATTTCAAGTAGTCGTAGTTTGGCTGTATTAAACTTCAGACCGATTACCGATTGGAATAATGTAGATTTAAAACTATTTATTTTCAAACTCGTTTAAACTTATTTTACGGCTTTTTTTGTTTTCTTTTGGCTTTTCCATACTGCTTTCTTGGTAGCTCTTTTTGATTTACTACTGTGTCTGATTACTACTACTTCGTTCAAAGATTTACTGTCTTCTTCCAACACAATTTGTTGCGTAGTAGAATCTCTAACGACAATTTCTTTTTTGTCGAAACCTACATAACTAAATGCCAGTCTGTCGCCCATCTTGATTTTATCTAACAAAAAAGCACCGTTTACGTCAGTACTTACACCTCGCCCCGACCCTTCTACATTGACCGATACACCAGGCAAAACCGACCCATCAACCGCTCTAATAACACCTCTGGCCGTAATTTGAGTAGCCAACAATACCGAATCTGTTTTTGAGAAACTACCCACAGAAGACATTGGGGCAGCTTTGGTCATAATAGGGCTAACTGTTTCTACTTTTTCGGTTGTTGGTGCTATTTCAGCTTTTATTTGGTCATCATCGGCAGCCACAATGATTTCTTCATCGGCCGTTGCGTTGTCGTACAAAGTTGCCGTTTGTGGTTTGGGTTTGTCAATGGCGGCCAGCGATCCCTCTTTTTTGGGTTTTATTACTTCGGTCTGTAATGTCTTTTCTTCGGTTATGGGTGCAGCCACGGTTAGAGTTAGTTCTGTGTTTTTTTCTATTTTAAAATAAACCCAACCCAACCCAACACCCACCACTACCGCCGCCGCCGAAGCCCAAAACCATGCGCCCAATCGCTGAGTCTGCGTGGGGCTTACTCGTTTTTGTAGTCTTTCTCTTAGCTCGGCAAGGTCGTCGGTAGTGTTTGGTGAGGCCATGAGGCCAGCGAGTGCATCGGCTACAAAAGGGTCGTTGAGTGCCGCCCGTTCAACGACATATTGCTCTGCCCGACTGAGTTGCCCAGCCACATACTTTCGCAGTTGTTCGGTGGTAGGTTGTTTATTCATGTCGTCGTTCAATACAGTTTTTTAGATTTCGTTTGCCATTTTGCAAATAGCTTTTTACTTTATTTAACTCAAAACCAGTAAGTTCTACAATATCCTGATAGCATTTTTGTTGCCAATAAAACAAGTCAATACTCTGCCGTTGTTCTGCTGACAGTGTTTGGAGGCAGTCGCCGAGTGCTGATAACTGCCCATCGATTTCAAAATTTTCGGCAGACTCACTAACAGCCCAATTTTCATACTGTTCGTTTTCAAAAACAGACTCATCGCCCACCGATACTTTCTGGCTTCTGAGCTGCATCAAGCAATGGTTGCGAGCCACACTATGCAGCCAGTTTTTAAAATTACTGACTTCGTGCGTTTTTAGGTCTGTAATCAACTTCTCAAAAATCTGCATCACGGCATCTTTGGCTTCGGCTTCTTGCCGCAAATATTTATAACAAAGGCCATAAACCATGTCCATATACCGCTCATAAAGCTCGCCCAAAGTCTCCAAATCGCCCGTGCGTTTGTAGCCTGCCAGGTAGTCGGCATCGGTCAAGTCTGTTTTTGGGCGAAATAATTTTATGAACACAATTGTCGGTTTTGAGTATTGATGCGATTGTTGAGCAAGTTCCATAAAAAAAATGAAAAATAATTATGGAATCATTAAAGTCTTTGCATCAATGGTACAAATCAACTCAGATATTATTTTAAAAACTAAACTACAAAACAATGAAAACACACTTTTTTGCATTGATTATGAGCATTTTAACACTTGTATCTTGCGCTCAAACCAAATCTTTTACGCTTTTAGGTACTGTTACCAATGCCACAGACAGGTCGCCTTTGGTAGGTGTGTCTATCAATATCAAAGGAACAGCAACAGGTACAAAAACTGATATTAACGGAAAATATCGGCTCAAAATCAAAACAGACGATAGGCTCGTTTTTGTATTTGTAGGTTATAATTCTTACGAAACAAAAATCAAAAAAGACACCCTGCTCAATGTCGCACTTCAAGCTGATACTAGAGTTTTGAACGAAATGATTGTTGTTGGTCATTACAAAATAGCACGTGAACCAATGCTGATGGATTCACGTGCCGAAATCATAATGAGTAAGTCCAGTTCAGCCTCACCCATGAATGTCAGTGATACCGAAGCCGAAGAAATGATAGCCCTACCAGCTATTGACAAAGCAAATATGCAAGCCCGCACCCTAACAGCAGGCGAGTGGAACGACTTAGCAAATTGGGATTTTTGGCAAAACCTGATGCGTGAAAACCAGTGGGCAGCGATGCAAGAGCATTGGCAAATGTTTACAAATCAGAAACTAAAAATTGTACTAAAAGACAAAAAAGGAAAGCCCGCCAATGGTATTTCGGTAGAATTGTGGACAAATAATAAACTCGAATGGACGGCACAGACCGATGTTTTTGGTGAGGCCGTTTTGTGGAATAACTTGTTTGAGACAACAAAAAATGAGGTGCAGAATATGGTCGTCAAAATTAAAAACAATGCAGGTCAAGAACTAAAAAACTGGACGGTACAAGACAAAAACGCAACTCAAAACGTAATTTTGGACACACCTGCGCCAGTGTCCAATGTAGTCGATATTATGTTTGTTGTTGATGCCACTGGCTCAATGGGCGATGAAATAAACTACCTAAAAAGCGAACTCGAAGATATTATCAGTAAAGTACAATCGACAGACAGTCAAGGTGTTATAAGACTTGGTATGGCTTTTTATAGAGACCATGGCGATGAGTATTTGGTTCGCAATTTTGACTTCACGACCAACATTAAGCAAGTACAAAGCGACCTCAATCAGCAAAGTGCAGGCGGCGGCGGCGACTTTGAAGAAGCCGTGGACGAAGCCTTAGACAACGCCATCAGTCAGCAACGATGGAACGCAACTGCCACCACTCGACTGCTGTTTTTGATATTAGACGCTCCACCACACCACGACCCACAACGTATAAAAACCATACAAAAAAACATGGAAGCAGCAGCTCGAAAAGGTATCAAAATCATTCCAGTAGTGGCCAGTGGCATTGATAAAAATACAGAGTTTTTGATGCGAATGACCGCCCAAGCCACCAACGGAACGTATGTGTTTTTGACAGATGATAGCGGCGTAGGCAATGCACACCTCAAACCTACGATTGGTAGCTATCAGGTCGAATATTTGAATAACTTGATACTGCGCCTCATCAAAAAATATAGCTTGGCCAAAGCTGAATCTTAGCAAGATAGTTGTCGAAAAAAATAGTTTCCTTTTTTTAATAAAGTTATTGATAATCCAATAAATAACCTTAATTTTGCAGACATTTTAATAGAATATAATCGTTTTTGAAATACAATGGCAAATCACAAATCAGCATTAAAGAGAATCCGTGCCAACGAGACCAAGCGTTTGAGAAATCGTTACCAGCACAAAACTACACGTACAATGGTTCGCAAGCTACGTGATACAAAAGCACAACCAGCCGCAGCAGCCCTTTACATCACTGTAAGCTCAATGCTCGATAAACTGGCAAAACGCAATGTAATTCACAAAAACAAGGCATCAAACCTGAAATCAAAATTGGCCAAGCACGTCAATTCATTGGCAATGGCTGCTTAGTTGTCCGACAATTAAACTATATAAAAAGACCTTTGAGATATACTTTCAAAGGTCTTTTTGGTGATTTGTAAAAAATAAATACAAGGTTTTAAATAGTTTATATGCAATGATTAGGCGTAGCACTCTTTTTAAACAAATAAAAAACGTAGCCCATAGTTTTGACCCTCAAGCAAAGGTTATTTTGTTTGGCTCCAGAGCCAGAGGAGACCATAATAAAGATTCTGATTGGGATTTTATGGTTTTAACAGAAAAAGAATTTGATTGGAGACAAGAAAACGAGTTTCGCAACAAGGTCTATTATGACATTGAGTTAAAGACCGATGCCATACTATATACGACTATCGAAAACTATAAAAATTGGGAATTATACAAAACAGCCGACCCCTTTTTTATAAATATTGCTAATGAGGGTTTAGAAATATGACGGATTTGGAAAGAGAGGAAATTGTAGAGTATCATCTTTCAAAAGCAGATGAAACACTGGCAGAGGCAGCGCATCTGACAGTTGAAGGCTTTTGGAATGGAGTAGCCAATAGGTTATATTATGCTTGTTTTAATGCCGCAAGAGCAATTTTAATCCATGATAAAGTAGCAGTTCATAGTCATAGTGGTCTTAGAAATCAGTTTCATAAATGTTACATCAAAAGTAAAATTCTTGATGAAAAACTGGGCGAAATCCTAAATAGACTAATGAATCAGCGTGATGATGCTGATTATAAAATAAAAACTAAGTTTACAGAAGAACAAATACGTCCAAATATAGAAGAAGCCAAAAAATTTGTTAGTATTGTCAAAGAAAGAATCACCCAATCAAAAAACCAAAAAATACCATAGTCCATAAAATAATTATTTAAAATCAACCAAAAAATTTCTTTAACAACAATGAAAAAAAAGTACTTATTAACAGGCTTCGCAGCCCTTTCGGTGTCTTTGGTTTTGGCTCAAAAACCTACTGTCGATTTTAATGCCCGTGGCATAGTGGTATTGTCAGATGCTGATATGACGGCTTCGGCGATGGTCGATGGCAAACTGATGAAAGAAGTAGGTTCGAGAGACCTCGTAACCTCAATCGTGCTACCACTTACCGACCGCTCGTTGGAAATTGGCTCAACGGTAGTATCAAATACAGCTACCAACTGGACGAAAGGCATGGCCATTTCAGCCGACGGCCGCACTGGTTTTGTGTTGGAGTCTCGTGGACAAGTGGCCGACAGCATCAAGATGGTAAAATCAATGGCTGACTTGCCGCTTGGTGCCAAGATGTTTGTGATGGACTTGAGTAATCCAGCCAAACCAACTGCACGGTTTGGTGTACCAACGGGCAAGTTACCGCTCGCTGTTGATATGCTCAATAACCAGTTGGTGATAGTGAGCAGCGAAACAGACAAAGAGATACAGTTATTGGAAGTAGATGGCACAGGCCGCCCGACCCGTGTCGTTAATACGGCTCTCAAAATGCCAGGTGTACGTGCCACAGATGTAAGCTGGCACCCAGGCGGTGAGTTTATAGCCGTCACACTCGAAGAAAGCAAAGCGATTCAGTTGTTTAAGGCTCGGCGCAATGCGGCAGGCAAGATTGTGATTTTTGATATATTTGGTAAGCCTATTGCCGTTGGTACAAAGCCTACGGCAGGGTATTTTACCCCAGACGGCAATTTTTATATCGTCTCTGACCTGAAAGACGGTATGGCTAAGAGCGAGCTAATTGTAGTTCAGATTAACATTACTGACGCTGCCGCTGAGTCAAAAATCGTATCGCAAGCCACTGTTGGTAGTTGGGCAGAGGGCTTTGCCATCAGTCCAGACGGCAGTATGGTTGTAACGACCAATGCCAACAAATCATATCTACCGTGGGACAATGCCGACCTGAATCGTAAAAGTTCTCTGTCGCTGTTGTCGTTGGCCAAAGATGGTAAACTGACAAACATAGCCGAATATGATTTTGAAGGAGTAGCACCACAAAGTGTAGTTTTTGATAAAACAGGCGACAATATTGCAGTAGCCGTTTACGAATATTTTGATTTTGGCAAACGCAACGGAGCAGTTGAGTTTTGGAAAGTAAACAAAGGCGCAACATCGTCACTCACTCGCTCGGCAATCAAGGTAAATGTAGCCCGTGGCGCACATACTCTGAAAATGATTCCTTAGTTAAACCTATTCAGCGAAGGCTTCGCTCCAAGCGAAGCCTTCGTTTGTTTAAACCCATGACCAACTTTCCTTTTTTTATATCTCAGCGCATTCGTAAGCCCGATGTGGCTTCGTTTTCGGCTACGGTGTCTAAGATAGGAACTGTGAGCGTAGCCTTGGGAGTGGCAGTGGGTATTGTTGCGTTTTCGGTTTTGTTAGGATTTAAAGAAACCATCAAACAAAAAATATTTCTCTTTGGAGCACATTATCAAGTTACAAAACTCTCCCTCAATTCGTCGTTTGAAGAACTCCCCATACCACTCCATAGCCTTGTTTATGACCAATCAACTACCGGCATCGCTCATCGGCAAGGTGTGGCACACAAAGCAGGAATATTAAAAACTGCCGACGAACTGCACGGTGCAATCATCAAAGGTGTAGGGAAAGACTACGACTGGGCGGCTCTCAAAAATACGTTAATAGCTGGTCGAATTATTGCATTTGCCGATTCGGGGTATTCTAACGAGGTTATTTTGAGCAATACAATAGCCAAAACACTACAACTCAAAATAGGGCAAAGCGTAGTGATGTATTTTGTACAAAACCCACCCCGAGCCAGAAAATTAAAAGTAGTAGGTATTTATGAAACCAACGTCGAAGAGTTTGACAATCAGTTGGTTGTTGGCGACATAGCCCTTGTGCAAAAACTAAATGGCTGGGGGCGAGATAGTGTTGGAACAATAGAGTTTTTTGTCCAAGACTTTGCCCAAATACAGCCCGCTGGACAAAAACTAAAAGATAAAATCGGTATTGAGATGAAAATCGAAAGCGTGGTCGAACGCTTCCCCGCTTTGTTCGACTGGCTCAACCTTTTAGACCAAAATACGTCAGTATTGATGGGCCTGATATTGTTTGTGGCTTGTTTTAATATTATTTCGGTGTTGTTGGTGATGATGATGGAACGTACCCCGATGATTGGCTTATTGAAAACTCTGGGTAGCCCAAATGCACAAATCAGAAAAATATTTTTTTATGTCGGTATTCAAATCACCATCAAAGGACTGATAATAGGAAACATCGTTGGGCTGGGGCTGTGTTGGTTGCAGCAATATTTTAGAGTTGTCCCGCTCGACCCCGTCAATTATTATATGGCTACCGTACCTGTTGAGTTTAACTGGCCTATGATTTTGATTTTAAACGCCGCCACTTTATTACTCATATCAGTCATATTGTTGATTCCTGTGCTGGTCGTTGGTAGCATTGAACCTGTCAAAGCATTGCGATTTAGGAAGTAGAGTTGTTTGATTAGTAAGGTAACGCTTACCCTACCGCACCACAATCTGCCCATTGATTTTGGATAAAAGACTTTCTCGATACAACATTCCGATTGGGATTGAGATCTTAGACTTCAAAGCCAGCATATTACCCGTGATGCCTGTAATGTGGGTCAGATTGGCAATATACGATTTATGAATACGCCCAAAAATAACCTCTGGTAGGGCTTCTTCCATTTTTTTCATGGTTAGGTAGGTTACAATAAAACGGTTTTCGACATAGATTTTTACATAGTCTTTCATGGCTTCAATGTACTGAATTTCGTTGAAAAACACTTTTACTAAATTGCCGTCTTCTTTCACAAAAATATGCCCATCTAAAATTATTTGTGACGGCTGAACTGTTTTCTGAATATTTTTAGAATGAGTCAAAACGTCTTTTACTTCTAATTTTTCTTTTACTTTTTGAATGGCTCTCAAAAAACGCTCAAAAGCGATGGGTTTCAGCAAATAATCGGCTACGTCAAGTTCAAAACCCTCGTGAGCGAATTGATGAAAAGCAGTTGTCATAATCACCTGTGGGCGGCTGGGTAACGATTTCAAAAATTCAAGCCCTGAGATTTGGGGCATTTCGATGTCGCAAAAAATAAGGTCAATCTGATTTTGAGAAAGCAAATCATAAGCCTCAAAAACGTTTGAGGCTTTACCTACCAATTCCAGAAAAGGCAATCGCCCAATAAAATTTTCGATAATTTGCTGGGCAATAGGCTCATCTTCAACAATTAAACAGCAAATGGGTTTCATAGTTCTATTTGTAATTCTACCCTCAATATACGCTCATTATCAATCACTTGTAGTTTATATTTATTTGGATAAACATAATCCAATCGTTTTTTGATGCTTTCAATAGTTTCATTTTGGCAATTAGCTACTTTATCGGCCTCTATTTTGAGCATTAAAATAGTATTTTCGACCAATAAATCAATTTCACAATTTGATTTGATGCACTTAAAGGCCCGTTCAATCAACGGAAAAAGTAACATAGGCGCAATCTGTAAATGCTCGCTTTGATTGGTTTTGAGCCTAAAATTAACGTTTGCACGGTTTGCCAACCGGGTTTCTTCTAAGTCTATACAGTTAATGACAAAATCTAACTCTTTTTGCAGCGGCACATAGTCAGTATCTGTTTCGTAGAGCGTGTAGCGAGTGGCGTTCGAGAGTTTGAGTACCATCAAAGCGGCACGGTCGGGTTGAGCAATGGCCATTTTTTTGATATTTTCTAAAGCCCCGTTAATAAACTGCGGATTGATTTGCGATTTAAGCACCCCAATTTCAAAATCTAAGTTTTGTTTTTCGATTTTTTTGAGTTTTTGAATGTTAACAACTCCATCATAAGTAATTTTGAAAACGACAGGCAACCAGATAGATACGTTCGTTATAGACCGTAATCTACTAAAATCTGCAACGGCACGTTCATAGATAGTTTTGCCAGGTTGATAAAAAAAAATTTGAAAAGCGTTGGTGTTTTTACCAAAATCTAAATGATAAAGGGCAAATTCTTGACTCCAATCAGATACGATAGCCGTTAGAACCACACCAGCCACGTACAAAACCAAAAACCAGAAGAAATAAACAATATTGACTTTCGATTTTTGGAATATATACATCGCCAAAATATAGTAAACAACGCTGCAACCAACAAGCATCGCTGAACAAAACAATGGCCCCGATAAAAACATAATATTATAACCATATCGGTAGGCGGCGTACATAAAAAAAGCAACCCAAAGCAAAAAACTTGGCAAAAACTGAATTGGATTAAACCGCAAAGCGAAGGGTGATTTTATAGATTGATTCATTGTTGGTAATCACTAATTGGTGTGTGGGATAGAGTAAGGCCAGCCGTCGGCTGATATTTTTGAGGCCAATTCCACCTATTTTTTTTTGTTTTTCGGACAAAATGGGCTTACTGTTTTTGACTTCAAACTCAATTTGGCCATTTTTGGCCGCTAAATTCATGCTAATAAACGCCGCCGCTATGCTCATATCAGCACCGTGCTTAAAGGCATTTTCGACAAAAGGCAATAATATTCGGGGGGCAATGGTGAGGTCGTTATCCGTAATTTCGTCAAAATTATGAGTAATTCGTAGCGTTTTTCCGTGCCTAATTTTTTCAAGGTTAATGTAACTTTTGAGGTACTCTATTTCGGCTTGCAGCGTAATATTATCACTATTCGACTGCTGCATAGAATGATGCAATAAATCTTGAAACTGGCTGATTATCTGCGGGGTATCTTTGTTTTTTTGTAAAATAAGGCCATAAATATTGTTGAGCGAATTGAACAAAAAATGCGGGTTGAGTTGATGTTGTAAATATTTGGCTTCGAGGTCAAAGTTGAGCCGATTGAGTTTTTTTTCGTTAATTAAATTATCCAAATAATATTTGATGGATTTGAAGAAACCCAACAGAGAAAAAAGTGCAAGAAATTCATGGAAAACGTTGAAGAAAAATACAGAGTCCACAAAATGCCCCCAAAGGCCATATTGATCGTAAACCTTCATCCATATTCGGTTCACATTTTCCCATTTATCAACATTATAATCGTTCAAAAGCTCTATTTCTTGGTTATATTTGAAACTAACGTAAGAAAAAGGGATAAGATACCAAGCCAAAAAAAGCAATACGAACCAACCGTAGCGTTTTTTGGCTAATAGTTTTGGTATCAGAAAATAAAATAAAAAGTAGCAAGAAATAACATGAAATCCACAAAAAAGCCAAAAATACAGACCACGGACTTTAACCCCGATTATGTCGTAGCGGTGGTAAATTAAGTAGGTAAGAAAACAAAAATAGACCAAATATACCAAACCTCGCAACAACCAGTGGCTATTATAGAAATCTATGACCTGTTCAAGGTTTGGTAGTCGTATTTTTGGGTTTTTGTCGAGCCGATTCATGTTTTCGTCTAAAAATTTTGACAAAGTTCTGTAAGAATTGGTAATTCAGCTAACTTAATTTTTTGGACTCTCAAATATAAATAGTCCACCATGCAACCTTAGTACTAAAAATAGCATCTTTTGGCTAAATAACGCCCATGAAAAAACTACTTTTACTGTTCATTCCGCTTTTTTGGGCTTGCCAAAAACAAGAAAAAACCCAAGCCATTCACTACCAAACCCTCGACTATGTACAAGTGGGTAAGCTGTATGCAACCACCAAATGGCCTTACGTGATTGACCTCAAAAGTGGCGACAAACGCCTCGTCTTTGTGGGCTGCGACCACGTTTATGACGATACCACACACCCACAGTTTGCTATAATTGAGCAATATTTTAAAGATTTTAAGCCCCAAATTGCGTTCAACGAAGGCGGGCAAATTACCAAAACCTACGCCAGCCGAACCGATGGCATGCTAAAAAATGGCGAAACGGGACTACTGAAATATTGTTCAGACAAAGCCAAAATCAAGATGATGAACGGCGACTTGGCCGACAGTCTCGAATTTGGGTTGATGCTCAAAAAAATCCCCCGAGAACAATTATACCTGTACTATGTCATCGAACGCATCGTTGGGCCTTACGCCATGGGTGCGTATCGTGATAAATCGTTTGATGAAAATGTAAAAATCAAAATCAAAAAGTGGTTTGTGGACAAGGGTTTTCCGCTCAATAAAAACGAGCAAGATTATGAGTACATCAAAAAATTGTATCTTAAATACATGGGTAAACCCTTGAAATATACAGGTAAAGACCCGCTTACACTCGAAGCCTTCGACCTCGAAGCTTTCGACTACATCAACCCCGACTGTAAGTTTTGCGCCATAGGGCGGGTGTCCAAAGAAGTGCGAGATAGTGTTTTACTCTCAAAAATTGACCAAGCACTCAACGAACACGACCGCATAATTGTAACCTTTGGCGGTGGACACGCCCTGGCCATTGAGCCTGCGTTAAGACAAATTATGGCAAGAAAAAGAAAGTAAATTATGAACAAAGCAATCGTACAAAAATACATTCAAGCACTTATACCCATTGACTCTGAAAAGGTGGCGGTGGTGGTCGAAAATTTTGAATTTGTAGCAATTGAAAAACACACATTTTTACTCAAAGAAAAACAGGTAAGCCAAGCTACCTTTTTTCTGGAAAGTGGTTTTGTGCGGTCATATATTCTGGACAATGACGGCAACGAGGTAACGACCAATATTTTTTCGGCACCGTGCTTTGTTAATGATTTCCTTTCGTTTTTTAAGCAACAACCCACCAAAGAAAACTACCAAGCCGTCACTAACTGCACGCTCTGGAAATTGGGCTATGAAGAGGTACAAAAAAGTTTCCATGGTATTCCCGAATTTAGAGAATTTGGGCGAATGATGCTCATTACCAATTATTCTAAACTCAACGACCGTATGCTGGGCATGATAAAAGACACCGCCGAAGCCCGATACCTGAGCCTGTTGGCACAGCACCCCGATATTTTGCAGAACGTACCACTCAAAATCATAGCGTCTTATTTGGGTATTAACGATACATCGCTGAGTAGAATCCGTAAAGACTTGATAAAAAAATAATTTCTTGCCAAATGCCAAGTAGATTCAATTTTTGAGGTTGCACCTTTGCATCATCACATAAACTAATAAAAAGATGATAAAAACAGCCATGAATATTTTGGTAGGAACATTACTCACTACCCTTTGCTACTCGCAAGTTATTACCCAGACCGTCAGCGGTACAGTCATTGACAAAGACAGCAAGGCACCCATACCATTTGTCAGTGTTGTTTTGGACAATAGCAACCCGCTGATTGGCATCACAGCAGACACAAATGGGGCATTTATTTTGAAAAACGTACCCATTGGCCGACAAACACTCAAAATAACATTGGTAGGCTACAAACCCCAAACGATTTCGGATATTCAACTAAATGCTGGCAAAGAAATGGTACTAAACATTGAACTCGAAGAAAACGTAATGGCACTGTCTGAAATAGTGGTACGGGCAGGAAATCCGCAAACGCAGACTGTAAACGAGATGGTGGGCATTAGCGGGCGGACTTTTAGTACTGCCGAAGCCAACCGTTTTGCTGGTAGCCAAAACGACCCTGCTCGTATGGCACGTAACTACGCTGGGGTGTCGGGAGCAAGCGACCAGCGCAACGACATCATCATCAGGGGCAATGCCCCACAAGGTTTGTTATGGCGCATTGAGGGTGTTCCTGTACCAAATCCCAATCATTTTTCGGGACAAGGCAGCACGGGTGGGCCAATAAGTATTTTGAACTATAAAATGCTTTCAAATTCAGATTTCTTGACGGGGGCATTCCCCGCCGAATATGGCAATGCTACATCGGGGGTTTTTGACATAAAAATCAGAAATGGCAATAATCAACGTACCGAAAAGACACTTCAAATTGGGGCATTGGGTCTGGAAGCACTACTCGAAGGGCCGTTTGCCAATACCAGCAAATCAAGTTATCTGGTTGGCTATCGTTACTCTACATTGTCTATTTTGGCCAATGCAGGCGTAAAATTGGGCTTTGCTTCTATTCCCTACTACCAAGATTTGTCTTTTAAGGTCAATATCGTAACCAAAAATGCGGGGGTATTCAAATTGTTTGGCGTGGGGGGCATCAGCAACACCGTTTTTTATGACAACAAACGAGATAGTACACAATTTTCGCCAGCCAATCGGGGCGAAAATGTAGCTTTTGGTTCAAAAACAGGTATTTTGGGTATGAGCCATACCTATTTTTTGAACAATAAAACATTTATCAAAACAACCCTCGCCGCTACCTACGAAAGCAACGGCAGCCAACGAGATTCAATTCAGGCCGACCAATCGCTCAAACGCACGGGGGGCTTTGGCTTCAATAATTTTAAGTGGGTAGCCAGCTCGTACCTCAACCAAAAAATCAACACACAAAATACGATTCAAGTGGGTGCTGTCGTTGAGCAGATTCAGTACAGCAGCCAAGACAGCCTGCTTTTGTACAAGCCTTCGGGAAAGGCGTTTTGGGGGTATAACAATGATTTTTCAGGAAATACGGGGCTTATACAAGCCTATACACAATGGAAGCACAAAGCCAATGAGCGTTTGACGGTCAATACAGGTCTGCATTTTCAGTATTTGGCACTCAACAGTCGTACTGCTTTTGAACCTCGCCTTGCCGTCAATTACCAACTCAACGAGCGGCAGACGTTGAGCATAGGCTACGGGTTGCATCATCAGGTACAGCCTTATGGAATGTATTTTTATAGAAACAAAAATGCACAAAACAACCAAATAGAAACCAACAAAAACTTGGGCTTTTCACGAAGTAACCAGTTTGTGCTGGGCTACGACCTTAATATTAGTACAGATTTTCGGATAAAAATTGAAAGCTATTACCAGTATTTGTCAAATATACCCGTAGAGGCATTTGCGTCGTCGTATTCAGTACTAAACTATGGGGCAACTTTCAACAACAACTACAAAGAAAACTTAGTAAACAATGGACTCGGGCAGAACTATGGCGTTGAATTGACGGTCGAGAAGTTTTTTAGCAAAAGCTATTATTTCCTTTTTACCACTTCGCTCTATAAGTCCACCTACACAGGCAGTGATGGAATTTGGCGAAATACAGCTTTCGATGGCAATTTTGTGGTAAATGGCTTGGCTGGCTACGAAAAAAAACTAAAAAACAACCTGAGTATTTTGATAGATGCCAAACTGACGGTGGCAGGTGGTTTGCGTTATTCACCGATTGATTTGGCCGCTTCCATAAAAAACGGCGAGGCCGCATACAGTAACACCGAAGCCTTTACCCAACAAAATAAAACCTATATCAAGCCCGATGTAAAGTTTACGGTGCGTAAAGATTTTAAGAAAAAAATGGCTTTGGAATGGGCCTTAGACATTCAGAACATAATTAACTACCAAAATGTTTTTTTGAATTGGTACGACAAAAACACCCGAACCGAACACCCCGTTTATCAAAATGGACGCTTCCCAACGGTGCAATTAAAGTTAGAATTTTGAAAATGTATTTTAAATTGTAATTCCAATACTATGCTACCCACTATACCTATTTTTGTCTCGTTTGTGTTTGGATTAACGACCCTTGCTACACTTGTGGTTTTTTATGGTGCCGTCAAAAATGCCAAAACGATGGCTACTCGCCACAAATCTGATGCGGTTTTGATGGGCTTATCGCTGTGGTTGTTTTTGCAAGCAGCTCTTACGCTCAACAATGTTTACAGCACCAATACCGATGCTGTGCCGCCCAAAATACTGTTGTTTGGCGTTTTACCGACTGCGCTGATTATTGTATTTTTGTTTGCAACTCACAAGGGCAGGACTTTTATTGATAGCCTTCCGTTAATACATTTGACTTATTTGAATACCGTCAGAATACCCGTTGAATTGGCACTATTTTGGTTATTTGTCAATAAGGCCATCCCACAAATAATGACTTTTGAAGGTAGCAATTTTGATATTTTAGCAGGCATTTCTGCCCCATTTATTGCTTATTTTGGACTGACAAAAGGTATTTTGAGTAAAAAAATCGTACTTGTTTGGCATTTTATTGCCTTGGGTTTATTGCTCAATATCGTTATTATTGCGTTACTTTCTGCACCTGGCCCACTACAAAAATTAGCCTTCGACCAGCCCAATGTTGCCATTCTGAACTTTCCGTTTAGTTGGCTACCTACTTTTATAGTGCCAATAGTTCTATTCGGGCATTTGGTTTCTATTAAACAGCTTTTGAAAAACAATTAAACATAAAACCATGAAAAAAATCTTATCTATTACCATTCTTACCCTGTTGATAGGGTGTAAAAAAAAAGACGTAACTGCTTCGTTTCGTACCTGCGACGAAACCTTAGGTAACACCTGCAACGGCAGCGGCATCGGCGAATACTGCACCTTTGGCTTTAAGTGGGGGGCAAATAATCCGTTTACCAATGCAGGCTTAGAAAAACCTGGCCCCAGCAGCGGCCAAGTGCAAATATCCTATAAATTTCAAGAGGCTGGGCTTGTGTTTAGTACGCACTCACAAAACGATTTGAAGAGCGAATCTATTGACAAACTACCTGCTTGCACCAAACAAAAAGTGAGAGAGGCATTTGCCGCTTGGGAAGCCGTAGCTAATGTCAGTTTTGTAGAAAAATCGGGCAGCGAACCAGCCGATATAAAAATAACAGTGGCCAACATCACCCAAGGGGGCATCGGCTACCCTGCATTTACCGATGCGCCCTGCACCGAGTTGGCGGGTGTACTGGTGCTGAGTTCTACCTTAAATTATGGCTGCGATGGCCTATATGGATTGATTTTGCATGAAATTGGCCATACGCTGGGGCTTGGCCACGTGGCAAGTAACAACGTAATGAACCCAGCTAAGTCTTATCAAGTGCTTCAATTTGGCGACATAAAAGGGATTCAGTCGGTTTATGGGAAAAAGTAATACCCATTTCTATTTTTGTCGAGCCAAAATGCCGTTGGTCTAAAAAAATTGGGGCGGCAATCGTTGAAGCATAATTTTACAATCGTTAAAACAAAACACCCATTGACAGCCATGAAAATTATAAAACTTGTGCTTCTAATGCTAATCTGCAATACCTCATTTGGTCAAACAAAACCTGTTTTGACAAATGAAGAAAAACTGTTTGGGTTGGCTAAACTTTGGAGCGAGGTCAAGTACAATTTTGCCAATTTTGAGATAACAAAAATCAATTGGGACAGTACTTACAAGGCTTTTATTCCAAAAGTATTAGCCACAAAAACCGACGAAGCCTATTTTAGAGAGCTGATGCGAATGATGGCCTTACTCAAAGACGGACACAGCAATGTGTATTTCAAGCCGTTTTTTAATTACAAAAAGCCCCCCATCAAAACCAAATTGATAGATAGTAAGGTTATAATTACCGAAATATACAACGATACTTTGCTCACTGTCAATAAATTGTCGGTTGGGGACGAGATTTTGGAGGTCAATAAAACCAACGTCATTGATTTTGGAAATACAAACATTGCACCCTATCAATCGGCATCTACCATGCAAGACCTAAACATGCGGGTTTACACCTTTTCGTTGTTGGTGGGCAAACCCGACGAGGCAGTGGAAGTGAAAATCATGAAAAAGGACGGCTCAGTTTTTTCTACTTCGTTGAGTCGAAAAATGACCTCGAACTACAAAAAACAAACTTATTCGCTCACGATAACCAGAGACAATATTGCCCATTTGAAAATAAACGACTTTGAGAACGCCGATTATCAAAACCTGTTCGATGCTATTTATCCGAAGATTTTACCCACAAAAGCGTTGATTATTGATGTCAGAGAAAACGGCGGCGGCGACGACGGACAGGGCAATTATGTACTTTCGCATTTGATTGAGAAAACGACCTATTCGTCAAAATCAAAAACCCGCAACCATGTACCAACTTTCAAGGCTTGGGGGCAGCCCGACATGTGGACGGAGTTTGAACCCGATGCCATCAAACCCATTGAAGGCAAAGAGAAGTATTTGAAACCGTTGGTGCTTTTGATGGGCGCCAAAACCTACTCGGCAGCCGAAGATTTTGCGGTGGCTTACGATAATTCGGGACGGGGAATCAAAATAGGCCAAACAACGGGCGGCAGCACTGGCCAACCCCTATTTTTTGATTTACCCGACGGAAATTTTGCCCGCGTTTGCACCAAAAAAGACTATTACCCCAACGGAAAACAGTTTGTAGGCATCGGTATTAAGCCAGATGTTGAAATATTTGAAACTGTACAAAACATTCGAGATAAAAAAGATGCCGTTTTAGAAAAAGCGGTTGAATATCTTTTGGCGAAATAAATCACAATAAATAAACTGCTGCAGCGCACCAGCCATGAAAACACTCTTCTTTTCTATTTTTATCATTGCTTCGCTTGCTTTTTGTGGGCAGAACAATTTGGGTGGGACAATAGAAAACAAAATCGTTTTTATTGGAACACAAGTAGCAAGTTAAAAACGAATCACATCGACAAGGAAATTCAAACAGAAATGAAAAAAATAATTTTACTCGCTTTCATCGCATCAATTGCATTGAACACGAAAGCTCAAATAGTTATTCATACAGAAGACATTACCCATTTTTGGCAGGCTTTTGATAGTATAAGAACCACAAATGATGAAGAGAAACAAATTTTCTTTTTGCAAAAATATTATTTGACCCAAGCAAGCGAAGGACTGAAATATACTTTAAAACCGAGTTATCTGGAAGGGAACAACACGTATTCGGCCAGAGATTGGTTCAAGTACATATCAGAAAATAAAGAAAAACTTCAACGAATTCGACCTTACACTTTAAGTAATTTAGAAGAGCAAAAGAAAATACTACAAATAAAATTTAAGTATTTTAAAGAATTGTATCCACCGTTTGAACGGATGGATGTATATTTTGTAATAGGAATTGGTGATTTTGGCGGACAAGTCGCTGGGCAGAAGGTAATTATTGGTAGCGAAGTAATGGCAAAAGATTCGCCTGATTGGGGAATAAGTATAGTACTGCACGAATTTGTTCACACTTTGCAGACTTTAAGAAATGACGTTTTATTACAGCACTGTATTTTGGAAGGCACTGCTGATTTTGTTGCGGAATTAGTAAATCAAAGAAATTTAACCCAGACTTATCCAGGTGGTTACATTGATTTTGGCAATAAAAACGAAAAAATAGTTTGGGAAGAATTTAAGAAATACATCTCTTCAAGTGAAATTGATGGTAAGTTTTATGATTGGATATACGGTTCAAAAGGAAGAGAAATCAGTGGAGTACAAATGAAAGATTTGGGATATTTTATGGGTTATACAATTTGTAAAGCCTATTATAAAAATGCCAAGAACAAAAAGCAAGCACTAAAAGAAATCATCGAATGGGATTTAAGCACCCCTGAAAAGTCAAGGCAGTTTTTGTTAAAATCGGGCTATGTTCCAAAAAAGGATTTAAGGTTTATTCAGAACTTCAAATTTGCACCCATAACAGAAATAAAAAAGGAAATCAAAAAAGAATTGTACGGATATAAGTTAACCAATAATGAAGTAGTTTTTGTTTACAAACTGGGAAAATCAGAAGACGAAAAAACAGTTAGTAAATTGACAGTTGCAGGCGTTTTTAATGGTTGGAATCCAAGTGATGATAATTATAAAATGACCTCAAAAGAAAATAAAACCTTTGAGTTACGATTACCAATATCAACGTTTGAAAAAGGAAAAACTTACCCCTTTAAATTCGTGATGAATGGTGATAATTGGCTGGTAGTTCCCGATAAAGCATTAAATATTGACCCAAAAAGTGGAAATCTAACCTTGAAACTTGACTAACAAAAATCTTATACCAAAAGCTGTATTTACTAAAAAAAGTAAGGCCAAATCTACCAATCATCAAATTAAGCAACCATGAAAACACTATTCTTATCCCTTTTTGTCATCGCTTCGCTCGCTGTTTGTGGGCAGACCAATACTTTCAATCCCAATGATATTTTGGTGGGCAAACGAAAACTACCACAGGTGTTGCTGGTCGGTACTTTTCATTTTGACTATCCCAATTTGGACGTTGTAAAAACCGCCGCCGACAAGCAAGTTGATGTGCTATCTGCCAAAAAACAAGCTGAAATGGAGCAATTGGTGAGTTATATTGCTCAATTCAAGCCTACTAAAATCGTGGTCGAGGCCGGCCCGGGCGAACCGTGGTTGGCCAAGAAAATGGTAAAATACAGGGCTTACAAGAACGGAACAAAAAAAATGGGTAGGGACGAAATGGAACAAATTGCATTCCGATTATTAACTCAGTTCAAACTTGATACGCTTTACGGGGCCGATGCACCTTCGATTTTTGACGAACTCTACGACTCAAAAGATTCGCTGGTGTTGCGACCTGTGTTGGACAAGATATTTTCGGGTTGGCAAAATTATAACTACAAATGCAACGACCCCGTATGTGCGTTACAAGACTCAGTAAGTAAAATAGAAGAGGCACTCGAACTGAAATGGCCGCTATTAGATGTTTTCAAATACCTTAATTCTGATAATTCTTTGAAACGAAACTATGGGGGTTATTTCGACGGAGACTATTTTACACAAGGCCAATACCGAGGCGCAGATGCACTGGCTATGGACTGGTATAACCGCAACCTACGGATTTTTAGAAATATCCAAACCCTCACCACTTCACCCGACGACCGTATTCTGGTGTTGTTTGGAGCGGGTCATATTGCCATTCTCAAACAACTATTTGAATGTGCGCCCAATTATAAATTCGTAAAATTTGGCGATTTGGAACGTTCGGCCAAAAAACAATAAATACTTTCTCACAGACCATATCCAATCATCAAAAACCAAGCAGCCATGAAAAATTTATTACTCATCTTGCTGACTGCCAGCACCATTACCTTCGCCCAAAAAGGTATTATCAAAGGTCGTGCCGTGGACGGCAACACCCAAAAACCCGTTGAGTTTGCAAGTGTGGCTTTGCTTTCATCGGCTGATTCTTCGATTGTGAAAGGGGCAATAACCGATACTTTGGGCATTTTTACACTCAGTAATTTGCCCGAGGGCAGCTACATTATTACGGTGTCGAGTATTGAATACCAAAAAGTTTTTAAGGGGCCATTAGTGATTGATTTAAGTCAAAATGAACTTGATTTGGGAAATCTATCGCTCATTACCGACCAAAAGCTATTAGCCGAAGTGGTGGTGCGAGGCTCTCGGCCTGTTTTTGAGCAACGAATGGGAAATATTATTGTGAACGTGGACAGCAAGATGTTCAAAACCTCGACCAACGCCATCGAAATCATGCGCCGCTCGCCTGGGTTGTTGGTGGACATAAGCGGTAGTATTTCGTTTAGAGGCACGTCGCCTAAGATTTTGATCGATGGCAAAGACCTCAGAATGTCGGCAGAGCAAGAAAAAAACTACCTGCGTGCATTAACCCCCGACCAAATTGAGAGCATCGAACTCATACCCAACCCACCTGCCAAATACGAAGCCGCATTTTTGACGGTCATCAACATTAAACTCAAAAGAGACCAAAACCTCGGCCTCAAAGGCAGTGTATATGGGTCGTTTCAGCAACATAAATTTAGTAATAGCGATTTGGGTGGGAATATTACTTACAAAACCCCAAAAATTGCCTATTCACTCAATTTAGGACTGTCAGAAAATAACTATTTTCAAGAACTCACCAGCCGCCGAGTAATGACCCGTGAAGGCGGAAAAGATATTTTTGAAGCCTACAACGATATTTTATACCCCAACAAAAACATTAACGTAATGGCTGGCATTGAGTACATGATTAACGCCAAACACAGCATAGATTTCAAACTCACGGGCGACATTAACTCCTCACCTGCCCGCACACTGGCCGACATCAACTCGAATGTTGGGGGCGTAGAGCGGCCTTTTATAACCAGTTTTAACCAAATGTCAGAAGTAGCCAAATCTCTCACTGGCTTGTTGGGCTATCGCTACAAAAACAACAACCGTGAGCTTATAGCCGAGGTAGCAATAGCCGACAACAAAAAACCGGGTACACAAGATTTAATTTCAGAGTTTTTTGTCAATAATTTGCCCGTTCGAGGCATTTCGCAACAGCGCAACGTACAGGTTACTAACTCAAATTTTAAAACTGTGAACGTTAGCTTTTCGGACGTAATTTTTAAGGATTGGCAATTTGAAACAGGCTTTAAAATTAACTACGTGCAGAACTTAGCCAAGATTGATTTTGATACGCTCACTCGAACTGATGCAACTAAAAATACGGTTTTGACCGATGCCGATTTCAAAGAAGACTTGAAACGTAGTAACGAATTTACGTTCGACGAAAACATAAATATGGCGTTTGTCCAGATGAGTCGGCAGTTCAAAAAATTGGGTTTCACGGCGGGCGTTCGGGCCGAAAACACCATCACCAAAGGCCAGTCGGTTACGGTGCAGTCATTGGTCAATCGTAACTATTGGAATATATTACCCACGCTCACAATGCAATACAAACTCAACGACAACAGTAACTTGGTGTGGGCGAGTTCACGCAAAATAAGCCGCCCGGGTGTGTGGCAACTCAATCCTTTTCCGTTTTTTTCAGACCCAGTTACGGTAGCAATGGGCGACCCATTTTTGTTTCCACAAATCAGAAATGCGTCTGAGCTGACCTACACCTACAAAAATTTAATGCTGGTGTCGGGCTACAATTTGGTTCAAAATGCAGTATCTCAGCTACCACTTTACAACGCCAGCACCAAGCTAACTACTTGGCAGCAAGTTAATATCGAAACCGACCGACTGTTTTTTGACATAAGCCACTCAGCAGATGTGATTGCCAAAAAATGGAACTACCAAATATACCTAAGTACGTCGTATGGTAACGAAGAATATAAACTCAATGGCCGAGACAATAAAATTGGTGGTCTGTCGGCTTCGGTATGGCTTACCAATATGTTTAGCCTAAAAAACGGTTATAATCTCGAAGTGTCGGGCTGGTACAATATACCAAGTTCGGCCAGTTTTTATAATTCCAAAGGGCGAGGTGCGGTGAATTTGGGGCTACAAAAGAGTTTTCAGAACAACCGCTGGAACGCCCAACTAAACATCAACGATATTTTTAGAACCAGTATTTTTAGGGCTAATATCACCGTGGACAACACCGATATGACCTTCACGAACGTGCAAGTAAACCGCTCGGCTTCAATACGGCTGACCTATAATTTTGGCAAGTCGAAGTTCCAATCGCAAGGCCGCAAGTCGGGCGTGAGCGAAGATGCGGCAAGGATTCGGAAATAAAAAATTAAGATAGCTATTATTCAAATTCAACAAAAAACAAACTGGCAATAATACTTAACCCTATAATTATTGAATGTAAAAAAATACGAACAATTACTCGTTACTTTGTAGAAATTGAAGAAATCAACTGATTTAGATTATGCAATAAACTAAAACTTGTAACTTAGCAAAAAACTATGTGGACTGAAAGCAACAACAAACTCGTTTGCGAGTATAAATTCAAGGATTTCAAAGAAGCATTTGCTTTTATGACCAAAGTAGCTGCCGCCGCCGAGGCAGCGGGACATCACCCGTGGTGGTCGAATGTCTATAACAAGGTAACGATTGAGCTTTCGACTCACGATGCAGGCAACGTCGTAACAGATAAAGACCGAGGTTTAGCCAAAACCATTGACCAGATTTTTGAAAACAACTAAAAGTAATGACTGGTCGCTGATTCGCACGCTACATTCAAGTAATAAATATGAAAAACGAGATTAGGACACTATTCACAAAAATAGCTTTTTTGACTGTGTCGATTACGCAGTTTATTTCACCTGTATTTTCTTCATTCGATGGAAACAATACAGATGGCAATACAGCTATTCAAATAACACCAGCAGGATATACATTTGCTATTTGGGGAGTTATTACACTTTTGGGACTTGGTTATGGAATATATCAAGTCTTGCCAAACAGAAAAAATGAGGCATTGCACCAACTGATTGCCTCAAAACTAATGGTAGTTTATGTACTATTTTCTTTTTGGTTAATTGCTGCGAGCAAAAATTGGCTTATTTTAACGGTTATTATTTTTGTGTTAATGTTTGGTTTACTTTTCTTAGCTTTTCAACAAATTCTGTCCTCAAAAAGTAATTTAACCATTTTTGACAAGATTTTTTTAGAAGCCCAAGTTGGTATTTATTTAGGTTGGTGCACGATAGCAATTTTTGCAAATTTAGGTTCGGCATTAAAGTACTACGGACTGTCGGATAGCGGACTGTCAGGCACTATTTGGCAAACAGTTTTGCTTATTTTTGCTTTGAGCAACGGAATTTTTGGACTTTATAAAACTAAATCTAACTACTTTTTGCTTGCGACAATCTTGTGGGCGTTTGTGGGCGTTTTTGTTGGACTAAAAAATGAAACGAATACAACATTTTTGCAGACAGTAGTAGTTTTGGCAGTTATTATTATTTTTGCAACTTTTTACAGGCTAAAAACAACTCTCAATTTGACAGACACTAAGTAGCTACCCAAATGAGGGCATCGGATAGTACGGGCTTTATACAAGTTGGACTTCGGTTATGAGCAGACACAGTCCTATTTCAATCAGCACAGTACTCTGTACACCTTCGCTTGCTATTTTAAGCCTTGCACATATTTGGTTTTTATCTTTTGTTGGTCGTTTTACCAAAACCCAAAGCAAAACCGACTCCACTCACAATCAACAAGCCCGCCCAAACAAGGCGAGAAGTAATGGTTTCGGACAAAAAAACAACCCCACCCAGAGCGGCAATAATTGGTACTGAGAGTTGCAAAAGTGCCGCACGGGTGTTTGTCAAGCCTCTGAGAGCCGCATACCAAACGGCATAGCCCACGCCCGAACTCAATGAGCCAGAAATAACGGCATAAAGCACGCCCTGTGAATTGAAATATGAGGTTGAAAAATTAAATATACTGGCCACCAACACCATCGGTACTGCCATCACAAAATTGGCAGCCGTTGTTTCGAGTGGGTCTTTGGCACTTTTGCCTTTGAGCGTGTACAAAGCCCAAGCCACGCCTGCCGTTACCATCAGCAACGCTCCCAATGGATTGGGGGCTGATAGCCCAGGAAAAAGTAAATAAACCAATCCTGCCAAAGCAATAGACAAACCGAACCATTCTGACCAATGCGGTCGTTCACCTTTCAAGACAGTAGCTGAGAGCATAGTAGTTTGAACTGTGCCAAACAAAACAAATGCACCCATGCCCGAGCTTAGGCTCTGGTAAGCATAAGAAAACGCAATGCCATACAAAAAAAGATAAAAAGCAGACCACCAACTTACAAGTAGGGGGAGGCTTATTTTTTGTTTAGAAACACTGTTTAGCAACCACAACACCAAAGCCCCCGACACTAACCGAATGGTAATATAAGTTGTGGGATCGATTAGTTGGCTGCCCAGAGCTAATCTATTCAGAACAGAATTGGCGGCAAAAGCACAGAGCGCAAAGGTTGTTAGTAGCACAACTCTCAACTGGCTTGTACTTTTGTTGCCATTCATAAGTAAGTAATTTAGGCCAACGTCAAGTCTTTTTTGCTCCGCAACCAGTCTGGGCGGGTAGTGCGTACGTTGGCTCGCAGGTCGTTGAGCATTGAGTATAACCCAAAATAAGTACGGTTGATATACAAGCCGTCTTTTGAGCCTCGTGCCACTTTCGAGTTACGGATTTCTTCTACTTTCGTCAAGTCTTCGGCAAAAGCATAGACGGAGTCAAAATAGTTATTGTCGCCAAAGTCAAACTCGTCAGTCTTGAAAGGCTTGCCGAGCAGGAGTATCATTTGGCGGAACAATGCCCCAAAAACAGCTTTATCTTTTGGACTGTCTGATGTTACCAAAAATTCGAGATTATAAAAAATACGATCAGTTTCGGTGTCTTCATCGAGTGTGTCAGGATTGATGAGTGCAAAATAATTATCATAAAAATAGTCTGGAATGACCTTGACACAACCAAAATCAATGACACCCATTGTACCGTCGGCACGCATCAAAAAATTACCTGGGTGTGGGTCGGCATGCACTTGGCGAAGTGTGTGCATCTGAAAATCGTAAAAATCCCACAGTGCTTGCCCTATTCTATCTCTTACGTCTTGTGCTGGGTTAGTGTCCAAAAACTCTTTGAGGTGCAGTCCTTCGAGCCAGTCCATGGTCAATATTCTTTTTGAAGAATATTCGGCATAATATTTCGGAAAAACCAATGCCTCAATATGAGCGCAGGCTTTTGAGATTTCTATTGAGCGGCGCAATTCAAGCTCGTAGTCGGTTTCTTCCAGCAGTTTGGTTTCTACTTCTTCGGTGTAGCGAGCTACGTCTTTTTCGTTTAGTCCAAAGAGCGTAGTGGCCATTGGTCGTACCATGCGTAGGTCAGAGCTGATGCTGTCGGCTACGCCTGGGTATTGGATTTTGACGGCCAGCTTTTTACCATCTTTGTACGCTTCATGCACTTGCCCAATAGAGGCAGCATTGACTGAGTTTATATCAAATTTATCAAAGAGTTCGCTCGGTGATTTACCAAAATAACTACGAAAGGTCTTGATTACGAGCGGCCCCGACAGCGGCGGTGCCGAATATTGCGACATCTGAAACCTATCGACATAAGCCCGAGGAAGCACATTTCGGTCCATGCTCAACATCTGGGCTACTTTCAAGGCAGAGCCTTTGAGTTCGCTCAACGAGTCATAAATATCAATGGCGTTTTCTTCGTGTAGTTGATCTTTGGTGAGGCTTGGGTCAATTATTTTTTTTACGTTATATTTCAAATAATTACCTCCAATCTTGGCCCCAGTTTTCAAAAATTGAGTAGCACGGGCAACTTTGGAGGTAGGGATACTTTCTTGTTGTTTCATGGTGTGTTGGTTGGTTGTCAGGGAAGGCTTCCCTTTGAGGGAAGCCTTCCCTGATTTTTGCAACTTATCTATTTTGAAATGCAAATTTGGCTAAGTCAAATACCGAATCTACAACCGACCGGCCCATTAGGTCTATGGTGGCGTTTACTGTTTTTTCAATTGCGGTATCGGTTTTTTCAAAGCCCTTGCTTCTGTCTTTTGTCCAAAAATCCAAAACATACATTGTGTTATTCCAGAGTGCATCGGGGTATCTTTTGGATATAAATGGCCGCATCAGTATTTCGTTGCTCTCACGCCCTTCGGCCAGCAGGTCGTTGGCGTAGCTATAAAAAGCATCTTTAAATGGTTTGATTTCGGCTGGTTTTTTGGTCGAAACAGGCTTTTTAAGTTTCTTGTAGGCATACATCACAAAGCTACGGTTGGCTTTGAGGACTTCGGCCCAAGTATAATAAAAAGCCAGTATTTTTTCTCTGACTGTGTAGCCTTGATAGATATCATCGGCCTCAACTTTGGCTTTGGCTTCTTCAAAAAACCCCAGCCACAAGTCCATTTCTATTGCCTCAAACGAAGTATAAAAGTCGTAGAGTTCGGCTTCGGCCATTTTTAGTTTTTTGGCAAAAGCAAATAGCGTAGCAGGCGGGAAGCCATTTTCGAGTACGTGGTCGATATACGCTTTGCGGATTTTTTCTGTTTTTTCCATACAACGATAACGCTCTTTTAGTCAAAAATGTTTCCTAAAAGGAGTTGGAAAATAAATAAAAGAATTGAATATTTACAAAAAATACAAAGCCCATTAGCTATATGTTTCGTTTTCTGTTTGTTTTATTTCTTTCGGTCAATTTTGTTTTTGGCCAAACCGTTTATCAAGCCCACGAAGTAAGTAAAGTTGCAGAGCCGCAAGGCGGCAAAGATTATTTACTTCTATTTATTGGCGCAAACCTACAAATACCGTTTCAGGCTCGGCTCAAAAATATAACAGGAAAGGTTTTTGTGAGTGGTATTGTCGAAATAGACGGTACGATGTCCGACCTCAAAGTTGTACGAAGTTTGCACCCGCTCTGCGACAAAGAAGCCCTACGAATCATGGGGCTTTATAAGGCATGGACACCCGCCCAAAAAGACAGCCAGCCCGTGAAGCAAGTAACGGTTTTTCCTGTTTTGTTTCCAGACACACCAGTGCTAAACTATGACAGTACAAGCCATAGCACGACCCAATATTTTGATAAATTCTTCAAACCAACTACCAATCCCGATAAGTACGCCCACCAATTTGTTGTGCCATTAGACGAAACAGGTTTTGTGGCTGGTGATGTGATTTTTACTGACTTGAAAACAGAAAAAAGTAGAGTTATTGCGCCTTACGAATCAAAAAAAGAAATACGCCGTTTTTATAACAATGCCTCAAATATAGATTCAGCCGAGGTATTTACGGTTTCGGCACTTGGCAATGATAATGTACACTACGCACCAGTCGTAACCCAAAAAACCGATGGTACGGTGATTGCATACAAGCTAATGAATACTATTACTGAACCAAGTATCGCACTTAATTATTTCCCAAACGGATTGCTTCAAAATAAATATGAAACGGTCGAGGGCGGCAAAATTGAAACAAGTTGGTATCAGAACGGCCAAGTTGAACAATTAAAAGAATCTTATAAGAAAGAATCGGCAGAGATAAGCAAAACGTATATTACGAGTTTTTGGGATAAAACTGGCAAACAATTAGTGAAAGATGGAAATGGCTGGCTTTCTCAGAACATAGGCCAACAAACTGATAACTATAAGCAGGGGGGCTTGACAGAACAAGGCGAAGTTAGAGACGGATTAAAAGTAGGCAAATGGACAGGAAAGTGGTCTGATAGCACTTTATTTTATGAAGAAATATACAAAGACGGCGAAATAAAAGAGGCTTTCGCTATTCATGACGGCCAAAAAGTACCTTACACCAAAGCAGGAGAACAGGCCGAGTTTAAGGGTGGGACTTCGGCTTTGTTACAATTTTTGGGTCAAAACATAACATATCCACGCCAAGCTTCTCGAATGAATATTTCTGGCAAAGTTTATTTGACATTTGTAATAAATACACTGGGGGAAGTTCAAAATATAGTCTTAGTCAAAGGCATCGGCGGCGGTTGCAACGAAGAAGCCATGAGGGTAATAAGAAACACAACAGGACGATGGAAACCAGGCTTTATGAGAGGTAAAGCCATAAATGTAAAGTATGATTTGCCCATTAGTTTTGTTTTAGAATAATTATACCTTGAAACTCCACCCAACTCGTATTTACCGCAAAGGAGAGCGTGCCTATTTTGGTGGCTCGCTCAACGATGCCATTTTGCATTGGCCAAACATCGCCGACTATCACGTAGTTGGTGGCCATACATTGACCATTGACCCAAAAATAACAGACGAGGGCATACTCAAACTCTTTACCGAAGCCGAGGCAACGGGGCTTTTGTTGTTGCAGCAAGGCCATTTTTTGCTCCATGCCAGTTCGGTCTTAATCAATGGTCAGGCTTTTGTTTTTTGTGGTACGCCAGGTGCGGGCAAGTCCACTACGGTAGCGGCTTTTGTGAAGGCAGGCCACGCCCCATTGGCCGATGACATGACTGTCATAAAATTTGACCAAAACCGCCACCCTTTTGTAGTGCCGCAGGGGCCAAATATCAAAATTTGGGAAAATACTGCAAATCTTTTAAACTTCGACAAGTCGAAACTTAGCCCTTGTTTTGAAGGCCACGACAAGTTTTATTATAGTTTTGAAGGCAAATATCCCGCCGAACCTGTACCGTTGGGCGGTATATATTTATTACATCGCTCCAACCGCTTTGCTCAAAATCAGCCATTGGCTTTTGGCCAAGTGCCTTTTGAACTCAGCAAGTATTTTCCGCTGCCACATCAGTTACTCAAAGGTGAGTATCTCCAAAAGCACTTTATTGAATGTTTGAACATAGCCAAAAACGCCCCCATCGTGCGCCAGAGGCGGCCAGAGGGCTTTGAGAATTTAATGAGATGGGTGGGTATAGTAGCAAATAAATGAAAAATTCTCACTACTCACTCTCCTACGCCGCTGCTTTGAGAATATGAATCGCCGAACGCTCGAACTGCTGGCGGGCATAGTCAAGGTCAATCGTAAAATCTTTGATGTCGGTACGAGACGGTAGCTCAAACATAGCATCGTTTACGATAGACTCACAAATAGAGCGCAAGCCCCTTGCACCGAGTTTATAGATAAGAGCCTGCTCAACGATATATTCGAGTACTTCGTCCGAAAAATGTAACGTTACGCCCTCCATTGCAAACAGTTTTTGGTATTGTTTGGTCAGTGCGTTTTTGGGTTCGGTCAGTATTTCACGTAGCGCATCGTGATCGAGTGGGTTGAGGTATGTCAGCACGGGCAAGCGGCCTATGAGTTCGGGAATTAGCCCAAACGACTTCAAGTCGGGTGCTGTAACGTAGCGAGTCAAATTGCCTTTGTCAAATATTTCGGCAATGCGCTGGTCGTTTGAGAAACCAATCGGGCGGCTATTGATGCGCTTGGCAATATGCCGCTCGATGCCGTCAAATGCCCCACCACAAATAAAGAGTATGTTTTCGGTATTGATAGGTGTCATTTTTTGGTCGGGGTGTTTGCGCCCTCCCTGCGGTGGTACATTTACCATTGAGCCTTCCAGCAGTTTGAGTAATGCTTGCTGCACACCTTCACCGCTTACGTCTCGGGTTATAGATGGGTTATCGCTTTTACGAGCAATTTTATCAATTTCGTCAATAAACACAATACCCCTTTCGGCGGCTTCGATGTTATAATCAGCGGCTTGGAGTAGGCGTGTCAATATCGACTCAACGTCTTCACCCACATATCCTGCTTCGGTGATAACGGTAGCATCGGCAATACAAAACGGTACTTGCAGCAACTTGGCAATAGTGCGTGCCAAATAAGTTTTTCCCGTTCCTGTTTCGCCAACCATAATGATATTCGACTTTTCGATGCTAATATCGTCGTCTGTTTTGGGCTGCATCAGTCGTTTGTAATGATTATAAACGGCTACCGTCAGCGTGCGTTTGGCTTCGTCTTGGCCGATGACATACTGGTCCAAATAGCCTTTCATTTCTTTGGGCTTGACAAGTGTAAACTTTGGGGCGGACTTAGTTTTTTCTTTTGGTTTTTCTTTCTCTTTTTTAGGCGCCAATTCTTCCTGAACGGCTGTATGTCCTTGATCTATGCAAAAATTGCAAATGTGGGCATCGATACCCGATAAAAGTAGTTGAACTTCATTTTTGCGTCTGCCACAAAATGAACAATTTACGCCCGAAGTATCTTGATTTCTTGCCAATGGTCTGATTTTTAGTGATTAGGGGGCAAAATTACAAAATCAAAACCGCAAAGCCTCAATTATTGATTAAATGGTTCAGAAATTTAAGTAGTGATGAGTGATAAACGATGAATTATAAATTTACGGTTCTTAGTTGATTTATACGGGTTTGCCGAAGCCATCGCTCCAAGCGATGGCTTCGGTTCGGCTTCAAGCAGCATTTCCGTAGAAATCATAGTAGAACCAAATTTACTTATGGTTACTTGGTCTGTACCAAAATAGGCTTTATCACAGCCGTCCAGCGGCGGTAGCCTTCGGGGTTCATGTGGAGGCTATCTTTCAAAAATATACTTCCGTCAGGTCGCCCATTTGCCATTAGCATCGTTGCTGAAACATCAATGTAGCCGTGTTTTTTATCGGTTTTAATAAACTCTTGAATCAAGCCATTGGCTTCGCTTGCCTCTTTCCAACGATTCCAGCGTGCAGGTGAGGGTTTGAGACCTACAAAATATATTCGAGCTTTGGGTAATTTACTACGAATCTGTCGTACAAGTAGCACGTACGCATCTCGGGTTTGGGCTGGTGTTTTGGGTTTAGAGCCATACATATCGTTTTCACAATAAATTACTACTGTTTTGGGTTTATATTTCAAAATCGTCTGCTCGACATAATAACTCACTTCGGGCAACGTCGAACCACCAAAACCACGATTGATGACAGGCAATGGCGCAAGGTCTTTTTCGGCATTTTTCCAAAAATAAAAACTTGAACTTCCTGCCAATACAATACCCCCTGCGGCAGGCATCTGTAATGAATCTTGTTTTTCGTAATTTCTGATGGTGCTTTCAAATCTATCCAAGGCATAGTCTGGCTCAAAAGCTGGTGCAGTGGCCGTGTAGTTAGGTCGCTGGCAAGCCGCCAACGACAGGATTATGATAACGATTACTGATTTTTTCATTTTTTGTATAAATCTACTTTTTTCGGTTATCAATTAAGTAATGGGTAGTCCTATAAATGTAATGCTCAGAACGCCGTTGCATGGTGTTTTCACCTGCAACACAACCTTACAAAGATAGGACAACTAAGTAACGAAAAGTGTTGTAATTAGTTAATAATCAAACATCTAAAATAAATTAAAACTTTGTTTATTTATACGCAACCATTGAGCCAAAGCTGCTGGCGATGAGTTTGTTGTTTTCAGACTAAAATCAAAAGTACAACGTTTAGTCGAAAACTTATGCTGATAGATTATTTATAAAATAATTTTACCAATATTTTATATCAATAAATCTATAAAAAAGCACGTATTTGCGGCTTCAAACTAATTTCTGTAAATATTCACTATGTCTGCATATCCTCATTTATTACAACCGCTCGACTTGGGCTTTACAACACTAAAAAACCGTGTACTGATGGGTTCGATGCACACGGGCTTAGAAGAGTCAGAAAATGGTTTTGAAAAACTCGCTGCTTTTTATGCCGAGCGAGCCAAAGGTGGCGTAGGACTAATTGTTACAGGCGGCATCGCCCCCGATTTGTTTGGTACTGTTATGCCCAAAGCCGCCCGCATGACCAACAGCCGACACGTGCAATCGCATCTCAAAATCACGAAGGCAGTACACGATGAAGGTGGCAAAATATGTATGCAAATCTTGCACGCTGGCCGATACGCCTATCAGCCTTGGTCGGTTGCGCCGAGTGCCATTCAGGCCCCTATCAATCCTTTTAAACCTTGGGCGTTGCCTACTTGGGGAGTCGAAACGACCATCAATCACTACATAGACTCGGCGGCATTGGCCAAAGAAGCAGGCTATGACGGAGTCGAGGTAATGGGGTCGGAAGGGTATTTAATCAACCAATTTATAGCTGCCAAAACCAATAAAAGAACTGATAAATGGGGCGGAAGTTTCGAGAACAGAATCCAGTTTCCGATCAATATCGTGCGGGGTATTAGAGAGCGAGTAGGCACAGATTTTATAATTATTTATAGGCTGTCGATGCTTGACTTGGTCGAAGAAGGCAGTACTTGGGAAGAAGTAGAACATTTGGCCAAAGAAATTGAAAAAGCAGGAGCAACCATCATCAATACAGGCATTGGTTGGCACGAAGCACGAGTACCGACCATTGCCACCATGGTACCACGGGCAGGTTTTGCATGGGTAACGAAACGATTGATGGGCAAACTCAACATTCCGCTCATTACTACCAACCGCATCAATACACCCGAAATAGCCGAGCAAGTACTGGCCGAAGGTTGCGCTGATATGGTATCGATGGCAAGGCCGTTTTTGGCCGATGCCAACTTTGTAGCCAAAGCCATAGACAACCGAGCCGACGAAATCAATACTTGTATTGGCTGCAATCAGGCTTGTTTAGACCATACTTTCCAGCAAAAAATAGCCAGTTGTTTGGTCAATCCAAGAGCTTGCCACGAAACAGAATGGAATTATTTGCCAACCACAAAAAAGAAAAAAATAGCCGTAGTGGGCGCAGGCCCAGCAGGATTGGCCACAGCAACCATATCTGCACAGCGAGGCCACGAGGTACATTTGTACGATGCCGCTGCCGAAATTGGAGGGCAGTTTAATATGGCCAAACAAATACCAGGTAAGGAAGAGTTTTATGAAACAATACGGTATTTTGACAAACAAATACAACTAACTGGCGTACAACTTCACCTAAAAACAAAGGTGGACGTAGATTTTTTATTGGCTCAAAAATTTGATGAAATCGTACTGGCAACGGGTGTAGCACCACGAACTCCCAAAATAGAAGGCATCAATCACCCAATGGTACTATCTTATGTTGATGTACTAAAACACAAAGCGACTGTTGGCAAACGAGTAGCACTGATTGGTGCGGGCGGCATTGGTTTTGATGTAGCCGAATACCTCTCGCACGAGGGCGAGTCCACAGCACTCAATACTGCGGCTTTTATGAAAGAATGGGGTGTGGACATGGCTTATCAGAACGCTGGCGCAATGGCACTACCCGAGAGCGCACCCTCGCCCCGAACTATATATCTATTGCAACGAACAAAAGGCAAACTGGGCGAAAAATTAGGAAAAACCACAGGCTGGATTCACCGCAGTAGCCTCAAAAAGAAAAGGGTAAAAATGCTCGATGGCTTGCAATATGACAGAATAGACGATGCTGGCTTGCATATTACGATTGACAACAAGCCAGAGCTTTTGGAGGTGGACAACGTCATAATTTGTGCAGGACAAGAGCCACTCAACGCTTTCTTAGAACCACTCAAACAAGCAGGTGTGTCGGTTCATATCATTGGTGGAGCATTTGCGGCCATGGAGTTAGATGCCAAAGTGGCTATTGAGCAAGGCTCTAAACTGGCAGCAGCGTTATAGACAAAAAGGAAGCCTTCGCTTTGAGCGAAGGCTTCCTTTTTGTCTATCTAACTATCTTCTTGGCAAAGTAAACTATCCTACCCTTTTTCACGTCGTCCTATTCCCCAAAATCCACGACGACTGCCTCTATTGTTTTGGCTGGCGGGTGTCTTTACTCTTTTGGGACGGTCTAAATTATAATCAAAAATACCAACCCTTATACCTGCCGTTAGGTTTAGTCCGCTCAACTGGCTGGCCGTTGGGGTTGGTAGAAGTGCTGTTGTGGTAGTCGAAGTTGCCGTTTCTTTCATCACCGAGGGTACTATTCGGTAGCTTGCACCCACAAAAACCCGAGCATACCGCAAAACGTTGGCTTCGATATTTATACCAGGCTGAATAACGACAAAACTAACATTGTTGCCATTGCGTCTGTTCATCTCATTTCTATCGTTTCTGTCATTTCTACTACCCAATCCGTTTCTTCTACCGCTATTGCTAACCGAATCGACACTGGCCATACCGCCACCAATCAACAACGGAAACGAAACATGAACTGCCGCATTGGGTTTGGGAGTGTATTCTAAAAGTAGGCCACCATAACCGTTTCTCAAACTCAACAATTTGGCTGCATTGATGGCCGTAGGGGCAAAACTATTGTTGGCCGTGCCATAAGCTGCCGCACCAATACCCCATTTTTTGTTGATGTGCAATAGCCATGATGCGCCTGCCATAGGCGTAAACTGCCCAGCCAACATACTGTACTGAGCATTTGAGCCAAACGATAACCCAATATACTTTACTGTTTTTTGGCCGTTTTTATTCACTCCCGAAAACAATGTTTGCATTTTGTTTTCATCAACTTTTGGCTGCGGTTGCGTTGCTGGTTGTGTTTGTACTTCTACAACGGGCTTGGGGCTTTCGGGTACTGCTTGTGGTTCGGTAGTTTGCCCAAAAGCGACGGAAGTAAAAAATAGTGCGGTGGCAAGGCTTGCCATTGATTTGTTGATTTGCATAATATTTGTAATGGTAAATTAAAAGAAAATTGTTTTCAGTCTGCTTACCATTACGAACAATCAATAGATAGTGTTGCAAAGTACATGAATTTATTTTTGAAGTAAGCCGATTTTACAATAACTAATCACAAAATCATCAAGGAATAGAGATTCGTTTGTTCTATCCAAAAAAAAGCCGTAATTTTGACGGGCAAATAACAAACCGCTATTTGCATGCTCACAGATTCAAAGTTTCTTTACGAAGCACTCACCTACGACGACGTTCTGCTCGTACCAGCCTACTCTGAGGTTCTACCAAGAGACACCCAAACCCAGACGCAACTCACTCGTAACATTAGGCTCAATGTACCGCTGCTGTCGGCAGCCATGGACACCGTTACCGAGTATCAATTGGCCATAGCGATGGCGCAAGAAGGTGGCATTGGTATTATTCACAAAAACATGAGTATCGCCGACCAAGCCGCACAAGTCCGCAAGGTCAAACGCTCGCAGTCGGGTATGATTGTAGATCCCATAACGCTACCTACCGATGCCACATTGGCCGATGCCCTCCGCATCATGGCTGAGTTTAAAATTGGTGGTATTCCTGTTGTTGATGGCGACAATGTTTTGGTTGGAATTGTAACCAATCGTGATTTGCGTTTTCAGAAACAGTTGGACAAAAAAGTGGTTGATATAATGACCAAAGACAATCTGATAACGGCCAATGAGGGTATTGCTTTGAGCGATGCCGAGAGTATTTTGCAAGAATATAAAATCGAAAAACTACCCGTAGTCGATAAAAATCACCGATTGGTTGGCCTCGTTACCTACCGAGACATCATCAAGCGCAAAGACCACCCTAATGCCTGCAAAGACGAAATCGGGCGGTTGCGTGTGGGTGCAGCAGTAGGCGTAACGCCCGACCTGCTCGAACGCATCGCTGCTCTCGTCAAAGTTGGCGTGGACGTTGTGAGTATTGACACAGCTCATGGCCACTCAAAAGGTGTCATCGAAGCCCTCGAAAATGTAAAAGCCCAATACCCCAACTTGGAGGTGATAGTTGGCAACGTAGCCACTGGCGAAGGTGCAAAAGCGCTGGCCGACGCGGGCGCAGATGCCATCAAAGTAGGCGTTGGGCCAGGTAGCATCTGCACCACTCGTATCATTGCGGGTATTGGCGTACCACAACTCTCGGCAGTTTATGAAGCATCAAAAGCCGTACTTGGCACTGGCGTACCGATTATTGCCGACGGGGGCATTAGGTATTCGGGTGATATTGTCAAGGCCATTGCCGCTGGTGCAAGTACAATTATGATAGGCTCGCTGTTGGCAGGAACAGACGAAGCCCCAGGCGAGGAAATATTGTACGAAGGTCGTCGCTTTAAGAGTTACCGAGGCATGGGGTCTGTTGAGGCCATGGAAGACGGCTCGAAAGACCGCTATTTTCAAGATGCCGAAGACGACATCAAAAAGCTCGTCCCCGAGGGCATAGTAGGCCGTGTGCCATACAAAGGCAAAGTATCAGGTATTATTTATCAACTCGTAGGCGGCCTCAAAGCTGGTATGGGTTATTGTGGTGCTGGCGATATTGAAGCCCTCAAAGCCGCTAAGTTTATCAGAATAACAACGGCAGGCTCACGTGAAAGCCACCCACACGACATTCAGATAGCAAGAGAAGCACCCAACTATACGGCCAAATAGTTATTGAGTTGTTGAGTGATTGAGTGGGTGGACAGTCTGAACTTAATCACTCAATTCTCCAAAAACAAATGTACCCCCGCCTTGCCAGTTTACTGACTTACTGATGCCTGTTGGGTCGCCACGGATTACGTTTTGTAGCCTGACAGTGCAGTCATTGTCTTTATAGTCAGTTTGTTCTATGCCAACGTACTGCCGCCCGAGCTTGTGTGCAACGGCGGCAGTTGTACCACTTCCCAAAAAAAAATCTAATACCAAGTCCTGCGGGTCGGTTGTCATTTCGATGATTCGTTTCAAGAGTTTTTCTGGTTTTTTGCCATTCGGAAACTTAATACCGCCCTCGGTAGCTGCTGTTGTACCAATGTCCACCCAGAGGTCTGAGGCCAGTACTCCAAAATAGTTTTTGCCGTTTTCTGTTACAATTCGCTCACGCAGTGGCACAAGCGAGCCGCCATCATAGACCAAAACAGTTTGATTTTTGGTATTTATAAATTCTTCGACCACACCGTTAATCTTATTGGTCTCCGCAAAAATTTTGAACTTTGCACCCGCTTTTTTTATATTTTTTTCTAACGAATAAATAGCTGCTGCATTGGCCAAACAATATTTTTCGAGGTCAGAGTCATTAGTAAAATATTTAGTTAGATTTTTTACTTCAAACTGGTTATCTGTTTTTTTTACTTCGTATTTGTAATTAAAATTATAATTGGTTTTGGTATAAAAAGGCTTGAATCTAAACGAGGGCGATTTGGTATAAAACAAAATATGTTCTTTGACCTTAAACAACCGCTCACCCCGCTTGACGTTAATGGCATTGACACCACTTTCGGTACTTGACTTGATAACGATATTTTCTCTAAAACTCTGACGGCCAAATAGTTCATCGCACAATACTTTTAGATAAGCCTGCTCTGCGTCGTCGGTCTGAATAAAAATAGCACCGTTGTCAGCCAATAACTGCCAAGCGATTTCTAAACGATTTTTCATAAAACTCAACCACGTAGCATGGCCAAAACTATCCTGATACTGAAAATCAGCGTTACCCGTGTTGTAGGGAGGGTCAATATAAATGAGTTTAACTTTACCTTTGAACTGTTCCAAAAGCGTATTCATCACCAGCAGATTATTGCCTCTTACTATCAGATTATCAGTCGGCAAATAGCTATCTGTCTCGCTTAGACCATCGGCATCAAATCGTTTCAGATTGGCAATTGTTCTGGTTTTGGATAAAATATCAGTCTGGTCAAGCGTCCATTTTCCATTTGAATCTTGTACCAAAATTTCATTTTTATTAGGCCAATCCAATACTATTTCTGTCTTTTCTGAAAACACCATTTTTTAATTTTGATTATCTGCCAAAGTATACCGCTCTTATCCAGGGTCGGACTCTGCCCCTGTTTTGCTTCTGAGCAATCCTCTAAATACTTCTTTGACTGTTGCTCCTTGATTGACGACCCTAAAAACTTCGTGGGTGATGGGCATTTCGATATTGTATTTTTTGGCCAATTCTATTACTACACCACAAGTTTTGACACCCTCGGCCACCATCGACATTTCGGCGATAATATCTTGCAAACTACGCCCCATACCCAACTGTAAGCCCACATAACGGTTGCGGCTCAGTGGGCTGGTGCAGGTTGCAATCAAGTCGCCCATACCTGCCAAGCCCGAAAATGTCATTGGTTTACCACCCAATGCCATACCCAACCGAGTAAGTTCGGCAAGTCCTCGAGTAATAATCGCTGCACGGGTGTTGTCGCCTGCACCTACGCCATCGCCCATGCCTACTGCAATAGCTATTACATTTTTGAGCGCACCTGCCAGCTCACACCCAACTACATCGTCGTTGGTATAAACTCTAAACAAACCCGTTCTAATAATTTTTTGTAATGCCTTGGCAATTCGTTCGTCCACCATCGCTAACACTGCCGCTGCTGCTTGCCCCTGCATTATTTCTTTGGCAAGGTTCGGGCCAGTGAGTACACCGACAGGCCGATCTGGCAAGACCGACTCAATTACCTCCGTCATACGCATACACGTACCCTGCTCCAGACCTTTGGACAGACTTACGATAGGCACCCATGGCCTAATGTAGGGCTTTGCTTCTTCTAATACCGCCCGACTGCTCTGCGATGGCACACCCGTGATGACCACATCGGCATCTTGTAGCGTTTCTTTGAGCGACGTACTGGCTTTGAGATTTTCGCAGAGTGCAAAACCCGACAGATACTTTTCGTTGCGATGATACTTGTTTATATCCTCAACAGAGTTGGCATCTCTGGCCCACATGATGGTTGGGCTATTTTTTGAAATCAGTGAAGCAACCGTAGTACCCCACGACCCTCCACCTAATATTCCGACTTTTAATGACATAATGATTGTAAACTTTAACCATTTGATTTATAAACTCTAATTAACTGATTGGCAAAAACCCCTTTATTATTAACGATTTCAATATGCAGACTATTAGCAAATGATTTAAAATCGGTACTTTCTGTACAAACCATAATGCCACAATGGTTCGGATTTATGCGATGAAGTTGTATAAAGTCTCTCCGATTGAGCGTGAGTAAAATTCTATTTTGCTCCACTGCAAACTTTAAAACATCTTCGTCTGGAATACGCTGATTGGCATTACCAGCCTCCAAAGATGTTAGCACATCGTAACCGTAATCACGAAGTAGTTTGACAATAGGTAGCGGAAAGTTTTCATTGACGTAGAATTTTTCCATAAAAACAACTAAACATTAGTATTTTCTTGAATGTCTATATCAATTTCTTTTTTATTTGCTCTGTAATATACCCAAGCATTGTTCAAATCTTGTTGGCTTAATGTTGGATACGCATCAAGTAAAGCCCTATTGTTCATATTCGATTTTTTGAATGATACCAACGTCCAAACAGGAATACGAGTACGAATAATACAGGCACTGCCACCACACACACCTACTGTTTTTTCAATGCCTGGAAAAACTTGTCCCAAATCTTTTGAGATAAAACTTAGCAACCTGATTTTGTTGGCCACAGATAGCTTTGAAATTAAAGACTCAAATTGATGATAAGCTGATGTTGTCATGTTATGTGTTGAAATAAATTAGTTGCACGAATTTAAAGAAACATTTTCTAATATTTTTCGTTTCAAACATTTGCATCAACTGATTCAATACGGAAAAAGTGTGGGGTTCGACAGTCTCAAGGCGTAGCATCTAAATTTATTTAAAGGGTTGTTAGTAATGGCACTGGCTAAGTACATTCGAGTCTCGGGCAAAAACCTGGCGTTCAGTGGTGTGCTTGAAACTTTTTCGTCGCCATAAAAACGGCGACAGTTGCATATGTCCTCCACGTCGCCACGCTCAAATACATGTTCGATTACAAAGTTGGCTTTGGTTTGATAGTTAATATTTTCAAATACTACGTCCCAAAAAATTCTTTTATTGAGTGTTGGTTTGTCTTGCATGGTTGATGATTAGGTTTGAAAATAAAAAAAGATTTTTTTGTAGATTTTGCATAAGTCCTGTCAGATACTACTATTCAATCACTTTCGCCCACCCCTTTTTCATAACCACTTTATTGCGGACTATTTATTTTTTGTGTCGTACTCTTGACAAATGATGTTACTACCGCAAACATAGCCCATAGTATGCCATTGATTAAAATCATTTTTGAGTCGGTTAATGAGTTTTTATAAAATACAACGAAGGAAATATTTACAGAAAAATGAAACATGATAGAAACCAACAGATTATTGTTTGTCCTGTCTAATAGTCGTCTTAATATAACTGATGCCGATGTTGTAAAAAGTAAGAACCCCAATAAAAAAAGTATTCCGTTTTTATAATGTCCTATGTGCCATAGTCCCCACATTAGTCCTGTGATTATTGAGGATAGTTGTACCGAATATTTTTTTTCAAGATTTGGTTGTAAAAAACCCCTCCAACCAATTTCTTCACCAACGGCACCAATCAACATACCAACCGATGATATTGGCAGACTTTGAAGTAAGTTTTGAGTCACCGAAGTTTTTAGGCCAAGAATTTTACAAATATAAAATCCGATACTAAATACTAAAATAGGCAACACCAATGCGGTTAGAGTTTGAAGTAAGCTGCTTTTCTCCAACCTAAAATTCAAAAAAGTCTTTGAAGAAGCGTAAATTAAAACGGTGATTATAACAGCAATTGACGGTGCTAATTGAGGTAACGTAACAATGTCAAAGCTAATTACCATTTGCTGCTGCCCCACGGCAAGTAATATTGTAGCTACGAAAGTTAGAATGTAAAAAACAGTAAACTCCCATTTTATTTTGTTCATGATTGATTATTGATTTTAGTTCAACGCTACTTCTTCTTGCCCCAGTTCTTTCAAAAACAAATTTCTAACTTCGGAAATTTTACTGTCCAAGTTAGCTTTGTTCCAGTTGTGGGTATGAATAGGCGGCAACACAATCACCTCGACTAATGTGGGATTGAAGACGTTTTTGCCTCGTGGCATTACATCGTGTGCATTTTTTAGTATAATTGGAATAACAGGCACACCGGCTCCCATTGCAATATGAAACGCCCCTTTTTTAAATTTGCCCAAAGTATAGTCATAGCTGCGAGTACCCTCTGGAAAAATAACAACCGATGTACCAGCTTTCAGGCTTTCGATGGCGGGTTTCATGGCTTCGATAGATTTTTCTTTGTCGGCGGCTCTATCCAAAAATATCACTCCCGATGCTTGCATGATTTGACCAATGATAGGCATGTTTTGTAGCTCTTTTTTGGCCACGCCTCTAATACCCTTCCGCAATAACTTAACGACAATAAGCGCATCGGCGTTGGACTGGTGATTGAAAATAAAAACGGCTGGCCGGTCAGACCACAAATATTGTTCGCCTTTGATGGCCAACTTAATACCCGCAATAGCCGTACCCAAGTCGCCCAAGGACGTTACCATTGACTCTACACCTTCGGTAAACGACATTTTTTGAACACCGCTCAAAACACCTTTCAAAATAGCAGGCACAAAGATACCACTCGCCAAACCTGTCCGTACTAAGTTTTCTAAACGAGAGGTATTGTCTTCGGTAAATCTCAAAACGGGCCAATCGTTCTGAAAAGCCAAAGCCGATAGTTTTGTGTCGGGGTTAATCGGTCGGGGATTTCCTACTATTTCTAACAACGGCAAATCTTCGGCAGAGTCTGTATAAAAATAGCTCTTGAACATATCCAAACTATGCTCTCGTGCCAACTCACGCCCTGCGTGGGCTTTGCCTTCGCCCCAGCAAGCTGGCTCGATGATTCGACCCGTAAAAACACCGTCCTCTACCTCCATTCGGGTACATTTGACAATATCTACACCCAAGTCTCGTGCCACAGGCTCGACCTGATAGGGCGTAGCCGCCGACACAATGGCTACAGTATGACCCATCGATAGGTGCGCCGCCACCAATGCCCTCGACTCTGGAAATATAGCCTCAGCCAGTGTTTTCTGATAAACCTCTTCGCCTACTTCTATAAAAACTTCTTCTTTTACGCCCTGTACTCCTTTGGCAGAGGTGGCAGCCATGCTCGCAAAGTTGCCGCCGCCAGTGGCGTAGCTCATTACACCTGCAAACTGCCCAATTAACTCTTTGGACGTAAATTTGCCACTCATCAACCGCGTTTTGACAAAATCTTTGGCCGAAAAGCCACTAATGAGCGTTCTGTCCAAATCAAAAAAGGCGCCAATGTGCGCCCCACGCTCGCCTGTTAATATTTCTTGTGTGATGCCTTCGGTCTTTGAGCCTGGTACAATTTCACGCTCAACTGGCACAGTATTTAACTCAACTTGGCTGTGTTTTTCTAATGCAAATGCCTGCAAATGATTCGTTCTGACTGCAATGTCATCGGTTTGTTTATTAAATTGTACTATTATTTCTTTCTTTGAGTCGGTACTACTCGGAATAAGTTTGAGATTGGCTACAAGACGAATACCGTTTTGCAAAAAAGGCTTTGACACTGCCTCAATGCGCTTTATTTGCCCCAACCAGTGCATCTCTTCACCCAAAAATAGGCAATAATCTGTAAATTTCTTTTCTTCAAACTCAACAGCCGAATCCCAAATCTGCAAACCATATCCCACTACTTTGTAGGCTTCAATATAATTATTGAGAATGACGGGCGCAACCAAAATTCGTTGGTTTTTGAGTATCAGCGCAATATCCGACGATTGCTCAAAAAGAACAGACTGCCAGTCGGCAATCATAAAATTGAGTTCGGCTTCGATTTCGTCTGTAAACTTTTCTTTGGCCGAATAAAAAAATTCAAATTTAAAAAAATCTCTCAACGCCATTATTTCAGTCCAAAAAACTGTCTGACGGTTTCCAAGCGGCTCGCCCATACTTTTTAACAAAGCCAACTCAATAAAAGCCCGATGATAAAGATGATGCACCGACATATTGGCATAGTAAGTGGCCTGTAAATATTTATCTCGATTGATGGTATATTTGGTATGTAAACTTTCGCCTTGTTGTAGCAACAAACCAGACTTGATAAGCAGATTCAGAGCTGCCTGTACACTTTCGCCAATGGCTGTGCCTCTATCTACAAGAGCGTCCAATTTGTGCCTTTCAATAAGCTGCATCAAAGCCGATACATTGCTTTCTACGCCTCGCTTAGTGAGCGCAAACTTACTCAACAGCGCCATACAAACTAATGAGACAGTAGTGATGGGAGTAACTTCATTGATTTTATTGACCAAATCAAAAGCCAATCGAGACACTACGCCATCGTCCAAAATATTGTCTAAGTCGCCACTATGCTCACTTAGATTTAGAATTTGAGAAGAAGTTGATGTAGGTTTTAAATCTGTGCCAACCATATCGACGGTCTCGCCAATTCTGAGTGAAATCTTCCCCAAATCGCCCTTGCCCATCTTACGCCAATAGTTAAGAAGCCATTTTAGGTTTTCAGGATTTTTTTTCTTGCCCCGTCCCTCTTCGGTCATATCGTCCACATCAGGAATGAGGTCATAAACAATCGACACAGGCACGTACTTTACCTGATTTTGTACATCTTGGTTGGCCTCCATCAGGTATTTCAAAATCCCCATCTGCGGCCATACCAACTTACCAGTACGTGAGCGTGTGCCTTCGATGGCCCACATAAAATTAGACTGTTTGTTGAGTAAATAAGCTATAAAGTGCCGCAGGCAAGCCTTATATACCAGATTGTCTTTGAACGAACGTCTGATGAAAATTGTACCATTTTTTCGGGCCAATTTACCCACCAAAAATAAATCAAGATTGATGCCCGCAAACAAAAACGGAATTGGCAGGCCATGCCGAGCCAGCACCAACGACAACACCAGCAGGTCAATGTACGACTTGTGAGTGAGTACAAACGCAACGGGATACTGCCGCATGAGTTTGGCCAACGCTTTGAGTTCTTGTGGATTGGTATCAACGGCTTTGTCGTAGCCTTGCCCTATCATGTACTGAAAAGCTTCAATAAAACCAATATTTGTTGTCGTATCGTGTTCTGTAAATAGCTCACGCAAATACGACTCCGCTTCCAAATTGATCTGTGCTTGACTTAGGTTTTTTTGTACGGCAATGCGAGCCAGTTTTTTTTGAAAAGCAGCATCGTTGAGCATATTTTGTATTTCGGTTGGGTTTGTTTCCATTGGTAGTGGTTTTGTGGTATTTAGCCTAACATTTTCTTAAACTCTTGCGGTGTAACCACTTTTAACGGTGGAAAGTCTAACGTTTTGAAAATATTAAAATGCTTATCATAAGTAATCAAATAGTCGGCATTGGCTGAAATTGCCAAATCCGAGAATTTGTTATCATCTAAGTCTTTTGTGATAATTTCCCACTTAAAAGCGGGTTCTGTAAAAATTGTATTGGGTGCGTTTTCTAAGATACCCAACACTAATTCCGCTGTATGTGGCGAGTAAAAATCATTCAGCTTTTCTTCATATTCAATCAACACTTCTGTACTCACAATCCAATCGAGAGCCTCATCTCTGAAAGCCTCATAAATAAATCGTTCAAAATTGCCTTTTTTGATTGTTGCTCGCAAGACATTGGTATCTATAACAACTCTCATTTTTAGGTAGTGCGTTGGTGTTGGTGTTTGAGAGCTTCAAAATCTATGTCAGTAATGTTTTTTTCTTGTACTACTCGCTCCACTTCTTTGTCTAATTCATCAGAAAGATAATTGACAATGATTCGTTTTAAATTTAGCGTTTGTTCTACTGTCATCGGTCGTGAAAACATACGCAACAACCCCAACTGTATTTCATTGAGTTTATTGAAACTTATCTCTTTTTTAGTCCCTGCCCTGCTTGTCATTGTTGTCATAATTTTTGGGTTGATTTGTAAATTTACCAATATTCATAGTCTTTTGTTATTGAAACCGATAATTTACCAAGATAATTGCAATACAAAATCTCTAATAACTCATTCTGCCAACTACCAAAGTAACCTTCAACTGATGGATATTCGCCTGTATATTGTGTATAAATATAAACAGTGTAGGAATCCCCACCTATTTCTTTGTCATACATGGAGTTCATTTTATCCACTTTAATTTCATACTCGTTAATCACAACAGACCAATATTGGTTACTATGATAGCCTTTGCCTTTTTCGGATAGGCTAATATTTAGATTATAACCGCAATTAGGTACATTTGGTATATCGTAAACTACATTGATAAACTCTGTTATTAAGTCTCTGTCTTTTAGCTTCAATTTGAGTTCCTTGCTATTTTTTTCTATAGTTTCTAAAATTTCAATGATATTATGTTTCAATTCTCGATCAAAATATTTATAATCTTTAATCGTAATAAATTCTTTATCAAGCATTTGTTCGAGTGCTTTGATGGCTTTTGTACGTGCAATAAAGGATATTACTTCCGCAAAATTAAAAAAGAAAGAATCCACGTAGGTAGCCATAGGCAAATTGGGTAAAAAGCCTATCCACTCCTCAAAAAGTGATAATTGATTTGGGGTAAACGAAGTTATATTTAGTTTTACCACTATATTTTCGTTATCGTCCAAAACGGATATTTCTACCCAAGTCGTACCCAATACTGGAAAATGAATAAGATTGATAGAATCAATCTTAGAAGCAAGTTTATAGTGATGGTGACGAATTATTTGGTCAGTTATGTCTTCTATCCAGATATTGTCTTCAACCGTCTGAGGGCTATAATCTATTACATTATGAGGAGTTGGAACAAAACGTATATCTAACTTACAGTACCTGTCTTCAAAGTCATTGAAAAAAGAAAGTAGTACTTCTTCGGACTTTAAAATGGCACTTTCCAATTCTATCTTAAAAAACTCTTTGTCTGGTCTTACTCTAAAATCATTGAAAGCATCATGGAGCAAGGCCTCTGCTAATTTACAATTACGCACTTTCACATACCATTGATTTGTATAGTCTTCTAAAACGCCCGTATTTTTCGACAGTTGTTCGGCTCTTTTTGAAGGGTGTTTTTCGGTGTAGCCAATTTTTGGCGTATCTGGTTGCAGTGGATTGGTGGCTATATAAACATACCCGCTTAGTGTATTTGTCTTGGTTAGCATAAAAATTTATAGCGATATAAGGCGTTTATATTTTTTTATATGAGCCAATTTTTTCTGAACAGCCGCATCGTTGAGTATGTTTTGTATTTCGGCTGGGTTTGTTTCCATTTATATTTCACTTGATAACTAAGTCCCTCATCTACTTATTGATATTAGTCCGTAAATTACCAAAAGTAAATCTACAATTTATGAATATACAATTATTTAATAATTTATTTTAACATTCTACTATTTTTTTGTATTATTTTTATAGATTTGTACTTTCTAATTTCAATATCTTAATATGGTACAATCTGTGGGACGACCGTCGTTTTTGTGGCTTTTGAGCGAACCAAGCCGAGCATTACTCGAAATAGGTGCTTCATACCCATTTAGTAGCCTATTTACCAAAACCAACAAAGAAGGCGACGGCCACCCCGTTATGGTTGTTCCTGGCTTTATGGGGTCTGACACTTCAACGGTTATTCTTCGCAAATTTATTACAAACCTCGGCTACGATACCTACGACTGGGGACTGGGTCGCAACCTTGGCAAAGTAGAATACATAGAGCTACTAATCGAACGTTTGGACGAGATTTATAACAAAACAGGCAAACAAATCAGTCTCGTAGGCTGGAGTTTAGGTGGTGTTTTTGCACGTCAGTTGGCCAAAGAACGCCCCGATATTATTCGTCAGGTTATTACGCTTGGCTCGCCTTTTGGAGGTTTAGCCGAACCTAACAACGCCTCGTGGGCATATACACTCATTACAGGTGGAAAAAAAGTAAAAGAAATAAGTGATATTTTTTTAGCAAATGTGCCTCTACCCGCCCCGGTGCCTACTACGGCAATTTACTCAAAAGAAGACGGCATTGTTCAGTGGCAGACTTGTATGGAACGAATCGAGGATAAATTACACCAAAACATTCAGGTTCGTGGTAGTCATATTGGGCTTGGAGCAAACCCATCTGTGTTGTCTATCATTGCCGACCGATTGAAATTTAGTAAGAACAACTGGTCAAAATTTGAACCCAAGGGCTTACTAAAAAACAAAATATTGTTTCCTTCATTGTAGGTAAGCAGTCTGGTCTTATGAGTTCAATACAATGCTGTAAATCAGCAAGTTATCAAAACTAAAATGCCGTATTATTTTGGTAACATTTTAAAGTATAGACCCATTTTAAAACAAGTGATATTTTATATTCAATCAATTCAAAATAGATATTTTATTTTTTGTAGTGAATAGAAGTATAGTCTAAGGATATTTTATTGTTTTTTTATGCTTCTAATTTAAGTGAAAATACACTTTAAAACATTACGGAAGTATTATACAGTGATTCATTGAGAAAAAAGGAGATACACAGAGAAGAGGTACTAAAAAGGCTCTGTGTATCTCTTTTAGAACTCTGTGAGCCTCTGTGTAACAAAAAAGCGCATTCAAGATTTTATAAAATCACATATCCAAAATAAATAGGTCTGCGCTTTAAAACATTACGAAAAATTTGCCAATTCAAAAATAGATAGTACCTTTGTGCCGTCTAATAGACAGGGCCCATAGCTCATTCGGTTAGAGCATCTGACTCATAATCAGGGGGTGGTAGGTTCGATTCCTACTGGGCCCACTCGCAGTACAAAAAGCCGCTTAAATTAAGTTTTGAGCGGCTTTTTTGAATCCAAAAAAAACAAAATATGCCTAATTTTACAGTTTTTACTACAAATCAAACTCTTAACGAGTTCAAAAATTATCAGTTGGCAACAGTTGATGGCGCAAAAGCACAAACGTTAGCGGCATTTTATACCGAAATAAAAAGAGAACTCGAACTTCCAGATTATTTTGCCAATAACCTAGACTCGCTTGACGAAATGATAAACGACTTGGAATGGATAGAAAACGAAAACGTGGCCATTGTTTTCAAGAACACAGGTTTACTATTGGCTGGAGAAAAAAAGCCTAATAAACTCATTGATATGCTCAATCTGTTAGATGCCACTGCCGAAGATTGGAAATGGCTGGACGAAGAAGACGGTTATAGAAAAAAGAATTTTATTGTTTTGATTGAACATAGCCCCCGAATTGTCAAAATATTGGAACGTGAAGAAATAGCATTTGATGAAATTTAACGCTTACTAAAAACACGTAATTCATATTTATTGGGAATTTCAAGTTCATAAAAATTGGCTACATACAAGTTATTGTCCTTTAGCTCTACATGAGAGGTCGTAATGGCAGAATTGGACGACAGCGAGTAGCGTACCTCCATCTTATAGTTAGCCAGCAGTTTGTACTCCCACAATCCACCCCCTATTTTGGGTAATCGAACACCGTTTATTAGTTCAAAACCACGCTTGACTACTACAAAAGATGTTTTGGCATCAAAAACAAGCGTATCACCTCGACCTGTACTTTCTACCCAGCGACCAACCAAAATCTTTGATTCGTCCACCGAATTACTTTTGCAGGCACAAAAAATAAAATATATCCAGAAAAAAAGACAGTTAATTATGACTGATATGCTATTTTTTGAGAATTTTGTACCTACTTGCATCTGTATTTTATATTTATTGAACAACAAGGCTACGCAACATTCTAAACTATTGCCACACGAAAATAAACAATAAACCCGAACTAATCATCGTTCTAAGCATAAATCTCAACCAACTACTCATCTCAAAATAACCTCGTATCATGGATTACAACGAACAGAAACCAAAAAAAGACCAAAAAAGTCTATTATTAGCCGCACTTGCCATTTTGGCGTTGCTCAATGTTGTTTTGATATATTTTTTCTATCAAGAACGAGAAAAAAACAAAACACAGGCATCGGTCATTACTGCCAAAACAGAAGAAATAGTATCGACAAAGATGAAATTAGACTCTATTTCTTCGCAATTAGACCTAAAAATCGCTGAAATTCAACAACTCGGTGGTCAGGTCGATTCGTTGGTTGCCCTCAAAGCCGAAATCGAAAAAGACAGAGCCGCCCTCAAATCTGCGGCTGGCTCGGCTTCGGTCAATTTGTCTAAATACAAGGATAAAATCGCTAAGTATGAGGCTATTTTGGCTCGTAAAGACGAGGACATTGCCAAACTCAAAGAAGAATTGGGTATTGTAACAACTCAAAACCAAGAGCTAACCCAGAAAGTGGGCGGCCTCGAAACCGAAAAAACAGCCCTTAAACAGACCCTCGACGATTCGGTGGGTAGTCTTTCGGCTCGAAACAAAGAACTCGCTCAAAAGGTTACGATTGCCTCGGCACTCAAAGCACAAAACGTGGCGGTCAATGCTATATCGGCACGAGGTAAAGAACGAGACGGTGGCGCATACCGTGCTGGCAAAATCGACAAACTCAAAATCGACTTTGACTTAGCCGCCAATCCTATCTCACGCTCGGGTACAAAGACAGTATTTTTAAGAGTACTCAACCCAGAGGGTGCCATTCTGTCGGACATGGCCACATCGTCGGGTACATTTATAGCCAATGGCCGTGAGACCATTTACACCATCAAACAAGATATAGAATACAACAACGAAGGCACAGCAGCATCGATTATTTATAACCGTGGGTCGGCACAACCTTTCGGGAAAGGCGATTATACAATCGAAATTTATTGTGAGGGCTTCAAAATTGGCACTGGTACCCTGAAAGTTAAGGGCGGTATTTTTTAGCACTAATCATTTTTATTTATAACCACAAAAGGCGGTCGCATTGCGGTAGCCTTTTGTGGTTTAGTGGCTATCCCGAAAATCCCAAAGTACGACATTCCACAGCTCTGAGTCGTCAGTGTAGGTATGAATAGTCTGAAAACCTACTCGCTCATGCGCTCGTATGGAGCGAGTATTCCGAACAGCGATTTCGGTAACGCACAAATCGTACTGACCAGACAATAACTCTTTGTGTTTGGCATACAAGCCATCAAAAACCCCCTGCCCACGATAGCCCTCTGCTACACAAACCTGCCCCATGGCATAGTATCGCTGACTACTGATGGGTTCGTTGTGCCACAATAGCCCACCCATAAGCGCAAACATAGGCTTAAAGAGCAGAATATCCTGGCCGATGGCCGGAATCGTCGTAAGTGCATAACCTACAATCTTATCGCCGTCTTTGGCTATGATTTGCGGGGCAGCAGCGGCCATAGTTTGCATTTGCGCCAGGTCATAAACAAACGTAACAAACCCTTGACTTCGCTGCACCTCGGCACTCACATTACGGTTTTGATTGAGTTGTTGGAGTACTAAGATTTGCAGTAAATCGCTTTCAGATTGAGCTATTGTGATGGTCATGACAAGTGATTTTTGGACAACAGTTAAATAAATAGTCGGGGCAAATTTACAAAAGAGCATAGTAAAAATGTGAAATACAATTTCTTTTCGTTTATTTCGGACTTTATTTACAGCACCCATAACTCTCTCAACGATGCCCAACGCTTATCAAGACTCGGTCGTAACGAAGTACAATATCTTCAATAGCTTGTTTTTGAGTCTTCCTTTTCAGGATATTTTCAGAACAGGAACGCTGCTCCCATTGTTGGTGCAGTCGAGCAGAGAGGGCTTTGATGCTGGCCATAGCCCGCAGCAGATTATCGAATCGTTTTTTGATGAATACCTCGAACACGTCCCCGACACCAAACGACGTGATTTATTGTTCAATTTTATTAAATTTATCGAACGTCAGGTAGTTCTGTTCGACTCGGTTGAAGATGCCGCTTTTGATTTGACACACGACTTACAAGGTTTAGGGTCAATTTCTAACTTAATAAACAGAACAGATACTACCGAAAGCAAACAAAAATTACTCGAAAAACTCAAAGATTTTTGTGTACGCCCCGTACTGACGGCACACCCCACGCAGTTTTATCCTGGCAAAGTGCTAGGTATAATCAACGACTTGGAAGAGGCCATCAAAGCCAACGATTTTACAAGCGTCAATAACCTACTTTTGCAACTTGGCAAAACAGGATTTATTAACAAAAACAAACCCACCCCTTTTGACGAAGCTGTGAGTTTGCACTGGTTTTTAGAAAATGTTTTTTACGATGCCATTCCCGCAGTACTCCAAAAACTATTGAACGGCCTCAATCTCTCGACCCACGACTGGCCTCATTGCCATTTATTTAGGCTGGGTTTTTGGCCAGGTGGCGACCGAGATGGTAATCCCTTTGTTACACCAACCGTTACAATAGAGGTAGCCGACCGCCTACGGCAAGTTTTATTGAAATGCTACTGGCGAGACATCAAAACCCTCAAACGCCGTCTTACTTTTTCGGGCGTAGAAGATTTTATTACCACTGCCGAGCGCAAAACAAATAATGCTATATATTATCCCGAGCAAGAACATTACCAAACCGCCGACGACCTTTTGAGCGATTTAGAAGCCGCCCGTATCGTTTTAATCAAAGATCATCAAGGTTTTTTTGTAGAATCGCTCGACGACCTTATACTCAAAGTACGCCTTTTTGGATTTTTCTTTGCAAGCCTTGATGTACGTCAGGTAAGTAACAAACATAGTTTGGCATGGACAGAATTATTGGCAAAATTAGAAAAACAAGTACCCCTCTTCAAATATTCTGACTACGAAAAGTGGGACGAGCGGCAGAAAATAGAGTTTTTGTTGTCATTAGAAATCGACGTAAAAGTTACTGATTTTCAAGACCCTACCAGCCAAGACGTATTTGGCTCGATGCAAGCCATTGAGCAAATACAAGCCCGCAATGGCACTGAGGGCGCACACCGCTACATAATCAGCAACTGTGGCTCTGCACTGAGCGTTGTCGAGGTATTGGCATTGGTCAAACAAGTTTGGAAGTCAGCACCCGTAATATCGCTCGATGTTGTACCGCTATTTGAAACCGTCGAAGACCTCTCCGAAGCCGCTAATGTGATGCAGGTTTTGTATAAACAACCTTATTATAGAACTCATTTGGTCAATCGGGGCAATCAGCAAACGATTATGCTTGGGTTTTCGGACGGTACGAAAGACGGGGGTTATTTGAGAGCCAACTGGTCGATATTCCAGGCCAAAGAAAACCTCACTCGTATTTCTCGTCAGTATGGTATCAAAATTACGTTTTTTGACGGTCGTGGTGGCCCGCCAGGCCGTGGCGGTGGCAACAATCACGCTTTTTATGCCTCATTAGGTCGAGACATTGAAGACAAAGAAATACAATTAACGGTTCAAGGTCAGACCATTAGTTCAAACTATGGTACTATCACAACGGCAGCTTATAACTTGGAGCGGCTTTTCACGGCAGGTTTAGAAAATAGTTTATTCAATCAAAAAAACACCAAAGACCAGCTCAGTGCCGCCGACAAATCCCTGATGGAAGAACTGGCTGAGGTATCATATCAAGCATATTTAAAATTTAAAAATCACCCCAGTTTTGTACCCTATCTCGAAAAAATAACACCCTTGCGGTTTTATGGACAAAGCAATATAGGTAGCCGTCCCGACAAGCGCAACGCCAGCGGAGGACTACGTTTTGAAGACCTCAGAGCCATACCATTTGTGGGTTCGTGGGCGCAAATGAAACAAAATATACCTGGTTTTTATGGTTTTGGCCTCGCACTCAAAGCCCTCAAAAAAGCAGGTAAAATGGACGCACTTCGCAAACTATACAAGCGGTCGCTGTTTGTTCGTACTTTGGTCGAAAACTCAATGCAATCGCTTTTAAAAGCATATTTTCCTGCCACCAAATACCTCGAAAACAATACACAGTTTGGCGAACTCTGGAATATGATGCACGATGAATACGAACTTACAAAAGCAATGCTTATGGAGTTTTCGGGCGAAGATGGTTTATTAAATCAAAATCCTGTTACCAAAGAATCTATCAAAGTCAGAGAACAAATTGTACTACCGCTCATAACCATTCAGCAGTATGCCCTACAAAAACTCAACGACAACCCCGCAGCCGAAGATGCCGAAGTATTGAGTAAATTAGTGATGCGGTCAATGTTTGGAATTATCAATGCAGCACGAAATTCTGCATAAAATTTGTAAAAGTCAAAATCAATCTCTAATTTTGCACCGTACATAAATGGAGATTGTAGCTCAGTTGGTTAGAGCGCCGGATTGTGGTTCCGGAGGTCACGGGTTCAAGCCCCGCCTTTCTCCCCAAAAAACCAGAGGCGTTAGGATTGTGGTTTTGGAGGTACGGCGGTTGGCCGATGCCATTCAAGCTCCGCCTTTCTCCCACCTAATAAAAGAATCTTAACTGTGTTGAGATTCTTTTTAGTTTTAGCTGGTAACTATCGGGTAGAAACACCCAATAGCCCAAGAAACAATGTTAAAGTTCTTTTTTGGTTTTACATAAAATCGTAGATTTAGGAATATCATACATCAAATACCCTACATCAAACTTGTTGGCTCTATCCAAATACCAGAAACTCGTTTTTGTGTTGCTGACTCTCATGTATTTGTCAGGGGCTGTCGGGCTACAAATAGCGGCCTCTACCCCACTCTTCCGTACTCTAACACCCCTCAATCTGGTCGTTTCACTTGCTTTCTTGATATGGTTCTGCCCCAACCGCAATTTTGTTTTTTGGGTTTATTGTAGCTTAGTTTTTTGTTTAGGTTTCGGTATTGAGGTATTGGGTGTCAAAACAGGGCTTATTTTTGGGCAATATTGGTATGGGCAAACGCTCGGAACAAAGCTATTTGATGTACCGCTCACAATCGGTTGTAACTGGCTCTTGCTCAACTACTCGGCCAATGTCTTTGCTGACCGATTCTTTACTTCTAAGCTGCTCAAAGCTATCCTTGCGGCCTTATTGATGACTTGCCTTGATGTACTTATTGAGCCTGTGGCCATGCAATTAGACTTTTGGGATTGGGCAAATCATACTGTTCCAATTCAGAACTATGTGGCTTGGTTTGTTATATCGTTCTTGCTGTCGGCCACTTTTTTTTATCTAAATGTATCAAAAAAAAATCAGTTGGCGGGTCTTTTGCTCTTACTACAAACACTATTTTTTGCATTCAATCGCTGTTTTGTCTAACGTATAGCCTCAAAATACGTTTTATTTCTAAATAAAGTTAAACAATTTAGCATCAAGCCAAGTTATTATGGTGTCAATGTAGCATTACTAAGTATTTACACCTTTACATAATTATGAGCAATTATTCAATTCGTGATTTAGAACAACTCTCGGGCATCAAAGCGCACACCTTGCGCATATGGGAGCAACGATACAATATCATTGAGCCACGCCGCACCGATACCAACATCAGGTATTACAACGACCAAGACCTAAAACTCGTGCTGAACATTGCCCTTCTGAAAGACCACGGTTATAAAATTTCAGAAATATCCAAATTAGGTTTGGACGATATGAACAAAGAGGTAATTACGATTTCTGACCGAAAACTCAATTATCCAGATCAAATTCATGCCCTGACAGTGTCAATGATAGACATTGACGAAGAGCGTTTTGAGAAAATAATTAGCACCAACTTTTTGCAGTTTGGGTTCGAGAATACCATGGTTCATATCATTTATCCGTTTTTGAGCCGCATCGGCACACTCTGGATAACAGGTTCGATTGGACCAGCGCAAGAGCATTTTATTATCAATCTCATTCGCCAAAAAATAATTGTAGCCATTGATGGCGTTGTTCCAAAATATCGTCCCGAAACAAAAAAATATTTATTGATTTTACCCGAGGGTGAATACCACGAAATAGGTTTACTATTTGCTAATTATATCATACGCTCAAACAACCATCGTGTTATATATTTAGGTCAGAACTTACCCTTTAACGAACTTATTTTTGCTTGCGAATCTCACAAGCCAGACGGTATATTTATAAGTATTACGTCGGTTATGCCCAACGAAGAAGTGCAAAACTATGTCGATAAGGTCTGTAAGCAATTTCCTAATTTAGATATATTATTTACTGGCTATCAGATAGTAGGCCAAGACATTAAGGTAGGTAGCAATGCTACTGTTATCAATAAAATTGACGATTTATTGCAGATTGTAGGCTAAAATAAATTGGGTCGGCCAGATGGCCGACCCAATTTATTTTGATGCTTTTACAATCCTGTCTTTGCCGTGCATATCTTGTATCACTTCGACTTTTAGAAAATCCCTATCAACAAAGATTTGCCTTGTGGCTTGCCCGAATTGCTCGTTAATTTCGACATAGCATATCCCCTTGGGCTTCAAGTGTCGTTTACTAAAATCGGCAATGGCTTTATAAAACAGGAATGGGTCGTTGTCTTCAACGAATAAGGCAAGGTGTGGCTCAAAACGCAGTACGTTTTGCTCCATTGAGCTTTGTTCAGAATAAGTAATATACGGAGGGTTGCTTACCACGCAGTCAAACTGCCCTTCAAAAGTGTCTTCATTCAATATATCATATTTTTCAAAAACAACCTCTGCTAATAGCTGTCGGGCGTTTTCAGTTGCCACAGTTAGCGCATCTTCTGACACGTCCCAACCGTATATTTTTCCATAAGGCAAAAACCTATCTAATGCAATGGCAATACACCCACTTCCCGTACCAATATCTACGATAGTAACTGGGTCTTCTTCCCAGGAACAATCTTTTACTATCAATCTTACAAGTTCTTCGGTTTCGGGTCTGGGAATCAGCACCGAAGGCGAGACCTTAAACTCTAAGCCACAAAAATACGTTGAGCCGATGATATGCTGTACTGGCTCGTTTTGATTGAGTCTATCTATAATTTCGTTCCAGTCGGGCTGGGCTTCGGTTGTGGCTATTGGTTTGTCGAGCATTACATCAACGTTTCTTAGTCTGAGATAATGCTCGAGCAACATAAATGTCATCGCCCTTGTTTCTCTTGGCGAGTAAGCGGTTACTTTTTCAACAATATAATCGTATAATGGTTTGGCAGATACAAAGTTCATTGGTTGTAGGCTTTGCGTACTCGTTCACGAACCGCAACTCTTGCGGCCAATGCTTTTTTACTGTTTCTATACCAAAGGTAGCCAATCACACTAACAATCAAGTACGGAAACACAAAAAGGTATATTATTCCTGTATTGATACCGTTACCGATGGCATTGCGGCCGTTGCTCATATTACTTTCCACAGCCCCACGACACATGGCACACTGTGCAATAGTCAATGAAGAGTCGATAAAAAACAAGAACAATATTAAAATTATTTTTTTCATGATTTTGGTGTTAATGATTGTAGTACGGACTAATCATGGCATAGACAACCACACCCGTAATACTCACGTAAAGCCATATTGGATATGCCCATCTAACGATTTTTTTGTGTGAAGCAATCTGCCCAGTCAATGCAAAGTACAGTGCTTTTAGTACAAACCAAACTACACCAATCGAAAGGCTAATATGAGATATTAACAAAAAATAATAAACAGGGCGCACAGCCCCAACACCACCAAACGGTGTCGATTCGTTTGAAAGATGGTACATCACATAGCTCACCAAAAACACAGACCCAAGTATAAACGATGTGAGCATCATGGCTCGGTGTGCTTTGATATTTTTTTGTTTGATAAAAAACAGACCCAAAGACAAGCTGATCGCCGTCAGTGTATTGATACAGGCATTGACAAAGGGCAGGTTTAGTGTCCAGTTACCGAGGGCTACTTTGGGTATTCTGGGATTTAGTAAAACAGCCACTACTACTGGTATGGCTATGGCCAATATGTTAATGATTTGGCTCGCTTGTTTGTTTCTGGGTAATGTTTGCATGATTTAATTGATATAAACTCAGCTATTTTTTTTGTAGATGTCGATCAAGACCTTGATTTCAGCACGAAGGCGCTCAATTTCTTCTGGATTTGTGCCATCATAAATTCCTCTTACTTGTCGGCTTTTATCTATCAATACCAACTTTCCGTCTGGCTTAAAGGTTTTTGAAAGTTTGATTTTTTGTAATTGTTCGACCAAAAAAGATGCCGTTAATTTTCTTGACTCTGTCATGGCAGCCACCTCGGGTAATTCTTTACAGATGCGCTGGAGTTCTTGATTTATTTTAACTGCCATGGCACTATCCGACTCTGGGGTATTCAGAACGGTTATTTTCTCAGCTTTTACAAATGAAACCTGGCTATAAACAGTATCAATACCAACAACTTGCGCCTTTCCAGTTGAGTCTATCACTGGAAAATAGTGAGGAAGTGAATAGTGGTTTTGGGCAAATAGATGTAAAAACACAACGACTAAGGCTGGCGCAACCAACGTAAAAGTCAGAAGGCCAGCCTTGATATAGTTTTTCATTTTATTTAGTGCGATACAAAAATGGAATCCCCCTCAAACATCAGAGCGCCCAAAAGCCATACCACAAATACGCACGGTATGAGTATAGCCCAGATAAGACTTTTAGCTTCGTGTTTGAGGTGCATGAACTCGCCTACTATAAAAAATGCCTTGACTATTGTCATAGTAATGTAAAGCACTACCCTTGGCATACCTTTTGCCATAAATGCTGCTGCCGTAAACTCAAGTGCCGTAATGAATAACAATATCCAAAACGTTTGCCATATTTTCTTGCGGTGAGCAGCACCGCCATCATTTTGTGTTTGTACTTCTGACATATACTTAAAATTTGAATATTAAAAATAATTAATTTTGAACGGCTTACTTTTTGTTCATTAAACTAAATAGAAAAAAGTAAACACGAATACCCATACTAAATCGACGAAGTGCCAATATAGTCCTACTTTTTCTACCATTTCATAGTGTCCGCGCTTTTCGTAATATCCCGTAGCCGAGCGATAGAATATCAGGATATTTAAGATAACACCACTCAATACGTGAGTACCGTGGAAACCAGTTATAAAAAAGAAAAAGTCTGCAAATGCGGCTGGACCGTATTGATTTTGCGTTAGATTTGCCCCAAAAACTGTTTTTTGTATCCAGTCACCATTTACAATATCTTTCAATACCATTCCAGTTTCAGTTCCATTTATAAAGTGTGTCCACTCCCAGGCTTGGCACCCCAAAAACGTTGCCCCACCCAGTATAGTCCATAGCATATATTTTTCTACTTCTGGCTTGTCCATTCTGTGGCCTGCCTCTACTGCCAATACCATTGTTACAGAACTAAAAATCAAGATAAAAGTCATGATGCCGACAAATACCAACGGCAATGCCATACCATGAAGAAAGGGAACGGCATCAAATACTTTTTCGGGTATTGGCCAATAAGCTACCGACGAAACAAAATTGTCGGCATCGCCGCCATAGCTATCGAAACTATACCGAACCAACCCATAAGATACCAATAAGGCCGAAAACGTGAATGTATCTGAGATGAGAAAAAACCACATCATCAGTTTGCCATAACTGGCTTTCATTGGCTCTACGCCTCCCGACCACATTCTGTTGTCGGCTACGTTGTTTTGTGCAATCGCAGACATTTTATATCAAAATTTAATTACTATCTAAAATACAATAAAAAGGCAAATAGGTAAATCCAGACCACACCCAGAAAGTGCCAAAACGTGGTACAAATCTCTATTCTTCTCATGGCTTTGGCATGTACTTTCATTTTCATTGATGAGCTAAACGTAACGCCCAATACAATAAGTCCTAACAAGATATGCAGACCATGAAATACTGTGAAGGCATAGAAAAAAGAACCTGAGGCGTTGCCAACAAAATATACATTCTGGTTTACTAATTCTTTCCACCCCAACACTTGCAAATACAAAAACATCAATCCAAGTACAAAAGTAATAGAAATTGCGGTTTTGAGTGCATTGAAGTTATCTTTTTTTGCAGAAAAAACTGCAAACTGCATTGTAATACTACTCAAAATGATGACGACCGTACCATACCAAAATATCTGGGGTACTTCAAATTCTGCCCAGTTTCCTTCGGCACGCTTCACTAAGTAGGCACTGGTTTGTGATGCAAAAAACATCACTGACGACACGATAAATAGCCAAAGTATAAACTTTTTCGGCTCCATTGAGAGTGTTTCTTGGGCTTCTTCGGCTATGCCCTTAGTATAATTTTCTGTCATTGTCTTATTAAATTTTGTCTAATAAAAAAGCAATCTGAACAACTGGTAAATATAAAAACGACCCGAACATCAACTGTAAGGCAGTTTTATCGGTACATTTTCTCATTAGATGAAACGTTTGGGCTAAGAACACTACACCGAACAACATAGCTACAAGGCCCGAGTCAATACCTGTCATTCCCAAATAATAGGGCAACCACGTAAGCGGAAGCAAACAGAGCGTATAAATCATCATCTGAATAGCCGTGTTTATGTCTTTCCCCCCTTTTGAAGGCAATAGTTTGAATCCAGCTTTTTTGTAGTCGTCGTCTAATACCCATGCAATGGCCCAAAAGTGCGGAAACTGCCAGAAGAACTGAATCGCAAACAGAATACCTGGCTCTAAACTAAAATGGTTTGTAGCTGCAACCCAGCCAATCATTGGTGGGAGTGCACCTGGAATTGCCCCTACAAAAACCGCAATCGGCCCAACTCTTTTGAGGGGGGTGTAAACAAAACCATACAATATCATTGACAGAATCGCCAACGCACAGGCTCTAAGATTGAAGTTTATAAGAAAAATTGATATACTGATTACCGTTAAGACTATACAAAACCCAATTGCTTGATTAACAGAGAGCCGGCCACTCGGTAGTGGGCGGTTTTCCGTTCGCTTCATTAGTTTGTCAAAGTCTATCTCAATAATTTGATTGATGATATTGGCTGCACCAGTAATTCCAATTGCTGCAACCGAAAATAACGCAAGATTGACCCAGCTAAAATTATTTACAGCAAAGCAGTAGCCAAATGCACCAGAAAAGGCAACGGTAGCACTAAGCCGAAATTTAAGTATATCGAAATATGCCCGAGCTATTTCTTTTGTAGACGCCTCAGATATGTTTGAAGTTGCTTGCATTTTACACCAATAAGGGGAGTGTTTCTTTTGCTTTTTGTACACCCAACCAGATAACAAATTGTAGACCGAGCGATACAACAGCCAAAGTTACATGAATAGGTTGTACGGCTGCCGGTACGTGTAGGTAGCTAAGTACGATGCCTGTTACGGCTTCAATTACTATAACTGCCATTAGTATTTTTGTGAGATTATGGAGAATACTTTTCCCCCTTACGTTTGTACTCAGAACATATACAACCCCTGCGTGTAGGATTAGTACCAATATTGAAAACGAGCGGTGAATGTAAAATCGATAGTCTAAATTTTCTATCCACCTACTCCTATTCATTTCACCTACTTTTTGTGCTACCTCGTCAATCGCTTCACGCACTTGGGTGCCAAAAAGGACTTGTACTAAAGATACGATGATAAGAATGTTGAGTACCTTGACGAGCAACGTTTTCTTGATGACCTCGCCTACCTCTACTTTGGTAGCAAATGTTAATGCCATGACATACATCAGCGCAAATACAATGGCAACAGCCAACAATAAGTGCAATGTAACTATCCGTGGGTGAAGTTCGGCTGATACTACTTTTGCGCCAAGCAGTCCCTCCAAACCAACCAACACAAAGGCCAACAAGCAGACATAGAAGACTTTGTTATCTTTCTTTATGTAAGAAACCGAACCGATAAGCGTGGTAAATATCAAAATTCCAGTAACAACACCCAGCAAACGGTTAATGTACTCTATCCAAGTTTTGAGTGCATCAAATTCTACCTCACCCTTTAGTTTTTCACCATAAATCTCTTGATAGTTTGAGGGCAACTGTGCGACTTCTGTGGGTGGTATCCAGCTTCCAAAGCAACGTGGCCAGTCGGGACAGCCCATACCAGAGCCTGTACTCCTAACAATACCACCTGCCAGTATAAGCAGATAAACGGCGGCGATTGTTAGGAGTATTAGTTTCTGGAAAATATTAGTGCGATGCAAACTGGTCATTATAATTTTGAGCCTCTATTTCTTTTTCCATAGCTATTTCTGCATTTTCATGTGGTAGATTAGACTCTGGTGTTTGCGAATAGGGAACATTTTGCGGAATAAAGTCATCGGCTGCGCCCGGCTTACTATAATCATAAGGCCAACGATATACTGCTGGAATTTCGCCCTCCCAGTTGCCGTGGCCTGGGTGTAGGGGTGTTGTCCATTCCAAGGTATTTGACTTCCAAGGATTTAGTGGTGCAGTACGACCTCTGAAGATACTATAAAAGAAGTTCCACAGGAATATGAATTGCGCCCCAAATGTAAAGAATGCTGCAATGCTTATAAACTGATTTAAGTCAGTAAAAGTATGCGTAAAATCGTAGGTTGTGAATGAATAATAACGACGTGGGAAACCTGCTATACCGACGTAGTGCATTGGGAAGAATATAAGATATATACCAATGAATGTTCCCCAAAAGTGGATTTGGCCTTGTGTGTTATTCATCATTCGTCCAAACATTTTAGGAAACCAATGATAAACGCCAGCAAAGAAACCAAAAGCCGATGCAGCGCCCATTACTATATGGAAGTGAGCAACCACAAAGTAAGTATCGTGTAGCTGTATGTCCAAGGCAGAGTTACCTAATATTATACCAGTAAGTCCGCCTGTTACAAACAACGATACCAATCCGATGGAGAACAACATTGCGGGGGTAAAAATAATGTTACCTTTCCAAAGTGTTGTAATATAGTTAAACGCCTTTACTGCTGATGGTACTGCAATTATTAACGTCAAGAACATAAACACTGACCCCAAAAACGGATTCATACCTGTTACGAACATGTGGTGCGCCCAAACAATGAATGCTAAAAATGCAATAGCTAAAAGTGATGCAATCATGGCACGGTAACCAAATATCGGTTTGCGTGAGTTGGTTGCTATAATCTCTGAGGTGATACCGAGTGCTGGTAGTAACACTATGTAAACCTCAGGGTGTCCTAAAAACCAAAAGAGGTGCTGAAACAGTATCGGACTTCCACCTTGGTTAGGCAGAGCCTCACCGTTGATATATATCTCAGATAAGTAAAAACTTGTACCAAAATGACGATCGAAAATCAATAATAATGCTGCCGATAGTAGAACAGGAAAAGAGATTAGCCCTAAAACTGCTGTAATCAAGAATGCCCAGATTGTGAGTGGTAAACGACTAAACGACATTCCACGTGTACGCAAGTTGATAACCGTGGTAATATAGTTGATACCACCCAACAACGCAGAGATTATAAACAAAGACATACTCAACAACCAGAGCGTCATACCCATTTGGGAGCCTAAATGGGCTTGTGGCAATGCACTTAACGGCGGATATACGACCCACCCACCTGCGGCTGGACCTGTTTCTAAAAATATTGAGATGAACATGAGAACGCTTGATGCAAAAAAGAACCAAAATGATAACATATTCAAGAAGCCAGAAGCCATGTCTCGTGCGCCAATCTGTAACGGAATCAAGAAGTTGCTAAATGTGCCACTCAATCCTGCTGTTAATACAAAAAACACCATGATTGTTCCGTGCATCGTTACGAGTGCTAAATAAAAGTCGGGGCTTAATTTACCACCATCTTCTATCCAACGGCCTAAGATTGGTTTCAACCAACTCATGTTGGCATTGGGGAAACCTAACTGCATACGAAATATTACGGACATTGATATACCAATCACTGCCCACACTATTCCCGATATCATGTACTGTTTGGCTATTACTTTGTGGTCTTCACAAAATATATACTTACGCCAAAAGTTTAACTCCTCGTGGTGGTGTTCGCCCGCTTCGTGTACGTGAACGCCTGTTTCCAAATCTGCTTCTGCTACTGACATTGTTGTATCTTTTAAAGGTTTATATTTTTATAGTGAGGCCGACGCACCTAATGCAGAGCCTGTTTGTGCTGGTTTTGTGTTAGCTACTGGTACGACTGGCTCTGCTGGAACAGGCATATACTTCATCGCTTTTGCTTTCAAGTCCTGTGGTATTTTCGACATAAAATCTGGCTTGTTCTCTAAGATTGTAGCTAAGACTGGCTTTTGAGATGCTTTCCACTTATTAAAAGAAGCCTCGTCTTCTACTATCAACCTCAGTCTCATAGAGAAGTGGCCACGACCGCATACTTCGGTGCAGGCGATCTCGTAGTCGAATTTTGGATTTTCTAATTCTGCTCGCATTTCCTTAGTTGTCCTGTCAGGTGTAAACTGGAACTTAGTCGGCATTCCTGGTACAGCATCCATTTTTACTCTCATGTGAGGAATAAACACAGAGTGAAGTACATCTCTCGCGCGGATTTTGAGAGCAACTGGTCTATTAACGATTAAGTGCATCTCGCCATTGTGTATGAAGTCATCAAAAGCATTTGCATCTGAAAAATCAATTCCCATAGGATTGTTATTTGTGTCATCTACTAATTTGTAGTTGTACTTTCCTAATTTGTTATCTTCATTTCCTCCATAACGAACCCACCAGTTAAACTGTTTGCCCATTATTTCTACAACTTGGGCATTTGATGGCGCTTCGGCCATGATGTTTGTCCATGCTACATAGCCAGTAAATACCAAGTAGGCCATCACTACTGCCGGTATTACAGTCCAAACCAATTCAAGTACGTGATTTTCTGGATAGAACTTCGCCTTACGATTTTTGTTGTAGCTGTATTTCCAAGAAAAAAAGAATATTAAAACATTAACAACAACCAATGCAACTGATAATATTCCCATCGAGACCCAGAACATGTGGTCGGTAATGCGTCCATGTGGGGAGGCTATCGGTAGCTGAAAAGTACTTTCATAATGAAAATACGACCAAACACCCCCTATTGACCCGAATACGAGGAACAGTAAGCACATTATGGCGTTCGCATTATTATTTGGTACAGGTGCATTGTCCTCTACTATTTCTGTTTTTGTACTTTTCAGTACGCTTTGCATTCTCATGACTACTGCTATTGTCAAGCCAAGGAATACAAGTGTGAGAAAACCTATTAAATAAGTCATTTTGTTTTGGTATTTAGATGTTGTAATCTAACTATAATAATTAGCTGTTAAATAAAATTGTTTTGAAAATCGTTACTTTTTTTACGCAATATCGTGGTGTAACGACTCCTCCAACATAGGGTGGTTGCTCGGAACAAGATTTGCTTTTGTTAGTTGATGTGAAACCGTCCAAATAAAGCCACAAGCAAACATCAGAACGAACCCAAACTCAACTGGGCCAAAGCCTGCGTGAGCGCCTACTGTTCCTGGCATTATGTTATTCCAAAAATCAAAATAATGTCCAACAATAATCGTCCAGCAAGCTACTTTCAATATACGAGGTGTGCGTTTTGCATCTCTTGTCATCAAGACCAAAAACGGTGCGATGAAGTTGAGTAGTATATTGATAAAGAACGGTATTTTATAGATTCCACCATATCCGCTAAAACGCTCACGGTAATATATGGCTTCTTCTGGTAAGTTGGCATAGTATATCAACAAAAACTGTGCGAACCACACATAAGTCCAGAAAATAGTAAACGCAAAGCAAAATTTGCCTAAGTCGTGTAGGTGGCTTTCGTTTACCCAACGCAAGTAACCCCTTTCACGGAGTGTTACTACTGTGAGGGTCATGGTTGCTAACCCAGCCACGTGCCAGCTTGCGAGTGTGTACCAGCCAAACATTGTCGAGAACCAGTGCGTGTCAATGGCCATCACAAAGTCCCAAGCCGAGGTCGAAGATGTTACGCCAAAAATCAGCAGAAACATTACTCCATATTTTATACTTTTTTCGTAGTTAGTCAATCCGCCAATTTCGTCTTCTTGCAACGAAAACTTACGAATCATTTTCCAAAGCGTGTACCATGCAATAAAATAAAACGCCATTCGACACAAATAAAATGGTGTATTCAAGAATGGTCTCTTGCCTGCAATTATTGCATCGTACTCTGGGCTTGCTTTGTCGAAGAGCGCCTCATTTGTCCAATGAAACATATCGTGGCCTGCTACAAAAAACGTAACCAACATTGCCAAGCCAGTAACTGGTAAGAACGCTGGCATGGCTTCTGGAATACGCTTAAAAACTACCGACCAGCCTGCCTGAGCTAAATAATTATATGATATAAAGAACATTCCAATTACGGATATTCCTGTAAAATAAACTGCATTAACCCAGATATTTGCCCAGATACGGGTTGTCCACTTGTATTCGTGACCATGTGCATGAGATGCTTCTGCACCATGCTCTGACACACCATGTACAGCCCCAGTTGCATGTTCCTCGCCTATACCGTTGGCAAGCAGATAAGCCCCCACTAACACAAGTGTGAGGCCGAGTGCGCCCCCGATTAGTAAGTTACGCTTTGACTGTGGTGTAAACTCAAATTGTTCTTCAACCGATATTGCTTCGTGATGATGTGAGGCCATATTTTAAAATTTAATGTATAATTGTCAATGTGTAAGTTAAGTATCTATGCTATATTTCTTACATCTATTGTATATAAACTTTCTAATTGTTTGTGCGTGATATTTATTTGCTGCACAACTATTTTGTATTATCCTTCTTGTAATTTATGAACGTAGTGTACAATTTTCCAGCGTTCTTCTGGCGTTACTTGCGAGGCATGCGACCACATACGACCTTTACCGTGTGTTATGACATGGAAAATATGCCCATCGTTCATGTTCAAATAAGCGTCTGCTTTGTAATTTGGCACACCCTTATATTGTTCTGCTACCAGTCCGTTACCTTCACCAGCTTCGCCGTGGCAGTGCAAGCAATAACGCCCATACAACTCCTCGCCTTCTTTTAAAGTTTTAGTATTATTTGGAACAGGATTTACAAGAATCTCTTCGGCCAAAGCCAAGTCATCTTTACTGATATTGTATATCATCAAATCACGATCTGTGCTGTCGCCAAATTTAGTTTGATAGTTACGGCGAGATACCGTTCCAGAAACTGGTTCACGCATGTTTTTACCATCGGCATTGATAGGATTTGCCTTTACTTGGCTCAACGGCTCGTACCCAACTGGCAAATACATATTTGGTGCAAATTCCCAACCAGTGTCATTTTCATTTTTTTTGCACGAACTCATGCTTGCCGCAACAAACAGAGCCGCACTTATTATCACTAAATTAAAACGCTTCATTGTCATTTTGTTAGTCATTATTGATAATTGGTCATCTATAAATCAGACTTCCAATACGTTTTTAAACAAGTTTGATGTTTACCTCTTCAGCCCCAGATGCTCTGAGCAGGTCAGCAATTTCGGTTTCAGATTGCTTATTTTTACCTAAATCAATCGCCATTATAAATTTATTATCAGTACAACGTGAGTCGAACAACAATGGTGCCGATGGCCCTAAACCATTGGTAATAAAAAAAGTAATTGTCATACCGAAGGCAGTAAACAAAACCGTCATTTCAAACATAGCTGGCACGTAGTTGGGCAATGAAATAGGATCTTTTCCACCAATAATCATCGGCCAGTCTATGCCCATTGTCCAGATTGTAAGGGCAGAGGCGCACAAAAGACCTACAACGCCAAACATAAATGCGGCAACACCGATTCGTGTGCGAGGGTGTCCGATGGCATCGTCTAAGCCGTGTATTGCGAATGGTGAGTAAACTTCATGCACTTTTACACCTGCTTTCTTTATCTTTTTGACAGCACTTAGTACGAGGTCATCGTCGTCATATACACCTACTAAAAATTTTGATTCAGTCATTTTATTATTTTATTAAACTAATTCTTTTTCTACTTTTTTCTTAGCGATTCCACCAATTTTAACTGGTAGCTTTTCTGACGATGTTCTCAATACTGACTTCACTTCGGCCATATTTATTACAGGCAAATATTTAGAGAAAAGAAAAAAGAACGTGAAGAAAAAGCCGAACGAGAATATATAATCACTAATGTCAAATATCGTTGGCGAGAAGTTTGCCCAACTCGACGGAATGTAGTCTCTGTGTAGTGATGTAACAATGATTACAAAACGCTCGAACCACATACCAATATTTACAATTATTGATATAAAAAAGGTCCATTTGACACTACGACGAATTGAGCGAGACCAAAATAGCTGTGGTGATACCACGTTACAAGTCATCATAGCCCAGTATGCCCAAGCAAAAGGGCCTGTTGCGCGATTGATAAAGGCATAAGCCTCATATTCTACACCAGAGTACCATGCTATAAAAAACTCTGTGATATAAGCTACACCCACAATTGAACCTGTGAGTGTGATAATCTTATTCATCGACTCAATGTGTTCAAACGTAATGTAGTCTTCTAATTTGTAAACAACACGGGTAACGAGCATCAGAGTTTGAACCATGGCGAAGCCCGAGAAAATCGCCCCAGCTACAAAGTAGGGTGGAAATATAGTTGTGTGCCAGCCTGGAATGACCGAAGTAGCAAAGTCCATTGATACAATGGTGTGTACCGACAATACTAATGGCGTTGAAAGTCCAGCCAAAATCAAGCTGATGTACTCGTAGCGAGACCAAGAGCGTGCAGAGCCATTCCAACCCATAGACAATGCCCCATATATTTTTTTAGAAATGGGATTTGTAGCACGGTCACGGATAGTAGCTAAATCGGGAACTAAGCCTACAAACCAAAACAAACACGATACCGAAAAGTAAGTCGATATAGCGAACACGTCCCAAACCAAAGGCGAGTTGAAGTTTACCCACAACGAACCAAATGTATTTGGTAGCGGTAAGGCCCAGTAGGCTAACCAAGGACGACCCATATGCATCAAAATAAACGAAGCAGCACAAAGTACGGCAAAAATTGTCATCGCCTCGGCCGCACGGTTGATTGATGTTCTCCATTTTTGACGGAACAATAACAACACTGCCGAGATGAGCGTACCAGCGTGGCCAATACCTACCCACCAAACGAAGTTTGTGATGTCCCAAGCCCAGCCTACGGTTTTGTTCAATCCCCACAGACCGAGTCCTTCCCACCATGTATAAAACACACAGGCGGTTCCGTACAAAAGTACTATTGATGAGATTCCAAAAGCGATCTTCCACTCCTTGGTGGGTGCGCTTTCTACATGGCGCACTACGTCTTCGGTTATGTCGGCATAAGTTTTGCCTCCAGTAACGAGCGGTATTCTAACGGGTGAAACTACGTGCATATATTTTTACGGTTTATTCGGTTATCGGTTAAATTAGTGATGCGCTTCGGCATGAGCCTCTGTATGTGTTTCGGCTATGGCATGATCCACATCTTTATTTCTGATTTTGGTTAAATAAGAAACAACAGGCTTTACATTTATTTCTTCTAACATCTGGAACGCTCGTGCTTCGCCCTCGATTTTCAATAACTTAGAAATGCGGCTTTCTGGATCGTTCATATCGCCAAATGTAATGGCTTCGGTTGGGCAAGACTGGGCGCAGGCCGTTACGATTTCACCATCAACTGGGCGGCGGCGTTCTTTTTTTGATGTTAATTTACCTTCTTGGATTCGCTGTACGCACATTGAGCATTTTTCAATTACACCACGTGAACGAACTGTAACATCTGGGTTTATTACCATTTTGCCCAAGTCGTTATTATAATGGTAGTCAAAGTTTTCGTTATCAAAATATTTGAACCAGTTGAAGCGACGCACTTTATATGGGCAGTTGTTGGCACAGTAGCGAGTGCCTACGCAACGGTTGTACGCCATTTGGTTCAAGCCTTCGCTGCTGTGAGTTGTTGCCAAAACGGGACAGACAGTTTCGCAAGGTGCATTTGAACAGTGTTGGCACATCAAGGGCTGGAAGATTATCTCAGGATTGGCCGATGCGACTTCCATTGCTTTGTAACCCGATGGCGACTTATCTTCTAAACTTGCATCTGAACTGTAATAGCGGTCGATACGAATCCAGTGCATTTCACGGCGATTGATTACCTCTTGGCGACCTACAACCGATACGTTGTTTTCTGCTTGGCAACTGATAACACACGAGCCGCAACCCGTGCAAGAGTTTAGGTCAATGACCATTCCCCACGAATGGTTTGGTTTTTCATAGCCATTCCAGAGCGATATTTCACCTGGTCGTTTCAGACCCTCCGATGTTACGACGTGTGGAAAATAGCGCCCAGCATTTGTATTTTTCTTATATTCAGGCAAACGAGACTCTTGTACAACAGCCTTGCGACCCATAACGGTGTCGTGTGTCTGTGTTTGTGCAATTTCACGAGTTTCACCTGTTTTACTTATTGTACCAATACCCGCATTAAAATTTAAGTACCCATTTGTGAATCTGGCCAATGGATAAACGTTTACCCCTACTCCATTGCCCGATTTACCTGATTTTTCACGACCATAACCAATCGCTATCGCAACTGTTGAATCGGCTTGACCCGGCTGGATTATTACTGGCAATTCTACTGACTTACCATTTACTTCTACCTTAACGACATCGGTCTGCACTAAGTCGAGTTCTTTGGCTGTTTTCTGGGAAATGGCCGCATAGTTATCCCAGCATGCTTTTGTTACTGGCTCTGGAAACTCTTGTAACCATGGATTATTGGCCATTACACCCGTTCCCATTCCCACTTTTTCATACAAAACTACCTCTAAGCCTGTTGTATTGGCTTTGTATGTACCAACTATGGCAGAAACGGCAGCATCGGTATTGCCTGCAAAAGTTGCGCCACTTGCCGAGCCGCCCACAACTGGCTCATAGATACCGTCGTGTAACGTTTTTGTCCAGAAAGATTCAAAACCTTTCACTGGCGAGATATTGGTTGCCCAGTTATTTTTCAGGAATGTGTGGAAATCATCACCCATTCCCGCCCATTTCATTAGGCTTACTTGGCCTTGTCGGGTTTTATAAATCGGCGAAATTGTTGGTTGAGTCAAACTATAAAAGCCAGATTTTGGTTCTGCATCGTTCCAACATTCTAAATAGTGAGGGGCTGGCGCAATATATTTACAAAGCGAAGCTGTTTCGTCTGCACGGTCGGCAAACGAAACCGATAATCCCATTTTGGGTAGTGCGGCTTTCAGCTCGGCTGCTCGTGGGTGGTCGTAAGCTGGGTTGGCTGCATAAAACACAGTGGCTGAGATTTTGCCAGCTTTTGTTTCATCTATAAAACCATTCATGGCCACGTCATCACCTTGGCGGTAGTTAGCCGCAGTCATACTGATTGTAGAGCCATAAGAACCCAAAAATGAGTTAATGGCATTGACGACAACCTGAACATTGACATCGTTTGAACCCGACACAACCAGTGCTTCGCCCTTGTGTGCAGCCAGTTCGTTGGCAGCTTTTGTCAAAAGTTTGTCAGTCTCAGCACCCAATGAAACCGCACCCTTTCCTGTTAATTTGTTGTATAATGCCAAGACAACCAAGCCTTCTTGCGATGGTTTGATGGCAGACCGATAGTCGGCATTCGACCCTGTCAATGACATGGTGGTCTCAAACTGAAAATGGCGAGACATATCTCTATTGCCATCTTTGTCGCTATTTAGCTTCCGTAGTTTAGTGTATTGACGGGCAAACTCTTCTGGCGCAATCCACGTTCCCAAAAAATCACAACTTATACCTACTACAACTTTTGCTTTTGCGAAGTTGTACGATGGCAAAATTGCTTTACCAAACGTATCAGCATTAGCTTTTAACATTCCCGAAACCGAGTTGGCATCGTAAGTAATGTGTTGAGTAGTTGGGTATTTTGTAACAAAATTAGCAATAACAGCTTTTGTTGTCGGACTCATTATTGTAGAAGATACAATACGAATTTGTCCGCCTTTGGCTGCTATCTCTGTTAATTTACTCGTTATTTCTTTATCTAATGTCGTCCAGTCAGTTTCAGTTTCGCCTTTGCGAGGTGCAGTGAGTTTCTCAATATCATATAAACCCAGCAACGAAGCATGAACTCTTGCATTGACACCGCCACCTGTAACGCTCGAAAGTTTGTTTCCCTCGATTTTAATAGGGCGACCTTCACGTGTTTTGACCAAAATACTTGCATATTCGCCACCTTCCGAATAAGTCGATGCGTAGTAGTCGGCAATAGTTGGGAAGTTACCAACTGGGGTGTTGAGATATGGGATAGATTTTTTTTCTGGTGCATCACAAGCTGCCAACGAAACGGCAGCCATTCCGAAGCCAAGTACCTTCAAAAAATCACGGCGATTGTCGCCGATACCGTCCACCAGACTTTTAAAATCGGTTGGGTTGGTCGGCTCAAAGCTTCCAAATTCGCTATTTGCTTTTTTGACAAAAGACTCATCGTTACGAAGTTCTTCTAATCCTTTCCAATACCGTTTTGTATTGTTTTCCATATATCTTTTAATATTCGAGAGATTCCAGTTTTTGTTAATGATTCAATGTTCTATTGAACGAATGACTGAATATTTTTTAGAAAATAAATAATGATGCGTTCGCTCATTCAATAATTCTAACATTCATGCACTCACTCATTGATTTTAGTAGTGGCATTTAGAACATTCCAAACCACCAATATCGGCTACCTTCAAAGGTTCTTTGCTTTTGTTTTTGTGCATTTCTACCAAGTTGTCATAGTATTTGTTGTCTTTGGTATTTACCTCTGTCTGGCGGTGGCAATCAATACACCAGCCCATTGTGAGCGATGACCGTTGCTGTACCACCTCCATTTGTGCAATTTCACCGTGGCAAGTCGTACAGTCCAAACCACCCACATTTACGTGTTGGGCATGGTTAAAGTACGCCAAATCTGGCAAGTTGTGTACACGCACCCATTCAATAGGTTGGTTATTTTCGATGGCGGCGTATATTTTCTGAATCTGTGGTGATTCTTTCTTTATCACACCATGGCAGTTCATACAAATATTAGCAGATGGAATAATGGCAGACTTACCACGGTTTACTCCTGTGTGGCAGTAATTACAATCTATCTTGTACTGGCCAGCGTGCAATTTGTGTGAGAACTGAATTGGCTGCTTGGGTGCGTATCCTTGCTGAACACCGATGCTGTAAGCCCCATCAATTGTAGCTTTGAGTCCTAACAGTATAAAAAACCATATCGCCGCACTGCGAATAGCTGGGTTTTTCCCCATCGCCATTATATTGCCTCTTATCTTATCCAACAAGGTCTCTCCTGCTACTTCGGCCACGCCTACGGTCTTGGTGGCTTTGGTCAATAGTGTCATAATTGAAAGCAACACACCCAAAACCAAAAGCATCACCAACAAAACCGCTACCAATATGTAAGTAAATAAGTCTGATTGGCCACCATCGGCGGTGTTAGTAACTGTTGGACTAACTGCACCTGCTACTGCCACAGGTGCGGTATTGACTTTTTCTATGTAAGCCAAAATGTCCTTAACTTCGGCCTCACCGTAGCCCGGGAAAGCCGTCATTTGTGTTTTATTGTATTTGGCGTACAAATCGACTGCGTATTGGTCGCCGCTTGCGATGACAGCCGCCGGGTTTTTTATCCATTTCACCAACCACGTCAAGTCGCGGCGCTTTGTGATGTCTTTTAGCCCTGGACCAATTATTTTTTCGTCGGTTGGGGCATGACATACTTTACAGTTTTGCGTAAAAATAGTCTCGCCTTTGGCAGCATCTTGTGCTTTCGCTTGTATAGCAAAAGAAAGTGATACTGCAAAAAGAGCGAAAGCTCTACCCAGATGTTGTGAATTTTTGAAGAATGATTTAATTTTCATTTGGTTGTTATTATCAATAAGAATCTTTTATTTTCTCAGATACAAAAGTAATGCACGAATCGTTTACGGCAAAAGTATTTAATGTGATAATTTGTAATAAATGATTATTTAGAACAGTTATAAATAATATTATATTTGATGCCAAGACGTATATAGCATACGTTAAAACGGATAATACCATTCAACACAACAATTTTTTTGTTTTGTTAAATGGTATTATTTTGAGTTTTAGGAAACTTTCAATTCAGAGGTCCCGAGCGGATTCGAACCGCTGTAGCAGCTTTTGCAGAGCTGAGCCTAGCCACTCGGCCACAGGACCTTTTTTTGATAATGAGCTTGAACGATAGGCAGTAAGTTGTTATTCACTACTTATCGTTCAAGCTATATATCTCAACAACCGTGCCGATTTACTCGGCGGCCGGTACTATTTCGGTTGGTGCAATATCCTCGGCTACTGCTTCTGGTATTTCTACAACTGCCTCGGCTACTTTTTCAGCTTTCGGGGTTGCTGCTTTTTTGGTTGCAGCTTTCTTTTTCTTTTCGCCTTCCTCCATTTGCTCTTTCAAGGCCGACAAAGAACTTAAATCGCCAAGCGTGGCTTTGTCATTGTCTTTGTTATTGGTTTTTTCGGCTTTTGGTTGCTTTTTGACTTCTTCTTTGACAGGCTCTACAACCTCTTGCCAAGTTTTGACGTGCGATAAAACTATGCGCTTTTCATCACGCGAGAACTCTATTACTTTGAAGTCTGCACTTTCGCCTACTTCTACGTTAGTACCATCTTCTTTGGCCAATGATTTCAAGAACGAGATGCCCTCAATACCATAAGGAAGTTCGAGTGTAGCTACTTTGTCGTTCTTGGCTGTCATTGTACATTTGTGCGATGAGCCGATTGAGAATATATCCTCAAATGTTACCCACGGATTTTCTTCTAAGTGTTTGTGGCTCAACGATAGGCGACGGTTTTCGATGTCGAGTTCTAATACCTGCACTTCAAGTTGCTCACCTACTTTGACGAAATCGCCTGGGTGCTTGATTTTTTTTGTCCATGACAAATCTGATACGTGAACTAACCCATCGATACCCTCTTCGAGTTCGAGGAACAATCCAAAATTTGTTAGGTTACGAACAAGTCCTGTGTGTTTTGTACCTACTGAATATTTACCCAATAAGTCTTGACGAGTCCAAGGGTCAGATGTTAATTGCTTGATACCCAACGACATTTTGCGATCGGTACGCTCCAATGTAAGTACTGTTGCCTCTATCTCTTGGCCTACTTTCAAAAATTCTTGTGGGTTGCGTAGGTGCTGCGACCATGACATTTCTGACACGTGAACCAAGCCCTCTACACCTGGCAATATTTCTAAGAACGCACCATAATCGGCTACGTTTACTACTTTACCTTTGATTTTTGAGCCGATTTCAATACCTGCATCTAACAATTCCCACGGGTGGGCTTGTAGTTGCTTCATACCTAATGAAATACGCTTTTTCTCTTCGTCAAAGTCTAAAACTACTATGTTTACTTTTTGGTCTAAGCTCAATACATCTGATGGATCTACAATACGTCCCCACGAGATGTCTGTGATGTGCAACAAACCATCTACACCACCAAGGTCGATGAAGACACCAAATTTGGTCATGTTTTTGATCACACCTTCTAATACTTGCCCTTTTTCAAGGTTTGTCAATATCATCTGGCGCTGCGCTTCGAGGTCTTTTTCTATCAATATTTTGTGAGACACAACAACGTTGTTGTTGGCGTGGTTGATTTTCACCACTTTCACTTCCATTTTCTTATTTACATACACATCGAAATCACGGATTGGTTTCACGTCAATTTGTGAACCTGGCAAGAACGCCTCAATTCCATAAATATCAACTATCAAGCCACCTTTGGTACGGCGTTTAACAAAACCGTCAATGATAACGTCCCCTTCGTGTGATTTTTGGATATTGTCCCAAGCTGTAATTACTTTGGCTTTTTTGCGAGACAATATCAACTGTCCGCTCAAATCTTCTTGGTTTTCGATATAAACCTCTACTTCGTCACCGATTTTCATATCGGGCAAATCACGAAACTCTGACAGTGGTACTAAACCATCTGACTTTGAGCCAATGTTCAATATTACTTCTCGATCAGTAATGCCAACAACAGTGCCTTTTACTACTTCTTTTTCGGCTACTTCTGAGAGTGTGCCATTGATAAGATTTTCGAGTTGTTCACGCTCTGCTGCCGAGTAGCTTAGGCCAAAACCTTTGTTACTCGATACTTTGTCCCAGTCGAAATCTGCTAAATTATTTGCCATGCTTGTTTGTGTTTGTCCTTTGCGTACATCATGCCCACGGACAACTGGACTGAAATTAGTGGAAAATTCGTAGTTATACGAATCGGAGTGCAAAATTAGATATATTTATCTAAATAACCCAAATTTTTTAAAAATTCTTTTCACGCTTTGACAGATATGGCATCCACGATTCTTCGGCAGAACCCGAGTAGTCTCTGAGAAACATCACAAACGAAGGCTTGAATGGTCGATGTTTGATTTTAAGCCCTGTTTCTTCGAGGGCGTAGTCGCCTTTTTTGGCATTGCAGCGGCGGCAGGCCGTTACCAGATTGTCCCACGATGTTCGCCCTCCTCGAGATTTGGGGTGTACATGGTCGAGGGTAAGGTCTTCGGTGGTATTGCAATAAACGCAGCGGTGGCCATCTCGCTTAAAAATATTTTGTCGAGTCATTACGATGCCCTTGTACGGAATGGTAACGTAGCGGTTGAGCCGAATGACGGTAGGCATTGGAAAAGAGCTACTCACTGTACGCAGGCTGTGGCTGGTTGAGGCGGCCACGAGTTCGGCTTTTTCGAGGTAAACGAGTAAGAACGCTTTGGAGGCCGAGCAGATGCCCATTGCCGAATAATCTTGATTTAAAATTAGCACTTTCCTACTCATATTACTGCTAAGGTTTTAGTTTTACGCAAGTTAGTGATAATCTAAATACGTTTTCAAAACATACGCAAAATTCTATTCGTAATTCTCTCGCTTGAGGTCTCTTTCTTTTATTGTTTCTCGTTTGTCGTAGTTCTTTTTTCCTTTGGCAAGTGCTATTTCAAACTTAATTAGTCCTCGATCATTGATATACAACCTTGTTGGCACGATGGTCAGCCCTTGGTCTTTTAGTTTAAGAATGAGTCGTTTGAGTTCTCGACGTTTGAGTAATAGTTTTCTATCTCGGAGAGGTTCGTGGTTGTAGTGTGTACTTTTTTCGTAGGGCGAAATGTGTAGGTTTTTAATATACAGTTCGTCTTCGTGAAACAAACAATACGAGTCACTCATATTAAATTTACCTTGACGGACAGACTTTACCTCTGTACCCATCAATACCACGCCTGTGGTAAATGTTTCTAAAAAAAAGTATTCAAAAGATGCTCTTCTATTGGCTGAATCTATGGTTTTGGCAATTTTCATTTTCAAGTTTATATATCATTCTTTGGTTTGTTAATTTTGACCAAAACACGATTTATCGACAAATATACGAGCAAAGGTTATAATTTTGCCTATTACAATCAATTTGCATTTTTATTTAGATGAGAATCAGTCCCGAAACTACCGAACGAATAAAACAAGCCGCCGATATTGTCGAAGTGGTTGGCGATTTTGTGTCCTTAAAAAAACGAGGAACTAACTACACGGCTTGCTGCCCGTTTCATAACGAAAAATCACCTTCGTTCAATGTCAATCCTGTCAGGCAAATTTTCAAGTGCTTTGGTTGCGGAGCAGGCGGCGACAGTATTAAGTTTGTGATGGACATTGAGGGCATTGGCTATGGCGAAGCCTTGCGGTTTTTGGCTCAAAAATATAGCATCGAAATTGAAGAAGAGCGGGCCACTCCCGAAGAGTTTTTGCGCCAAAACGAACGAGAAAGTCTTTTTATCGTCTTGAATTTTGCCCAGCAATATTACCAAAAAATACTCTTGGAAAGTACCGAAGGGCAGGCCATTGGTCTGAGTTATTTTAGGGGCCGAAGCCTGACTGACCAAACCATCAAAAGTTTTGGGCTGGGTTATAGCTTGAACGAATGGGACGGCTTGCTCAAAGAAGCAACCAAGCGAGGTTACAATGTCGATATTCTGGAAAAAGCAGGATTGGTAATGAAAAAAGAAGGCGAAAAAGCCCGCACTTACGACCGTTTTAGAAGTCGGGTGATGTTTCCTGTTCATAATGTGTCGGGTAAAGTCATTGCTTTTGGGGCCAGAATATTAGTCAAAGACCCCAATCAACCCAAATACCTCAACTCGCCCGAGACAGACGTTTATCATAAAAGTAAAGTGCTGTACGGTATTTATCAAGCCAAAAACGCCATTCGTTCGGCTGATATTTGTTATTTGGTTGAGGGCTATACCGATGTTATTTCGTTGCATCAGGCTGGTATTCAAAACGTTGTGGCATCGTCTGGCACATCATTGACCGAAGACCAAATTAGGCTCATTGCTCGCTTTACGCCCAACGTAACCATACTCTACGATGGCGATGCGGCGGGTATTAAAGCCGCTATCAGAGGGCTGGATATGGTACTCGAAGAAGGGCTAAATGTGAGTTTGGTGCTGTTTCCAGACGGCGAAGATCCCGATAGTTTTGTGTATAAAGTTGGTGCGGAGGCTTTTAAAAAGTATATCAACGACAATACCAAAGATTTTATAACCTTCAAAACTGAATATTTGCTCAAAGAAGCGGGCGATAATCCTTTTAAGCGTGCCGAAGCCATTGGCGACATTGTGAGTAGCATCAGTAAAATACCCGATGCCATCAAACGGCAGATTTTTACGAGCCGAACTGCTAACTTGATGCGGGTCGATGAGCAAACGCTTATATCGGAAGGCAATAAAATTTTACGAAAAAAAACCGAAGAAAAACCAAGAGAAAGACGAGCCGAAAAGCCCGCAACAGAAAGTGTTATCAATCAAGAATTTGACGACATTTTTTTGACTGTCGAAGAAGGCGAGCCGATGATAGACTATCCGCTCGAGCCTATTGTACTAAAACCAAAGACAACCACCGCCGAGCCAAGTACACAGGTTCAGTCCAAACGCTTTGGGCATGAGCAGGAGTGCGTGCGGTTGCTGATATGCCATGCCACGCAGGAGTTAGAACCCGACGTGTCGCTGTGTCATTATGTATTGAGTGAGTTGGGGGCTATTGAGTTTGAAACCCCTATCTTTCAGCACCTCATGGACTCGTTCAGAATGGCTTTTGCCCGTGGTGAAGTCTTAAATACAAATTATTTTATCGGACATCAAGATACTGAAATTCAACAACTTGCCATTACCCTCGTAAGCGAAAAATATGAACTCAGCGAGAACTGGGAGCGGCACGAGATTTTTGTGCCAACAGAAATAGACAAACTCGCCGATGCAGCGTATAGTAACATTCTGAGAATAAAAAAAAGTGTGGCCGAGCAGCGCATGACCCAACTACAAAGCGAACTACGAAGCACAAAAGACATCGATACCGAAAACGAGCTTTTGCGGCAGTTTATGTATTTCAAAGACGTGGACAAACAGATTTCGGGACTACTGGGGGTAATTGTGTCTCGTTGATTTTTACTCTCGCAGAGGGGCGGAGGTCGCTGAGGTTGTTTGTAGTTTTACTCTCGCAGAGGGGCAGAGGTCGCTGAGGTTGTTTACAGTTCCAAGCCCCAATATAACCTTTTGAGTGGCAGAGGGCAGTTGTGGAGTGCATATAAAACGGCGGTGGCTTCTTCGTTGTCGTAGTCTCTCAATATCCAAGTATTGTCTGCTTGTTTGGTATAAACCGTTACGTGCTTGCGTTCTTGGCTTATTAGCACATATTCTCTAAAACTCTCAATGGTACGATAATCGTCAAACTTAGAACCTCGGTCGTATTTTTCGGTCGATTCAGACGACACCTCTACTATCAAAAGTGGATTGGTGATGGTGTCTTGGCGGCCTTTAAAAAACTCTGGCTTTTCGCAAATCACAACGGCATCAGGATAAACTACTTTGTCGTGTGCTTCAATTCTGATTTTAGTATCCGAATTACTGACTTTGTATTTGAAATCATTGTCAAATACAAAATTAGACATCAAGTTGGCACAGCAAACGGCCAATATATTATGATTGAGTTTTGCTCCTGCCATGGGTCTGATAATTCCTGCGTAAAATTCATTTTTTTGAACAGCCTTGTCCTCAGCCCGAAAATAGGCTTCCAACGATACCCTGCGAGGCAATATCAACGCACGGCGGCGGCTACGAGGTTTTGATGTGGTTTCTGTCATTGTTTTGAACTTATTATGATACTACAAACATACACATTTTTACATTTCGCCCTCCACGCCCAACCCAAAAAGTGCAAAGTCGTATTTGACGGGGTCGCTGGGGTCGAGGGTTTTGAGGGTTTCTGTTAGTTCAATGGCCGTTTTCCAGTCGGTTTTTGGGCGGCTGATGAGTCCTAACTTTCGAGCTACTCTGTCCACATGCACATCGCAAGGGCAAACCAACTGCGCCGGGCTAATTTGCCGCCAAAGGCCAAAGTCCACACCTCTGTCGTCTTGCCTAACCATCCATCTCAAAAACATATTGAGCCGCTTGCACGAAGAGCCTCGTGTGGGTGTAGCCACGTGTTTGCGGGTGCGGTCGGGCGAATGTTCTAAGTCAAAAAAACGAGTATGAAAATGTACAAGCCCCGCCTCTACGTTTATATTTTGGGGGCCAAGTGCCTGACTAAAAGCTATTTCTAACGAGTCGTACTGTTTGTAATAATTTTGAAAAAAATGTAAAAAATAAAGCGTGTCAGTGGTATTAAAAGTACGGTGTTTGAAAGTCAAAAAAGGTTTGAGGTCGGCTTCGGTATGGTTTAGTACAAAATCGTACGGGGCATTGTCCATCATTTCAATCAGCGATTTGCATTTGTTAATAATCGTCTTGCGCTGCCCCCAGGCCAGCACAGCCGCCCAAAAGCCCGTGATTTCTATGTCTTGTTTGTGGGTAAATAAATGCGGAATAGAAATAGGGTCGTTGGCAATAAAATCAGGGCGATTGTACTGCTCGACTTTGGCATTAAGCAAGTCGGCAACTACTTCGGAAATCATGGTTTACCGCCTTTTAATATCCAAACCAAGCCCTGCGATAACCACGAAAAGACTTGGAGCATCATCGAAAACACGAAAGTAAAGACCGAAATGACAGGATAAAACACCGCAAAGCCAATGCGCCATAGCCAGTAGCCGAGTGTTTTTTGTTGAGGGTGTTTCATGAAATATTTTTGTTTGCAATTTACAACTTAATCGTAAAAAATAGTAAAAAATCTATGCCTTTGACTTTTGTAATAAAACATAAAACTATGCAAATTATTAAAATTATTGCCTTTACAATACTATCAACGGTAGCCATTGCCCAAGTCAGACTGATTGACAACCCGACTGACAAAAAAGTAGAGGTATTAGTGGCTGGCAAGCCATTTACTACTTATTTTTATCCCAATGCTGACGTTCTCAAAAAAGCTGTTTTGTACCCAATCCGAAGTGCCAAAGGTACGGTTATTACAAGAGGTTGGCCGCTCGACCCCCGCCCCAATGAGCGCATAGACCACCCGCACCATGTGGGTATGTGGCTCAACTATGAAGACGTTAATGGGCATGATTTTTGGAATAATTCAAATACACCACCCAACCCTAAGGCTGTTTACGGCACAATTGTTCATACAGGAATTAAAAAAATCAAAAACGGCAAAGCACAAGGCGAACTGACCGTAACAGCCAACTGGCTCGACAAAGATAGCAATGTAATGCTTGAAGAAACGACAACTTATATTTTTGGAGGTAAAGGCAGCAAACGACAGATTGACAGAATAACAATGCTGACGGCCAAAACTGATGTAACTTTCAAAGATGTAAAAGACGGTATGATTGCCATCAGAGTAGCTCGACAGTTGGAGCAGCCCTCAGACAAAGCCGAGGTATTTACTGATGCCAGCGGCGTAGCAACCAGCGTACCTGTGATGAACAACTCTGGCGTATCGGGCAGTTACCGAAACAAAGAAGGAATACAGGGCGATGCTGTCTGGGGAACTCGCTCGGTTTGGTGCAATTTGAGAGGAAAAATGGACGATGAAATAATCAATTTGATAATTATTGACCACCCAAAAAACACAGGCTACCCAACCTACTGGCACGCACGAGGCTACGGGCTTTTTGCAGCCAATCCACTTGGGCAGGCGGTGTTTAGTAAAGGTAAGGAAACGCTTAACCTAAAACTCAAAAACGGCGAAAGCACTACATTTAGATACAGAGTACTGATAGCCTCAGAGAGTTTGACAGACGAAGCCATCAACGAGTCGGCAGTGGAGTTTGGGGCGAAGTATTAACAGAATAAGGAAGCCTTCGCTTAAAGCGAAGGCTTCCTTGAAAATAGACTTCTTTAAGTCTGACAAACATTACTTCAATGGCACAGTAACCTTGGTTTTGTCCCAAACCAAAATCATGGCCTGTGTTGAGTCGCTGAACGAGATATTAAATTTTTCTACGCTTTCGGCCACAGTCTCAACAGGTACTTGTACTTGGGCTACATCGGCTTCGGCTTCACGACTGGCTACTCCACCAAAACTTACTCCCCAGCCATATTGCTTGCTGTTGAGTATCACTGTCCAATGATCGGCTTCGGGAATCGTCCAGAGTGTATATTTGCCTGCTGGCACGGTCTTGTCACCAAACTTTACGGGTTCGTTGGTAGTAAAAGTCGTGGCTTCGTTGGCACCTGTGCGCCATACTTTACCATACGGGATAATTCCCCCAAAAATTTCTCTGCCTTTTTTGGACGGTTGGCAATAAAATACCGATATTTCTGTCGCATCTTTTTTGTAAACAGCCGTCGCTTCGGGACTTGCTTTTTTGGTGTTGCTTGCCATAAATTTATATGCAACAAACAACACTACTGCCAACACTGCTACAACGATACCAACCCATTTTAAGATTTTCATAATATTTTTTGTTTAGTAGTTTGGGCAAAGTTATGAAACTTTATGTAAACAAATCAAACTAAATTAACCTCTACCAACTGCGACGGTACTTGTTACGTCTATTTCCGCCAAAATTATTATGTTGGTCTCGTCCATTGTCGTGTTTTTGGTAGCGTATTTGGTCGTTGAGTGTCAGTAAATTGTCTCTCAGTTCATGCTCTTCTTGTCTTGACAAAAAACCATCAATTCTAAAATACCTATTTTTCTGTTCTATCTGACCAAAAGCGCGGCTCAAATACTGCGCTTCTCGCCTGTTGAGTTGTCCGTTTTCGATACCTCGGTTTATTTTAAAATAGACTTCTCGTTGCAATTCGTCAATCCTCAAATTATTCAAATCTGGGTAGTTATTGTTTGGTAAACTGTAACCTTGGTCTGGGTTTCTTTCGTCCCGGCAGTCATAGTCGTTGGGTAGTTGGGCTGCTGTACTGCCAATGGTGAGCGCAATTAGAGCAAAAAATGAGAGCGTTTTCATGTGTTTGTTGTTTTAGTTTATGGTACTTAGAACGAAAACAAACAAAAAGGTTTATATCTTAGTTGTTAATCATTGTTAATAGGCATACATTTGTCTGAAACCGATACAAGTTCGCACTAACCTAAACTTTAGATACCTTGATTTTTGACGATTTTTATTTTGACTACCAACTTTTAGACGGCTTAGATGCGATGGGTTTTAGTAAGCCCACACCTATTCAAGAACAAGCTATTCCGATTATTTTGGACGGAAAAGACTTGATAGCCTGCGCCCAAACAGGTACTGGCAAAACGGCGGCTTATTTGTTGCCAATTATCAATAAAATAATAGAAACTGCACCCGAAGAACGGCACCTAAATACGCTCATACTGTCGCCAACACGTGAACTGGCCCAGCAGATTGATCAGCAGGTCGAAGGCTTAGGGTATTTTACAGGTGTAAGCTCAATTCCGATTTATGGTGGTGGCGACGGACAAGCGTGGGAAGTACAGCGCAAGGCATTGCAGCAGGGGGCTGATATTGCAATAGCCACCCCAGGACGGCTGATTGCGATGTTGCAAATGGGAGTCATTAACTTTGAAAAACTCAAACATTTGGTATTGGACGAAGCCGACCGAATGTTAGACATGGGTTTTTATGACGACATAGTCAAGATTATCAATCATTTACCAAAAAAACGCCAGACGGTACTGTTTTCGGCTACTATGCCTCCCAAAATACGCAAGTTGGCCAATAGCATTCTTATCAACCCCGAGCAAGTGAGTATTGCCATCGCCAAGCCTGCCGAAGGTATTTTGCAACAAGCCTACTTAGTTTATGACACCCAAAAGGTACGATTACTCAAACACTTATTGAAAGATGGCGAATACAAAAGTGTGATTGTGTTTGTGTCCACCAAAGAAAACGTTAAACTACTTGACATTGAGCTACGGCGAGCGGGCATGGCCACAAAAGCTTTTCACTCTGATTTGGAGCAAAAAGAGCGAGAAGAAATCATGCGAGATTTTAGAAACAAAACCGTTAATATCCTCATTGGCACTGATATACTCTCTCGTGGTATTGACGTAGAGGGTATCAATTTGGTAGTAAACTTTAACTCACCACACGACCCCGAAGACTATATTCACCGCATAGGCCGCACGGCTCGTGCAGACACCACTGGCACGGCCATTACGTTTATCAACGACAAAGACCAACATAAATTTGCGGCCGTAGAGCAGCTTATCGGCAAGGAAGTACCCAAGTTGCCACTCCCCGAAAGCCTCGGCGCAGGCCCAACCTACGACCCAAGCAAGCGAGCGTTTAGCGATAATAAAGGTGGAAGCCGACCATTTAAGGGGCGAAGGCCGAACAGAAAGTAGCCAATGGCTTGTAGATTATAATTTTAAATTACCCAATAAACTAATAAGAGAACTGCGCCGCAGTTCTCTTATTAGTTTATACCAAATGTTCACAAAATGGTTATCTATCCCAAATATGTCTTTAAGGCTTTGCTTCGTGAGGCTTGGCGGAGGCGGCGAATGGCTTTTTCTTTGATTTGGCGTACACGCTCACGGGTGAGGTTAAACTTCTCGCCAATTTCTTCGAGTGTCATTTGTTGCATACCATTGAGGCCAAAATATAACTCTACGACATCGGCCTCTCGCTGTGTGAGTGTCGAGAGCGCACGTTGTACTTCACGGCGGAGCGAGTCGTCAATCAGTCCTTGGTCGGGTTTTTCTTCGAGGTTGCTTTCGAGCACGTCCAACAAACTGTTTTCTTCGCCATTGGCAAACGGCGCGTCCATAGATACGTGGCGGCCTGATATTTTTAGGGTATCTACTACTTCGCTGGCCGATATTTCCAAAACTTCGGCGAGTTCGGCTGGCGATGGTTCACGCTCAAATTTCTGTTCTAATTCTGAAAAAGTCTTAGAGATTTTATTCAGCGACCCAACCCTATTTAATGGCAGACGAACAATACGAGACTGCTCGGCCAAAGCCTGCAAAATAGACTGGCGAATCCACCAAACGGCGTAAGATATAAACTTAAAGCCCCGTGTTTCGTCAAATCGTTGTGCGGCCTTGATTAGCCCTAAATTGCCTTCGTTGATTAAATCGCCAAGTGAAAGTCCTTGATTTTGATACTGTTTGGCTACCGACACCACAAAGCGCAAGTTGGCTTTGGTGAGGCGTTCGAGGGCTTGCTGGTCTCCGTCTCTGATGCGCTGGGCGAGGGTTACTTCTTCATCGGGAGTGAGCAAGTCCACCTTACCAATTTCTTGTAGGTATTTGTCAAGCGACTGACTCTCTCGGTTGGTTATCTGTTTACTTATTTTTAATTGTCTCATGGTAATAATTATGGTGTTTCAGTAGTACTAACGTAATTGTCAAAGCAGAAATTTCAAAAAACTACTTTAATAATTAACGACTGCGGTTTCCGCCGTCTCGTCTGTCGCTGCCACCACGGTCATTACCACCTCTAAAACCACCTCTATCGCCACCACCCTCACGTGGCTCACGTGGTGGGCGTTCTACAAAGCCCTCTGGCTTGGGCAACAGTGCCTTAGCCGATAACCTGTACTTACCCGTTTTTTTATCTACTTCCAATAATTTTACTTGTAATTTATCACCAACGGCCAATATCCCCTCTAAGGTTTCGAGACGCTCCCACTTAATTTCTGAAATATGTAGTAGGCCATCTTTGCCTGGCATAAACTCAACAAACGCACCAAATGGCTGGATTGACTTAACGACACCATCATAAACGGCATCTTCTTCTGGAATAGCTACAATACCTCTGATGCGTTTGAGAGCGATGTCCATGCTGTCTTTATCTGCCGAGAAAACAGTAACGTAGCCTGCACCGTCTTTTTCTTCAATGTTGATAGTTGCTCCCGACACACGCTGTATTTCTTGAATAATTTTACCGCCTGGCCCGATGATAGAGCCGATTTGGTCTTGCTCAATTTTGATAGTAATGGCTCTCGGTGCTTGTGGTTTGAGGTCGTCTCTGACAGCCTGAATGGCTTTGTTCATTTCGCCCAAAATATGCAAACGACCACGGCGAGCTTGGTCTAAGGCTTCGACCAATACCTCATACGCCAATCCTTCTACTTTCATATCCATCTGACAAGCTACTATACCTTTGGCTGTACCTGTAACTTTAAAGTCCATATCCCCTAAGTGGTCTTCATCGCCCAAAATGTCTGACAATACTGCATACTTGCCTTCATCGTCGGTAATCAAGCCCATGGCAATACCTGCCACTGGGGCTTTGATTTGCACACCTGCGTCCATCAGTGCGAGCGTAGCCGCACAAACAGTTGCCATCGACGACGAGCCGTTTGATTCTAAAATATCTGAAACAATACGAATTGTATAAGGATTGTTGGCATCGTCTGGCAATACTTTTTTGATAGAGCGGTGCGCCAAGTTACCATGACCTACTTCACGGCGGCCTGGCCCACGGTTTGGTTTTACTTCGCCAGTCGAAAACCCTGGAAAGTTATAGTGGAGCATAAATCGGCTATGGCCGTAGTTCATGGCCTGATCTACTATTTGCTCATCGAGTTTCGTTCCAAGTGTTACCGTTGTCAATGACTGTGTTTCGCCACGGGTAAATAGTGCCGAACCGTGTGGCGACGGCAAGAAATCTACTTCGCACACTATCTGGCGTACTTCGTCCAACTGGCGGCTGTCCAAACGCTTGCGCTCGTCCAACACCAAGCGGCGTGAGGCCGTCCATTCTACATCATGAATATACCGTTTGGCCAAGCCTACATTTAGTTCTGGATTTTCGGCCAATGCTGCCGCCAAAAACTCTACTTGAACGGCTTTGAAGCCTTCTTTGCGGGCATTTTTGTTGGCATTACCTTGTCTGGCTACGGCATATACTTTGTCGTAACAGGCCTTTGTAACCATTTCACGTAGTGCCTCATCGTGTGTTACGTGGCTAAATGTACGTTTTTCTGTTTTGCCAGCCGCTGCTTCAAATTCTTTCTGAACAGCACATTGAACTTTAATGGCTTCGTGCGCTACTTTGATGGCTTCGAGCATTTCGGCCTCAGAGGCTTCGTTCATTTCGCCTTCTACCATACAAATATCTTTTTCAGAACCTGCCACGATAAGGTCGAGGTGGGCATCTTTCAAAAGCGATGTAGCTGGATTGACAATATACTGGCCGTTGATTTTGGCCACACGCACCTCAGAGATGGGGCCGCCCGTAAAAGGCACGTCCGAAATCATCAAGGCCGACGATGCCGCCAAGGCCGCCAAAGCGTCGGGTAGTACCTCGGGGTCTGCCGATATTAAAAACACATTGACTTGTGTGTCTGAATGGAAGTCTTCTGGAAACATCGGGCGCAAAGCTCTGTCTATCAGACGGCTCACCAATACTTCGTGGTCTGATAGGCGGCCTTCACGACGTTGAAAACTACCAGGAATACGACCTGCCGAAGCAAATTTTTCTTGATAATCTACCGAAAGTGGCAAAAAATCAATACCGTCTTTGGGAGTTGGGTTACAGACTACGGTAGCCAACAAAACAGTTTTACCCATTCTGAGTACGACAGCCCCATCGGCCTGTCTGGCAAGTTTGCCTGTTTCGAGGGTTATAGTACGACCATCTGCAAGAGTAATAGTCTTTGTAATAATATTGAACATATTTATGAATATTGAAAAAAGCTGCGTGTCTGTAATATTGAAACCGCTGGCTGCGAATAATTGTTTTGAGGAGAATAAACAGGAAACCCAAATCTGAGTTTCCTGTTTGAAAGCGAATTATTTACGAATACCTAATTCGGCAATAATGGCACGGTAGCGAGCGATGTCTATGCGATACAAATAGTCTAATAGACGGCGGCGTTTACCTACTAATTTCAACAAACCCAAACGAGTTGAATTGTCTTTTTTGTTTGCTCTTAAATGTTCTGTTAGGTGATTGATACGAAACGTGAACAGCGCAATTTGCGATTCTGATAAGCCAGTGTCTGCGGCATTTTTACCATGTTTAGTAAAAATTTCCTGCTTGGCTTCCGATGTTAAATACATAATTGTAACCTCAGATTAGTGATTAAAAAATAAATTGAGGTGCAAAAGTACAACATTTTTAATGTACATTTATGATTATTGCAAACATCAGAGCAAATAATCGCCTTTTTCAACAATATTTTTTTTTATTTCAATGAATTTTATACAAAAAATCAAGGAAACCAATTTTAAACAACTCTTAAAGGACAACCTGACAAACCCCAACGAATCGGACGAGGTGAAGGCGTTATCAATCGGTTTTGGATTTTTTATGGCCATCGTTCCTATTTGGGGCTTTCAGTTGGTATCGGCTATTGCGCTATCGGTTGTGTTGAGGCTCAACAAAGCATTGGTTATATTGGCGGCCAATCTAAGCCTGCCCCCGCTCATTCCGTTTATTATTTATTTGGGTATAAAAATGGGGGCATTTTGGGTAGGCGATAAAGCCAAACAGCTAACGTTTGACAAAAACCTATCGCTCGATAGCATCAAAGACAATTTACTGCAATATATTTTGGGTAGCATGACTTTGGCTGTGATGGTGGGTATAACGGGTGGATTTTTGGCTTATGCTTTGATTAAAGTATTCAAGAAACGATAATCTAATAGTGAATAGTGTAAAACGAATAGTGAAAAACGTTTTACACTACTCACTACTCACCATATTTATTGCTAACACAAAATGAACCTTGTTTTCAAAACATTATTTGCTACCTCTTTGACATTGCTTTTAATGTCGCTACAAGCCCAAAAACCGACCCAGCCACAACTCGGCAACCGAACGGTAGAGATATTGACAGTCAATAACCTAAAATTTAAAGACCTCAACAAAAACCATAAACTCGACCAATACGAGGACTGGCGGCTACCCAATAGTTTAAGAATCAAGGACTTGATTGGGCAGATGACGATGGAAGAAAAAATTGGTTTTATGCTCATCAGCAGTACTCGGCTCAAAGGCGACTATTCGTTTCAGCCCAATGCACCCAAAGCCGAAATTTCGAGTGGTTTTAACGAAGAAGATTTGGTGCAGCCTATCAATATGTTTACCCGAAAGCCCTTGCCAGTACCCAATTTGGGAGCGGCGGGTACAACCAAAGGCGTGATGACTTACCACTTGCGGCATTTTATATTGCGAGCCAATACCACTGCCCAGATTATGGCCGAATGGTCTAATAATTTACAGGCTCTTTGTGAGTCTTCACGGTTGGGTATTCCGGCCATCGTTGCCTCAAACCCTCGCAATCACGTTACGACCGATGCCTCTGTGGGGTTAAGTGTGGGTACAACTGTTTTTTCAAAATGGCCTGGCGAACTGGGTCTTTCGGCTATGAGAGACTTGAAACTGACCCGTGAGTTTGCCCAAATAGCCGCCAAAGAATGGACTTCGGTAGGCTTACGCAAAGGCTATATGTACATGGCCGACTTGGCCACTGAGCCACGCTGGCAACGTGTAGAAGGCACTTTTGGTGAAGATGCCGACTGGGCAGCCAGCATGATCCGAGAAATTGTACTGGGGTTTCAGGGTCTTAAACTAAACAAAAACTCTGTGGCACTCACTACCAAGCACTTTCCTGGGGGCGGCCCACAAGAAGACGGTCAAGATTCACATTTTGACTGGGGTAAGTTTGCACATTACCCAGGTGGTATGTTCGACTATCACGTCAAGCCCTTCAAGGCGGCCATTGAGGCGGGTACGTCGTCGATGATGCCCTACTACTCTGCCCCCAAAGACAAAAACATGGAAGCCGTGGGGTTTTCGTACAACAAAGCCGTTATCAAAGACTTATTGCGTACAAAATTAGGCTTCAAGGGCATTATCAACTCAGACACTGGCCCTATCGACATGATGCCGTGGGGTGTAGAAAACCTGACTGTGCTGCAACGTTACCAAAAAGCGATTGAGGCTGGAGTTGATATATTTTCGGGTGGGGCCGACCCTGCTCTATTGTTAGAAACCGTCAAAAAAGGAATGGTAACAGAGGCTCGCATTAACGAATCTATTGCACGATTGCTAAAAGAAAAATATGAATTAGGACTATTTGAAAACCCTTATGTAGATGTAGAAAATGCCATCAGAACGGTTGGGAATATCGAATTTCAAAAAAAAGCCGACTTAGCCCAACGCAAATCAATAGTTTTGCTCCGCAACGAGGCGCAATTATTACCAATATTAACCAAAACCAAGGTTTACTTTGAAACTTACAAACAAAATACTGGACAAGGTGCGGCTGTCAATGTCAATAAGCCTGTGATTCAAAACGCAAACATAACATTTGTAGCAACCAAAGAAGAAGCCGACGTGGTTTTGTTGTGGCTCATACCAAGTGGTGGAAGTTTGTTTAGTTCGCAAGGCAAGCCTATTGAGTTGAGTTTGTCCAAAAATAAAATTGACGTAGCCCACGTGAACGAAATAATCAACGCTAAACCAACCATTGTAGCCGTCAATTATACCAATCCGTGGGTAATAGACGAGATTGATTTGGGCAAAACCAAAACCATACTGGCGACCTTTGGCACTACGCAAGAGGCACTTTTGGACGTTGTAACGGGTATTTATAAACCGACAGGCAAAATGCCATTTACGACACCCATCTCCGAAAAAGCAGCCCAAGAAAACAAATCGGACGTGCCGGGCTATCTGGAACCCAAAGGCTATGGACTGTTTATGTTTGGGTATGGGTTAAGTTATGCGAATAAGTAGTCTGGTGTTTACAGTCTGGAGTCGTGAGTTAAATGTGATACTGTAAATCAGTAAGTTATTTTTAATGCTTACCACCAATACCTACTGTTTTATATCATGTACCCAAACGACAATATCTTTTGACACTATGCCGTTAGAGATATGTTAGAACAAAAATAAAATATCACTTGCTATGCCCAACATCTTACTATTAGAAGATGACGTTATACTTTCAAAAGAAACAAGTCTTTTTTTACGCAATAAAGGCTTTGACTGCGATTGTGTTTTTGACGGCGAGGTGGTTTTTCGACAAATTAGGAACAATACCTACGATATTTTTTTGTTAGACATCAACGTTCCAAAACGCAACGGCTTAGATGTTTGTAAGCAAATCAGAGAAACTAACAAGACTACGCCTATTTTGATGCTGACGGCGTATGGCGACATTCAAGACAAAACCGATGCCTTTGGCTTCGGAGCAGACGACTACCTGACCAAGCCTTTTTTGCTCGACGAACTACTGCTACGCATCAACTCACTACTACGCCGAAGTAGTCAGCCCCAAAATACCGATGAGCTGATTGTAATAGACAATTTGGCCATAAACCTAACAGACAAGAGTGTAATGCGGGCCAATGAGACCATAGAACTTAGCCCCAAAGAATACCAGCTACTCGTGTTTTTGGCACAGGCCAAAGGCCGTGTTCTGTCAAAAGCCACCATAGCCGACCAAGTATGGGACATACAGTTTGATACCCAAACCAATACGATTGAGGTTTATATCAATTTTTTGAGAAAGAAAATTGACAAAAACCATGAAACCAAACTCATTCACACCCGTCAAGGCTTTGGTTATTATTTAAAAAAAGACAATTAAAAAATAAATTATCCAGATGGTAAAATAGAGACAACTGGCCAACACGTTTTTTGGGTCTAAAAGTAAAAATGGTAACTGAATAACGGATTGTGCTAGTAGAATTATTTTGAAAAAAGGGTAAAAATGGTTATCTCAAGGTTGCAAAACCAAAATAGAGATAACCATGAACCAGATAG
>JAYWHT010000078.1:0-36448 GCA_043777595.1 Spirosomataceae bacterium
GATTTTGACAAAAACAAAGCAGGTAATTGTGGCCGAGCCTCAAAAAGATTGGTTGGTAATAGACTGGACAAAGGACATTGAAATATTGGACGGTCTGACATTTAATGTACCTGCGTATTTGGCCAAAGAGGGTGTTGAACTAAAATAAATCACGATTACTTAACTTTGTAGTGTATCAATAAAAAATTAAACCATGGAAACCACACTCCTGCGCCCAAAACACCGACAAGCCAACCCAAAAGTACCCGACTATCTAATAAAAGAGGTTCTGAACGGGATTCCAATTTATTATAAGGGGTATCTTTCTATTCTAAAAAACAAAAAAACAAGCAACGAAATAATGGGAGCAAGTGGCCTACAAAGTTTGATAATTACCTATATTTTTAAAATATTAGTGAGAAACTTGGACGATGGAAAATATTTTATATTTGGTAATGAGGGCGGCGTTCATATTGACAAAGGAAACAATGTGTCGGGCGATTTGATGATTTATAAAAAACTGAGTTTATTGCCCAATATGATTGATACCCACTATCTGAACATTGCACCAATGATAGATATAGAAATTGATGTCAATATAGACAACTCAACTTATACTGACTTTGAGTATATTTACCAGAAAACAAAAAAGATGCTTGACTTTGGCACTGAAAAAATGATTTGGATTTTGACTAAGACAAAACAGGTAATTGTGGCAGAGCCTCAAAAAGACTGGTTGGTAATAGACTGGACAAAGGACATTGAAATATTAGACGGTCTGTTTTTTAATGTTCCCAATTATCTGGCCAAAGAAGGTGTTGAAATAAAATAAATGGAATACTTCAATATAAATCCTGCACAACTTAATCAAGTATCAAGACCCAAAAATCAATATTTTGAGCAAGCTCTGGAATTTTGTATCGAATGGCAAAACGGTCAGACTGAGTTTGTGAGACATACATCTGGCTCTACGAGTGAACCAAAGTCTATCAAACTAACACGCCAACAAATACAAGCCAGTATAGCTATGACCCAACGAGCTTTGGCATTAAATTCTGACTTCTGTTCACTTATTTGCCTCAATGTCAATTATATAGCCGGAACGATGATGCTCGCCAGAGCAATGGAAATAGGTATGGATATGATTGTCGTTGAGCCGTCCACTAACCCATTAGCTGACATACCAACAGACTTAAAAATTGACTTTGCAGCATTTGTTCCGCTTCAAATGCAAACTATGATTGAAGCCGGCCTAACCGACCGTCTCAACAACCTTAAAGTAATAATTGTAGGCGGGGCGGCAGTGAGCAAGACTTTGAATACGGCTATTCATAGTCTTAGTGTACCCGTTTACAGTACTTATGGTATGACAGAAACGGTATCTCATGTAGCATTGCAGTTGTTAAATACCCAAAACCGCTCTGAGTTTTATAGTTTATTAGACGGTATTTTGGCAGACGTAGATGAGCGAAAGTGCCTGAAAATTTGTGGAACAGTAACTAACAACCAGTGGCTGCAAACCAACGATATCGTAGAATGGCAAGGTGAGCGAATATTTAAAATAATGGGACGTGCCGACAATATAATAAACAGTGGCGGTATAAAAATTCAATTAGAAAAAGTAGAGAACGCCATCGGCGAAGTCTGGAACAGAGTAGAACGATATTATTGTTGGTGGCAGGCAGACGAACAATTAGGCCAAGCTTTGGTTTTGATTGTCGAAAGTCCCCTACTCTATTTTGAGTTACCATTGGGTTTAGACAGATATTTATCAAAATACGAGATACCTAAAATAGTATGTACCATCGCTAAATTTAACGAAACCTCTACTTCAAAAATAGATAAAAAGGCTACTTACGAAGCCATTAAACGACAAAATTATTGACATGACATCATTCAAAGAGCTAACTATTCATTTTGAAACTGCCAACAACATTCCACCGCCGTTTTCGTACCAATACAAATTTGTATTGAAACACACATCTCTATCTTTGATGGCCGATGTGTCGCTGGTTTATACTGACCGAGACGAAGTACAGGCCGACGAGATTGAGGCAGAAGGATTTACAGACAACGACGATTTTAACTGGAAAGGTAGCCTTGAATTAGTGTGGCAAGCAGAGATTGAGAAACTATTACTAAACTCAAAGATAACAAATACAAAGGTTAATGATGAAACAGACCTTTTGGTACTGGAATATGACGGTGAAAAAGGTGTACCATCAAGTTTACAAAAATGGCATTTGTTGGCGCAAGAACTTATACAGGCCGCTTACGAAACTGCCAAGAAAGAACACCCCTTTGAGTTGATTGTCCTAAAAAAAGAACAGACACAAACCACGGAAGCAAAGCTAACGGCTTCGTTTATAAACAGAACGATTGCTATAGACAATACAACAGGTCAGAAATCGCTCGACTGGAAAACGCTAACGAGTATGATGGAGACAATATTCGCACCCGATTATCTGACCAATGAGGCAAGCACCAGCCGACCAACTAAGTCTGGTTTGTTTGTAAGTGTTGGCGACGGACTATGGTATGAAGTAGGAAGACAGGTTGTCGAGCCTGGAAGAAAGTCGCAGATTGTACCTAAGTTAGTGATATTATTAGAAAAAATACTGTCTTAGATTGAAGTCATTTCTGTTAAATGCTCTTCTGCCACATCGTAGAGTTTGTCATCGGCTTCTTTCATTTTGGGATACTGTGCAGTGTCTGGCTGAACCCCATATTTAAACTTAACGGCTTCAAGTTGGTGTACGTAGTTGGGTATGTTGCTCCACACCAGCGGAAAGTCGGCACGTACTGTATAAACAATACCTTCGACAAACTCATAAGGTGGCTTTTTGAAAAGTGGAACAATATCTACTTTGACCCTATCACCAACCCTGAACATCGAAGACTGTTGGGGTTCATTGAACTGAATAGTCATAGTTTAAGAAATTACTGTTTGTTGGCGTAAGGAATGATGAGTTTTTCTCCACGCTCGGCTGAATTTTTTTTCTTTTTGTTTGCAGCCATCAGTAAATCGACTGAGATACCGTATTTTTTTGCAACAACTCGTAAAATGTCGCCAGGACCGACGGTATGAATGGCCTGTATCTTTACATTGATTCGTGTAACACCCGACTTAATGTCTTTACTTTCGTCTTTAATGTCGGGGTTCAGTGCTTTGAGCGTACTTGCTTTCATATTGTACCTATTGGCCAAACCATAAAATGTTTCGCCTGCTTGAATGGTATGAGTCAAATTTTCGCCTTTGACATCTGCAACAACAGACTCATTGTTTTGTTCTTCACTGTTTTCTACTTTGGTAGATTGTTTTGGATCGATAACAGGATTAGGTACTTCTTCAATCGGTTGTTCTGGTAACGCAACGGCTTTATTTCCAGCTAATTGAGATGTATCAATAGCGTCGGGCTTGGGTAGTGTATTGTCAGGGAGTATTTTTTGCATATCAATACCAGCAGTATCGAGTGGTGTTCCAGAAAGCTCACCTATTTCGGCTGCATCGTCGGCTATATACGCATAGCCAACATAAAGCAAGCCTGCAATAATAAAAACCAAGATACCCAAAGCAATATTGGGCATTTTTGAAGTTTCTTCGGGACGGATATTTTTATTTTCTGAATCTGACATAATCACTGAAATAAAGGCAAAACATAATTTTACTACAAATAAACTCTAAACAATTTAACTAACAAAAATTTAATGCGTTTTTTGAATTTCAATACTCATTTTAGAAACCTTATCTTTCAACAATTCTTTGTACAAATCTAACTTTTGAGCAATCGCCTCATCGCTCGAACCTATAATCTGTGCAGCCAAAATACCTGCATTTGCAGCACCGTTGAGAGCCACAGTAGCAACAGGCACACCAGATGGCATTTGTAAAATAGACAAGACCGAGTCCCAACCGTCAATAGAGTTGCTGCTCTTAATGGGTACGCCTATCACAGGCAACGAAGTGAGTGCAGCAACCATACCGGGCAAATGCGCTGCGCCGCCAGCACCAGCAATAATAACTTTGAGACCACGTTGGCGAGCCGTTTTTGCGTATTCATACATTTTGTCGGGAGTTCGATGTGCCGAGACAATATCTAACTTGTACTCAATTCCAAATTCTTTCAAAACTTCAGATGCTTCTTTCATTATCGGCAAGTCCGAAATACTCCCCATTATTATTCCTACCATAATTTTATTGACCGTCTTCAAATATAAAAAACCATACAAAGCCAACTATTTAAAGATTGGCTCTTATTTTTACAACAAAATTAACTATTTATATCAAACAATATGCTTACTAACGTCGAACATATCGGTATTGCAGTCAAAAATATTACAGAATCTGAACAAATTTTCGCAAAGTTATTTAATTCATTACCTTACAAACATGAAAAAATAATATCTGAAAATGTCAATACATCATTCTTTAAAATAAATCAAACGAAAATAGAGTTATTGGAGGCAACAGACGAAAATAGTACAATAGCTAAATTCATAGAAAAAAAAGGGGAAGGAATACACCACATTGCCTATGAAGTCGATGACATATTGGCAGAAATGGAAAGACTCGAAAACGAGGGATTTGTACTGCTAAACAATAAACCCAAAGTAGGTGCAGACAACAAATTAGTGTGCTTCTTGCACCCCAAGACTACAAACGGTGTGCTGATTGAACTATGTCAAGAGAAAATATAAATCTGAAAGATGTACCAAATTAAATAGTCTGATGTTTATAGTCTGGTGTAATGAATTAAGCATAACGCTGTAAATCAGTATATTAGGCAAAACTAAAATATTGCATTATTTTTGTCTAAATACTTAGTTATCACTATATTTGGAATAAATATAAAACAAAAAATACAATGAGACAGATTCATTCGTTATTTATTGCTGCAATACTCACCCTGGGCCTTGTGTTTTGTGGCAAACCAGACACTACTACAACTCCAGACCCAATCGTTACCCCTACACCAACGCCCACTCCAACGCCTGTCGATAACTCGGACAAAGGACTGATGGACAAGACGCAAAAAAATACTTTTAAATATTTCTGGGATTTTGGACACCCAACTTCCGGTATGGCACGTGAACGTACTACTTCTGGCGAAACTGTAACTACTGGCGGTACAGGGTTTGGGGTGATGGCTATTGTTACGGCTGCAAGCAGGGGCTGGATAACCAGGCCACAGGCTGTTGAACGACTGACTAAACTAACTAATTTTTTAGAAAAAGCCGATCGATTTCATGGTGTTTGGCCACACTGGATGAACGGTACTACAGGTAAAGTTATACCGTTTAGTGCCAAAGACAACGGTGGAGACCTTGTCGAAACTTCGTTTATGGTAGCTGGCCTTTTGACTGCCCGTGAGTATTTTAGTAGTGGTGATGCGGCAGAAGTAGCACTTAGAGAAAAAATAAAAACCCTGTGGGAAACCGTAGAATGGAAATGGCACATCAATAACGGTAGTTTGTATTGGCATTGGTCACCGACTGTTGATTTTGCAATGAATTTTAAACTCAAAGGCTATAACGAGGCTCTTATTACCTACGTTTTGGCGTTGGCCTCGCCTACGCAGGCCATTCCAATCAGTGTTTATGAAACTACATGGAAAGGCGGAGGTGATTTTTTGAGAACACAAGACTACTTTGGTTACAAACTCGACATTGGGCCACCCTACGGCGGTCCGTTGTTTTTTGTTCATTATTCGTTTTTAGGACTTGACCCCCGACAAATGAAAGACCAACATACCTACTATTGGAAACACGCCGTCAACACTACACTCATAAACAGGGCTTATTGTATCGAAAAAGCACCCAAAGAATATAATTATTCTGAGAAAAACTGGGGACTTACATCAAGCGACGAACCAAATGGCTACTCTGACCACTCACCACAAACAGGCCGAGACAATGGTACGATTGCACCTACTGCCGCACTTTCGTCGTTTCCTTATACGCCGTATTACTCCATGTTAGCTCTCAAAAATTTTGAAAGTGATAGCCGTCTCAGTGGCCCATTTGGATTTCTTGATGCCTACAACAAAAAAGCTAACTGGTATGGCCAAGACCATATTGCAATAGACCAAGGGCCAATAGTAGTGATGATGGAAAACTACCGTAGCGGCCTCATCTGGAAAACTTTTATGAATATTCCAGAAATAAAATCAGCGTTAGCAAAAATGAATATCCTAAAACCACAATTTGTAACGGGCTTTCAATATGCCTATACAGAAACCAACAACAAGCTATTTGATATGATGAAACACCCAGATTTGGGCAAATATGAGATTGATTATTTTGTGGCCGACAGCGGAAACACAACAATAGACCTCATGGACGAAAAAGGCGACACAGTAGTCAAGAATCTAATGACCTCACAGGCGGTTGTTGGTTCAAACATTATAACGTTTGGTGATGGAGTGGCCGAGGGTAAATACCAAATTAGGCTCACGGTAGGTTCAAAAGTAGAAAAATTGCCAGTTTGGTTGCATTAAACAAACCAATTTTATGCTTAATTTTGAGACTTTAAACACACGCTTTGGCTACAATAGACATACTAATACTAATTCCGCTGGCTTGGGGGGCTTTCAATGGCTACCGCAAAGGGCTATTGGTCGAAATCGTGGGAGTGATTGCTTTTATACTGGCTATGATTGTTGGTTTTAAGTTTTTGAGATTTGGCACAGACCTACTCGCCCCATACCTCAGCACCGAAATCACCAGACGGATATTACCTTATGTTGGGTTTTCAATTATATTTTTTCCAACTGTGCTACTCGTCAATCGGTTAGGCTATTCGCTTCGCAACATGATAAAGTACTCAATATTAGGCACTTTCGACAACATAGCGGGCGCAGCAGTCGGTATTTTTACTTGGACATTTGGTATAAGCGTATTGTTTTGGCTACTTAGTACAGTCAATGTCAAACTACCTCCTCAACATTCCAACGGCAGTTTGTTATATCCCATCTTAGCACCTATCGCTCCTCAAATTATAGGCGTCATTTCAGACTGGATTCCTGTTGGTGGCAACTTGATTAGAGAATTAAAGGAAAAATAAAGGTTCTTAATTGATTAAAACAATAGTATGGCGTTATTTCAGATCCTAATTTTTCTTCTAAATCTGATAATGTAAAATCTGTATATGCCATATTTTATCATTTTAAAGTTTCAACACACCGCTCCCTTATTGCCGCAACCGAGTCAATCGGAAAAATATCGCTTTCTTTATCGTAGGTATTATAAAGGTAAGTCATCAGCTCGGCAATATCTAAGTTTTCTAAGGCTTGGTTGCCCGGCATGGCTCTGTTATATGCTTTACCATTTACTACCATCGGTTGATGCACACCATTTCTAATCCAACATACTACATCGGCTTTATTTTTGAGAAACTCTTTTGAGATTGGTGGATATAAATTGGCCATTCCTTCTCCATTTTTTTGATGACAGTTGGCGCAATGTAACTGATAAAGCCCATAGCCTTCTGAAATGTACTGGTCTCGTTTGATATTTTGACAGCTAAAAGTGAGAAGTGAGAAGTGAAAAGCGAAAAGCGAATATACCACCATTCGTTTTTCACTTCTCACTTTTCGTTGTACGTTATTTCTTATATTCATTTCTTAGTTTTTCTATGTCTTCCAGCAATTTATCTGTTCCTTTTTGAGTTGTGCCGTCATAAGCCCCTCTTACTCGTTTTTGTTTATCGACCAATATAAACGCTCCACTATGAATGTAGCCGCCCGGTGCAGTCGAGTCGGCACCAGCTACTACCAAGTAATGCTTCTGACCAATATCATAAATCTCTTCACGTTTGCCAGTAACAAAAAGCCACTGACGACCTGCAACCCCCAAATCGTCAGCATATTTTTTTAATATATTGGGCGTATCGTACTGGGGGTCAATGGTATGCGAGAGTATCATCACATCGGTCTGTCCTTTGATTTTTTGATATACTTTGAGCATTTGTTTTTTCATTACGGGGCAGATTGTAGGGCAAGTCGTGAAGAAAAAATCAGCTACATAAATTTTCCCACCAAGCGTTCGAGCTGTGATTGTATCTTTGTCTTGACTTACAAACTTAAAGTCAGGAATCGTATTATAAAGTGTGTCAATCACTTTTTGACCGTTTACTATTTTTTCAATAGGCTCTCGCTCACCATAAATCGGTAGCTTGTCAGCCGTTTGGTTACAAGCAGACACGATAAGCCCAATGGCAACTATTGGCAATAAATATTTTTTGATAATTATCATTTCAAAGGTTTTGTAAATAAAAAAGTAAGGTACACCGTCAGATAGAAACCCCATAGCCGTCGAGCTATGAGAAAAATGTTTAACTTTCCGCCTTTTCAGCAACAACTCGGACGGTAGCTTGCTGGTGTTTACTTTTCCTAAGGATTTACTCCTGTAAATTTTTCAGCTTTGGTTATACTTTCCAACATTTTGTCTCGAACGGCACTGATTTTTATCTTTTCGGCCTTCAAATATTTTATGGCTTCGACTGCCGATAGCGTTTTCAGCGAGTCGCTTTTATAGTTGTGCATCCAGTCCATCATATTTCGGTCGGCATCTTCGAGACTCTCGCTAATGGCAAGCCCTTCAACTTTGCGTTTTTCTAAGTCTAAGTTAGATTTAATATTAAGCAAACTATCTGCTTTACTAATGTCCAGACTCACTGCTTCTTTAAGTTCTAATAGTTTGTCCATTTTAGGCATTACTTCATCGTGAACTGCGAAAACTTCTCTTTCTAAGTTTCCGACCTCTGCCTTATCTTGATTGCAGGCTATGATAATCAAAATCAAGAAAATATTTAATATATATTTCATTTTAAAATAATTTGGTTTGTACTTTACTACTTTGCAATAGTTGCTGGTTCAGTAACTCACGTACTTCTTGGACAATGGCCTCCGATGGTTTTTTACCACCAATCATCTGTGAGATTTCAACCACACGCTCATCATACGACAACCGCTTGATACGGCTCATAGTTTTGGCCGTAGAGTTATCTTTATACACAAAATAGTGTGCAGTACCTTGCGAGGCAATCTGTGGCAAGTGCGAAATAGCTATAATCTGATGACTGTGGGCCATGTCAAGCATCATATTACCCATTTTTATTGCTATCTCGCCCGAAACGCCGGTATCTATTTCGTCAAAAACAATGGTCGGCAATCGCCGTTTGCTGGCCAAAATATATTTAATAACCATCATCAATCTCGAAAATTCGCCACCCGAAGCTACATTTTTGAGTGGCTGTGGCTTGATGCCTTTATTGGCTGTAAACAAAAAGTCGATATTGTCTGTACCATCGGCAGACGGCTCAATAGCTTGATGTTGAATCAAAATTTCAGCATTTGGAATACCTAAGTCTAATAAATAATGCTTTATGGCCTTTTCGATTTGTGGCAAAACGACCTTGCGAGAAGCCGTCAGTTTTTCGGAAGTTTTGGTGAGAATTATTGTATGTTTCTCTACCTCTGTTTTTGCCTTGGCCAAAGAGTCGTCTAAGTTAAGTACTTTACTTACTTTTTGTTCCAGCACGTCTCTGATTACTATTAGCTCGGCAATGGATTTGACTTGATGCTTTGTTTGTAATTGATAAAAAACGTTGAGCCTCTGCCTAATTGTATCGGCACGTTGGTCGTCAATCTCTACGCTATCTTGCTCATCGTCAATCTCATTGGCCAAATCTTTGAGTTCAATATAAGTACTCTGAACCCGCTGCCGCAGTTGTTCATACTGTGGCGATAGTTTACTAATACTGTTCAGATTGGCACTAACCGATTTCAGATACACCAACACCGACTGATCGGCATTGTTTAGGTATTCACTTGTTAGTTGTAGTTTTTCTTTTACTTCGGTAGCGTTTTCCAATATCAACAGTTCTTGTTCGAGTTGCTCTTGGGTATCGGCTTGTAGCTGCGCTTTGTCAAGTTCGTTAAACAAAAACTGATTATAATCAAACTCTTTACGCATTTGAGCAGCTTCGGTTTTGAGTTTGTCATAGTTCTGTCTGGCTTGCCGAAAGGACTTAAAAGCAAAGTGGTATTTTTTTAGAATTTCATCGTTCTGCGAATAAGTATCTACAATCTGAAGCTGAAACTCGTTTGAACCCAATAATTGTGTATCGTGCTGCGAGTGTACGTCCATGAGTTGGCTCGTAACACGGCGCAGGCTGTCGAGATTGACGGGTGTATCGTTCACAAAAGCCCGAGACTTGCCGCTGGGGCTAATCTCTCGGCGCACCAAGCAAGTCGGCGAATAGTCGAGTTCTTCTTCTTCAAACAAATATTCGATACGATAACCCGACACGTCAAATGTACCTTCGATAACACATTTTTGGTCAGGATCATACAGGGACTTGGTATCGGCACGGTTGCCCAACAACAAGCCAATTGCACCCAACATAATAGACTTGCCCGCACCAGTCTCACCCGTAATGATGTTGAGCTGGGCATCGGGCGATAGTTCTAACTGTTCAATCAGTGCGTAGTTTTTTATAAGTAGGTTTAAGAGCATAGCTATACTATTTGTTCAATCTAACGACAAATATCGGTTATTTCAGCGCAAACACCACTTTTACATTTCATCTTTTTTAAAATACAAGTCGAACATATCTTCACCATTATTCTAAAACTTAAAATTGTAAGTAACAGACGGAATGAGCGTACCAAAAACCGACAATCGTGAGGCACTGCCACGGTTATAAAACTCCAGCGCATTGTCGTTGCGGCTTCTAAAAAAGACCGAATAGGCATTTTTATAGGCATAAACATTATAGATAGCAAACACCCAACTGCTTTTCCAAGTACGCAACTTGTCGGGGTTTGAGTCGATGGTCATAGATAGGTCGAGGCGGTGATAGTCGGGTATTTTGTCTTGGTTTCGGTCTGTATAATTAGGCACAAACACTCCACCAACATAATACCGCTCTTTGGGAAATGTTGCTGGGCGGCCACTGGCAAAAGTAAAATTGAGGGAGTAGCTTATCCGTTTGGTTTGTTCATAGCTCATCACTAAATTGAGGTTGTGCGGGCGGTTGTGGTTGGCTGGGTAGTAATTGCCATTGTTGATGGTTGTCTCAATAAAAGCCCCTTTGATAAGTGTTTCTGTTTGTGAGTAGGTGTAGCTTGTCCAGCCACTGAGGCGGCCTGTATTTTTTCTGAGCATTACTTCTACGCCATACGCTCGCCCGCTGCCTTGTAAGATAGCCGTTTCTGGATTTTTGAGCAACAGCAAATTGACACCGTCTCGGTAGTCAATCGCATTTTCTATTGATTTATAATACACCTCCAACGAAGTTTCCAACATATTGCTCTTAAAATTCTGAAAAAAGCCCAACGAAACTTGGTCACCAACTTGTGGCTTGATGTAGCTATCGCTCATCTTCCAGCGTGCAGTTGGCAAAGCCGCCGTAGTATTGGACACCAACTGAATAAACTGCCTCATACGGTGAAAACTCAACTTGACAGAGCTACTGGCCGAAAGTGAATATTTCAACAAAAAACGAGGCTCAAAACCACCATAAGTTTGCACAACCTGATTAGACCCATAAAAAACACTGTCTATTACATTTGCCTCATCTCTAATCTGACCTTCAGCATAGCGATAGATTTGTTGGCCGCCCATACTCAAAAAAGTAGTGTAGCGCACGCCTACTGTGAGCGAAAGTTTATCATTAAACGTTATTTCGTCGCTCAAATAGCCAGATAGTTCATTTGATTTTTCTTGACCTAATACCACAGAGTTAATACTTGATCCAGTCGAAAGAGGCAATAGTTTACCAGGCTCTATGATATTTCCAACCCAGCTTGCACCAAAGTCAAATTTATTTTTTGGGCTTTGGCGTGTCAAGTCTATTTTGAAGTTTTGATACAAAATACTTGAACTTAGGTCAAAGTCAAATGGCTCGGTGTCGCTCACAATACTTGACGAATATTTGCTCATTACACCCGTTAGTGTGCCAAACCAATTATTACCGAACGTATGCGCCCATTTGAGCGTGCCGTTGGTAGTGCGCCAATTAAAAGAAGAAGAGCTGGAATTGATTTCGAGATTGGCCAGAGAGTCGCCAGCGATTTTAAATTTGTCATAACTCGTAAAAGCTGTCAAGTAAACACGGTCTTTGGGCGATGGTTTATAGACTAACCGAGCCGTTAAGTCATAAAACCCCGACCGTGAGTTTCTTAAATTTGGATTGGGGAATAGTTTAAACAAATAATTGGGGGCAGAGCCTCGGGCAGCAAGCAAAAGATCTAATTTTTCTTTGACAATAGGCCCTTCGACCGACAGCCTGCTGGCCAAAATACCCACGCCGCCGTTTAATATCCATTTGCTGGCAGATGGATCTTTGGTTTTGACACTCAACACAGACGATACCCGCCCACCATATTGGGCTGGTACGCCACCTCTGTAAAAAGTAATGTCTTTGACAACGTCAGGATTGAAAACCGACAATAAGCCCATGAGGTGCGAGGCATTATAAATAGGCGCACCGTCCATCAGTACCAGATTTTGGTCAATGCTCCCACCCCGAACGTTAAAGCCTGTCGAACCTTCGCCTACTGTCGTAACACCTGGCAAAAGCAGTAAACTACGCACTACGTCCACCTCGCCCAAAAGTGCAGGTATTTTTTTTATAGCCTTGATGTTCAGCCGATTAAGCCCGACATTTGTACTATTTACATTGGCATCTTGACCTTGTTCAGTTATTTTTACCTCGCCCAAGTCTATTCCATCTTCATCTAACACAAAATCAAATATTTGGTCGGCTTTCTTGATGACGACAACTGTATCAGTTTTTGTTTTATGGCCCACATAGCTAATCTTAAATGTGTATTTGCCAATAGGCAAACTGATATGATAACCTGTTCTATCGGTGCGTAGTTGTCGGTTTCGTTCTTTAATTTCGATGGTTGCGCCTACCAGCGCATCACCATCTCTACTGCTACGGACATTGCCCGATACAAAATAAATATACCCCTGCGCCAACCCAGCAACAGACGACAAGACAGTAAGAACTAAGACAAGTAGCGATTTTTTCATAGTGTTGCATTTATGACTACAATAATACGAATATTCACCGAAAACCATAGCTACAAACGCTTACCTATTGCCAAAATCTGCTTTGCTTTGGCTGTTTGGCCGCTTCGTGTCAATGCCTCTGCATAAAACTCATGTATTCGTTCGGTGGTAGTATCAAGATTATATGCTTTTTCGAGAGAAGACACTGCTGTGGGTAACTGGTTGGTTTTAAGGTAATAAATGCCCAAATTTCTGTAAGTATATGAATTTGCTATATTTCTATCTACAACCCTGTCAATTAGCATTTTGGCTTCGTCAAGTTTAGACTGCAACAACAACACGTAACTTTTATTGTTGATATAAAATGGGTTAGTCAACTCTACGCTTAATGCTTTGTCAATGAACGCAGTAGCTTTATCTAACTGGCCTTGATTGGCATAGATTAAGCCCAGATTATTGAGTGCATAGTCTTGATTAGGGCTAATTTTGATGGCCGCCTCAAAGTCAGACTGTGCCGCTCTGGATTGTTTATTTTTGTAGTGCGCCACACCCCTATTGACCAACGCCTGTACATTTCGAGAGTTGAGGGTCAAAGCTCTGTCGTATTCGGCAATGGCCGCATCAGTTCCGTTTTCTCTTTGCTTCAAGTCACCCCATTTTACATAATAGTCTGCCGAGTCTTTGTATATTTTATTGATTTTATCTAAATCTTGGCGAGCAGCCTTAAACTCATCTTGGTCAATTAGCAGCCCTGCTCGGTTAAAATAGGCATCAGCAAAGTCGCTATCAATCTCAATGGCACGATTAAAGTCGGCCAGAGCCAAATCTGGTTCTTCGTTTTTGAGATGTGCTATGCCTCGATTACAGTAAGCATCGGCCAAATCAGGTAGTTTTTCTATTGCTTCGGTATATAGCCTTATCGCTTCTTTGTACTCGCCTTCTTGCAAAGTCAAGTTAGCTTTCAAAAAAAAATTGTCCCCGTCATTTTTTTTTTGGTCAGTACAAGAAAAAAACATGATATATGATGTCAGATATATAATGTATGATAGTTTATTTTTCCATTCATACACCATACATCTAACGTCATACATTTGACATCTAAAATAGCTCTTCATCGTCATAATTTTCGTCTGAGTCTGAAAGCATACTGTTTAATAAGTCTTTGAACTGCAACCCTTTGTCGAGTAGTTGTTTGCCAATCAGCGAAAATTCAGCCATACCATGCAATGCAAACTCCATCATAAATAGCTTTTCTTCACGACCCAACTGTGCATGATATTCGTCCACCAAGTCATCAAGTCCGTCTATCGTCCTGAGCCTTGACTCATAGTCTCTATTTGTACAGTCGCTCAACATATCCATTTCGTTTTCACCAAACCAATCTTGCACTTTCTGAAATGGATTGCGGGCTTTCTTTTTCTTTTTTAGTGTTTCTGGATTTGGATAATAGGCCAAAAATAACGTTCTGATGGCTTTTCCGATAAGGCTTTGCGCTACAATGACAGGGCCTTCGACTTCGCCCTCATAGACCAATTCTACTTTGCCACATATTGCTGGCACTACGCCATACAAATCGCTAAGACGAATGTACGTTTCTTTTTCGCCATTCATCAACACCCTGCGCTCGGCAGCCGAAAGCAAGTTTTCGTAAGCCGAAATCGTCAGACGAGCCGACACGCCACTTTTGGCATCGACGTATTCGCTTTGGCGGGCTTCCATCGCAATTTGCTCAATGAGGTCTTTGACGATGTCGTTGGTTTTTACCATACCTTTTTGTTCGGTCTTGACGATGGCCTCTTGTTGCGTAATCTTACGACCAATATCTATTGACTTCGGGTAGTGCGTAACAATCTGGCTGTCGATACGGTCTTTGAGCGGTGTAACGATACTACCACGATTGGTGTAGTCTTCGGGATTGGCTGTAAACACAAACTGAATGTCGAGCGGCAGACGAAGTTTAAAACCACGTATCTGAATATCGCCTTCTTGCAAAATATTAAACAACGACACCTGAATACGTGCCTGCAAGTCTGGAAGTTCGTTTATGACAAATATACAACGATGCGAACGGGGAATAAGGCCAAAGTGAATCACTCGCTCGTCAGAATAGGGCAATTTGAGACTGGCCGCTTTGATGGGATCTACATCGCCAATTAGGTCGGCAACCGATACGTCGGGAGTGGCGAGTTTTTCGGTATAACGCTCGTCTCTGTGCAACCAACTGACTGGTGTGTCTTCGCCTTTTTCGGCTACCAAGTCTCGGGCATTGCGTGAGAGCGGCTGCATGGGGTCGTCGTTGAGTTCTGAGCCAGTTATAACAGGTATGTATTCGTCCAATAATTTGACCATCTGACGTGCAATACGAGTTTTGGCCTGCCCACGAAGCCCCAACAAGTTAATATGGTGCATTGATAATATCGCTCGCTCAATGTCGGGCAGTACTGTATCTTCGTAACCCCAAATGCCCGGAAAAACGGTTTCCTTGTTTTTAAGCTTTGCTATCAGATTATCTCTTAATTCTTGTTTAATAGGTTTTGGTGTATAACCAGCAGCACGTAGCTGACCAAGGGTGTGTATTTGTAATAACTGTTTTGATTTCAGATTCATGTTTTGACTGAATTGATTTTTTGATAGATTGATGGAACTGTGTCTAATAAAACTTTAACAGACGATACAACAGAATAGTTTTTGAGATGTCGAAATTTCAATAGATTTTGGCTAACAACCAAAACTCAGTAGAGTAATTTAGACCTTATAGTGTTATATTTGCAGAAAAATAAACTATCCGATGAAATCAATTTTTAAGGTATTTGTCTTGTTGATAGCCCTAAGCGCTACTTCGTGCAATCGGTATTTTAGAATACATACCAAAACGAGCCAGACAACAGCCGTTACCGACAGCCTGCCCGAAAGTGAGTTGTCACGTCGAGTAGCTACCTACATAAACCCACTGCACGACAGCCTCGATGCCAAAATGAGTACAGTCATAGTACAGTCGGCCAAAAGACTTACCAAAGGCCAGCCAGAATCTGACTTAGGAAACCTCATCGCAGACTTGATGCTGGCTACCGCCCGTCAAAAAACGGGTAAAATGATTGACATTGCTGTTACCAACAATGGCGGCATTAGAGCCGAATTACCACAGGGAGGCGTTACGATTGGTAATGTTTACGAAATTATGCCATTCGATAACGAATTAGTGATTTTGACGCTGTCAGGCAGTACCATGCAAAAATTCGCAAGCTATATTGCTCAACGTCGTGAGCCACAAGCGGGTATGGAGTTGGTGATAGACAAAAACACCAACCAGGTATTAGACCTCAAAATAGGTGGGCAACCGCTCGAATTGACCCGAAACTATACCGTTGTTACGAGCGACTATGTAGCAAACGGAGGCGACCGTGCTGAGTTCTTGAAGGAACGAATCAGCAACGAGCCGCTCAACTTGCTGATGAGAGATGCGTACTTGGCATATTTCAGAGAAAAAGGACTGAAAGGCGAGGTTTTAGACCCAAAAAAAGACGGCAGAACAAGATTTGGGCAGTAGTATTGACGGAGCCGCCCGTGCGGTATTGAGTATTGAGTATTATCGTTCGCTCTGCGAACGATAACTGATAACTGACTACAGCCATTCAAAACGCTCCATGAGTTGTTCTTTGTGAATACGTGATACAGGAATTTGAACTAAGTTGGTCATTACTACATGGCTTGAATCGCCTTTTACAAACTTAATGATTTGTGCTACATTGACCAAATACTGCCTATGTAACCTCAAAAAACCACGGTCTTCGAGTAGCTCTTGTACTTCTTTTAATGAACGAGTAACCAAATGTATTTTACCGTCTTTTAAGCAAAATTTAGTATAGTTGTTGTCCGCCTCTGCATAGAGTATGTCGTCGATATTAACAAACTTCACACCGTTTTGGTAGGGTAGTGCAATCTGGTTTGGTTGTACTTTGGTCTCGGCTGCCAACTGCTGTTTGAGGTGAGTTACCTGCTCAAAGTTAGTTTGTCGGTGTTTTTCTACCTTTGCCACCGCTGCCACTAACTCTTCGATTTCGATGGGCTTCAAAATATAGTCCAAAGCACTGTATTTGAAGGCTTTGATAGCAAATTTGTCATAAGCAGTTACGAAAATCAACGAGAAAGATGTATTTCCAACAGCCTCCAATACCTGAAAGCCATTCATCTGTGGCATCTCAATATCCAAAAACAACAAATCGGGCTGATGCAATTTAATAGCCTCAACGCCTTTTACACTGTTAGTACAAGCAGCAACAATTTCTATCTGTGGGCAATATTGTGCCAACCGAAGCTCCAGCAAGCCCACAGCATTGGGTTCGTCGTCGATAATTATTGTTTTCATAAGTGTTTTGTGTGTTTGGCAATATTATTACTAAATATCAGCAATGACAACACAATTTGAGTAATCGGTTGGTTATTAAGGGTTAATCAAAATTTTACATCAGTCATACCACCAGTAACAATACAAAATGTTTGTTTTAATTATTTGCTATACTGGAATTTCAATAATGACTTTTGTACCTATGGCCAAACCGAGTGGGTCTTTTAGGTCAATAATCTGAATCTGTGTTTGTGTTTTGTAGAGCTGATTGATAAGATTGATACGGTCGGCAGTTACTTTCATACCAAATGACTTGTTTTTGGTAGCCGTTTTGCTCTTAAACTCTGCTGCTTTTTCTCGACCTATACCATCGTCGGCAATAGATATTCGTAAAACTGTAATCGTTTGTAACTCTTCATCAATAGTTCTACTTGTATTATTTTGTAACTCTACCGTTATTGTTACTTTTCCGCCTTCTTCTTTGTGCATCAGACCGTGCCAAATGGCGTTCTCGACAAAGGGCTGCAATAGCAGTGGCGGAATCTGTATGTATTCTTGGTCTATATCTGGATTTATGCTTAGTTTATAACTGAGCTTATTTTGAAATCGCATGGCTTCCATTTCGATATAAAGCCGCAAGGTTTCGAGTTCATTTTGTAGAGTAACTTTTTCTGAACGAGAGTTTTCTAACACCAGCCTGATTAGCTTAGAAAACTTAGCCAAATAATTAGAGGCACTTTCTGAGTCGTTTTTGGCTGTAAAATATTGAATTGAATTGAGACAATTAAAAATAAAATGAGGATTCATTTGCGCCCGCAATGCTGTAATTTCTGTCTGCGCTATTTGCTGCTTGAATGAGTTGGTGAGTTCGGCTGTGCGCTGGGCTTCGAGTAGTTTTTCTTTTTCGAGAAGTCCTTTTTCGATTTCTATTTGTCTATTTCTTTGGCTCAGTGCCAATGATACAAAAACCAATTCCACAAAAACCCCCATTCCATAAATCAAGGTTGGTGTTCGCCACAAAATATCGGCATTTGCTATGCCCAACTGAGAAATTACCACGGCATAGAGCGCAAAAACAGCTAACGATGCAGAGCCAGCCAACAGTAGTTTTTTGTTGGGTACTTTGCTAAACGCCGTTGCCACAAGCAAACCATAAAAAACAAGTTGCGTAGCATAAAACGCATAGTCATAAAAAACATAACCTGCATGCCACTGGGTAAAAACCAAGTAAACACCTACCACAGCAACAACAGAAACAAAACCTATGATATATTTGACAGTCCGATATAGTACGTTATTGTACTGTTTGAGATTTAGGAACGAATTGAAAAACAAAAGATAACTAATAATAATAAGGTACTCAACGGTAACAAACAAATCATAGACAGAAAAGGGAATAACTGGTACATTGAGGACAATATCAGACACCATCAAGAAAAAAACAACATTGATAGCCAAATAGGTACTCCACCAAAAAGACGTTTGATTTTTGAAAAATACATATTGACTAAATGAAAACAAACTCAAAAACATACAAACACCGATTAGTAGCCACAGAAACCCAAAAGAAGCCAACTGTCTAAATACTTTTTGGTTTCGCCGTTGCTCATATTGTTGGTCGTTGTAGAGTACTGGGGCAAATCTTGTAAAATAAAACAAACACTCTTGCCTAACCCAAAACGACCCCTCCGACTGAGGCAAAACCACGATTGGTAAACTAAATCGGCGAAAAACCCTGTCTTGATAAGTAATACTCCCCACTCTAAAACCGTTATCTGATTGTCTAAAAACACCATTTTTATCTATTTCGTAAATAGTGAGACTTATGTGATTGCCGCCATAATAAAGTGTTTTGAGAGTATCTGTCAGGTTATTGTTTTTGATTTTGAAATGCACCCAAGTAATGCTATGCGGTAACGATGCCGTAAACTCTTCTTCTGGTTGTAGCTTAAACCTCTGCCTTACTACCTGTCTAAAAGGCATCTCTGGCTTCGTATTATCTTCAAAGACAGAGCAATATCCATTTATTTTTCTTATTTCATTATTTTTAAGAACACTGTCTATCACTATCGTTGGCGGTTGTTGCCCAAAAACAACGCCATACCCAACAAGACAAACAATAAGTATGTATTTTGTTTGAATAAAAGCCATGGAGGGTAGTGAATAGTAACGAGTAAATAACTATTTCAATCTTAACACTAAATTTACAGACAAGCACTATAATTTGAGTAATCGGTCGGTCTGGAATGATAGTTACTTATTTTTAGATTTATTGAAGTACAGTATCAAAATGTCAAGCACCTAAATTTATATCGGAATCTCAACAATCACTCTTGTACCCGAAGCAAATCCAGCCTCATTTTTTAGGTCAATTATTTTTACTTCCGTTGCCGTTTTATACAACTGATTGATGAGTTCGATGCGCTCTGCTGTTACTTTCATACCAAAAGATTTGTTTTTGGTAGCTGTTTTGCTTTTAAATTCTGCCGCTTTTTGCCGTCCAATTCCGTCATCTGTTACTACGACTTGGATTAAAGTGTTATTTTTTTGTATGACATCGACTTTTATCGTTCCACCTTCTTCTTTGTGCATAAGTCCATGCCAAATGGCATTTTCGACAAAAGGCTGTAGCAATAAAGGTGGAATCTGAATATACTCCTGCTCAATATCGCTCGCTACGTTGAGTTGGTAGCTCAGTTTATTCTGAAACCGCATGGCTTCCATTTCAATATAAAGCCGCAGCGTTTCAAGTTCATTCTGAAGCGATACTTTTTCGGAGCGAGAGTTTTCTAAAACCAATCTGATTAGTTTTGAAAACTTAGACAAATAATTTGAGGCACTTTCAGAGTCGTTTTTGGCTGTAAAATACTGTATTGAATTAAGACAATTAAATATAAAATGGGGATTCATCTGCGCCCTCAGTGCAGCTATTTCAGTCGAGTGTACTCTTTGCGTAACATCTTCGATAATCTGGTTTTTGGCTTTTAGTTCTCTATTGTTAGCTCTCAGCTTACGATTGTACCAAAGCAGCATGAAACCCAAAAGCATTGCAAACAACAAACCAATACCCAAAACATTACGACTACGGCTCTCTAAGATTTTTTCTTGTTCCAATTCTTTTATTTTCAGGCTATTTATCAATTCTTCTTGTTTGGCTTTGTCTTCATAAGTACTGATTCTGTCTTTTGTTGCTTGCTCTCTGAGTGCCTGTATTTCTATTTGTCGTTTGAGTTTTTCGCTTGTTACTTGGTCTAAAAATCGCCGTTTTTCGGTAGCTGTTTTTAGTTTATCAAACTCGTTTTGCTGGCGCATAGTGAGTACTTCTTTTTCTTGCAGTTCCTTGGCTTGTTTATTATTCAGTTCCACTCTTTCCAAGTCAAATCGACTTTGGATTTTATAAAATGCCTCGGCATTAAATTTTTTATCAAGCGAATCACGAATGGCTATATATTTTTCAAAATGCAGCAAACTTGCTTTCCAATTACCTCTTTTCAGTTCTATTTTATACAATGCTTGCTGACCAGACTGAATGGCATTGAGCGATGGCGATGGCGATCGAACCGCCAGACTGGCATATTGATAGGCTGAGTCAAGATTGTTAATTGCCAAGTAATAGAGAGCCAAATTTGAGCGTGAGGTGCTTAGGTTTTCTTGCTTTTTGAGTTCAAGCCAAATCTCTTCGGCTTTTTTGCCGTAGCCTATTGCTTCTGTGTACCGCTCTTGGCTTTGCAAATGTGCCGAATAATCGTCATAAATATTGGCATGGCTGGCTCTAATTGAAATATATTTGAGGTTGTCAATGGCCTTCAAAAAGTATGATTCGGCCAAAGCATAGTTTTTCTTTTGGGTATAAATAATAGCCATACCCTGCCAAATTGAAGTAATATACGCATCGGTCGAGGCCATACTAAGACCTGTCCCTTCTTTTATCAAAACATCGGCTTGTTGATAATAATTAAGGGCATTGTCATATTCTTTGACACTCAAATACAGATCGCCCAAATTATAACATATTCGCCAAAAAACCTGTGGGTCGTGATCGGCATTTTCAATAATTTTATATGCTTTTAGATTGAGTCTTAGTGCTTCTTCGGTATTGAGTTTGATATTTCGATAATACAACGACTGCTGAAACAATCCTTTTACTTCAAATTCTACATTTTTATGTTCGAGAGCATAAGCAGCCATGAGTTTGCCATAATATAAACAACTGTCTTTATGTCCGTTGGTTTCTCGGTACAAAGCCCCAAGGTAATTGTAAAGCCTTAGTATAGTAGAGTCTCGTTTGAGAGAAGGTGGGGCTTGATTGGCATTTAGCAATAATCTGTGCACCGTTGCTACCCTGTCGGCAACATAAGGCAAATCGTTGGCGCGGTTCATGTCAAATAGTGGCATAGGGTAGCGTTCTCCTGAGCTACTACGAATGGGTTTATTAGAGCCTGGCCGCTGCCCCATAGTAACCTCGTAGCCTATATGTAAAAATAGTACTACGCATATAAATTCAATGACTCTCATAGACATAAATCAGAATTGAAACCATAAATGTCTGTAAAAAATTGACAACAAATACCATTTAATCAATAAATCTGTCGCTCACCCACCAAAACCTGCTACTCACCAACGGAGGCTTGCATAGACCGAGACAATGTATGAGTTTTGAACCGTCAATCTCACAAAGATACAGTATCACTCAACTTTACTACTATGAAACAATTTGTATTTATTAAAGGCTATACCGAACGACGTTTGGTAGCCACCGACACTATCATCAAAATAGAAGGCGCAAGTAATTACAGTCGCATTTATTTTACAGACGGCAGCACGCTCGTTATTGCCAAAACCCTCAAATTGTTTGGTTATGGCTTGCCCGATTGTTTTTTGCGGGTTCATAAATCTTGTTTACTCAATATCAATTTTATAGCCGAAATCATAGATAGCTGCACAGTATTACTGACAAATGGCTTAGAGATAAAACTCGCACGTCGCAAGGCATGCTCTCTCAAAAAACATTTTTTGTCCAATGCCGTCAGCTTGGTTGCTTAACTAATTCTATTTGTTATCTAAATCACAATAACACAAAACCCAACCGTGGCGACGGATTATTTACGCAATGTATTATGAAAAAACTAAATTACTTTCGCTACTTTATTTTATCGGTGGTGATACTTTTTAGCTGCTTTCTTCAGCTTTCCTCTTGTACGAAACCTGCCGTAACAGCCTCCCCTGCCATAACGAGCGTAAATCCACAAGAGGGTTATGCAGGGCAAACTATTAACATCACAGGCACAGCCTTAGATGCCGCCGTTATCAAAATAGGTAGCGAAACGGCCACTACAAGCAACGTAAGCGCTACCTCGGTCGATTTTATTGTACCAGCTACTGCATCGCTTGGCGTACAAAAAATTACCCTTACTGCCACAGGTGGCACAGTAAGTTATGATAGCTTTAAGGTCATTGCCATTCCACCCAAAGCACCAGTTGTAAGTTCGTTTTCGCCCATACAAGGCGCTTCTGGCACCGAAGTAACAATTACAGGTACTAATTTTGGAACAGATGCAGCAGCAAACAAAGTAAAGTTCAACGGGGTGTCTGCTACCGTCAAAAGTGCATCGGCCACGCAACTTATAGCAGTTGTGCCAGATGCTGCCACAACAGGTGCTATATCGGTTGAAGCCAATGGTGTAGTAGGTAGTTCGGGTAGCAACTTTACAGTAGTTGTACCAAAAATAACCACATTTGCGCCAACTGATGGTGGTGCAGGGACTTTGGTTGTTATCAATGGCGAAGGGTTTAGCAGCGTTTCGACAGATATTAAAGTAACAGTAAATGGAAAAACAGCCACTGTTACGGCTTCAAGCCCGCAACAGATTACGATTCAGGTACCCGAAAAGGCTGGAACTGGTGGCATAAAAGTTGATGTAAAAGGTAAGCAAGCAACTGGGCCCACAGTTTTTAATTACAAATATCAAATAGGTACAAACACCGAACTAATCCGCTTTGCTGATGCTTTCCAAAGTGTTGCCGTAGATCCCGACAACGGCACAGTCTATGCTTCAATGCGAGGTGTTAGTTTTCTGTTGATCATTGCACCAAACGGTACCAAACAATATGTATATCTAAAAGACGAAAACGGTGCTAAACACGCATCTCTCACAGGCATCTCGATTTTAAAAACTGGTGTAAGCGGTAACGACAAAGTTTTGGTAGTTACCAACGAAGCAAAAGGTATTTATTATTATCAATTAAGTTTGTTTAATTCTGGTACTTCTGCTTCAAATGGTATTTTGTTTCAAGCCAACAATGCCATTTATAATAGCCCTACTTCTATTGTTGGAGTTTCTCAAAATGCCAGTGCTTCTTATTTTATGAACGGCACTTATTATATGGCTTGTTTTGGTAACTCGACCATTGTACGCACGAGCCGCAAAGACGGTGTGGTGTCAAGTCCGAGTATTGTAGGAGCAGGTACTGGCTACAACACAGGTACAGTTGCTACAACCAATGCCAAATTTAGCGGCCCAGTAGGTATATTTCTCAAAAACAACCTAATTTATGTAGCAGATGAAGGGAATCACTCTATTAGAACAGTTGATTTTGACGGGGGTAAGGTAACAACACTCTTTGGAACAGGTACGGCTGGCAACGTGGACGGTGCTTTCGATAAGGTAAAACTCAATTTGCCCTCCAATGTAGTTGTGGACGACAACGGGCTAATATACGTCACCGACCGTGGCAACAGTAGTCTGAGGGTTTTTGACCCAAGCAATCAAACATCACAAACGCTCTTAACAGGCTTAAATGCACCCTATGGCCTAACGATTGATAAAAATGGTATATTATACTTGAGCGAGTGGAGCCAAGGCAATAACAGAATTTTGAAACTGACAGTAAGATAATATAGAATATTGATTTGTATAATAGTAGTTTCAGAAACGGCAGATTAGTAACAATCTGCCGTTTCTTGTTATATTTTGAGTAGCAGTTTGCCAAAGTTTTGGCCTGTATAGAGCTTAATGAGCGTAGCTGGGAAGTTTTCGAGACCCTCGTCTATGTCTTCTTTGGTATGTATTTTGCCAGCTTTGAGCCAGTCAGCTATGTCATTGATACCTTCTTGAAACCGATTGGCATAGTCAAAAACAATAATACCAGTTATATAACCCCGTGCCGTTACGATTTTCATGTAGTTGCGCGGGCCTTTGATTTCGAGTGCATTGTATTGTGAAATCGCCCCACAAATCACTACTCTTGCACCCATGGCCAAGTTGGCGAGCGCATCGTCGAGTATGTCGCCACCTACATTATCAAAAAACACATTGACCTTGTCGGGGCAGGTTCTGGCGATGCCCTCGGCTACGCTTTCGTTTTTGTAGTCGATGGCGGCATCAAAGCCCATTTCTTCTATCAAAAACTTGCATTTATCAGCCCCACCAGCAATACCTACCACTCGGCAGCCGTTGAGCTTGGCTATCTGGCCAACTGTTGTACCCACAATACCCGCCGCACCCGAAATGAGTACTGTTTCACCCGCCTGTGGTTTGCCTTTGTCCAATAGTCCAAAGTAGGCCGTCATACCTGGCATACCCAAAATACCCAAATGCCATGACAAATTACCTTTTGAAACGTCGGCCTTGACCATACCCATTCCGTCAGTGATGGCATATTGCTGCGCCCCAAGCAACCCCCAAACATATTCACCAACCAGAAAATTGGTATGTTTGGACTCAATTACAATCCCTGCCGAGAAGGTTCTGATGGGCGCACCGATTTCGATGCCCTTTATGTAAGTAGTACCTGCGTTCATCCAACCTCTAATGGCGGGGTCGAGCGAAATATACTGAATTTGAACCAAAAACTGACCATCGGCCAACTGTGGCAACTCAACCGTAGCCAAGGCCATGTCCGACTCTTGCACCATGCCCTGCGGGCGAAATGCAAGTATAACCTGTGTGTTTTTCATGATTTTGGTTAATACCAGCCACCAGCCAAAGCAGCACGAAAAGGCCATGGAATAGATGCCAATATGACCACAAGACCAATGCCGTAGTATGCCAATACCTTGCCATGTTTGAGATTTTTGGCTTGGCGGTGGCCAATGGTTATCAGCACAGCAGCAATGAGCATTCCCGTAACGTGTTCTACATTATAAAAACGATAAAACGGCTCACTCATCATACTAAAATTAACTTTTGGACTCATAAAATACAACACCAAACCAATCAGTATCTGGGTGTGTGTGGCAATCATAGCCCCCAAATATATTTTTGAATAGGGTGAAGTTGAATCCCCTTTTTTACTAAATGCAGTATAAATGGCAGCCAAAAGCAATGCCAAAACTACATAACGAAGGCCAGAATGTGCGTGTACGAGTGCGTTCATGTATGAATGATTGATTGTATGAATGAATGACTAACTAATAACTAATTTACTGACTACTAACTGATTTGTAATTTTTGGGTCGGCTGTGCCTTTCGATTTTTTCATAACTTCGCCAACAAATAGCCCCAAAAGCCCTTTTTTGCCTTTTTGATATTCGGCCACTTTGTCGGGCATGGCGACCAGTACTTCGTCTATTATTTGTTCTAAAGATGCTAAATCACTGTTTTGTAACCAGTTATTTTCTATGGCAATAGTTTCAGGGTTTTGTTCTGGATTTTTGAGCAATATAGGCAAAATCTTTTGCGTGGCGATAGAATAACTCACACTATTTTTTTCGACCATCAAAATCAACTTACCTAATTGCTCGGCACTTACTGGAAAATCGTTGGCGGTTTGATCTATATTTTCATTCAAATAACTTTTGACAGGCCCTATCGTCCAGTTGGCAGCCGTTTGGTAATTATTGGTAACGGCACTCAGTCTTTCAAAATAATTGGCTACCTCTTTGCTGTCTGTCAGTGTACTAGCGTGATTGGGCGAAAGATTATATTGAGTTGTAAATTTTTCAAACAACTGTCGTGGCAATTCGGGCAAATTAGCTTGAATATCCACCAACCATTCGTCCGAAATCACAACGGGGGCGAGGTCAGGCTCTGGAAAATACCGATAGTCGTTCATTGTTTCTTTGAGCCTCATGCTATATGTATGGCCGTTGTCGGCATCAAACATTCGAGTTTCTTGCACAATCGTCTGGCCACTTTCGAGCATTTCAGCTTGTCGTTTTACCTCAAAGTCCACGGCTCGCATCACGTTTCTGATAGAGTTCATGTTCTTAATTTCGACTTTTGTACCGTACTCATCTTGCCCAAAAGGTCGAATAGACACATTCAAATCACAGCGCAGTGAGCCTTCTTCCATGTTGCCGTCGCACACGTCCAAATACCGCACCATACGGCGCACTTCTGTCAAAAACTGCCCAGCCTCTTCGCCTGAGCGCAAGTCTGGATTGGTTACCATCTCAATCAGCGGTGTACCAGCACGGTTGTAGTCGAGTAGTGTATCGGTCGTTGAGCCATCATGTACCGACTTACCAGCATCTTCTTCGAGGTGAATATGGTGAATGGCTATCGTACGCTCGCCTTTTGAGGTACTGATATGTATCTGGCCGCCTACACAAATCGGGGCTTTGTCTTGCGACACTTGGTAGCCCTTGGGAAGGTCTGGATAAAAATAATTTTTGCGGTCAAATATCGTTTTTCGAGTAATACCGCACCCACAAGCCAGCCCCATCTTGACAGCAAACTCCACGGCTTTTTTATTGAGTTTGGGCAGCGTACCCGGGTGCGCCAACGTAATGACACTGATGTTCTGGTTGGGCTGACTGCCAAATAGATTTTGGTCGGCAGCAAAAATCTTGGTGTTCGTCATCAACTGGCAGTGTACCTCTAAGCCAATGACAGTTTCGTATTTTTGATTCATATTTGTTCTATTACGCTATCAAAAGCCCCAAGCAGCACATCGAGGCGGTCGAGGTAATATGATTTGGTATCGATGTATAATGTTTGGTCGGTGAGTTTCAAAAAATGCCATTCGCCAGCCGTCGTAGCACAACCCCAAACGGTGGGCGTAGGCAGCCCTGCTTTTTGATTAAATATCTGAGCGGCAACCATTTGTGCCGTGCATTGCGCCATACCGTACTCCATGTCTTCATCTTTGGCTTCGGTCATGGCAACGATGGGTGCTTCGAGTAGATATGCGTTGGGGCGTGTCGAGAAGAAAAAGTCGCAAGGGCCATTCAAGTCGTTTTCGGGTTGTACATTGAGTTCTTCGCCCGAAAATAGCGACAATTTGGTTTTGTGAAGAATATGTACCTCCGACAAAATAGGTGAAATGATACGTTCTGATTTTACTTTTTCGTTCGACAACACCACCGTATCAGCCATTTCAATTGTCTTTTTTAGCCAGTCCGACGGTTCAATGGGCTTAATTTGGGTAAAAAAAGATATTTTTTCGCTTCGTAGCCCAAATTTTTCGGTTACTTGTTTGAGTTTTTTATATTTACTATATCCCATTTTTTATTATTTTTTTGACCACAAATTTACACCAAATCTCAACATTTTCTATTATTGTTTTAACAGATTTTAACAATCATTCGGCACTAAAAAAACAGTTATGTCGTTATGGCATTAACAGAAAATCACCCAAAAAGCATGAAGAAAAACACACTCATTTTAATTGTACTGCTGGCAATAGTTAGCCCATTATTTGCCCAAAAAATAACGACACTTGCGCCGAAAGTAAATGAACAGTCTCAAAAATACATCGAAATAAAAAAAATCGCTCTCACCGATAAATATACTATCGTTTATTTTTTTATCGATAATCGCCCTCGTACTATGCAAGATTTAATGGAAGGACGTGGCTCGGCCAGTCAGATAAAGATAGACCCAAAAATAAAACTCATTGACGTTAAAGATGACGACCACGTTTTTAAGTTTATTAAAGCCGAAGGTATAGTTATCGAACCACAAGAACAGACTCTGGAAACTGGCGATATAGTAGAATTTACTGTTTATTTTGAACGACTAAAGCCCGGCATAGAAATTTTTGACATATACGAAGGCAAAGATTATAGAAACAAAACAGACAATCGTGATTACTGGAACTTTTACGGAGTACATATTCGCAATCCAAAACCTGTTACCAAAACACCAACCACCAAGCCCGTTAAGCCCACCGTAGTACCAAAAACAGATAGCATCAAAACACCGAAAATTGACACCGTAAAAGTAACAAAACCAACTTTGGCTGACAAAAAACTATCTGTCGGTGAGGCCGTTAGGCTCAACAATATTTATTTTGAAGTAGGTAAATTTGACCTACTACCAGCATCATTCACAGAATTAGACCAGTTGGTAACGTTGATGGAAACCAACGCAACAATGACCATCAGAATTGAGGGGCATACCGACAAAGTGGGTGATTTTGACGAAAATTTGAAGTTATCTCTCAGCCGAGCCAATGCCGTCAAAAGTTATTTGGTTGGAAAGGGCATTGATTTTGGTAGAATCGAAGCCAAAGGCTATGGCTCAACTCGACCAGCTACCAAAAGCACCGCCGAAGCCGAGCGCCGCAAAAATCGCCGTGTAGAGTTTGTAGTCGTCAAGATTTGAGTTTAGACGGCTCTTGAATTAGTCTTAACTTTACAACCATAAACATACAAACAGATGCTTTTAGGTAATTTGGACAACGAGGTAATATTTAAAAAGGCTTTTACTGACCCTTTTGTTTTCAAAGGTTTTGTGAAAGATATATTGGGTATTGACATGGAAGTCGGTACTATTGAAACGGAGAAGAAATTTGAGCCGAAATTAGCATACGTGGACTTCAAATTAGATATTTTTGCGGAGAGTAAAGATCATCGAATAATTGTTGAAATTCAACGATTAGAATATGACCATAACTTTGACCGATTCTTGCATTACTTCTTGATGTCTATTGCCGAGTTGCAATGTAGTTCAAAGCAATATGGCATAAAAAAAACAGTCTATACCATTGTTGTCTTGACAGCACCTTACAAAGTAGAAGACAAGATGGGCAATGTTGTTTTAAACGAAGTTTTGATTTCTAAGCTAAATCCTAATAATTTAAAAGGCGAAGAAATTGATATTTTTGGACATCAGTTGGTGTTTTTAAACTCTTATCATCGTGACGATTTTACTACCAATGCTTACAGAGATTGGTTAGATTTGATTTACCAGTCAATCAATAACCCCGAAGACCCGCAGATCAATTTATTAAATCCAGCTATCAGACGAGTTACCGAAATAATTGATGTAGATAATCTAACCCCCGAAGAGCGACATCTGAGAAAAATAGCTGAAAGTACAAGAGCCGCTCAAAAAGTTTATGAAGATTTTGGCATACGCAAAGGTATGCAAATTGGCATTGAACAAGGCATACAACAAGGCATTGAACAAGGTATAGAACAAGGTATAGAACAAGGTCAGACTCTCGAAAAAATAGCAATAATTAAAACATTGGTTACACAGGGAATTTTGACAGATGAACAAATTGTAATGGCCACCAACACAAATTTAGCACTCGTTGCACAGATAAGAAACGATAATGGGTAGATGAAGCTTTTTTATAGAACAGTAGGGCAAGGACAGCCTATTATTATTTTGCACGGGCTTCTTGGCTCATGCGACAACTGGCTTACAATAAGCAAGTTAATAGCCGACCAAGGTTACGCAGTGTATGCCCTCGACCAACGCAATCATGGCCGCTCGCCACGTAGCGATGTCTTTGACTATGAAGCCATGGCCGCAGACCTGCACGAATTTATTGAAGAACACAACCTAAAAAAACCAATTTTGATAGGCCACTCAATGGGCGGCAAAACGGTAATGAACTACGCCGTGCGTTATGCTGGTACGTTCAGTAAGTTGGTAATAGTCGATATATCTCCAAAACAATATGAGGTGCATCAGGAAAAAATATTGGCTGGCCTCAACGCCATCAAACTCAATACACTCCAAAACCGCAACGAAGCAGATGCCATTTTGAGCAATTTTGAGCCTAACTTGGGCGTGCGGCAGTTTTTACTAAAAAACCTATACAGAAACGACCAGAACCAATTCGACTGGCGTATTAGTCTGCTTGTAATTGAGCGTAATATTACTGGTATTGGTGCAGCCGTACCTGCATTGCGAATGGTGTCTGAGCCTACCCTTTTTATGCGAGGGGCATTGTCCAATTATGTTCTCGACAAAGACATTGCTGGCCTCAAAACGATTTTCGTTAATGCCCAGTTAGACACCATAGCAGGCGCAAGCCATTGGATACAAGCCGAGCAGCCCGAAAGTTTTTTGAAGTCTCTAATAAATTTTTTAGGATAATAGTTTAAAGTAGCATCGCGCAAAACTTTACGGAAAATACTTTGTCGATTTTTTGTAAAAATCCGTATATTCGTGGCACAAAACAAACCCTTTCAAACATGAACAACAACACTGAATTAAACATTTCTCGGCGTAATTTTTTACAAAAAAGCACCATCGCCGCCAGTTTTATGATTGTGCCTCGGCACGTATTGGGCAAAGGATTCGTGGCTCCCAGCGATAAGCTCAACATTGTGGCAATAGGCTGTGGCGGCAAGGCCGATGTCAATATACCAGCAGCTTACAACAAAGGCTCAGACAATATTGTGGCTCTCTGTGATGTGGACGACCGCATGGCGAGTAAGTTTAGAGCGCAGTTTAGCACGGCCCCCTATTACAGAGACTACCGCAAGATGTTTGAGAAAGAAGCCAAAAATTTCGATGCCGTAATTGTAACTACCCCCGACCATACCCATTACCCTGTAGCAACGGCAGCTATGGAATTGGGCAAGCACGTCTATTGCGAAAAACCCCTCACACACGACATTTGGGAGGCTCGTATGATGGCCGAACTGGCGCAAAAAAACAAAGTCGTAACCCAAATGGGCAACCAAGGCAGTAGCGGCAAAGGTACACGCATCACAGAGGCAATAGTACAGAGCGGCATGATTGGCGAGGTACATACCGTTCATGTCTGGACAGACCGCCCCGTTTGGCCGCAAGGGGTAAAGTCGCCACGGGACAAAAAAGAAACCATGCCCATACCCGCTGAGGTAGATTGGGACTTATGGCTCGGTACGGCACCCTACCGAGAGTACCACGAAGCCTATATGCCATTTAGGTGGCGAGGCTACTGGGACTACGGCACAGGCTCGTTGGGCGACATGGGTTGTCATTTTATGGACGTACCGTTTAGAGCCTTAAAGTTAGGCTACCCCACGGCAGTAGAGTGTTCGGTTGGGCAGGTATATAGCGATTTTTTTGTTGAGTCGTTTCTCACCGACGGCTGCCCACCTTCATCAACGGTACATTTAAAATTCAACAATCCAAGCCCCGTCAAACATAAAGAAATAAACCTGTCGTGGTACGATGGTGGCATAAGACCAAAACTACCCGAGGGCTGCGACTACGAGAGTGTATTTGCTAACCGAGACGGAGGTATATTGATGATAGGCACAAAAGGTATGCTGTCGGCACAGTTGTTTGGTAGCAATCCAAAAGTGTATGGCCTCGATGGCAAGCTCACTAACGCCAAACTACCCGAAGCCACTCGGGCGTTGGTGGACGGTGATGTGAGTGGCCATCAGCAACAATGGGTGAAGGCTTGTAAGTCAGGCTTTGGTACATACACCAGTTCGGGTTTTGCCGAGTCTGGCCCCCTGACCGAGATAGTCTTGATGGGCAACTTGGCCGTACGCTCGTACCTCAATCGTGAAAACAACAAATATACAGGCCGCAAGCAACTGCTCTGGGACGGTGCCAACATGAAAATCAACAACTACGATGCAGCCAATCAGTTTGTAAAAAGAGAATACCGCACAGGCTGGTAGAAAAGTAGATATGAGACGTGGGTATTTATTGCTCTTTTATAATCTAATAGTAGCGAAAAGCAATAAATTGTTTAAGTACTTATTCAAAAATAATACGGTGTTTTTATTTCGGTAACTTACTGATTAACAGCATTATGTTTAACTCACAACCCCTTAAAAACCAAAATTTTGAAAACACTACTTATATTTTTGACCTGCATGACAACTTTTATAGCCGTCAGCAGTCGTACAGTGGCATCTGCAAAAATAGTTGATACACAAGTACAACAGCAGTCGGTGTCTGAAACAAAGCCCAAAATTGTTGAAAAAAGTACGTTGGGTATTGCCTCTGCTTTGATAGGTATTGCTGCCGTTATGGTATCGATTGTGTCGTTGTATATTGGCATAGGGCCGCTTTCTTTGGTTGGTTTTTTGATGGGAATCGGTGCAACTATTATGGGTTTTATATCTAAGAAAAAAATCAATGCAGAAAACGGTGAGGGCAAAGGTGCTTCGGTAGTGGGTATTATTACAGGGCTTACTACTGTCATTTCTTGGATTGGCCTCACACTGCTTGCTATCGCCGCTTTGTCGGCTTGGGGAGGGCGTTGATGTTAATTTAAAAACCTATACTCGGCAGATTTGTTGTTGTATTCGCTTGGAAGGGGTAATTGAGGGTGAAAAAGTAAATGGAGGTCAGTCGGCTATAAATATCCTCTTATGGTATTCGAGTTTACAATATTGTTCCAATTTGTTTTGTGGCTTTGGGTACCAGAAACTAAATAAGTGTGCTTTTTTATTGATATTTTTTAAATATATCTATTGTATTGGGGCTGTATTTATCGGTATTTTAGATTTTAACAATAATATCGTATGTGGCCTAATTTTTGACATATTAGCGTTTTTACAGATTTTCAAAATGATAAGAAAAATTACCAAAGCAGATTTTGCCTTCATTTACAACCTATATATGCACCCCAGCACAAATCCATATTTGTTGTACGAACCCATGCCGTCAGATGCCTTCGAGCCAGTTTTTGAGTCTTTGTTGTTACAAGATATTATTTATATTTTTTCGGTCAATGGGCGAGATGTCGGTATGTTTAAGCTCATACCGCTACTACATAGGTCAGACCATATTAACTACTTGGGTGGTGTGGCCATAGCACCCAACGAAGCTGGCAAGGGCTATGGGTCGGCCATGATAAAGGCAATTATTGACTTAGGCCAGCAGCGTGGTCTCAAACGGATAGAACTCAGCACCGCTACCACCAACACCAAAGCCATTAAACTATACGAAAGGCATGGTTTTGTTTTTGAGGGTATTCTCCGCAACTATACACATCTCAAATCTGAACATCGCTACATAGACGAACAGTTGATGTCTTATATTTACACCAATTAGATTGACAACTTATTTAAAGTTGTCAATTCCAATTCAATCCTAATTCCTCAACCCTTTATTTATCTTAAACACAATGCTCAAAAATCTATTTCTATCAGTAGCTATTAGCTTGGGAGCTATTTTGAACGTACAAGCCCAAAATATTCCGTCTCCCAAAGCGCATTTTGGTTTTGATATTGGCGACGACTATATGCTGGCCACTTACACCCAAACCGAGGCTTATTTTCAAAAATTGGCAACCTCAAACCGTGTGAAGCTCATCGACATTGGCAAAACCGAAGAAGGCCGCACGCAGCCAATGCTCATTGTAACATCGCCTGAAAACCATAAAAAACTGGCTCGCTATCAAGAGATTTCACAAAAATTGGCTCGTGCCGACGGCCTAAACGATGCACAAGCACGGCTATTGGCCAACGAAGGCAAGGCCGTTGTCTGGATTGATGGTGGCATTCACTCAACCGAAACAGTGGGTATAATGCAACTCATCGAAACCGCTTGGCAGCTTACAAGCAAAACAGACCCCGAAACGATGCGAATCTTAGACAACGTCGTGATATTGCTCACGCACATCAATCCAGACGGACATGAATTAGTGGCTAATTGGTATATGAGAGAAGCTAAAACCGAAAAACGAACGCTCGAATATTTACCCAAACTATATGAAAAATATGCTGGCCATGACAACAACCGTGATTTTTATATGCTACAGCTCAAAGAAACTCAAAACGTAGCCCGTCCGTTGTTTGTCGACTGGATTCCGCAGATTATGTACAACCACCACCAACGAGGGCCTGCTGGCTCGATTTTGGCTGGCCCACCTTACCGAGATCCTTTCAATTATGTCTTTCACCCACTCATGGTAACGGGCATTGATGCATTGGGCGCAGCGATGATAAACCGCCTAATTGCCGAAGATAAACCTGGTTTTACTCGATTGGGCGGCTCCGTGTTTTCGACTTGGTACAATGGTGGCCTTCGTACAACAACCCATTTTCATAACCAGATTGGCCTTTTGACAGAAATAGTAGGTGGCCCCACTCCCGAAAATATACCGCTTGTACCCAACAGGCTCATTCCCAATGGCAATACCCCCTACCCGATTACACCCCAAAAATGGCACTTCAAACAATCAATCGATTATTCAGTTTCGTTAAACTATGCAGTCCTCGATTATGCCGCTCGCCACCGAGACGAAGTACTGTTTAATATCTATAAAATGGGCCGAAACGCAATAGACCGTGGTAACAGCAACAACTGGACACTGTCGCCCAAACGCATTGAGGCCATTACAACTGCTCAAAAAAATGACAAAAGCATCAAACCCGATTCAAGTAATTCGGCCAACGACCCACTTGGTTTTAGAGGAGGCATTCCGACCAAATATTACGACAAAGTAATGAACGACCCCAGCACTCGTGATGCCCGTGGTTATGTTATTACGGCCATCCAGCCCGACTTCGCTACTGCCGTCAAGTTTATCAATGCCCTTGTTCGTACAGGTATTCAGGTTCATAAGGCCACAGCTGAATTTACGGTTGCCAACATAAAATACCCAACTGGCTCGTATATTGTCAAAACAGCACAGGCTTTTCGGCCACACGTACTCGATATGTTTGAACCTCAAGACCATCCCAACGATTTTGCCTACCCAGGTAGCGCACCCACTCGCCCCTACGATGCGGCTGGCTGGACATTGGCCTACCAAATGGGCATTCAGTTTGACCGACTGATTGATAGTTTTGATGGGCCGTTTCAGCCCGTGCCATATGGCGAGCTGCAAACCACAACAGGTAAAGTTGAGGCTGGCAAAGCCGCTGGCTATGTGCTGTCGGCCAAAGCCAATCATTCGTATTTAGTAGCCAACGACTTACTTGCCGCTGGCGTTGAAGTTTACCGTTTGCCAAAAGGAATAACTAATAGGCCAAACACTGAGGCTGGTGCTTTTTATGTGCCCAATTCTGCCAAAGCCAAAGAAATATTAGACAAGGCCGCTCAAAATCTGGGAATAACCGCTGTGGCCATTGCCAAAAAACCGACTGATGTTTTACAAAAAATAAAACCACTCCGCATTGCTCTATGGGATACCTACGGCGGCTCTATGGCTTCTGGTTGGGTGCGGCTATTGATGGAGCAATACCATTTTGGGGCGCAAGTAGTTTACAGTCAAGATATTGACAAAGGCGACTTAGAAACCAAATACGATGCAATTGTATTTGTAACCCGAGCCATTCCAGCCAAAGGCACAGGCGGCGGCACAGCCGATATTTATAGTATTTATGCAGACAGAACCCCCAAAGCCGATGATATTCCAGCAGAGTATAGAGGTTGGTTGGGCAAAATATCTGCCGAAAAATCTATACCGCAACTCAGAAAATTTATAGAAGCAGGCGGGCAAATTATAACCATTGGAAGCAGTGCCAACTTGGCTTATCATTTTGGTTTGCCAGTAAAAAGTGCGCTGACCGAAATGACAGCCTCGGGGCAAGAAAAACCCTTGCCTGCCGAAAAATATTATATTCCAGGAAGTATTCTCAATATCTCGCTCGACTCTACACAGGCCGCTACTTGGGGTATGACTTCGCAAGCCGATGTTTATTTTGATTCGAGCCCAGTCTTTAAGATTGCGCCTGAGGCTGCTGCAAAAGGTACTGTCAGGCCATTGGCTTGGTTTGCTGCCAACAAACCACTACGCAGCGGCTGGGCTTGGGGGCAGAGCTACCTGCAAGACGGAGTAGCAGCATTTGAAGCTAAAATCGGCAAAGGCCGATTGGTAACTTTTGGTCCAGAAATTACGTTCAGAGCGCAGTCGCAGGGTACTTTTAAGCTACTGTTCAATCAGTTGTATGGTCAATAAGTATTTTAGTGTGCCAGTTTTGATAAAACTGGCACACTAAAACTTGTAACGACAGAA